>JAWXBM010000115.1:0-90269 GCA_034440115.1 Lysobacterales bacterium | reverse complement strand
TCGCGTATTTATCGAAGACCTGCGCGTAGAAACCGTGATCGGTATTTATGCTTGGGAGCGGGAGATCAGGCAGGTGGTCAGCATAGATCTTGAAATGGCTTTTGATATTCGCCGGGCAGGGGAAACCGATGCCATTGACGATACCCTGGACTACAAATCCGTTGCCAAGCGACTGATAAAATTTATCGAGTCCAGCGAATTCCAATTGGTTGAAACCCTTGCAGAGCGTTGCGCCAGCATCGTTTTGAGCGAGTTTCCCGTTGACTGGTTGAAGCTGAAGCTGAGCAAACCCGGTGCGGTACGTGGCTCCAGCGCCGTGGGCGTGATCATTGAGCGCAGTTCTTGACCAAGGTCTATTTGGGTATAGGTAGCAATGTCGATGCCGACAGCCATGTGCGGGCCGGTTTGGCGGAGCTGCGGCAGTACTTTGGCGAAATTGCACTATCGCCGGTTTATCGGTCACGGGCGGTGGGCTTTGAGGGAGATGATTTTCTTAATCTGGTGGCCTGCATCCAAACGGATCTGCAGCCGCTGCAACTCAAACAATGGTTGAATGAGCTGGAAAACCGCTATGGGCGCTTGCGCAACGTGGAGAAATTTTCCGATCGAACCCTGGATATCGACATTCTGCTTTACGACGATCTGTATGTGCGGTTACCCGAACTCAGCCTGCCACGCGGTGAAATCTTGAGATTCGCTCACGTACTGAAGCCTTTAGCAGATTTGGCACCGGATTTGATTCACCCGGTGATGGGAGTGAGCATGACTGAGTTATGGAATGGCTTTGAGGGTGAACGCAACTGCCTGACAGCTTACGAAATTCCTGCTTGAAGCGAACCGCTCACATGTTCAAAGACCTACCGCCATCTACCGCCAACACCTGCCCGGTCACGTAAGGCGCATCCAGGGCCAGATAGGCCACTGCGGACGCAATGTCTGAAGGTTCTCCCAAGCGTTCCAATGCAACGCGATTGAGAATGGCAGACTGGGTGGAATCATCACCCTCGTTTTCAGGCCAGAGTATGGCTCCAGGTGCCACACCATTTACCCTGATTTTTGGCGCCAGTTCGCGTGCCAGTGAAAGCGTCATCATCTGCAAACCGGCCTTGGCGATGGAATAAACCGCATGTTGCTTCATCGGTTTGCTGGCATGGATGTCGAGGATATTGACGATGGAACCACCTGCTTCACTCAGCGATGGCAATAATCCCTGGCTCAGGAAATACGCCCCCCGCAAGTTGCTGTTGATGATGTCATCCCACTGCCAGGCGGTGGTTTCGGCCACCGGGGTGGGATAAAAACGCGAGGCATTGTTGACCAACAGGTCGAGCCGGTCCCATTGTCGCAAACAGGTATCGACTAACTTTTCCACGCCAGAGCCCGAAGAAATATCGGCACTGACTACAAAAGCACTGTCAGCGCGTCGTGCATTCAGTTGTTTCGCCAGCGCCTCGGCGCCTGCAACATTGGAATTGCAATGCAACAACACATCGCAGTCCCGCGCATGCAGGGTTTCGACGATACAGGCACCGATTCGCGCGGCACTGCCGGTGACCAGGGCAGTTTTACGGCTGGACTTCATAGTGATGCTCCAACAAACTTGTTCGCAATGTCTAAAGTCATCCTGCCCGAACCCACGGAAGAGCTCAAGGAACTGAGCCGCCAATTGTGTGCCTGTATTCGCGAAGAACTGGCAACAAGCGGCTTTATGCCGTTCAGCCGTTTTATGGAAATGGCTCTGTATCAGCCTGGATTGGGCTATTACAGTGCCGGCTTGCACAAGCTGGGCGCAGCAGGGGATTTTGTGACTGCAGCAGAATTGGGTTCGCTGTTTGCTGCATGTCTGGCCAAACAGGTGGAGCAGATCGGTCAGAAGCTGGGCCGCTATAACATCCTCGAATTGGGTGCCGGCAGTGGCCGAATGGCGATTGACTTACTGCAACAGATCGACCCTGAACGGTCGCCACAGCGTTATTTTATTCTGGAGCGCAGTGCCGATCTTCGCGCGGTGCAGCAGCAGCAACTGGCTGCCGCTGTGCCGCATTGGCGGGACCGGGTGCATTGGCTGAATCAGCCACCAACGGAAGATTGGCAAGGTGTGCTGCTGGCCAACGAAGTGATTGATGCGCTGGCGGTTGAACGGTTTCGATTGGGCTCAGGCGAAATCAAACAGATGGGGGTCAGACTGGCAAACGGTGACAGTTACGAAAACCCACTCTTTGAATGGGCTTATCGCTCAGCCCCTGATTACCTGACCTTCGAAGTCGAACAATTGCAACTGGACTGCAGCCGGCCGTACCAGTCCGAAATCCAACCGGAATTGGCCAGTTGGCTGGCAACTGTGAGCGCCAAACTCAAACGGGGCGTCGCATTGTTTGTTGACTACGGCTACCCGCGCCGGGAATATTATTTGCCCGAGCGTACTGACGGCACCCTGATATGCAATTACCGCCATCGCGCGCATGATGGGGTGTTTTTCTGGCCCGGCTTGCAAGACATCTCCGCGTTTGTGGATTTCACCGCATTGGCTGAAGCGGGCGAGGCTTGCGGGCTGGAGTTGTCCGGTTACACCAGCCAGACGCTGTTCCTGTTGGGTTGCGGCCTGGACCAGCTATTAACCAGCCGAATGGATGCAGCCACCGACCACGGCCTGTCGCTGCAGGCCGAAGCCAAACAACTGACCTTGCCCGGCATGATGGGCGAACGCTTTCAGGTGATGGCTTTGAAGCGTGATCTGGATGAGGCATTGCGCGGGTTTGCGCTGGGTGATCTCAGCTATCGGTTATAGTTTTGAGCTTATCGTGCGATCTATAGCCTGGATACGGGCAGCGTGCAAAGCGTGGCCGATTTCCAGGCCGCTCATACCTTCCGTGTGCAGGTCTGCCGTTTTCACTTGCTGCGCCGCATACAAGGCGGCAGCGATGATTCCCGCCTGCGGATATGGCCGCTGTTCCAGGCCCAGGCGCCCTCGATAATCGGATTCACAGGCCTGCAGCAAAGGCTGCAAGCGCTCAGGGCGGCGTAATAAATCAGCCGCATCGAGAAATTTCAACAAGGCTTTGGCCCCCATATCCTCAGCGCGGTGGCAGCGCAAGTGGAGTTCACACACCCGCTCTGCCAGTTCCCGCCAGGCCGTGGGCGCTTTCAAGCGCAGGCAAACTTCGCTTACCAGCGGCAAGCCCAGAGTCTCGTGCTGGTGATGACTGGGCCAGTCCGCTTTTGGCGTGAGTGCTTTACCCAGATCATGCAGTAACAAGGCAAAGCGGACTTCCGTTGGGTATTGCTGGCTGGCGGCATAATCCAGCGTCATTTGCACGTGCAGCGCGGTATCGATTTCGGGGTGATAGCGTTCATCCTGGGGGATGCCGAACAGGGCATCGACTTCAGGTAACAACACGGCCAGAGCACCGCAATCGTGCAGTACTTGCAGGAAAACGCTGGGCCGCGCGGCTGACAGGCCGTCTTCGATTTCGGCCAAACTGCGCTCGGCCACCAAGTGATCAATTTCACCATCACGGACCATTTGCTGCATTAAGGCCAGCGTTTCGGGATGGACGGTGAAACCCAGGTCGGCAAAGCGTGCAGCAAAGCGCGCCACGCGCAACACCCGCAGCGGATCTTCGGCGAAAGCCGGGGAAACATGGCGCAGTAAACGGGCTGCAATGTCTGCCTGGCCATTGAATGGGTCGATCAATTGCCCCTGCTCATCCTGTGCGATCGCATTGATGGTCAGGTCGCGGCGTTCCAGATCCTGCTCCAGCGTAACGCCCGGATGAAAATCCACCGTAAAGCCATGGTAACCATGACCTTGCTTGCGCTCGGTACGCGCCAGCGCATATTCCTCCTGGGTTTGCGGATGCAGAAACACCGGGAACGATGCCCCAACCTGGCGAAAGCCCTGTTGTTGCAGGCTTTCCGGGGTTGCACCGGTCACCACCCAGTCACGTTCGCGCGGCTTCAAACCCAGCAGGCCATCGCGTACTGCTCCGCCCACCAGATAGGTTTTGGCGGTCACGAACGAAACTCGTATTTAAGCTGGGTGGAGGGCTTGAATATCATGTTGGCTGGTCAGAGTCTTTTTCTTTGGGGTTTTCTTCTGGAGTTTTCGTTTGGCTGGTTTTGGGAGCCAGGTACAAAGGCACGATGGCGTCCATTCCTCTCGGTTTGATGCCCAGATCCAATAATCCATTGTGTCGGCTGACACTGTCAATCTGCAAGGAACGGTAGTTGTCACTGGAAAAAGGTTTGCCTGGCACGAAGTCCATCAGCGCAGCCTGGCAGCGAGACAGCCAATTCGGCAAAGCGATTACTCGGCGCTGCCAACCCTTATAGCGGGCTGTCTTGTTAACCAGCTGAAACAGAGTAAATACCTCAGGCCCTACCAGGTCCAGGGTTTTGCCTATGGTAGCCCGGTGATCCAGGCACAAGGCGGTTGCCGCAACCACGTCACCTACCCACACCGGTTGCATCCTGGCATTTGGGCAAGCCAGAGGCAGCAGGGGCACGAAACGCAGCAATCCCGCGAAGCGGTTAAAAAAGGAATCTCCTGCACCAAAAATCACCGCAGGCCGCAAAATGGTTTCATCGATTTCACCAGCTGACCTGAGCAGATCTTCTGCTTCACCCTTGCTGAGCAAATAATGGCTGCTACCCAGACCGGCGTTCAAAGCGCTGATTTGAATAAAGCGCCGGATACCGAGTAACTCACAGGCTGCTATCAGCGCTCTTACCGGAGCAACATGTGCTGCTCGAAAGCCTGCCCCACCCCAACCCCTTTCATTCAGAATACCGATCAGATTAATCACGCCATCCGCACCCTGCAAAGCGGTTTCCAGCTCGGCCGCAACACGCAGGTTCACCTTTAGATACTCTACGCCCGGAAAATCCGCGAGTTTGTGCTTGTACTTGTTCTTGTCATGGTTCGTCAGCACGCGGCATTCATGACCCATGGCCGACAGTTCAGCCAGTAAATGACGGCCTAAAAAACCAGTTGCGCCAGTTAATACAATCCGCATCTTATGAACCGTTTGCTTGTTTGGCCACAGGATTGGGGCAGGCTATGGTCGCAGCGGCTGACGGGGCCAGGCGCGGAAGTGCAGCATCCGGTGGCTGCATGCGGCTGGAAATACGCGGCACCGTTGGGTTGGCCTCGCCGCGGCGCAGCAAATAGCTGTAGATCGTGCTGAAAGCCAACACGCGGGGAATGTAGTCACGAGTTTCATAATAGGGCAGCACTTCGACCCAGACGGCCGCATCCTGACCGGGCAGGGCTTGCAACCAGCGATTCACCGCGCCCGGACCGGCGTTGTAGGCTCCGGTAACCAGCACCGGGTTGTCATTGAATTTGTCCATCATTTCGCGCAGGAAAGTGGTGCCAAACAGGATGTTGGTTTCGGCTTGCATCAACTGATCCGTGCCACTGTATTTGTAGGAATTGCGCTTGGCAATTTGTCGGGCAGTCGTCGGCATGACCTGCATCAGGCCACGCGCATCTGCCGGTGAAACCGCATCTGCTGCCATCGCGCTTTCCGAGCGCATCAGGCCCATCACCCAGGCCGGGTCGAGCTTGCGCTTGTTGGCCTGGGGTTCGACCAAGCTGGCGTAGGCCATGGGAAACCGCCAGTCGTACCACTGCAGCTCACCGCCGCCCGCCAGGGCCACAATGGCCTCATAATACCAACCTTCCCGAGTGGCCAAAGCGGCCGCCAGGCGCAAGTCTTCAGCACTCATGGCTTTGGTAGCCAGGCTCCATTCGCTGCGCGACCAGCTCTTCATATCGACCTGCTGCAGTTCCAGGCTGCGCAACATGGCAGGTCGTGCGGCAAAGGCATTGATGGCTTCGTCGCTCAAGTCGGCTGACTGGGGGCAAATGGCGTAGGGGAAGCCCAACAGATCAGCCGCCAGAAAACCATGGTAGTTGGCCTGTCCGGCCAATTGCTCCAACATACCCTGAGCGTAAACCTCATCGCCTAACTGGATGCGGGCACGGGCATCCCAGTATTGCCAGCGTTCGGAAGCTTTCTGTTCCGGGCTCATCTCATCAACCGCCAGCACCACTTCGGCCCAGTTGGTGGTGGCCAGACCGCTGCGGGCCCACCATTCCAGTAACTTGTCATCCCGGTAAGCTGGCGGTACTGCCCGCATCCTGATGGTTGCATCACTACCGCCCGCAACCGCTGACCAAAAAGCGATTTCGCGCAGGATAGCTGCCTGGCTGGCTTCGTCCCAGCCGAAATGATCGGCTAATTGAGGATAGAGCTGCCAGGCGCGATCAGCATCCTTGGCTGCCAGATGACGTAAGCCGTGACTGACAATCTCGCGCCCTTTGGCTGCATTCGGCCAACTGCGGCTGCGATCCAGACGCAAGTAGGCAGCACTGTCCTGTTGCTGCCAACGCTCTACCCAGACTTTGTCATCAGCCGACAAATAACGCGACAGATACAGCGAGAGTCGCGGGTTGCGTGCCTGCATGGCACTGCTGATGCGCAACCAGGCTAACTCCGAAGTAATGCCATGGTTCTTTTTCAGCCAGGTGAATACCGGGTCACAAACTTCCGGCTGGGATTTGCCCACTGCCCACAACGCCTGGGCCTGAGCCATCAGCCCATCAAGCTGCTGTCGTTCAATGCGTGCCTGGACCAGATAGCATTGGATCTCTGTGTCACTGTCTGTTACCGGGTCCACATATTGCAACAAAGCATCCCACCGGCCGGTCTCTCCCAGACTCTTCAACCAGGCACGGCGCAAGCCCTTTTGAAAGGCCCAATCCTGATATGCGGCCAGAAAACCCGCCATTTCAGCCGGATCGACAGTGCTGCGCCGCGATAAAAAATCGTCGTAACGCAGATAGGGATACAACACGTAGCTTTGCAAACCGTTGGCAAGCTGTTGCACTTGCGCGCGGTCGCCACGTTTTGCGGCCTGCCAGGCCTGCATGAAGGCTTTGCGTTGTGCCGGATCAACGGTGAGTGGGAGCGCAGCCTTGGCAGGCTCTATTGCTGACTGGGCAGATTTCTCAGCAAATATCCCAGCAAATATCCCAGGGGAAAAGACGCCCAGCCATAAAACCAGGCTTAGTGACAGCAATTGAGCGGTTGTTGGAGTTCTGATCTGGTTTATCCTGCCAATCAAAGAAAACTCTAAGGGTACAGATTATGGAAATGCGCCGTGGCCAGCAAGTGCGAATGCAACCAGTGTAGGTTTAACCACGGCCGCTTACAGGCTGACTCGCGGGTGCAAAGCCTCACGCAAACGAATATCAGCCGGTAGCTCTACCCGCAATTCAACCGGGCAATGATCGGAAAAGCCCACATTGACCACGCGCGCATCAAACGATGTCAGCTTGCGGCTCAACATGATGTGGTCAATGGCGCGCTGTGGTTGCCAGGACGGATAGGACGGCAGTTCTTGGGTGGGTGTTGCCAGTTCCAGCCGCTCACAAAACGCCTGGGTTTCGGGATTGCTGAGCGGTGCGTTCAAATCACCCATTACAATCAAGCGACCCGCGGTGTCCAGCTTGTCAGCCAGGAACTCCAATTGTTGCTTGCGCGCGCGTTTACCCAGCGCCAGGTGCAGAACCGCGACCGTCAGGCTATCCTCACCCACGCCATAGCGCAGCACCAAAGAACCCCGACCAGGAATAGGCCCGGGCAAGCGGTATTCGTCTACACCGTCGGGCTCAAAGCGGCTGAGAAAGCCGTTGCCGGCATAAGCCACATTACCCACTTTGCGATTGGATTGATGCACCCAGTAAGGCATACCGGAGTGACCCGCCAGGTAACGCGACTGGTTGATAAAGCCGGAACGCAGGCTACCGGAGTCGACTTCCTGCAATGCCACCATGTCATAAGATTTGATCAGGCTGGCGATGCTGTCGAGATTCTCGGTGCGTTGACTGTGCGGCAGTATCTGCCGCCAACTGTGGGTTACGTAGCTTTGATAACTGGTGGTAGCGGTGCCCGCCTGGATGTTGAAGCTGAGCAGCCGTAGCTCTTGCGGCCCGCTGGTGTGCGGGCTCTCAACTGACATTTCAGGCCCGGTCGGCCGAATTACAGATCAAATCAATTCTCTTCGGCCACAACAGCTGCAGCGGATTCTTCAGCAACTTCAGCCGATTCAACCTCATTGGCTTCCACTGCAGTTTCAATCGCGGCTGCAGTTGCAGTGGCCTGGCCCGCGGTAGCCAGTTCCTCAGCAATCAGATAATCCACCACAGCCAGTAGTTGGTCGTAATTCGCCACTGCCGCAT
Source organism: Lysobacterales bacterium (assembly GCA_034440115.1). Lineage (GTDB taxonomy): Bacteria > Pseudomonadota > Gammaproteobacteria > Xanthomonadales > SZUA-36 > JAWXBM01. The sequence continues at coordinate 82,021 of JAWXBM010000115.1, read as the reverse complement.
TGCCGGCAACCAGATACTTGCCATTAACCACAATATTGGGCGTGCTGTTGACCCCAGAATCCATCAGGAATCGCTGTTCACGACGCATTTTCGCATCCACCGCAAAAGACTGGGAAGTGGCGACAAATTCGGCCGGTTTCACACCGTAAGCGGCATAGAACTCAGCCAGCTCTTCCATGGTCTTGAGGATTTCTTTCTGCTTCCATATCTTGTCCATCAAAGCGGCATGGGCTTCATCGGCAACACCCATCACATCAGCAGTGTTGTAAGCACGGGCATACAATTCCCAGGTGCCGCGTCCAAACACGACGGGGTAACGTACGAACTTGACTGATTCCGGCAGGCGCTTGAGCCAACTCTCGATATAAGGCTCAAAGGTTGCACAGTGGGTGCACATGTAGCTGAAGGCTTCAACCACCTCGATCGTTCCAGCTGGCCTTGCTGCAACGTTTTCTATGCTGGTGTAATGCACACCGTCCTGAAACTTGGACTCAGCCGCCTGGGCAAAGCCAGCAAACAGCAGTAATGTGACTGCGGATACAACAGAGGTCATGAAACGGATTTTCATCTGGCACTCCAAAAATTCTCAAAAAATCAATTAACAGCTCTTTCCGATCGCCATCAACAGACCGCGATTCGGGGCTTCAGTTCATTCGACGGCAAGGTATAGCCCCTGGATAAAACTGGCCACAGCAGCGATTTCTTCGTCGCTGAGCCTTGCAGCTACGCCGTTCATGACACGGCTGCTGGCATCCTTTTCACCCCAGTTCTCGCCGGCGCGAAAGCGTTCCAGCATTTTGCTGGTATAAACGCCATGCTGGCCAGCCAGCGCCGGATATCCAGACAGTGGGTTGCCTCCGCCTCCCGGGCCATGGCAGGCCATACAGGCGGGTACGCCAGTTTCAGCGTTACCAGCGCGCCACAATTGCTCACCTTGTGCGCTGAGCGTTTCATCGGCCAGCCCACCGTTATTCTTCTGAGTGGCGTAATAAGCCGCTAGGTCAGCGAAATCCTGTTCGCTCATGGAAGCCACTATACCTGCCATCTCAGGCACAGGCCGAGCGCCGGACTTAATCAAGATAGTCTGGCGCTCCAGATAAGCCGCGTGTTGCCCAGCCAGCTTAGGCCACTGGGGCACCATGCTGTTGCCATCGGGGCCATGGCAGGCCGCACAGATGGCCGACTTGGCTTGGCCGACAGCGGCATCACCCCCTGTCTGGCCCCCTGCTTGAGCTTCGGCCTGAGCCTGCAGGCTGGTCAGTAAAAGCAAACCGGTGACAATCCGGATGCAAACATTCATGGGATTTCTCCTGACAATTCGATGGATAAATCAGGCTCAGGAGCCTGTCGGACTTAACATGATCCTGCGATCGGTCAAGCCCGTCAGGCCGCTATTGCATGATTCAGGCTATTATGACTGATTATTATCGCGGTTTAAGCCGTCACGTTCCAGCCTCTCGAAAAAAATGAAAGCACAAAAAACGCCATACCGAAAATCTGCCAAGGCAATACCTAATCCCTATCGTCAGGCGGAATATGTCATCAGCGCCCACAATCTGCATCAATTACCGGCTGATGAGGGCTGGGAAGTCGCTTTTGCCGGTCGCTCAAATGCGGGCAAATCCAGTGCCATTAATGCGCTGACTGATCAAAAAGCGCTGGCCCGCACCAGTAAAACTCCAGGCCGAACCCAGCAGATCGTGATTTTCAATATCGATGAACAGCGTCGCATCGCTGACCTGCCCGGCTATGGTTATGCCAAAGTACCTGCCAAATTGCGTGACCACTGGCAGGAAGTATTGCAGGTGTATTTCGAAACCCGGCTGTCATTGCGTGGCGTGGTGTTGTTGATGGACATACGCCACCCCATGCGACCCTTTGATCAGCAAATGGTGGCCTGGTGCAGCGCCAAACAACTGCCGGTGCACCTGGTGCTGACCAAGGCAGACAAACTCAAACGTGGCCCGGCCCAGTCCACTTTGCTGAAATTGCGCCGCGAATTACCGCAAGGTGCCACCGCACAGGTGCTTTCCATTTTGAGCGGTGAAGGCAAGGATGATCTGATCAGGCGACTGAACCAGTTGTATGAATACCCCTCAGCCACTGCAGAAGATAAAATCACCGGCGACATAGAGAGGATCGAATCATGAGTTTTCCGGCCACCCGCATGCGGCGCATGCGCGCCAATGAATTCAGCCGCAAGTTGATGCGGGAAACACAATTGACAGCGGCCGACTTGATCTGGCCGGTGTTCGTACTCGAAGGCCCGGATAAGGTGGAAGAGGTTGCATCCATGCCCGGTGTGCAACGCATGAGCATAGATCGCCTGCTCAAGGCAGCACAGCATTGCAATGAACTGGGTATCCCAGCCATTGCACTGTTTCCCATCGTCGGTGCTGCGGCCAAATCATTGGATGGCCGCGAATCATGGAATCCCGACGGGCTGGCGCAGCGCGCTGTTGCTGCCCTCAAAGAAAGTATTCCGGGCCTGGGCGTGATCACTGACGTGGCGCTGGACCCATTCACCACCCACGGCCAGGATGGCCTGATCGACGATACCGGCTACGTGATGAACGATGCCACGGTCGATGTGCTGGTGAAGCAGGCCTTGTCGCATGCCGAAGCGGGTGCAGACGTAGTGGCGCCGTCAGACATGATGGATGGCCGCATCGGTGCCATACGCCAGGCGCTGGAAACCGAAGGGTTTTCCAACACCCGCATTCTGGCTTATGCGGCCAAATACGCCTCGGCATTTTACGGCCCTTTCCGCGAAGCGGTGGGCTCGGCTGCCAACCTGGCTGGCGGCAATAAATATTCTTATCAGATGGACCCGGGCAACAGCGATGAGGCCTTGCGCGAAGTTGCGCTCGACATCGAAGAAGGTGCCGACATGGTCATGATCAAACCCGCCATGCCGTATCTGGACATCGTTCGGCGGGTGAAAGAACGCTTTGGCGTACCGACTTTGGCCTACCAGGTCTCGGGTGAGTACGCCATGCTGAAGGCAGCAGCACTTAACGGCTGGCTGGAAGAGCGCCCGGTAGTACTGGAAGCATTGACCGGTATCCGCCGCGCAGGCGCCGATGCGATTCTGACTTACTACGCGATCCAGGCCGCCGAGTGGTTGCAGGAAACCGCTTGATCAAACTGGCGGTATTCGGCCAGCCGATTGCGCAATCGCTGTCACCGACCATACACTGGCGATTTGCGGCTCAATTCGGGCTGGAGATCGACTACCGGGCGATTGAATCCTCTGTGGAAGATTTTCCCGCCAAGGTAAAAAGCCTGGCTGATAGCGGAGCTTTGGGCTGCAATATCACGGCACCTTTGAAAAGAGCGGCATTTGAAGCAGCCCAGCAACTCAGCCCGGAAGCCGAACTGGCGCAGGCAGTTAATACGTTGGTGTTTCGCAAGCCGAGAAATTGGTTCGGAACCACCACTGACGGCGGCGGACTGCTGCGTGATTTACAGCGTCTGATACCGGCCGAGCAAGGTAGTGGCCTGGGTAGTGGCCAAGGTAGCAGCTTGGCCGGCAAACGCCTATTGGTGATCGGAGCAGGTGGCGCTGCGGCTGGTGTGATTATGCCCTTGCTGCAACAAACTCCCGCCAGCCTGGTGATCGCCAATCGTGATGTCGCCAAGGCTGAAGCTTTGGCCGAACGATTTTCTGCCTTCGGAAAGGCAGATGCTTGTGCGTTGACAGACTGCGACAAACACGGACCTTTCGACCTGCTGATCAATGCCACCACATTGGGCCACCAGGGCATTGCGCCTGAGTTGGCAGACGGCTGTTTTGCCCCCAGCAGTTTTTGCTACGACCTGAATTATGGGCCAGCCGCCAAGGCCTGGAAGAGCGTTTGCACGCAACGTGGACTAAGCTTCAGTGATGGCTTGGGCATGTTGGTCGAGCAGGCGGCGCTGTCGTTTGAGTTGTGGACCGGGCATGCACCCGCCACAACAAGTGTACTGGCCGATTTGCGTAAGCGCCTCGCAGTGTAGCTTAGTCCTCGGTCCTGCCTCGCCCAAAGAGGGTTCAGGAACGCAGGGTTTTCCAACTGCTCAATATCAGCAGCGCAGCCTGCACTATCAGCAAAGCCGGCATGATGATGATCAGGCTTTTCAACTGGTAAACCCAAGGCAGGCCGCTGGCTTCACGTGAACCTTCCTGGATGTTCCACGAAGTTGCCACGTAATTCCACGAGTCGTAAATCAGGAAAATACAAAAAGGCAGCAGGAACACTACCGAGCCGAGCAAATTGACCAGGGCTTTATGCCTGGGTGACTTGTCACGGTAGAAAATATCCACCCGCACGTGCTCATCGCGTTGCAGGGTCCAGGCCGCCGCCAGCATAAACACGCAGGCGTGCAGGTAAACGATACTGTCCTGCACCCAAATCCAGCCCAGGTTAAAGGCGTAACGGCAAACGACCACAAAAAAAGTAACCAGCACCATCGCCAGGGTCAACCACGAAACAGCCGCGCCCACAAAAGTAATGGCTCGCGAAACCAACCCGGGTATTCCCTGATCAGCCCCTAAGGTTGCTGCAGTCTGGGTTGCACTCTGGGCTGAGCTGTCGGCAGGATCGTTCAATCCCACTCCTTGACCTTCCAGTACACCGGCCGAACCGGCTCCAGACCCTTGGTGGGCGCGGTCTCCAATCGACCATCGCCATCGGTGTCGATGTAGTAATAAGGCACACCCTTGTCGGGGATTACCTTCACCATGTAAACCTGACCCGCGCGACTGTACTCCTCGATGCGTCTGCCCTCTTCATCGCGAATGGTGACGGTAGGTTCAAGCTGCTCATCCTCATCCTGTACCTTGGGCGGCAAAGGCTGTTCAGCCGCGCCCTCTGCGGGAATTGCGGGCGGAATTTCAAGCTCATTGTCGGCCGGCTGACTCTGGGCCTGAATGCCAAGCGGCAGCGTAAGACACAACAGGGCCAACACTACTGCGTTTTTAGCAGTGTACTTACTTGGGCGTTTTACGGACGCGAGTCTTTGAAGGTTCACAATTATCTCCTGCCGGGTCAACGCACTTTGTTAGACTGGATGCCGGAATCATTGACTGAACCATAGCCCGAACCATAGTTCAAATCACAGCCTGAATCATAACAGACCCCAACGGCGTCCTCGTCATCAAAAATTGGCAGCAGAAATTGGCAGCACGAATTGATATGAATCCAACATCCTCCACCAAGCCAACCATCTACCTGGTGGATGGTTCTTCCTACATCTACCGCGCCTTTCATGCCTTGCCCAACCTCACCAACAGCCATGGCGAGGCTACCGGCGCCATATTGGGCGTGGCCAACATGCTGCGTCGCTTGCTGCAGGAAAGCGATCCCGAACACATCGCCATCGTGTTCGATGCCAAGGGTCCCACCTTTCGCCACGAACGCTATCCCGAGTACAAAGCCAACCGGCCTACGATGCCGCGCGAGCTGTCTGCTCAGGTGGAAGCGATACTGGAGTTCGTGAAACTCATGGGCCTGCCTCTGTTGCAGGTTGATGGTGTGGAAGCGGACGATGTGATCGGCACGCTCAGCCGCCTGGCAGAAGAGCAAGGCATGGACTGCGTTATATCCACTGGCGACAAAGACCTGTCACAACTGGTGACAGAACACACGAGCCTGGTCAACACCATGACGGATGAACATCTGGACCAGGCGAGTGTGAAGGAAAAGTTTGGTGTCAGGCCAGACCAGATCATCGACTTCCTGTCGCTGACCGGCGATAAGTCCGACAACATTCCTGGCGTGGAGAAATGCGGCCCGAAAACCGCAGTGAAATGGCTGGAGCAATACCAATCTCTGGATGGCGTGGTTGAGCATGCCGACGAGATCGGTGGAAAAATTGGTGAATATTTACGCGCCGCCCTGCCCACTCTGCCGCTGTCGCGCGAACTGGTGACCATCGATCGCCAACTGGATCTGGGCATCTCACCTACCGAGCTGTTGCGTGGCGGAGTTGACCGGACAGGTTTGCAAAAGGTGCTGGAGAAATACGAATTCAGCAGTTGGCTGAAAGAACTGGGCACGGCTGAAAAGGATCAGGCTGCAGCAGTTGAGCAGGAGTACCACACGGTGCTCGACAAGGCGCAATTTGACGCCATGCTGGAGCAGGTTAAAGCCGCCAGCCTGTTCGCGGTGGATACCGAAACCACCAGTCTGGACTCCATGCAGGCGCGGCTGGTCGGTTGCAGTTTTGCTGTGAAGGAAAACCAGGCCTGGTATGTACCGGTGGGCCATGATTATCCGGGAACACCACAACAACTGGAGTTGACATGGGTGCTGGAGAAACTCAAACCGGTATTGGAAAGTGCCAAACACAAGAAGGTAGGGCAGCACATCAAGTACGACATGAATGTTCTGTCCAACTACGACATACAGGTACAGGGTGTGGCCTTTGACACCATGCTGGAGTCCTACGTATTCAACAGCACCGCCAGCCGCCACGATATGGATTCGTTGGCGCTGAAATATCTGTCGCGCCAGACCGTGCATTACGAAGATATCGCCGGCAAAGGCGCCAAGCAGATTTCTTTCAGCCAGGTGCCGCTGGAGCAAGCCAGCCACTACGCCGCTGAAGATGCCGATATCACCCTGCAACTGCACCAGCACCTGTGGCCACGGCTGGAGCAGGAACCTGCATTAGCTGCAGTACTGCAGGATATCGAAGTGCCCCTGATCCCGGTGTTGGCGCGCATGGAACAACGCGGTGTTTTGATCGACGGCGACTTGCTTAAACAGCAAAGCAAAGAGATGGCCAAACTGATCAACAGTCTGGAGATAGAAGCGCACAAAGAAGCCGGTGGGCCGTTCAACCTGGCTTCACCAGCACAACTACAGAAAATCCTGTTTGAGAATCTTGGCCTGCCGGTGATTCGAAAAACACCCAAAGGCCAGCCTTCCACCGCTGAAGATGTATTGCAGGAACTGGCTGACGAGTACGCTCTGCCGAGCCTGATCCTTGAGCATCGCTCGCTGTCCAAGTTGCGCTCCACCTACACCGACAAGCTGCCGCAGCAGATCAATCCGAAAACCGGCCGGGTACACACCTCCTACCATCAGGCGGTAGCGGCGACCGGGCGGCTGTCATCCTCCGACCCCAATCTGCAGAACATCCCCATTCGCACACCTTTGGGGCGCCGCATTCGGCAAGCCTTTATTGCGCCGCCCGGGCAAATGATTCTGGCTTGCGATTATTCGCAGATCGAGTTGCGTATCATGGCGCATTTATCCGGCGACGAAGGACTGTTAACCGCCTTCCGCTCCGGAGTGGATGTACACCAGTCCACCGCGGCTGAAGTGTTTGGAGTGGATTACGACAAAGTCGATGGCGACCAGCGCCGCGCTGCCAAAGCGATTAATTTCGGGCTGATGTATGGCATGTCTGCTTTTGGCCTGGCCAAGCAACTGAGCATAGGCCGGCAAGAAGCTCAGATCTACATGGACACTTATTTCCTGCGTTATCCCAATGTGCTGCAGTACATGGAAGAAACCCGCGAGAAGGCGCGCAATGATGGTTATGTTGAAACCCTGTTTGGTCGCCGTTTGTATCTGCCCGATATCACCGCATCCAATATGCAGCGCCGCCAGGGCGCAGAACGGGCCGCCATCAATGCGCCCATGCAGGGCACCGCGGCCGATATCATCAAACGCGCGATGATCACTGTAGATGCCTGGCTACAGGACAGCAAACCCAATGCCTGTCTGGTCATGCAGGTACATGACGAACTGGTATTGGAGGTGGCTGAAAACGAACTGGAAGCCGTGCGCGATGCAGTGGTGATTCGAATGACCGCAGCCGCTGACCTCGCTGTGCCGCTGGTGGTGGATTCCGGCTACGGCAAAGACTGGGACACAGCACATTGATTCTGATCGAAACGGCTTGTCTCTAACCATGTTATTCCGCCGTATCGCTTTCTGGTTGTTGTTGCCGATTGCCGCTTTGCAGGGCCTGGCCTTGCGCAAAACCGCCATGCGTCTGCCACCCCCGCCCGGCAACACTCATGGAGTATTGGGCCTGACCACCCAAAACCGTTTCCGTAAACCTTTCAGGCTGCTGGCATTGGGCGACTCCATTATCGCCGGCATCGGTGCCAGTTCTCAGGCTCAAAGCTTGCCCGCACAACTGGCCCGTGCGCTGGCGCAAATCAAAGGACCAGCCGTTAGTTGGAAATCACTGGGTCGCAATGGTGCCAACAGCACCGATCTTCTGAACATGCTGGATGAACTGCAGAACCAGACGCCACCGCACCTGGTGTTGATATCGATTGGGGTCAATGACGTCACCGGGCTATGCAGCAGTAAAACCTGGCAAGCGAATATCAGCACTTTGTGCAAGAAACTGGGTGCGCGCTGGCCTGCAGCGGTGATTGTGTTTGCGGGTTTACCACCAATGGATCAATTTCCGCTGCCGCCACAAGCGTTGCGTTTTTGCCTCGGACTGCGGGCCCGCTATTTTGATCACCTCGCTGCACGTCTGATTGAAGCTCAAGCCGGCATGCTGCATATACCGACATTAATAAACCCTGCAGAGCAAGATTTCTGCGCCGATGGCTTTCATCCTTCCGAGCAGGCTTATGCCTTTTGGGGTGAAGAAATGGCAGAAATAATTACCAACCTGTATCCCACATTAATCAGGAGGATGGCTTCATGAATACACCGACTGCAAACTACCCAGCCCTGCCAGAAGATGTAGCCAGCCCGGAAAGCCTGGTGCTTGCCGTCTACGATGCCATTTCCGGGCCACGCGGTGAGCGCGACTGGAACCGCATTCGCAGTTTTTACCTGGAAGGTGCCCGCCTGATACCCACCGGCTTGCGCGCCAATGGCGACCATGGCCTGCGCATCATGAACATCGAGCAATGGATGGAAGGTGCGCGGGATTTATTCCTGCGCGAAGATTTTTCGAAATTGAAATCGCTCGAAAAGTGGATCGATTTGGCCAAATAGCTCAGGTATTCAGCACCTATGAATGCCGTCGCCAGGCCAATGGGCCAGCTTATATGACAGGGATCAACAGCTTCCAGCTGTTACACAAAGAAGGGCGTTGGTGGGTAGTGAATTGTTTCTGGGACAACGCCAGCGAGGCCAACCCGATACCTCAACAATATCTGTAATCTACCAGTCCAGAGCTGCGTTCAGGCTGAACTGGCGACCTACCGCCGGTGTGCCGGGGAATTCCTGGAAGTCATCATCGGCCAGGTTGTCGATTATCAGCGACAGCCAAAGGTCAGGCGACACTGGGGCTTGCCAACTGATTGAAAAAGCCCCCACGTAAGCCTCGTTGGAGCCTGAGCGCAAGGTGTTTTCCTGCTGAATTCGATACTCGTTATCCAGGCGTATTTGCAGGCTCTGCACGGGACGGTAGATCAAGGCCAGCGTGTAACGCTGGCGGGCAAAGTTGAGTGCGTAATAACTGGCATCAACTGCAGCCGTACCATAGTCCTCATCTTTGTCCAGCGCAGTATAGGCAGCAACCAAATCCAGTTTCTGGGTTTGCCATCCAGCAGCTAACTCCAGACCAGCAACGTCAATATCCACCGGATTGGCCTGGCGCAAGGAAGGTGCACTCTGGCTGTAAGTCCAATCTATCAGGTCGTCGTCGCGGCGTTGGAATAAAGCCGCCTTGATCCAGCCCTGGGTAGTCTCATAACCTCCGCTGAGTGTCAGCGTATCGGCGTATTCTCGCCCCAGATCCGGATTGCCACCAAACAAACCCCGTGGTGGCGATTTCAAGGCAGTATAGCCCGGTAACTGGGTTTGTTCGGTGTACTCCAGGCCCAACCAAGCATAATGATCCGCTGTAATTCTCTCCCAGCGTATTCCTGCAACGGGAGACCAGGCATCTTCATCCTGATTGGAAAAATCAGCTCGCCATCCACCACGTAAAACCAGCGCTGAGCCACTGGCTAACTCCCAGCGCCGCTGTGGAACCACAGCCAGGTTCAGGTAATTGCGTGAGGTGAAATCTCCGCCTGTGAGGTCTGTGGAGTCAACCAGATGATCGGCCGAAAATTGACTGCTGAACAGCCAATCCACTGCACCACGGTTGAGCTCAACTGCCAAGCCAATGACCAGGTTGCGGGTTTTGTGTTCGAAGGAACCCGGCCCGCCCAGGTCGGGTGTACGCCGGTCAAAATCATAATCGTCCTGCAACCAACGATAGGCGCCGGTCACTTGCCACCAACCCTGCTGCAACTCGCGGCGGTGGTCAACCAGCAACAAACCCAGTTTGGTATGGTCGGTTTCCGGCAACGAGGCAAAGCCAGTGTAGGCGCCCGGCCAACCAAAAAACTTGTCCTGGTAACCCAGCACCAGCCTGGTCGCAGCGTCATCCCCATGCAGCTGTTCAAACTGCGCCGTAAAACGCTTGAAATCATGGTCACCAAAGGCAATGGTGCCATCTCCTGTTGAACCAGCAGCAGCAAAGCCAAATGACGACGAAGATGCTTCTCCTCCTGGCCTGAATGCGGCTTGCAGGCCGGCATGCCGCAAGCTGTCATTGCCGAAGCCTGCCTGTAAACGGCTTCTGACAACCTGCGCCCGTCCGCCGGGCAGCATGGGTGCCAGTTGGTAGTGCACCGTGGCCACAGAGGCATTGAATGCAGCGAGACTGTTATCTGCATCGGTGAGAATTTCAGCCGCGGACAACATTTCCGGGGCTATGGGCAGATCAACCGAATAATGACCTGTTTGCGGATCGAAAATACTGACCGCTCCGATACGGAAACCGGTGTTTTCAAACACCCCGCCGCGCACGGTGATATCCGACTGGCCTTCAGCCAAGCCGCGAGATTGCAAATCCAGCTGCGGGTCGTAACGTAAGGCAGTAGCCACAGTCGCATAACTGCTGGCAGGTTGCAGATTCGCTACCCGCAGAGCGGTAACGGCGATGGGCTGCAATACGGCATCCGGTTCGTGCTCTATTGCCTCACTCGCACTGACCTCATCGAGAAACCCAGCTGAAAGCCAGAAGTTACCAGCCAGCAGCAACAAGCAAAACCTGTAAGCGCTACCCCGAAGGTGACGAGGCTTGAGCGTGACCAGCCCGACCACGGATTTTCGCCTCATTGCGTATTCGAGGCTAACAGCCCCAACCAATCCCTTGGTCGAAGATAATTTTTATAGAGTAACTCTTCGGCACTACCAGGCTGCGGCTGCCAGTCATACTCCCACCGCACCAGCGGCGGCAGCGACATCAGAATGGACTCGGTGCGACCGCCGGATTGCAAGCCAAACAGGGTGCCGCGGTCATAGACCAGGTTGAACTCGACGTAGCGACCACGGCGGTATAACTGGAATTGCCTCTGCTGTTCATTGAAAGGTGTGTTTTTGCGGGCCTGGACAATCGGCAAATAGGCGTCTCCGAATGAATCACCCACGGCTTTGAGAAAATCGAAGCTGCGTGTGTAACCCCACTCATTCAGATCATCAAAAAACAAACCGCCCACGCCGCGGGTTTCATGGCGATGCTTGAGATAGAAATAGCGGTCACACCATTCTTTGAAACGCGGATACACATCGTCACCAAAAGACTCACAGGCTTGCTGTGCCGTCCGATGCCAGGCCACCACGTCTTCCAGCACCGGGTAATAGGGCGTGAGGTCATAGCCACCGCCAAACCACCATACCGGCTGTTCGCCTTCTTTCTCGGCCAGGAAAAGGCGTAGGTTGGCATGGGCGGTAGGTACGTGCGGATTGCGCGGGTGAATTACCAATGAAACACCCAGCGCTTCAAATCTGCGTCCGGCCAGTTCGGGCCGGTGGGCCGAGGCCGAAGGTGGCAATTGCTCACCGCACACATGCGAAAAATTAACTCCGGCCTGCTCAAATACTGCGCTTTCACGCAGCACACGACTCTCACCGCCTCCGCTGAGTGCCAGGCTTCCAGCCGCCTCATCTCCCCGGTCCCAGTTGTCGAGCTTGAATACTGCCGCGCCGTCTTCTTTCTGCAAGCTGGCACAAATCTGATCCTGCAGTCCCAGCAGATAGGACTTTACCGCGCTGATATCGACGGTTGCGGTGGGCTCAGCGATCACTTCGCCAGCTCTGATCAGGCTGGCTGCTTGACAGCAGCTTTTTTACTGGCTGCTTTCTTGGTTGTTTTTTTCCTGGCCTTTTTCCCAGCCTTCTTCTTTTTAGCTTTTTTCTGCGCAGCCTTCGTAGCCGGTGCTTTCTTGGCAGTTGCTTTCTTGGCAGTTGCTTTCTTGGCAGTTGCTTTCTTGGCGGCAGCTTTCTTGGCACCGCGGCGAGGCTTTTTGTCCGGTGCTGCAGCCAATAGTTCTTCGCATTCTGCCAGGCTCAGCGTGTCTGCTTCGCGTTCCTTGGGAATACGGGCGTTCTTCTTGCCATCGGTGATGAACGGCCCCCAGCGGCCTTTGATGATCTGCACATTCGAGCCTTCCCAGGTGTGCAGGATGCGCTCCAGATCTGCTTGCTTTTTGGCAGCGATCAGCTCCAGTGCCTGTTCCAGTGTGACGTCGTGCGGGTCGATTTCTTTCAGCGAAACGAAATTGCTGCCGTAACGGATATAGGGCCCAAAACGGCCTATGCTGGCAGCAACCTTCTCACCTTCAGCCGTATCACCCAGGTCGCGTGGCAGCTTGAATAACTCCAGCGCTTCTTCGAGGTTGATGGATTCCAGCCGTTGACCCGGTCGCAAACCAGCGAATACAGGTTTCTCTTCTTCTTCCACCGTGCCGATTTGAGCATGTGGCCCGAAACGTCCCAGCCGCACCGAAATTTCGCGGCCGGACTTGGGATCAATTCCCAGCACCCGATTCAGCTTGGCATCCAGGCGGCTGACGCTTTCTTCTTTGTCCCTCACCCGAGCGATAAAGGGCTTCCAGAACTCATGCAGCGGTGGAATCCAGTCTTCTTCACCGCGGGAAATCGCATCCAGTCGATCTTCCATGCGGGCGGTAAATTCGTAATCCACATAGGGTTCAAAATGTTGCTCCAGAAAGCGTGCAACCACAATGCCCGTGTCGGTAGGAGTGAATCGTCTTTGTTCCAGCTCCACGTACTTACGCCGCACCAGGGTTTGGATGATGCTGGCATAGGTAGAAGGCCGACCGATGCCATATTCCTCCAAAGCTTTAACCAGGGTTGCTTCGGAGAAACGTGGCGGTGGCTCGGTGAAATGCTGCTCGGCTCGAATGTCCTTGACCGTGATCACGTCACCCTCATTGATATCCGGCAGGCTGGATTCAGGTGCCTGCTCATCATCCGTGGTGGATTCTTCATAAACCGCCAAAAAGCCTGGAAACGCCACGACTGAGCCATTGGCGCGGAAAGTCGCATCGCCGGCACAATCGAATTCCACCTGCACGGTGTCGATCAGAGCATTGTTCATCTGGCAGGCCATGCTGCGCTTCCAGATCAGTTCATACAGTCGGAACTGATCATCGGACAGCAAGGATTTGACATCAGCCGGCCGCAGCTCGGCTGAAGTTGGGCGTATGGCCTCATGCGCTTCCTGCGCATTCTTGGATTTGGTTTTGTAAGTCAGCGGCTTTTCAGGCAGATAATCATTGCCGTAAATGGCCTTGATCTGCCCGCGCAGGTCATGCAGCGCATCATCCGACAAGTGCACCGAATCGGTACGCATATAGGAAATCAGGCCCTGGCTGATGCCCTTGATACTCACGCCTTCATACAATGCCTGCGCCGTGCGCATGGTGCGCTGAGCCGAGAAACGCAGCTTGCGGGCTGCATCCTGCTGCAGGGTCGAGGTGATGAAGGGCGGCGCCGGCCTACGCTGGCGCTGTTTGCGCACCACGCGGTCGGCGCGCAGCTTGCCACCAGCCGCCGCCAACAGTCGTTCACGAACACCGTTGGCCTGCTCGGTGTTATTGATATCGAACTGTTGCAGTTTTTCGTCCTGCAAACGCACCAGACGGGACACGAAGTCACGCTGGTCATGATTCATATCCGCCTCAACCGTCCAGTATTCCTGGCTGATAAAGGCGTCGATCTCGCGTTCACGCTCAACGATCAAACGCAATGCCGGGCTTTGCACGCGGCCTGCCGACAAACCAGGCTGGATTTTTTTCCACAATAACGGAGAAAGATTGAAACCCACCAGGTGATCCAGCGCCCGTCTGGCCTGTTGTGCATTGATCAGCGGCATGGATAGCTCACGCGGGTTAGCCACGGCCTCACGGATGGCTTTCTGGGTGATCTCTGAGAACTCGACGCGTTTAAACGGAATCTTCTCAGTCAACCCGATCTCTTTCAGGATTTCGTACAAATGCCAGGAAATGGCTTCGCCCTCCCTGTCCAGGTCAGTTGCGAGATAAACCATCTCGGCTTTCTTGGCTTCGCGGATAATGTTGTTGACGTGCTTCTCACTACCCTCATTCAATTCGTAAATCATGGCGAAGTCGTTATCCGGATCCACCGCCCCATCCTTGGAGGGCAAATCGCGCACATGGCCATAGCTGGCCAATACCTCGAAGTCTTCTCCGAGATAACGTTTGATAGTGGCCGCCTTGGCCGGCGATTCTACAATCAACAGCTTAATGACTTTCTCCCTAGTTCTATCTTTAATTGTGTCCAGAGTTCTTTATGGGTCAGCTCGGGCTAATCAGCACCGCGCCGCACTTGAAAGTGGCTATGCAGCGGCTGGTATTCAACGGTGGAATACGGCTGAGGAGCCGGAATGCCTTATTTATTAATGGCGATATTCTTGCTGCGTGTCAAACATCAAATCTTCCATCCAGGCGTAATTGGCTTCCTGGCCGGGCTGATTGAACAGCACCATCAACACCACCCACTTGACGTCTTCCAGCGTGATTTCATCGCTTTCCAGTGCCATCAGGCGGTCGATAACCAGTTCGCGTCGCTGCGCATCCAATATGCCGACATTGGACAGGTAATAAATAAAATCGCGACAATCGACGTCCAGCTTGTCCATCTCGGCTTCGATAAATACACGGACTGGCTGGTCGGTGCGCACCAGGAACTCAGGCTGGTATCTTTGCTCCGCCAGTCCATCCAGCCATTCAAAGGCTTTGTCGATTTCACCATTGGAAAAGCCCGCCAGGTGCAGGTTCTCTTCCATACTTTCCCGGTCCGGCTCGTCGTCGGGCTCATCGTAAAAATAATTCTCGAACAGGTACATCAGCACGTCGAGTACATTCTCTTTCATTCACAGACCTCTTGTTTTTCGGCTGAATGCTCCACCGGGATGTGCTTCAACTCGTCCTCTCAGCTCCAGCATCAGCAGCATGGCCGACACAGCCTTCGCCGTCAATCCACTGGATGCAATCAATGTGTCCACTGGCAAGGGATCATGACCCAGGCAGTTCCACAGCCGGGCATAATCAGGATCGTCCCCGAGATTGGGCTGCTGATCGGATTTCACAAGTTTTTCAATGCTTTTTGGCTGTATTTGCTGCTCCAGAGAACGCGCCAACCGACCGGCCAGCGGTGCTAATTCCTGCAGTATTTCAGCATCAGTTTCTACCAGCCGCGCACCATCACGTATCAGGCGATGACAGCCCTTGGCCAGCGGATTGTGGATCGAACCCGGCAGCGCGAAAACCTCCCTACCCTGTTCGGCAGCGAGGCGGGCAGTAATCAGCGAGCCGCTGTTGAGTGCCGCTTCGATAACCAGCACGCCTAGGCTGAGGCCAGAGATGATGCGATTGCGGGAAGGAAAGTGCTCGCGTCTGGCCGTGGTCCCGGGCGGAAACTCCGAAACCAGTACGCCTTGCTTAATGATGTCCAGTGCCAGGGAACGGTTTCGCGCCGGGTAGATTTGATCCAGGCCGCTGCCCAGCACTGCCACGGTCTTTGCCCCGGCATCCAGCGCCGCGCGGTGGGCTGTACCATCTATGCCAATGGCCAGACCGCTGGTGATGGTGAAACCTTGCCTGGCCAGGGTACCAGCAAAATCGCGCGCATTCGCTATGCCGCCTGCGGTGGGATTACGACTGCCTATGACCGCCAACTGCGGCTGCCACAAAACATCCACATCACCCGCTGCGAACAATGCAGCAGGGGCGCTGGTGATTTCAGTGAGCAAAGCGGGGTAGCGTTCATCATCAAACGGAATCAGTTCATGACGGTCTTGTTGCAGCCACTGCAGATCCTGCTCCAACTGGTGCGTATCCGGATGATGCAGAGCATGAATAGTGTCTTCGGCCAAGCCCGACCGCCGCAGTTGTGCGGCGGGAGCACTGATCAAGCGGTCAATGGAGCCGAGTGACCGGACCAACCCGACCAGCTTTTGCCCTCCAAGATGGGGAGCGCGAACGGCAATTAACCAGTTTCGCTGCTTCGTGGCAGCAACCCCCTTGACCCGTGTGTGTTGAAGAAAGTATTCCCCTTATCAGGAACGCTCGTCGGGATGGCGCAGCTCGTCAAATGAACGAACCAAATTATCACCGCCCAAAACCATGGCATAACTGATATCCCCAAAAGTCCGGAATACCATGATCAAAGCGTGGTATTGATCCGGTAACTCCACTTCAGCTTCTTCCTTGAAGCTGCCATAGCGATAGCCGGTGCGGTCATCCACCACTTTACCCGGGCGGAATACCGAAAACACATGCCCGGATTCCAGCCCCTGATTGGAGCCACCATTCACGGCTACGATCTGGTAATGGCCAACACCGTAGATGGCGTCCTTGGTGGACAGAATACGCAAACCTTCAGGCACGGTATTCATGGCATGTGGCTGGAATACAGCGTCATATCCAATACTGTCCAAGGGCAGTATAAAGTCTCCTTGCCGAATCTCTGTACGATCCCGCAATACATCCAGGACGGAAATATCCCCGTTCTGGCGCACTCGAACCTGGCTGACTTCGACCATTTCATAACCCACCGGGTCCTTCGGGCGCTTGCTCCACGGCGGGGTTTCATTCCACATCGTAGTGTTGCGGTCCCTGGTGTTGGGAACCTGTTTCCAATTCTCCTTGGGTAATACCCGCCTGATTTCGCCATCTTTGGTCCGGTCATAAATGCTGTATAACCGGGCGACCACGAACTCATCGCCAACCCGCGCATTCAGGTTGCGGGCATAGGTCTGGTCTGAGTAGGTCGCAGTGATGCGATCCTCAATATTGGCCACGATGTAGGGCAGGTTTTCGAATTCGCTGGGAGACAGTACTCGCACGTCCCGCAGGAAGGGCTCGATCTGTTCCAAAGCAATGGCATTGATCGGAGAGTCCCGGTCCACCACGCGAATGGCCGGTGACAGCTTCTCGTTGCCAGCGCGGTTGAGGCGCAACTGCGGAACCCCATCGACATACACCAGCGACAGTTCGTCGCCCGGGTAGATCAAATGTGGATTTTCTATTTGCGGATTCGCGTGCCAAATCGCTGGCCACTGCCAGGGCTTATCGAGAAATCTTCCCGAGATATCCCATAGCGTGTCGCCTTTGACAACGACATAACGATCGGGGTGGTCGGAACGAACAGACACATCCTGTGCCAGTACAACACCGGTTAGCAAAGCCGCAAACATGCATAGCATGATTTTCCTGATCACGTTCCTTCCTCTCTTGTAGGCATCCAGCCTTTTTGGCCTGCAATCACTGTTCAAATCAGCGGTGGTGATCTAAACGGTAATAACACGCGTTCCTAAGATGCGGTCAGTATTTAAGTGGCGAACTGGGTTCGTCACTAGGTATCATAATGAAACCTGTCAAAAAGTTCATCTAAATTGTTTCATGCACGCGTAAATATATGGCCACATTAGAAATTCTGGAATTTCCCGACCCGCGTTTGCGCACCGTCGCAAAAGCCGTTACCGATTTCACCCCGGCTTTGCAGCAACTGGTGCAGGACATGACCGAAACCATGTATGCGGAGAATGGCATAGGCCTGGCCGCCACCCAGGTCAATGTCCATCAGCAACTACTGGTACTGGATGTCAGCGACCGCCGCGACCAGATAAAAGTCTATGTAAATCCAAAAGTTATGAGCTCCGCCGGTGAACAGAACTGTGAAGAAGGCTGTTTGTCTGTGCCAGGCGTTTATGCCGAGGTTCAACGCGCTGAAAACATTCGGATTCGGGCTTTTGATGCCAAAGGCCAGGTGTTTGAGGAGGACCTCAGCGGCCTGCATTCCATCTGTTTGCAGCATGAAATGGACCACTTGCAAGGCAAACTGTTGGTGGATTATTTATCGCCATTGAAACGCCAGATGGTGCGTAAAAAACTGGAAAAACAGAAAAAACAGTCCGATAAAAAGCCTGTGGCCGTGCTGTGACCACTCGTTCAAGTGCCTGTTTTGAGTGCCTGTTTTGTACGCCAGTCTTGAGTGCCTGTCTTGAGTGATCGGGCGCAACTGCGGATCGTTTTTGCCGGAACCCCCGAATTTGCTGTCCCGCCCTTGCTGGCGCTGGTTAGCGCCGGCTTTTTACCTGTGGCAGCGCTCACACAACCCGATCGCCGGGCTGGCCGCGGTCTCAAACTGCAAGCGAGTCCGGTCAAACAGGCTGCTGAGGTATTCGGAATAGCCATTTATCAGCCCGACAGCCTGAAAACCGCCGAATTCCAGCAGTGGCTCAGCGAGACCCAGCCTGACCTGCTGATCGTGGTGGCCTATGGGTTGATATTGCCCCAGGCAGTGCTGGACATTCCCCGATTCGGTTGCTGGAACATTCACGCCTCCTTGTTGCCACGCTGGCGTGGCGCTGCACCGATACAGCGCGCCATCGAAGCGGGTGACCGGGAAAGCGGCGTGTGCATCATGCTGATGGATGCCGGGCTGGATACGGGTGCGGTATTGGCCAGGGAGAGCATTCTTTTGGCAAGCGATGAAACCAGTGACTCCTTGCACGATAAATTGGCTGAGCTGGGGGCCGAATCCCTGCTGCAGTGTCTGCAGAAATTGCAGTCCGCTCAATCGCTGGCCGCCACCCCACAATCCACCGAGGGTATCACTTACGCGCACAAACTGAACAAAGCCGAGGCGCAAATCAACTGGCAGGATTCGGCCATACCGTTGGAACAACGTATTCGGGCGTTTAATCCCTGGCCGGTTTGCTGGTGCGATGTCGCGGGTGAACGGACCCGAATCTGGCTGGCCAGCGCCGAAACCCGGGCCAAGCCTGGCGCTAACGTTGCCGGAGCAGTAATCAGCGCCGATGACAGTGGCATCTTAGTGGCCTGTGGTTCCGGCCAGTTGCGCATCACACAAATTCAGCGTCCTGGCGGCAACGCTCAATCAGCACGGGAATACCTGCAAGGCCGCAGTTTCCCAGCCCGACTCACCTATAACCCACTATCTTGATCCAATGAAAAATACCAAAGGCAAAAACGCTGCGCTGAATCCACGATGGATGGCAATTAAAGCCTTGGGCGAAGTGCTGGATGAAGGCAAAAATCTGTCTGACTGCACGGCGTTGAAAGGTGAAGCCGATGCTCGCAATCTGGCACAGGCGCGGCATCTGGCTTACGGGGTCCTGCGCTGGCAAGTCGCCCTGGCCTGGCTGGAAGCGCAATTGCTGAGCAAACCCATCAAACCCAAAGAGCGTGATATCAGTCGGCTGCTTTGGTTAGGCATGTTCCAGTTGTGGCAGGATCGTACCCCCGATCACGCCGCCATCAATGAAACCACCGAGTGTGCCCGCAGCCTGGGTAAAACCTGGGCCGTGAACATGGTTAATGCTGTGCTCCGCCGCTTTCAACGGGAACAGGTTCAATGGCTGGAAAAGCTGGCTAAAGTTCCGGAACACTGGGCGCATCCAACCTGGCTGCAGGCTGCAATTAAAAGCGATTGGCCGAAATGCTGGCAAGACGTGCTTGAGGCGAATAATCAGTCCCCCCCTTTGTGGATTCGGGTCAACCTCCAACAAGCCACGCTGGAAGCCGTAAAAGCCAAGCTCGGCGAAGCCGGGTTTACCACCCAGCGTAATGAGTTTGCTGCTGAAGCTTTATTGGTAGCACCGGCCGCGGCCGTGAACGAGCTACCCGGATTCAGCGAGGGCCATTTTTCCGTGCAGGACGCCGCAGCCCAGTTGGCCGCAGTATTGTTGGATGTGCAGCCTGGTATGCGGGTGCTGGATGCCTGCGCGGCACCGGGTGGCAAGACCTGTCATCTGCTGGAGCAGATTCCCGGCCTGCAGTTGCTTGCGCTGGAGCGCTATGCCAACCGCCTGCACCGAGTGCAGGAAAATCTGGACCGCCTGCACGTGCACTGCGAGTTACTGACAGCAGACGCCACTGACACCAGCAGTTGGTGGGATGGCAAGGCCTTCGATCGTATTCTGCTGGATGCGCCTTGCAGCGCTACCGGTGTGATCCGCCGGCACCCGGAGATTCGTCATTTACGGCCAGCAGAGCAAGTGCAGGAAGCAGTCAAGCTACAACAAGCTTTGTTGCAGCAACTGTGGCCGACGCTGGCGCCCGGCGGTATGCTGTTGTACGCCACTTGCTCATTGCTTCATGACGAAAATGCCAATCAAATCAAGAATTTTCTTTCGACACACGGCGATGCTGAAGAACAACTTATCGAAGCGGAATGGGGGCACTCTCAAGCCCACGGAAGTCAAATCCTGCCCGGCGAACAGGACATGGACGGCTTTTACTATGCCCGCCTGCGTAAACGCACTTAGAGCCTTTGGTTATTTGAGCCTGTTGCTGCTGTTGGGCTGTGGCGATCGCAATGGCAGCTTCGGTTTTGCACTGAAGGGAGTTGAAACACGCGTTTCGGGACAGCAACTGAAGGTTGAGTTGTCACAAAAAATCACTCTCAGCCCGGATGCCCGAACAGCGCTGGAAAATGGTGTGCCTCTGCACTTCGAAGTTCGGGCTGAACTGGACACCGAGGACGACACCATCACCAGCTTCCGGCGGTTCGAGATTCGCTACATGCCCCTCAGCGACCATTACCAGCTCAGTTCCGACCAACCCGCTTCCGTTCGTACCTATCCGCGCCTGCGCCATGCTCTGGCAGAACTGTCCGAAATAGAACTGATCATGCCGCTGGAAAGCGTCGCGGCCGGTGACTACCAATTGAAGGCGCGCAGTTGGCTGGACAAGCGCAAACTGCCGGCACCCATGCGCCTGCCAGCCTGGTTCTCACCCAACTGGCAACATGATTCGGGCTGGCAATCCTGGCCCATTCGGCTTTCCAATGGCAATGCTGCGTTGACATGAGTCCAAAAAAAGTCACCAAGGCGTTTCGCAGCAGCCGTTCCTGGGGCCGAAGATTGCTGCGCATACTGCCTGGAGCTGCGCTGATCTTTACCCTGCTGATTGCACTGTTGTTGGTCAGTGGCGTGCAACAGGATGTGCAACAAGATGTTGGGGGCAGCCTGGCCGCTTTATTGGCTGAAGGCTACTTGTGGGTGCTGGTAGTCACCGTTTTTGCTGTACTGATCCTGTTGTGGACCATTGGCAGCCGGTTGCTCAGCCTGGTACGGCGAGTCAAGCAGGAAGAACCCGGCGCAAGGCTGGCGGCCCGCTGGGTGCGTAATTTTCTTGGCCTGTCCATACCCCCCGCGTTGATCGTGTATTTCTTTTCCGCCTGGTTTCTGTCCAGCACCATCGATAGCTGGTTTGATGTGGAGGTGGAACAGGCGCTGGCCGATTCACTGGCTCTGGGCCAACAGTTTCTCGATACCCGCACATTGGAATCCCGCAACCAGGCGGTTGAAACCGCCAATGGTCTGCGTGAACTGCGCGAGGGCGGCGAGCTGCTGCGGCGCGAATTGCTCAGCCGGGTGCGTGCCAGTGGCCCAATGGAACTTACCGTGATGGGCGCCGATGGCATGCTGGTCGCGACTGCCAACATCAATGCCTTGACGGGTTTACCTGAGCGGCCGGGTGATTTTGCCTTGCTGCAGGCACAGGACAGAGGCGAGTACGCCGCCGCCGAACCTACCGCCGATGGGGGCTTGCAGATTCGTGTTCTCAATTGGATCCCACCCGAATTCCCCGGCGACCAGGCGCGCATCCTGCAGGCCATCTACCCCTTGCCACCTGGCATCACTGAATTGGCCAGCTCGATTGAGCAGGAGTATTACCGCTACCAAAATGTGAGTTACCTGCGCAATTCCCTGAAGCAGAGTTTCCTGCTGATACTTTCATTGGTCTTGCTGCTGACCATCCTGCTGACCATTTTGGCCGCACTGAATGCTGCCCGGCGAATGGTGGCACCGTTGTCGCGGCTATCCCGTGCCACGCACGAAGTGGCGGGCGGTGATTTTGCCCAGCGTGTAGAGGCTGGAGATAAAGACGAGATCGGCTTCCTGGTCAGCTCTTTCAATGACATGACCAATGCCTTGCAGGAAGCCAGTCAGTCTGCCGAAGAAAGCCGTGCCAAGCTGCAGCAGCAAGGCGATTATCTGGAGGCGGTACTGGGCAATCTCTCTTCCGGTGTTTTGACGCTGGACCGGGAGGGCCGGATACTTCGCGCCAATCGGGCGTGTCGCACCATCCTGGGCTTGAGTGCAGAACAGTCCACGGCCAACGCCAGACTGTCAGAATGCGTCACTGAGCTGCCTTACCTCAAGCCATTGGCCGAAGCTATTGAACAGCAGGCTCGCAGCGGCCGTACCACCTGGCAGCAGGAAATCCGCCTGCAACCCGACAGCACACCCTTGGTGTTGCTGGCTCGGGGGTCGCAACTTCTCGATCACGGCCAGGTGGTGGTGTTCGATGATGTGACGGTGCTGAACCAGGCACAACGCGAAGCCGCGTGGGCGGAAGCCGCCCGTCGTCTCGCACACGAGGTCAAAAACCCATTAACCCCGATTCGCCTTGCTGCCGAACGGCTGCAGATGAAACTGATCAACAAACTCGACAGCACCGATGGTGCCCTGCTGAACAAAGCGGCAACGACTATCGTCGCGCAGGTAGAGGCTTTGCGCACGCTGGTTGATGCTTTCGGCGATTACGCTCGCGAGCCCGTGCTGCAACGCGAAGCCATCAACCTGAACAGCCTGATCAATGAAGTGGTGATGTTGTATCAACAAGGTGACGCCAACACCCAATTTGAACTGAATCTGGCGACGGCTGCCGGTGAGCTGAAAGCCGATGCTGGCCGCCTGCGGCAATTGATGCACAACCTTTTGCGCAATGCTCAGGAAGCCGCAGGAACCGAGTCAGCTCATATTGAAATTTCTACTTCAATACGCGACTTTGAAGGCAACTCCTGGCTGCAATGTGAAATTCACGATCACGGGGGCGGCTTTCCCGATGCCATACTGCAACGACCGTTCGAACCCTACGTCACCCACAAACCCGGCGGCAGTGGTTTGGGTTTGGCCATTTGCCGCAAGATTGTCAGCGAACATGACGGCCGCATCACGCTGCACAATCACCCGGAAGGGGGTGCTTTGGTGACTATCCTTTTGCCGCGACCGGGTTAACCGGGTTTGGTAAAGCCAGCCATCCACCCATGACGGCACTAATGAGCCCAACCCGGAAACCTGCTTGCTGCTCCCGACTTGGGAGTGGTGTGACTTTCATGGTGTTTGTCCGTCTATCCTCAACAGCGGTGTGCGTTGCGTCAGGACCCTCCGCAGGCTCTGGACAGTCGCATGAAAGAGGCTCACTATCGCCTTACCAGCCAAAAGATCAGTGACTGGGCTGAAGATCGGGTTTTGAGCTGATTTGATCACTCCCGCTTCCGCCTGAGACAATCAGCGGAACGCAGGGGCGTGTTGCTGGTGTAATCGGTTCAAGCAAAGACCGGTCTAAACGACAACGGGCGATTTCCACCCGTGTCATCAACCACTTGGAGGTTTACAATTATGTTCAGCAAGAAACTCATGTTCTCCGTCGCAGCAGCCACGCTTCTCGCCAGTGGCGGCGCACTCATGGCGCAGGAAGCCGCCCCGGCAACCGAAGCCACAGTTCATTGTGGTGGCGTGACCAGTTGCAAAGGCACTTCCGACTGCAAGACCGCTGATAATGCATGCAAAGGCCAGAATTCCTGCAAGGGCCACGGTTTCAAAGAAATGACCGCGGAAGATTGCGCGGAAGCAGGCGGCACGGTGATGGAAGCCTGATTTTTCTCCACGTTTCTACGCGCAGTTCGCAGCGGGCGCCTTTTGGCGCCCGTTTCTGCCAGGAAATCGATGTCCTTGAACATTCTTCATACTGGGCGTGACAAGGTCACCGCCCAGATAGCAGACGCATGAGCGAAACCTTTACCCGCATTGGGCAACCAAAGCCTCACTTGGGCTTCGGTCTGGGGCTTCGCCGCCAGCATTACACCGCCATCCTCGAACATCAGCCGGCCGTTGACTGGTTCGAGGTGCTGACCGAGAACTATCTCGTGGCCGGTGGTAAACCCCTGCATTATCTCGATCGCATTCGCGCCAACTACCCTGTGGTGATGCATGGCGTCGGGCTGTCGATCGGTGGCAGTGACCCGCTGAACATGGATTACCTGCGCCAGGTAAAGGCGCTGGCAACGCGAATCGAACCCCGGTGGATTTCCGATCACCTCTGCTGGACCGGAGTTGGCGGACTTAACATGCACGACCTGCTGCCATTGCCCTATACCGGGGAAGCAGTGCGCCATGTGGCTGAACGCGTCCGGCGGGTGCAGGACTTCCTGGGCCGCCGCATTTTGCTGGAAAACGTTTCAAGTTATGTGACCTACACTGATTCGGCGCTGACTGAATGGGAGTTTCTGGGAGCGGTGGCGGAAGCCGCCGATTGCCTGATCCTGCTCGACATAAACAACATTTACGTCAGCGCGCGTAATCATGGCTTCGATCCCCTCGATTATCTCGCCGGCGTGCCGGCGGAACGGGTGTGGCAGCATCACCTGGCCGGTCATACCGATCGGGGCGACTACCTGATCGATACCCACGACCACCCGGTGGTCGATGGCGTTTGGGACCTCTACGCGCATGCCGTGCGCCGGTTCGGACCCGTCGCCACCATGATCGAGCGTGACGACGACATTCCGCCCCTGGAGGAGCTTTTGGCTGAGCTTGAGCACGCACGGCGCATCGCCCAGCGGGTCGTGCTGGAGCAGGCTGCCTGAGCCCATGAATAGGCGGGACAGGACATCAAACGATGGATTTCCCTTGACGAAGCTGCAGCAGCGCTTCCAGCAACACCTGCTCGAACCGGACGCGGATGCCTTGGCGGATGTAATTGTCGAGACGCCGCAGGTGCCCCGCGCCACTCGCCTGCATATTTACAGCAACGCCTACCGGGAACGGATGGTCGAAGCGCTGGATTCCGATTACCACCAGCTTCATGTGTTTCTCGGCGATGAAGAATTCTCCCGCCTGATCTACGCCTATCTCGCAGCACATCCCTCGCGGCAACCTTCCTTGCGCTGGTTCGGCGCACACTTACCGGAATTTCTGCACCGCACCCGGCCTTACAGTGGCCATCCCGAACTCGCCGAACTGGCGGAATTCGAATGGGCGCTCTGTCACGCATTCGACACTGCCGACGCGCCGCTTGTTGACCTTGCTCAACTGATGAAGCTCGCCCCTGAGGAACTAGCCGGGCTTAAACTCGGGTTTCATTCCTCACTGCAGGAACTCCTGCTGCATTGCGCGGCGCCAACGGTCTGGCAGGCACTGAACGAGAATGCTGAAGCAACACCCCCGCCTTTTAACTGGAAGGCAGATCCCGATGCCTGGCTGGTGTGGAGGCAGGAACTGCGCCTGATGTTCCGGCCGGCCGAAGCCGATGAGGCCTGGGCTCTCGAAGCGTTCCGCAGCGGCAAGGCATTTGGTGATGTGTGCGAAGGACTGTGCCAATGGCATGCGGAAGAACAGGTGCCCACGCGCGCGGTGGGCCTGTTGCAAACGTGGCTCAATGAGCAATTGGTTATCAAGCTTCAGTCATCATGACCCATACCATGCTTGCCAATCAGACTTCCACATCCACGTAGCGATAAATCAGACATACAACCCCATTTGCGGCTAGGCAGCCCCCGGCTATTGGAGTAGCATGTTGCGCCTACGCAACAAACTATCCATAAAGCATGACTCAAGCCCATATCCTGGTTGTCGATGACGAGCCAGACATTCGCCAATTGGTCTCAGAAATCCTCGCAGACGAGGGTTACCGCGTCAGTGTGGCTGAGAATGGCGACATTGCCCGCGCCGAGTTTGCCCGCAAGCCACCCGACCTGGTGTTACTGGACATCTGGATGCCGGATGTAGACGGTATCACCCTGCTCAAGGAGTGGTCTTCCGGCGGCAAACTGCGCTGCCCGGTAGTGGTCATGTCCGGCCACGGTTCGGTTGAAACTGCGGTTGAAGCAACGCGACTGGGGGCTTTCGATTTCGTACAGAAACCTCTGTCGCTGGCGCGCTTGCTGGCAGTAGTCAGCCAGGCATTGGCCAGTACCAAAGCCGGGCAGGATGCCGGCCACAAACAAACCCGCTCGCCCGTCAACGAACCCAGGGGCAACAGCGCCGCCATGCAATTGTTACGCAGCAAGGCAGAGCAGGCGGCGCAGCATGAACACCACGTGTTGATAACTGCAGAGCCTGGTTGTGGCCGGGAATCTCTGGCGCGATTCATTCATTCGCGCAGTGGCAGCCCAGGCCCTTTCGTTTGCCTGGATCACTTTGAACTCGAAGGTGACTCCATGCGTGAATACCTGCTGGGCCGCAGCAATGATGGCAATGGCCAATCCGGATTATTCGACCAGGCAGCCGGCGGCACTTTGTTTCTGGCGGACATACAGGACATCCCGCCCGAAGCCCGCCGTTTGATCAGTCAAGTGCTGGAATCGGGCCATTACAGCAAGGAAGGCGAAGACGGCAAGCGCACACTCAACTGCCGCATTATTGCCAGTGGCAGTGCCGATCTGGTGGATCTGGCCTCACGAGATCCCAGCCTGGAACAATTGTATTTCCGCTTGAACGTATTGCCTTTGCAGTTACCGCCCCTGAAAGAGCGCGCTGAAGATGTACCCGAACTGGTGCGCTTTTATGCTGACTGGATTCCCAACCACGAAGACTTGCCCTACCGCGCATTCTCCATGGCGGCTTTGAACCGGCTGCGCAACCACAACTGGCCGGGCAATATCCGCGAGTTGCGTAACCTGGTACAACGCTTATTGATTCTGGGCGGCGAAGGCGAAGTCAGTGTGGCTGAAGTGGAGGACGCGTTGCGGCTCAGCCCTGCCGAACCACCACAGGCCGAAAACCTGCAGGCTGAGATTTTTGAATTACCTTTGCGCGAAGCGCGCGAGCAGTTTGAGCGCGAGTACCTCAGTTACCAGTTGCGCAAAGCTGGCGGCAGTGTCGGCAAACTGGCTGAATCGGTGGGCATGGAGCGCACCCATTTGTATCGCAAGCTGCGTTCTCTTGGCATTGATCCCAAATCAGTCAGCGGAGGCAAGCGGTGAAGATAGTTGTACTGGGAGCCGGCCAAGTGGGCTCCACGGTGGCGCATAGCCTGTCCACTGAAGAAAACGACATCACCATCGTCGATACCAACCCCCGCCGCTTGAAGGAATTGCAGGACCGGTTGGATATCCGCGGCGTGTTGGGCTTTGCCTCGCATCCCAAGGTATTGGTGCGGGCCGGTATTGAGGATGCCGACCTGGTGATCGCATTGACCAACAGCGATGAAGTCAACATGACGGCCTGTCAGGTAGCGTACAGCCTGTTCAATACCCCCACGCGCATTGCCCGAATCCGCTCTTCCGAATACCTGGAACGGCCAGGCTTGTTCAACCGCGAACATTGCCCGGTAGATGTACTGATCAGTCCGGAAACACTGGTGGTGCAATACATTTCACGACTGATCGAATACCCTGGTGCATTGCAGGTGCTGGATTTTGCTGATGGCCGCGCGCAGTTGGTGGCCACCCAGGCCTACGCCGGTGGTCCATTGGTGGGCAAGCGCTTGCACACACTGGCTGAACACCTGCCGGTAGGTGCTGATGCTCGCGTAGCCGCTATTTATCGCCAGGACAAAACTATCATTCCTGACGGCAGCACAGTAATCGAAGAAAATGACACGGTGTTCTTTTTGGCCGCACGCAAGCATATCCGCACGGTGATGAAGGAACTGCGGCCCATGGATCGCCCGGTGAACCGCATTGTGCTGGCCGGCGGCGGCAACATCGGCAGCAACCTGGCGCGCAGCCTGGAGCGACAACATCATGTCAAGCTGATCGAGCGCGATCCCGATGTCGCCGAAATGATTGCGCAGGACCTGGAAAAGGCCATCGTGTTGATCGGCGATTGCGCCGACGAGGCCTTGCTGCGCGAAGAGGCCATTGATACGGCCGACGTGTATTGCGTGCTGACCAACGATGACGAAGCCAATATCCTCTCCTCCATGCTGGCGAAAAAAATGGGGGCCAAGAAAGTCATCGCGCTGATCAACCGTCCGTCCTACGTGGACCTGGTGGAATCGGGTTCCATCGATATCGCCGTTTCGCCGCAACAGGTCACCATTGGTGCTTTGTTGACGCATATCCGCCGCGGCAACATGGTGCGGGTGCATTCCTTGCGCCGCGGTGCAGCCGAGGCCATCGAAGCCATCGCCATCGGTGATCGCCGCAGTTCCCGGGTGGTTGGCAGAAGCATTGAAGACATCGATCTGCCCTCAGGCACCACCATACCTGCCATCGTGCGGGGAGAAGACGTCATTATTGCCCATCATGACACTGTGATTGCAGAAGGCGATCACGTCATACTGTTCGTCCCGGACAAGCGCCAGATCGCCGCGATCGAGCGCCTGTTCCAGGTCAGCGCGACATTTATCTGAGATTTAGGGCCTCCTGAATGGGTTTTGCCGGCGTCCAACGGATCATAGGTTTTCTGATCGCAGGCTCCAGCCTGATGATGCTGCCACCAGTCCTGGTGTCGTGGTGGTATCACGACGGTACCGCCAACCTGTTCCTGATTTGCTCAGCCCTGCTGCTACTGACCGGCACCCTGGTCTACCTGCCGGTACGCAATGCTTTCCGCGAACTGCGTTTGCGCGACGGCTTTCTGGTCGTGGTGAGCAGCTGGGTGGTACTGGTGTTGGTCGGGGCACTGCCCTTCGCGCTGCTGGTTACGCCACAGATTTCCTATGTGGATGCGGTATTTGAGTCCATGTCAGGGTTAACCACTACGGGTGCAACCATCCTTACCCATATCGATACTTTGCCGCATGCCGTGCTGTATTACCGTCAGCAACTGCAATGGCTGGGCGGCATGGGCATCATCGTTCTGGCGGTAGCCATCCTGCCCATATTGCGTATTGGCGGTATGCAACTTTACCGTGCCGAAATGCCCGGCCCGATGAAAGACTCCAAGCTTACGCCGCGCATCACTGAAACAGCCAAAGCGCTGTGGATCATTTATGTGGGCATTACCATTGCCTGCACCCTGGCTTACTGGCTGGGCGGAATGTCGATGTTTGATGCTGTTGGGCATGCTTTCAGCACGGTGGCTATTGGTGGCTTCTCCACTCACGATGCCAGCCTGGCCTTTTGGGACAGCCCTACACTGGAACTCATTGCGATGACGTTTATGGTCATAGCCGGCATCAATTTCTCCTTGCATTTCCTGGCCTGGAGACGGGCCACCATGCAGTACTATTTTCTCGACCCGGAATTGAAGGTTTATGTCTCGTTGCTGTTGCTGTTTACCATTCTGGTCAGCATGGCGCTGTTCCTGGGCGGCACTTACGAGACGTTGGCTGAATCGTTTCGTTATGGCGCCTTCCAGGTCATTTCCACCATGACAACAACCGGCTTTACTACCGCACCCTTTGCTGAGTGGACCAGTTTCCTGCCTACCTTCCTGATCTTTATCGCCTTTATTGGCGGCTGCGCCAGCAGCACGGCCGGTGGTATGAAAGTGATACGCATTATTTTGCTTTACAAGCAATCGACGCGGGAGGTTCATCGCCTGATTCATCCCAACGCAGTTTTTCCGGTCCGCGTGGGGGGACAAAAAACTTCCGATGCCGTGATGGACGCTGTGTGGGGGTTCTTTTTTCTCTACATGGCCTGTTTTGCGATCACCACATTGTTGTTGACTGCCACCGGCCTGGATCCGTTAACGGCTTACTCTACGGCGGCATCCAGCCTGACCAACCTGGGCCCGGCACTGGGAGAGGCAAGCGCGAATTATGCCCACCTCAACAACAGCTCGAAAATTATCATGTGTGTGGCCATGCTGTTGGGTCGACTGGAGATTTACACGCTGTTGGTATTATTGACACCCGCCTTTTGGCGCGCCTGATCAAAGCTGCATTCGCGCATGGACATCACCGCTCTGGAAAGCATGCTCAAAAATGGTCGCGACAGCGCCATGCTGCGTTTGAGCCTGGCAGGCGCATTGCAGCAAAGCGGTGATTTGACTGCCGCCCTTAACCATCTGCAATCGGCGGTTGAGCAAGACCCGAACTACACGGCAGCGTGGAAAGCACTGGGCAAACTGCATTTGGAACTTGAAGATAAAGCTGCCGCGCGCCTGGCCTGGCAAAAAGGTATTGCAGTAGCTTTGCAGCGCGGTGACAAACAAGCGCAGAAGGAGATGCAGGTTTTTGTTAAACGTCTGGACAAGAACCCGTGAACGGCAGCATGACTGCCATTGTGCAGGGATGTGGGAGCGCGCTCTGCGCGCGAATGGGTCGTCCGCCAAGCGGACTCCTGCAGAAAAGGCCAGGAGGTAGGAGCAGGCCTTTTTGTGCTGGGGGAAGGTGAGCCCGCAAAGCGGGCGAGAAGCTGGCCTGGGCCATGCACTTAGATAGCGAAGCACAAGGATGTGCGAGAGCTATCCGTGATTTGGCTGCATGGTCGTCCGCACGGCCGACGGCGTAGCAATCCCGTCAGCCAGTGCTAGCGGAGTAAAAAATCCGATAATCAACATGGCCGCCAGCGACCGGCCATTGCGTGTCATGTTGTCATCTGCCATAAAACGGCGGCTGCCCTTCGGGTTGCGCACGAAAACGCTTGTAAGACCAAAGGTACTGCGCTGGATCGATGGCAATACATTTTTCCACACCACGATTAACGCCAGCCAGCGCTGCATCGAGATCACCTGAATAGACTGCTTCATCAGCGGGTAGTATGTGTACCCGGTAACGGCCACCGGGCAGGCGCTCGCAAACCCCCATCAGCACCCGGCAACCGGTAGCTTTTATAAGTCGCGGGGACAAAACCGCCGTCAATGCAGCGTTGCCGAAAAAAGGTGCAAAGCGGCCCTGGCCATTGGAAGGTTGTTGATCCGGCAATACACCAGCACCTTTACCGGCCCGTACATGGGCATAAAGTTTGCGCAAACCCGGGCCGTTTGCGGCCAGCATATTGGCCCCGCCACGTTCGCGCTTGGACAACAAGGCTTTCTCCAATCCTGGATGGCCGGGTGGCTTGTACAGGATGGCGATATCCGGAAAGCGCTGCAGGTACATACCAAGGTATTCCCAGGCACCAAAATGGGGCGCCAGCAGCACCAGCCCTTCACCGCTATACAATTCCTTCAGCAACAGTTCTTCATTGACGATGCCATCACAAAGCGCCTCCAAGCGGTCGGTATTCCAAAACCAGTTGCGGCCTGTTTCCAGTACCGTGCAGATGTAGTGAATAAAGCTGTCGTGTACCCATTGCTCACGGACTTCCGCCGTCATAGCAGGATAACAACGCTGCAAATTAATGCGAGCCACCCGACGCTTATCTGGTGAACAGTAGGCCCATAGCCCGGCCAGGCGCCGGGCAATCGCATACGGTGCCGGGCCCGGCAACAGGCTCAACAACCACAACAGCAGTTTGACTAAAACGATCACCGTGCCATCACGCTGGCAGTCGCCCTCGCCTGCGTCGGGTTAATATGGGAGCCTGGAATGAGGCACATGTGGAATCCAAATGATTGCATTGTTGCAAAGGGTAGCCGAAGCGGCCGTCACAGTTAAGAACAAAGATAGCGGCGAGGTTGAAATAACCGCTCAGATCGGACCAGGAACGCTGGCTTTGATCGGCGTACAACAAGGCGACAGCGAAGCCCAGGCCAAGCGCCTGCTGGAACGAATGCTGGCTTATCGCCTGTTTGATGATGCGCAGGGTCGGATGAATCTGAACCTGCAGCAGGTGGGGGGAAATCTGCTGCTGGTGCCGCAATTCACCCTGGCCGCCGATACCAACAGCGGCAATCGCCCCAGCTTTACTCCGGCTGCAGGCCCGGCTGAGAGTTTGCGTTTATTCGATTGGCTGGTGACTGCAGCCAGGCAGCAAATGCCGAATGTTCAAATGGGAAAATTCGGTGCAGATATGCGCGTCAGTCTGGTCAATAGCGGTCCGGTAACTTTCTGGCTTCAGGTCGATCCGGTGCGCTGAAATCCTGGTCCGAGTTGATGGTCAGCATCGACTTCACCCACAACTGCTGATTCGTTATCGGCTTCAGCTTCTGACTCGGCCTGCTCATTCTGCAGTTTCAGTTTGCGCGTCAGGGTATTGCGTCCCAGTCCTAACAGTTCTGCCGCCTTGATGCGCTGGCCGCCGGTTTGCTGCAGCACACAGTCAATCAACACCCGCTCCAGTTCTGCCTGGGCGCGACCCACCAGGTTGCCGCCACCAGCCGCCAGTTCAGTTACTGCCCAGTGACGCAGTTGCTCCGGCCACGGCCCTGAACTACGCGACTCAGGTCGCCCCGGCAGGCGCACTTCTGCGGGCAAGTCTTCGGGAAAAATCTGGTCAGCAGGCGCCATCACGCTGAGCTGACGGCAGATATTCTGCAATTGCCTGACGTTGCCAGGCCAATCGAACTGTTCCAGCAGTTTCAGGCTGTCAGCTCGCAGGACTTTTTGTTCCAGGCCCAGCTCATGAGCGGCCTGTTGCAGGAAGCGTCGCGCCAGCAGGCCCACGTCTTCGCGCCGATCGCGCAATGGCGGCAAGGCGAGGTGAATCACGTTCAGACGGTGGTACAGATCTTCGCGAAAACTGCCATCCCGCACTTTTTCTTCCAGGTCCTGGTGCGTGGCAGCAATAATGCGCACATCGGCTTTGAGCAGGTCCCGACCACCGACGCGGTAGTAGTCACCTTCGGCCAGTACCCGCAGCAAGCGTGTTTGCAGGCTGAGTGGCATGTCACCGATTTCGTCCAGGAACAAGGTGCCGGTGGCTGCTTCCTCAAAGCGCCCTACCCGGCGCGCATGGGCGCCGGTGAAAGCACCCCGTTCATGGCCAAACAGCTCAGACTCCAGTAATTCTGCAGGTATGGCTGCGGTGTTGAGGGCAATAAAGGGCCCATCGGAACGCGGGCTGTGCTGGTGCAGGACCTTGGCGACAACTTCCTTGCCGCTGCCGGTTTCACCGGTAATCAGCACATTGATATCGGACCGGTACAGGCGGCCTATGGTGCGAAACACATCCTGCATGGCTGGCGACTCGCCCAACAATTGCCCACTGCTGCTCTGCTGCGGTATCTCAGCCACTTGGCCGCTGGGCGTGATGGCGCGCGCCACCACCGACAGCACCTGGTCCAGGTCAAATGGCTTGGAGAGGTAATCAAACACACCCTTCTGAAAAGCGCTCACGGTTTGTCCGAGATCGGAAAACGCCGTCATGGCAATCACCGGCACCTCGATATCTCGCCGCTGCAAGGTATCCATCAGCGACAGGCCATCATCATCCGGCAAGCGGATATCGGTTAAAACAACCTGTGGAACGCCCTTTTCCAGTGCTTTGGTGACACTGGCAACACTGTCGAAGCACTGCACTTCATAGCCGCTGCGGCGCAACGCCCGTTGCAGGATAAAGCGAATGGTCTCGTCGTCGTCGACCACCCAGACTTCGGCGGGTGAACTCATGAGTCAGTCCCGCTATTACCGCTTGCCGAAACCTGCTCGACAGTTTGGGAGGATACCAATGGCAGGTACAAGCTGAAGCAACTGCCGCTGCCTGCATGCTCATCGCGCGGCTCATAGGTCAGCAACCCACCATGCGCTGCGGCTATCTGCTGCGACAGCGCCAGGCCCAGGCCGGTACCACCGCGTTTGCCGGTAACCATGGGCAGAAACAGCAATTGGCGCAAGGCTTCAGGCACACCATCGCCATCATCCATCACATCCAGGCGCAACAGCGCAGCATTACTGGTTTGCAGCAAAGCACCGCCATGCTCAATGCGGGTGCGCAGCTTGATGCAGGTCGTATGGGCTTCAAAGGCATTGCGCAGCAAATTGAGCAGCACCTGTCGTAAGGCCGAAGGATCACCCAGAATGGGCGGAATGCTGGGGTCAAAATCCCGATCAATGCGTACATCGTGGGTAAATTCTGTAGCCAGCAAACCCAATGCCTCGTCCAGCAGTGGATAGATGGCCACCGACTGTTGTGCCATTTGTGGCTGTCCGAGGCTTTGGATCAGATCGTCAATGCGATCCGACTCACGCATGATCATGCGCGCCAGGGTCGCCAATTCGGGTGTTTCCAACTCAGCAGCCAACATCTGTGCCGCGCCACGAATTCCACCCAAAGGATTACGAATTTCATGGCCCAGGTTGCGTGCCAGCAACTCCAGCAAGCCGGTTTGCAATTCACGTTGTTGCAGCCGTGAGCGACGATTCTCCCAATCCAGATTATGCAGCTCCACGAGCACACCGCCGCCCGCCTGAGCGGTGAGAATGCAGTCGTAGTTGCTGCCGGGCAGTTTCACATCATGCAGGCGTATGCTGGAATCTTCAGCGGGCAATTGCTTTAGCGCTTCTGTCAGCACATCGGGTAAAGGCAGCAGGTCAGCCAAATGGCGGCCAGCCAAACGTTCCCTGCCCAGTGACAGAGCCTGCTCGGCGGCAGCGTTCATCACACTTACGCGATGATGTTCATCGAGGCGCAGTACCGCTGTATCCAGCAAATCCAGCGTATCGGCCCAGCCAAAATTGTCCGTTTGGTGCCCGGCAAGCGAATCTGTCTGCAAGCGTGCACTTTCCATCAAGGTCCGTTGCCCCTCACACTTTGCTGGTGAACATAAAAGGTAACCGTATCGGTGGTAACCACGGGGCGGCCACTGGCATCAACAATGGCTGCGCTGACCGTGTGAGTGCCGCGATCCAGCGTTATTCCCAGCATGTTTTCCGCGCTGGCAGTTTGGGCGGCACCATCTATCGTGAAACGCACCATCAATCCGTCTTGCAAGGGTGCAGAGCTTTCCCAGGCAACGACTACAGCATTCGCAGTTCCCCAAAACGTTTCTTCGGGAGCCGGTCGGCTGATGCGGAAATCGCTGTACATCTTGCGTAAGGCTTTGGTGCTGTTCTCGTCCTCTTCATTCAGAACCGGGTCTGGATCAGCATCGGCCTGGTCAGCCGCGTAGTCCGTGGTCACTACCGAAAGCTCAGGCAAGTCCATGGGTTCTGACCCATCTCCAGGGGCCTGGTCGGTATAGGTGACATTGCCGTCTTTATCGACAATTTTGTAAATCTGGCCGTAAGCATTCAAGCAAAAACACATCATCAGCAACATCATTAGTTTGCTGACAGTCATTCCTTTGTCCATGAGCATGCTCCTTCTTTTGGCTATGCAGTCGACCCCGCCAAACGGCGGGGTGGTGCGAGAAACCGGGGCACGAATATGGGCATGAAATTGTTGACCCCGGAGGTTTACAAAGAATAATACATATCGAATTCAACCGGGTGAGTACTCATCCGGAATCGTGTAACTTCCGTCATTTTCAGCTTGATGTAAGCATCAATCAGGTCGTCATCAAACACGCCACCGGCCTTGAGGAAATCACGGTCGGCATCCAGGCAGTCCAGTGCCTGATCGAGGCTGTGACACACGGTTGGAATGTGCTTGGCTTCTTCTGGCTCGAGATCGTACAAATCCTTGTCCAGCGGTGAACCCGGATCGATCTTGTTTTTGATGCCATCGAGGCCAGCCATCATCATGGCGGCGAAAATCAGATAGCTGTTGCCCGCCGGATCGCCAAAGCGCACTTCGATACGGCGTCCTTTGGGATTGCTCACAAAAGGTATACGGCAGGATGCCGAACGGTTACGGGCTGAATAAGCCAGCATTACCGGAGCCTCGAAACCCGGCACCAGGCGTTTGTAGCTGTTGGTGGTGGAATTGGAAAACGCGTTGATCGCACGGGCATGCTTGAAAATTCCGCCGATGTAGTGCAGCGCGGTTTCTGACAAGCCGCCGTAGCCGTCACCAGTGAACAGGTTGGTGCCGCCTTTGGCCAGCGACTGATGTACGTGCATGCCAGAACCGTTATCACCAACGATGGGCTTGGGCATGAAGGTTGCCGTACGTCCGGCAGCATGCGCTACATTCTGCACCACGTATTTGAGGTCGAGTACTTCATCTGCCTTTTTGGTAAGGGTCGAGAATCGCGTGCCGATTTCACACTGGCCTGCAGTGCCCACTTCATGGTGATGCACCTCAACGACCTGGCCCATCTTCTCCAGCACTTTGCACATGGTGGCGCGCAAGTCATGCAAAGAATCAACCGGGGGAACCGGGAAGTAACCGCCCTTGACGCCCGGACGATGGCCAGTATTACCGCCTTCATACTCGGTGGTTGAGTTCCAGGCACCTTCCTCAGAATCAATGCGGTAAGAACAGCCGTGCATGCTCACGTCAAAACGCACGTCATCAAAAATGAAAAATTCAGGTTCAGGCCCGAAATAAGCCGTGTCGGCAATGCCACTGGCCTTGAGGTAGGCTTCAGCCCGTTTGGCCAACGAGCGAGGGCAGCGGTTGTACCCCTCCATGGTGTTCGGTTCCAGCACATCACAGCGGATGATCATGGTTTTGTGCTCGGGGAATGGATCCTGCACAGCGGTGTCGACATCCGGCATCAACACCATGTCGGATTCATTGATGCCTTTCCAACCGGATATGGAAGAGCCGTCGAACATCTTGCCTTCTTCAAACATGTCTTCGTCAGCCGCGCTCAGGGGCAAGCTGATGTGCTGCTCTTTGCCTCGGGTATCGCAAAACCGCAGGTCTACGAACTCGTAATCATCGTCTTTAAGGGTCTTTAAAATTTTATCGGCGCTCATTTTCTGCACTTCCTCGGGGTGTACCAAAATGGGTCAGGTAATATATGCAGATAGCGTGCCAACAAGCCTGTGTATCTATTACTCAGATTGAACGACTTTTATCTGCATTTTTAGGGAATATCAGCCCTTTTACATACATTTATATGAAACAGCAAACAACCCACCTAAAACCAACGCACCAATTCAGTGCATAAAAGCACCTATATGGTGCAACGTGGCGGCTATATTGCACCAATCAGGTGCAGATGATCAAGAGTAGCGAGGAAGAAAATCGGAGAATCTCTGATTTATTCGGAGATTCCTGCGGCACAGGGAAGTGTTGCTTTGGAGAAATCCAGGATGGCTTTATTCAGAGCTTCACTAATGATCAGAACAACAACCAAAGCAGCAGCACGCCCAAGGCCAGTCGATAAATTATGAAGGGCATTAAGCCCACTCGCTGCAACAATGCCAGAAAAGCCGCGATGCAAACCCAGCCAGCGACCGCCGCAAAACCCATGGCCAGCAGAAATTGCTGCCAGTTGATCGGTGCCTCACCCAAAGCAACTTTCAATGCGCCATAAGAGCCCGCTGCAGCGATGATGGGAATGGCCAGCAGGAAGGAAAAACGCGCCGCTGCATCCGCACTGAAACCCAAAAAACGACCTGCGGTGATGGTAATGCCAGAGCGCGATACGCCCGGCACCAGAGCCAGCGCCTGAGCCAGGCCAATCCACAAAGCGCTGCGCCAACTCATTTCCTGCAAGGACTTTGTCCGCTTACCCAGCCAATCAGCCAGCCATAGCAAGCCACCAAACACCAGGGTGGTGACCGCAAGAATTCGCAGATCGCGTAAATAGAATTCCACCAGATCTTTGACGAGAAAGCCCACCAGCAATGCCGGCACACTGGCCAGAGCCAGAAACCAGACCATGGATCGCGCTCGGGATTGCTGCTCATTACTCGCGTCATTACTCAAGGGGCGCACACAGGCTAACGCCATGTAAATCAGGTCCTGGCGGAAGTAGATCAATACAGCCAGCAGCGTACCCAGGTGCGTGGCCACATCGAATACCAGCCCCTGATCTTCCCAGCCCATCAATTGGCTGCCCAGGATCAAATGTGCCGAGCTGGAAACCGGCAGGAACTCGGTCAGCCCCTGGATCAGGGCCAACACAATAATATGGAATAACGGCATGATTCAGTCGTTCTTATAGCTTATTCGTTAAATGGCATTGGCTTTGTCATCGGCCACCAGCAAAGAGCCGTCGGGTAACGGCAGCACATCAGCGGGGCGGCCCCATTCATCCTTCCCCTGCAACCACCCCGTATCGAACGGCTGCTTGCGTTCTACACTACCATCTTCGTTAAGCTTCACACTCACGATGGCGTAGCCGGCTTTTTCAGAACGGTTCCAGGAACCATGCCGGGCAATAAACAATTGCCCGGAGTACCCGGCAGAAAACATTTCGCCGCCGTAAAAAGCCATTCCAAGGGCCGCAACGTGTGCGCCCAATTTCAGTTCAGGTGGCTGGTAATCATCACAGGATTCGCCCTGACCAAATTCGGCATCAAGAATTTCTCCCTCGTGACAGTAGGGATAACCAAAATGCAGCCCAGCTTGAGGCGCATGATTCAACTCATCATTGGGAATGTCGTCACCCATCAGGTCGCCGCCATTGTCGGTATTGCTTTGAGAGTACCCCCAAGCGGGCATCAGGATGCTGGTCATTGCAGCCAACAAAAATCGCTGACTTTTCATGCTGTGGTTCCGAAGTCTAATCAACAGCAACATGATGCCACAGTCAGGCGTTTATTGAACGACTGACATTACTTGTGTATGTCAATGAACCGCCGCCGATGAAAATTCGGTAAGATTGTCGCGCCAGCATTTTCCAGAAGAGGTTTATAGGTAGCATTCCGGGAAGTGAACAGCAAAGTGATCAGGGAACAAAAAGGAAAAACCCCGGGACCAGAGACATTGTCGCTTTCAGTGGAATGTCAAAAGAAGTCTCAAACAGGGATATAACCAACATGTCACTTTTTGAAGAACTGAAGCGCCGCAACGTAATCCGCGTGGGCATTGCCTACATCGTGGGTTCATGGTTATTGGTGCAGGGTGCTGACCTGGTGCTTGATTTGGTCGGCGCGGACGACTGGGTTTTACGCGCCGTGGCTGGCCTGCTGGCGCTGGGCTTTATCCCTGCCGTGATCTTTGCCTGGGCATTTGAACTGACGCCCGCAGGCGTAAGAAAAGAATCCCAGGTCGACCGCACCCAATCCATTACGCCACATACCGCCAGGAAGCTCGATATTGCCACCATGGTTTTTGTGGTTGCCGCAGTCGCCTTGTTGGCCGTGGATCGTTTTTTACCCTCGGTGCCAGATCCGGTTGTAGGAGGCCGCTCTCAGGCTCCTGCCCTTCGCGGCACCGATGCATCCCTGCATAATGGCCGCCTTGCGGCCGAAAACAGCTCTCCGACCCCAT
Organism: Lysobacterales bacterium; assembly: GCA_034440115.1. Lineage (GTDB taxonomy): Bacteria > Pseudomonadota > Gammaproteobacteria > Xanthomonadales > SZUA-36 > JAWXBM01. Next base: position 42,644 of record JAWXBM010000115.1, on the reverse strand, counting down.
CAGATGATGTTGGAGGCAGCCATGCTGCCGAAAGTCCTGCGGCCGAAATACCACCAGAAAAATCCATCGCGGTATTGCCCTTCGTCAACATGAGCAATGACCCGGATCAGGAATTTTTCTCTGACGGAATATCTGAAGAGCTACTCAATGTATTGGCCAAGTACCCCGGCGTACGCGTCGCGGCACGGACCTCATCCTTCCAGTTCAAAGGCCAGAACCAGGACATCGGTGAAATTGCCCGCCTGTTGAAAGTGCGCAATGTGCTGGAAGGCTCAGTACGCAAGTCCGGCAACAAGCTGCGCATCACCGCCCAGTTGATCCGGGCGGATACCGGATACCACCTGTGGTCTGAAACCTACGATCGGGAACTGGATGATGTGTTTGCCATTCAGGATGAAATCTCTGCGGCGATTGGCGAGGCCTTGCGGGTGGAACTGTCACTGGACGCGGAGCACCCCGTCGAAGCGCCGCGCGTGACCGAGTCTGCCAATACTGCAGCCTACGAAGCTTTCCTGCGTGGCCGTCACCTGGTCAACCAGCGCGGCCGCAGCAACATTCTGGAAGCCACGGAAGAACTGAAGAGAGCCGTTCGATTGGACCCGGACTTTGCCCCGGCGCAAGCCTGGATGGCCATTGCCTGGACCATGATGCTGGACAGCCCTTCCACCTATGGCAATTTGAGCCTGGCAGAAGTAAAAGAGCGCGCCACACCGCACCTTGAAAGAGCCCTGCAACTAAACCCAAATCTGGCCGAAGCCTATGGCGCGCAAACCATGCTGGCCATGAACTCGTCTGATTTCGCCACCGCTATGAGCGCTAGCGCCAGGGCGCTGGAACTGAACCCCATTTATATTGATGCCATGAACTGGCGCCAAATCGCTGCCAGCAATTACGGCGACTATAAAACCTCGCAAGACATCATCAAACGCATGGTAGAGGTGGACCCTTTGACCATCGTGGGTCGCCTGAATTATGCCAACGTATTGGCTATTAATGATCTGGAAGCCGGGCGCGAAATGGCCAAAAGCATCATGGCGCAAAACCCATGGGCCAGCTATACCGCTCTGGGCCAGGTGGAATATTTTGAAGGTGACGGCGTTGCAGCCAGTTTGAAGCCGTTCATGCAAGCCTATGGTGAAGACCCACACGACGAGCTGTCCAATCGAGCCCTGATTCAGATTCTCTCCCAGGCCAACCTGTTCGACGAGGCACGCCGAATTTCCGACGGCAATTTGCAAATCGTCGACATTGCTGAAGGCCAATTGGAAAGCGCCATCCATTCGCTGCAACTGGCACATGCCGGAGATCCGGAAAACACAGCGCCTTTAACCGATCTGGCAGATGCATTGCACCTGGCCGGCCGCTTCGAGGAATCACAAAGGTACTATGAGCAACTGACCCGAATTTCTCCGCTGGGAATGGTGTTCGATACGTTTTCCACATCTCCCATTCCAACGATACGGAAGGCTTACGCCTACAAATTGGCGGGCAATTCAGCTGCTGCTGAAGAATCGCTGAGCAAGCATCGACAGGATATTGCGAAACGTGAATCCCTGGCTTTGATTTTCTACAATGATTTGCTGGCTGAAGCGTTGGCGCAGTCGGTGGAAGAAAACGAGGCGGGTGTTTTTGAGAATATTCGTTTGGCCATGCAGGAAGGCGCCCGCGAAGATGCCTTTTTCCGCGAACCCGCCTTGCAATGGTTGAAAGATCATCCTGAATTTTTGGCACTGAAAGCCGAAATGCACCAATTGGTGATGCAGGAACAGGCCAAGATCCTGCAGCTGATTTGTTATAACAATCCCATTCCCGATATCTGGCAACCCTTGTCCTCTACCTGCATGGGCATTCAAGCCGGCCCATGAGCTATATTTGGGGTCAGAGTAAATATATTTGGGGTCAGAGTAAAAACTGCGAGATCAAACAAATGCGGATCGACAGCTCTAATTTTTACTCTGACCCCAAATATCCTGACCCCAAATATCACCCCAGATATCGGGTTTGTGCGCACGGTTTGGACTCATGAATTTTTTCACCGAATTAAAACGCCGCAACGTAATCCGCGTGGGTATTGCCTACATGGTGGGTTCGTGGCTGCTGGCCCAGGCAGCCGACCTGGCACTGGATGTGATGGGCGCGCCGGATATCATCCTGCGATCCTTGGTGGCCATCCTGGCTTTGGGTTTTGTGCCTGCGGTGATTTTCGCCTGGGCGTTTGAAATCACCCCCGAAGGCATCAAGAAGGAAAAGAATGTTGACCGCACCCAGTCCATCACCAACCAAACCGCCAAAAAACTGGATATCGCCACCATGGCATTGGTGATAGGTGCGGTTGCCCTGTTAGCGCTGGATCGCTTTATCCCATCGGGGCCAGATCAATCTGTAGGAGGTCGCTCTGCGACCGACCATTCTTCAGACACGACCCCAAACCAAAAATCCCTCGCCGTTCTGCCCTTCGTCGACATGAGCCCGGAAAAAGACAACGAATACTTCACCGACGGCCTGACTGAAGAGTTGCTGAACATCCTGGCACAGATCAAATCGCTGCAGGTTGCGGGCCGAACATCGTCCTTTGCCTTCAAAGGCAAAACCGAAGACCTGCGTGAAATCGGCGAAAAGCTGAATGTAAACACTCTGCTGGAAGGTAGTGTGCGCAAAGACGATGTACGGCAGAAAATCCGCGTAACAGTACAGCTAATAAATGTGGAAGATGGATACCACATCTGGTCGGATACCTATGATCGCGATCTGGAAGATATTTTTGCCATACAGGAAGACATTGCCCGCCGGGTTGCTGAGGCGCTGAAAATCAACTTGCTGGGCGAAGAAGCGACACCGATTGTCGAGCATGCCCGTACCGGCATGAACGCTTATGACCTGTACCTGAAAGGCCTGGCATCGCTCAACCTCTACACCTTTGAAAGCCTGCGCGAAGCAGAATCATTATTTACGGAATCACTGGCCATTGATCCGGATTACCAACCTACCAAGCTGGCCCTTGTCAGAACCTGGCTGGACCTTTCAGATACAGGTGCACTTCCTGCTCCAAAAGCGATTGAACTGGCCGAGCCCTTGCTAGATGAAATCCTTGCCGAAGACCCGCTCAACAGTTATGCACATACCTACCGTGGCCAAATCCAGGAATACGATGACGACAAGAAAGGGGCACAGGAATCCTATTCTCAGGCACTGGAATCAAATCCCAGAAACGCACAGGCCCTAATCGAATACGGCCGCTTCCTGTTCAACAACGGCAGCATCGAGGACGGAATGGAGATGCTGCAGACGGCTACCGGCATCGAACCCTACGATATGAAGGTGCAATGGCAGTTATGCATTACCCAGGCATTCCTGGTGGATGTGGAAGGTGCCACGCGTGAGTGCGCACGCATCGGTGAAATCCAGCCCGGCAACCCGATGGAATTCTACGGTCAGGCCTATGTTTACCTGTATAGGGGAGAACTGGCGTCCTTCCTCTACTGGCGCAAGAAAGCCATAGAAGCTGATCCGAAAGACCCGGAATTGCCAGCTACCATGGCTGGTGTGTGGCTGGATCTCGGTGACGTGGAGCAGGCTGAAGCCTGGTTGCAGAATGCAGCCCGATTGGATGCAGATCATCCCCTTACTTTGAGCACGCGAATCCAGGTTCTATTGCAAAAGGAGCAGTTCCAGCAAGCGGTAACTCTGGCTCAAGCTGCTTACGACCAACAATTGCCAAGCAGGCAAGGCTCTAAATATGTAATCAACAATACTCTGATCCATGACGCGGTAATTCGGAATGATTACGACAAGGCTCTCAATATCTTGCTGGAAGAATTGCCGGATGGCATTGAATCTCCAATGACGATTGAAGACCCGAATTATGCCGGCTTGTTGGCAGGCATAGCGCACATCACGAAGCTCCAGAATCCCTTGTCCGAAGAGGTGGGACCTTTATTAAATCTGGCCAATACCTTAAACCAGCAAAATGACGGACGTAATATTCCTTTCGACAAACCGCTCAACCAGGCGTTTATTGAAACAGCACGAGGTGACAAAGCTGCTGCTTTGATCTCTCTGCAGCAAGCCATCGACAAGGGTTGGCGATTGGAATGGCGGGACTTGATGTACCGCGATTTTTGGTTCGAGTCCTTGCGCCAGGAACCAGAGTTCAAGAACATGACCGCCATGCTGGAAGCCGACATGGAAAAACAGCGCGACGAGGCTTACAAATTACTGGGCCTGACGAGATGAAACGAGAGGTCAGAGTAAAGTGCCAGAGTAAGACGGAATTTGCCATGCGCTCTCTACTTGATCCACTCAGGCACTTTACTCTGACCCCAACATTCCTGCTTTTGACTCTGGCAATCGGCTTGACTGCCTGCAAACCAACAGCTTCAGAAGCTCCGCAGCTCAGTGCCCAAGCTCCTGCACAAGCAGACCACCCTTTCGCCGATAGCGTTTTCCTGGGCGCTGCTGTTTATACCTCTAATCCCGAACAAGCCTGGGCCGAGGCCGTGGCGGTGTCCGGAGATGAAATCGTCTTTGTTGGCGAAGAACAGGCGGCGCGTGATTGGATCGGGCCGGAAACCCAGGTGCTGGAACTGGACGGCAAAATGTTGATGCCCGGCTTTCATGATGCCCATGCCCACATCATGGCCGGTGGCTATACGCTGAACAGCTGTGATCTGCAGGATGTGCGCTCGCGCGACAAGTTGTATGAACTCCTGCAGGCTTGCGCCCGTGATCGGGAATATGGCCCGAATGACTGGGTACTCGGTGGTCATTGGCCTTTGGCCATATTTGAAAATGGTGCGCCCACGAAAGAATGGCTGGATCAGGTGTTTGAAGGTCGTCCTGCCTACTTCGTTGATTCCTTTGGCCACAACGCCTGGGTCAGCAGCAAAGCACTGCAGCTTGCTGCTATCGATTCGCTCAGCATTGATCCGACTGGAGGCGTGATCGTACGTGACGCCAACGGACAGCCCAGCGGCACCTTGCGTGAAGATGCCATGGGTTTGGTGGCACAACACATTCCTGCGCCCACGAATGAAAAGCTGAGTACCGACCTGAGAGTTGGCCTGCAGGAAACGGCTCGTTTTGGAATTACCTCGTATATCGAGCCCGGTATCGACCAACAGCAGGCGGAAGTTTATCAAGCTGCAGATCGTGCCGGCTGGCTGAACGCGCGCGTGCTCGCATCGATATCTCCCAACAGCGAAGCCGCCAGCAAGTTCGGTGACGAAATTTTTGCCATGCTCGATAAGCGGAATGCCTGGCGCAGCGAGCATTTCAATGTCGATTCGGTCAAGGTCTACATCGATGGCGTGATCGAAACCGAGACCTCGTTCATGCTCCAGCCCTATCTCAGTGGCAAAAACTTTCAGCCGTTTTATGCGCCAGCGGAACTGGCCCAACTGTATCAAAAGCTGGATGCCTTAGGGCTGCAGATTCACACCCACGCCATTGGCGATGCCGCGATACGTCAGGCATTGGATGCCTATCAAGCCATGCTCAGGGCTAACGGCCCAAATGATAATCGTCACCAGATCGTGCATTTACAACTGATCGATGAAGCGGATATTCCTCGCTTCGGCGAACTGAATGTTGCCGCAAACTTTCAGGGTGCCTGGACCTGGCCGGACCAGTACATTGATGTAGCCGTCGGAGTGGTAGGCATTGAACGTACGCACTTGTTCTACCCCGTAGCAAGTGTGCAAAGAACCGGCGGCATGTTGCTGGGCGGCAGTGACTGGGACGTAACGACGCTGGACCCGCTACACGCCATTGAAGCACTGGTTCGCCGCCAGGACCCTGATGCCGAGGATGGCCCAGTGTTGGGCAAAGATGAACAGATCGACCTGGAGACAGCGCTGGCCATGTATACCCGCAATGCAGCGTGGATCATGCGTCAGGAAAAATTGACCGGCACTCTGGAAGCAGGCAAGAAGGCCGACATGATCGTACTCGACCGCAATCTGTTTGAAGTACCTGCTGCGCAGATCAACGAAGCCCAGGTTGAACTCACCATGATGGGTGGAAAAGTGATTCATTCCAGTGAAGACATTAATTGAATCTATTCGGGGTTAGCGAACCATTTCGAACCCACTTCTGCCAAGGGGAAATGAAATTACTGGTGACGGAAATGGTTCTCTGACCCCAAATACTCTTTCGTGGCAATTGGAAGATGATCTGAACCCAAATTTTGAATCGTTGCGCGCTGACTCGCGCTACCAGGCCATTATCGATTTTCTGCGCAATGATATGGAAACACAACGTCAGGAATACCTGAGTTGGCAACAAGCAGAAGGCCGCTCACTCGCACCCAAGGATTCCTGAACGTCATGACCAACAACCCGCAAGTAAGCTGGGCTGTGCGCTCGCCCTGACCGGCACATTCAGGCAACTGGTCGTTGTGGCATCCGGCTCAATACTGCTGGTATATCTGGGCGTCAGCCTTGCGGTGATTCAGCTGCGCCGAAAGCAGGGCATGCCAACCGCTGGACAGTTCTGTATTCCCGGTGGGCCATTGGTGCCCATCCCCAGTTCGCTGTTTGTGATCTGGCTGCTCGCACAGATGACGGCCAGCGAAGCCCTTGGACTGGGCGGCATGCTGGTATTTGCGCTGGGCCTTTACTTTGCTCGATATGTATACCAACGCCGGGGAAGCAAGCGAGCGTCCGAGGCAAATTAATTTCAGCTAATTCGGCAAAAATTCCAGGGCATCAATGCTTCATTTTTTTGAGCACAAACCCTTCCAGGGAATTGATGGCCGGATTGTCAGCGCGATGCTTCAGCAGCGATACATGGGTGTCGCCAAGCGGTGGCAGAATGGAGTCATACACCGCAGCCAAGGAGTCGGGGATCATGGTATGCGGCATGACCGTTATGCCAAGCCCCGCCTTCACCGCTGCAACGGCACCGGCATAACTGGGGCTGGATAGCACCAGCCGCCAACTGCGGCCAGCCTTTTCCAAGGCCTTGATCGCGGAGGCGCGGTACACGCAAGGTTGAGGAGATAAAACCAGCGGCACCGGTTTCTGAGGATTGATCAGACTGGTATCCCCCACCCATTCCAATGCTTCTGACCAAACATCAAGGCCATTGGGGAAATCCTCCGGCCGATTCATTTTAACCAGAACCAGGTCAAATTCCTGGCGCTTGAAGCGTTCGAACAAATTGAGTGTCAAATCGCATTCGATGTACAACAGGATCCTGGGATGAATACGCGAAAAATCTGCAAGTACTTCAGCAAGGTAAACGCTGGCGAAATTTTCCGGCACACCAAATCGAACTTCACCCTCCAGGCCCGGCTCTTTGAAACGATCTACTGCTTCGCGATGTAGCGTAAAAATCTGCCGTGCGTAGCCGAGAAACACTTCCCCTTCGGCCGTTAGGGTTAAAGTTTTACCACGGTTTAGCAGCGACACACCCAACAAACGCTCCAGTTTGCTGATTTGCTGACTGATGGCCGACTGGGTGCGCCCGACACGCTCCGCGGCCCTGGTAAAGCTGGACGTTTCAACAACGGCAAGGAAACTTTGCAGGGTAGTCGTGTCTATGTTCATCAGATTATCTAATCTAACAATAAGAAATATGAATTTTACTTATATTACCTGCGCAAAGGATAATGTGAAAGTACCTCAGGAGAACGCATGGATATTCTGCAACTTTTTTCCAGCAATTTACTGTCTCCAGCCATATTATTTTTCGCTCTGGGAATAAGCGCCGGCGCATTGAAATCGGATCTGGAAGTGCCCGAAAGCATCAGTCGCTATCTTTCCATTTATCTGATGATGGCGATAGGTTTCAAAGGCGGCGTCGCTATCGCAGAAACTGCCGATTTTAACGGCGAAGTTCTTGCCACCATCACGGCCGGGCTGGTATTTGGGTTTGTTCAGCCGTTTCTCGCCTATGCTTTGTTGAAACTCACCAGCAAGCTCGATAGCGCTACCGCAGCAGCGGTGGCTGCCCACTATGGCTCCATCAGCATGGTGACTTTTGTAACCGCAGCAAGTTTTCTGAGCGTAAATGACGTGGTGTATGCCGGATATATCGTAGCCGTTATGGCGTTGATGGAGGCGCCAGCAATTCTTTCCGGCCTGTTTATCGCTCACCGTGCTGCTCCCGAAACCATCGAAGTCGCAGAACAGGCAAACCCCAGGCTTGCACGTAACATTTTTACGAACGGTGCAATTCTGCTATTGATGGGTTCATTCCTGATCGGCTGGGCAACCGGTAAGCCGGGGCTAGACAAGATGGCTGGGTTTCTGGTCACACCATTTGATGGAATTCTCGCGCTTTTTCTGCTGGATATGGGCCTGCTGGTATCACGTCAGTTGCACTACCTGAAAGAATTTACCGTAAAACTGGTGCTTTTTGGGCTTTACATGCCGCTGATCGGCGCTGCGTTCGGATTGGTCTGCAGCCGTTTGATTGGTCTGGATCTGGGTACCGGCATGTTGTTCATTGTATTGTGTGCAAGCTCATCGTATATCGCCGTTCCGGCTGCAATGCGACTGGCACTGCCGCAGGCCAAAGCAGCGATCTATTTACCTATGTCTCTGGCGATCACTTTTCCTTTCAACATCGTATTCGGCTTACCGCTCTATTTTGCGCTGGCGGAGTATTTCCTGGCGTAAATCCAGAAAGAATTCATCATTAACCACTTGCTTTAACCCAGGAGAAAACATGAGCACACGAAGAAACTTTTTAATGGCTACCGGCGCCGGTGTATTGGCTGTTTCCGGATTGGGCAGCCGTACCTTACGCGCCGAAGAAGTTATTGGTGCCTGCTCGCCATTTAATGGTGAGCTGCAGGCCAAGGTCAGTCCCGACATGGCACTGCAAATGCTGAAAGACGGCAATGAACGCTTTGCCAATGGTGTCAGTATGAATTGCGATTTGCTGTCACAGGTGCAAGCCACGGCAACTCAACAGGCACCGTTTGCTGCAGTGGTTGGCTGCATTGACAGTCGCGTTCCGGTTGAGTTGGTCTTTGACCAGCAGATTGGAGATATCTTTACAGGAAGGATTGCGGGAAATTTTGTTAACACCGATATGATCGGCAGCCTTGAATTCGCGACCCAACTCGCGGGTGCGAAGTTGATCGTGGTGCTGGGCCATACCGAATGCGGCGCCGTCAAAGGCGCGGTAGACGATGCCAAGCTGGGTAACCTGACAGCTACACTCGCGAACATTCGTCCGGCAGTACTGAAAACCACCGGTATCGAAGGCCCACAGACTTCAGCCAACAAGAAGCTGGTGCAAGCCGTAGCCGATCAGAACGTGCTCGACACCGTTGCCAAGCTCACTGAAAAGAGCGAGGTACTGAGCGCTCTGGTTGCTGAAGGAAAGCTGCAGATCGTTGGTGCTATGCACGATGTAGCCACTGGCAGGATCAGCTGGTATTCCTGAGTTTCAGGGCAAATCAGGCAAGCTCTGAATAAATCAGAGCTTCCTTAGGATCATGGTCTGGACAAAATTTCGGTAGTTTCAGGCAGGCGTTTATTTTAGGGCTTTCCTGCTACCGCCTGTTTCAGAACGTTGAAGTAAAACCGAATGGCCATCAGGTAATCCTTCACCGGCAGGCGTTCATCAATACCATGTACAAAGCGCATGGTATCGGGAGTGATCCTGATCATGGCAAATCGATAGACGTTGTCCGATACGCTGTAGAAGTACTTGGCGTCTGTTCCACCGCGCACCATGTAAGGTGCTACCAGGCCATCGGGCTGGAAGGCTCGAATGGTTGAAGCAATCAGCTCGTAACCACGAGCATCGGTGGGTGACACCGGCGAGGGATCACTACCATACTCCGTTGTCACCACCACCCGCTCATCGTCGATGATGTCCACCACGCGTTGGCGCACGGTCTCCACGGTTTCACCAGGCAGGATTCTAAAATTGATCACGCCCTGTGCGCGGGTGGGCAGGATATTGGACTTGGGGCTGCCCGAGGCCATGGTGGCTGCGGTGGTGGTGCGAATGCCGGCCGCCATATCCGGCTGCTTGAGCATACTCCTCTTCACAATGGGCCCAAGCAACCACAGGTTACTCATGGCCAGTCGATCCGTGAATGGCATATAGGCACCGATCGCATCAATAGTGGGCAGCATGTAATCCAGCCGCGCCGGGAAAGGCTGATTTTCAACTTTCACGATCGCCTGGCTGAGTATGCCCAATGCGGTGTGGTCAGGCGGCTGCGAGGAGTGCCCGCCAGCATCCATCACGGTTAATACCAGGTTGACGTAACCCTTTTCGGATACACCAATGATGGCCAGGGGCTGTTCAATACTGCCAACCATGTTCTGGGTCAGAGCACCGCCTTCATCCAGCACAAAATCAAAGCGAATGCCTTGTTCTTTGAAATATTGGGCAACGGCCTGAGCACCATCCGCGCCACCGACTTCTTCGTTGTGACCAAAAGCCAGGTACAAGGAACGTTCGGGTTGCAAGCCTTGCTGTAATAGCATTTCGGTGGCTTCCAACAAACCAATCACACCCACCTTGTCATCGACACTGCCACGGCCCCAGACGATCCCATCCTCGACCACGCCATCAAATGGCGGATGGGTCCAGTCAACCAGGGTGTCGTCCTGTACCGGAACCACGTCCATATGCGCCATGAACAAAACCGGCTGCAAAGAGGGATCGCTGCCCGGCAAGTAATAGACCAGGCTGTAACCGCTGATGATGGTGCGCTGCATGTTCTCGTGGACCAGTGGGTAAGCGGATTGCAGGTAGTCACGAAACCCCGTAAATGCCGCGGCATCAAAATTACTGCGATCATCATGCGATATGGTGGGATAAGTCAGCGCGGTAGCAAAGCGTTGTACGGCAGCAGCCTCATTGATGGTTACATCGACGATGAGCGCCTGCGGTTGTCCCGACTGGTCGGTATAGGCAGTGCTGGCGCGAAAAATCATCACCAGGGCGAGGATAATCAAGGTTAATGCCAGAAGACCGAGTATTTTTTTCATGCTTCTATTTTCCAGTCGGATTAAACGTGATTCAACACAATCGTATTCGTGAGTACAGCAAAGCCCTGGGGGTTTACGACTAGCGTCGATATTGTAGTGGGAACTGACACGCAGCACAGTATCCTGTGCAATGCTCAATGAGATTCGCACCGCAGCTCACCAACTTCATGCAGTTTGTTGGGTAGTTACCTTTAAGGGAGTTTTGGAGTTTTGGGGTCAGAGTAAAGTGCCAGAGTAAACCAGTGACTGAATGGTGTCAGAATTTAAATTTACTCTGGCACTTTACTCTGACCCCAAATTTCGAAAAAATCAGTTACTTGGCAAACAGCCAAGCCAACAATCTTGTTATGATTGGTCGAAATGTACCGCAGTTGCAGAAACGATAATAATCAGGCGTGCGTATGGCAGGACTGCTGGAGGAGCTGAAGAGAAGGAACGTCTTCAAGGTGGGGACGGCTTATGCGTGCTGTCGTGGCTGCTTGCCCAGGCTGCAGACCTCGCCTCCGACACCTTTGCAGCACCCGACTGGGTGATGAAAATGCTGGTCACGCTGCTGGCCCTGTTATTCCCCCTGGTATTGTTTTTTGAAATGGGGTCAGAGCCCTTTTCCTTGGATTCAGCACAAGACAGCATTGCAGCAACTAAGGAAAAGGGCTCTGACCCCATTTACCCCATTTCAGACCCCAAATCCATCGCCGTGCTGCCCTTCGTCAATATGTCGTCCGACCCGGAGCAGGAATATTTCTCCGATGGTATCTCGGAGGAAATCCTCAATGCCCTGTCACGGGTTAGCGAATTGAAGGTAGCAGGGCGTACTTCGTCCTTTGCCTTCAAGGGCGAAAACCAGGACTTACAAGTCATCGGCAAGGCCCTGCGCGTGGCGCATTTGCTGGAAGGATCGGTACGCAAATCGGGCAACAAACTTCGGATTACCGCCCAACTGATCAAAGTGGATGACGGTTTTCACCTGTGGTCAGAAACCTACGACCGCGAGATGGATGACATCTTCGCCATTCAGGATGAAATCTCCAATGCCATCCTGGTGCAACTCAAAGCCAGGCTGCTGGGTGGTGAAAGCGTAGCTATCGAGCAGGTAGATCCGCAAGCCTATGCGCAATATCTATTGGCTAAGCAACGTATTTACGAACGGAACCAAGCCAGCCTGGAATTGGCGGCGGACTTGTTGAAGAAAGCCATTGAGACCGATCCCGGCTTTGCTGCCGCTCAGGCGCAGCTCGGCATCGCCACACTGCTGTTGTCGGAAGAAGACTATGGAACCTTACCGATAGAACAGTCCAGCAGTGAAGGGCTTCAACACTTGAAGGCTGCACTGGCTCTTGAGCCAGAACAAGCCGAAGCTCTGGCGGGCATGGGTTTGTATCACGCTAACCTTCCCGGCGGTTGCCCAGAGGCCATTGCATGGTTAAGGCGCTCGCTGGAAGCTGATCCGCATCAGTCCAACGCCAGCAATTGGCTGGCGAACTACCTGGGTCAGTCAGGTCAACACGAAGAGTCGTTAGCATTGCGTGAAAAAGACTTTGCCCGTGACCCTCTGTACATGCCCGTTTTCAGCAACCTGGTTCAGAGATACACTGTAAGAGGTGATGTGGACAAAGCGCGTAAGGTTCTGGACCAATTGAGACCTTATTTGCATGATGACGCTAATATGCTGATGACGGAAGGCGGCTATTACCAGGTGGCCGGCAATTGGGCGGAAGCCGACAAGGCTTTCTCGGCAGCGTATGCGAAAGAGCCCCGAAATTTTGTAAACCAGATCTGGTACTGCAACAACCTGAATTTTACCGCTCAGTACCAGCAATGTGCTGAGCTCAGCACCGACACACAGGCAGCCATATCACTCACTCACCTCGGCCGCAGTGAAGAAGGCTTGATTCGAGGCCATAAGTCCGCCGCCAAGGGACAGTACCCCGGTTTTTATTTCCAGGCCCTGGTGGAAAATGGCCAGAACGAACAACTGGTGCAATTCGTGGAAGAACGCTGGCCCGACCTGGCTTCACTGGATCGCGATTTCCCCGAGCTGCAGGGTTGGGGAACTTTCACCCTGGCATTTGTGGCGGAGGCCTACAGAAATCTGGGCAATAAAGAGAAGTTTCGTGAAGCGCTGGAACTGACCCGCGCGAGCAACGAGCAGCAACTCTCACAGGGAGCGGATAACTGGTCGATAAGCCTGTCGAGTGCCCAGGTAGCGGCACTGGAGGGCCATCAGGAGCAAGCCATCACCTTGCTTGAGCGTGCTTTCAATCAGGGGCTGGTGGTCGATCTCATTGCACCCAAAGCCTGGCCGGTATTTCAGCCTCTGCGTGGCGACCCTCGTTTTGAGGCCGCCCGCAGCAAGATGCTGGAGCACCTGAACGCCGAGCGCGCCGAACTCGGACTGGAGCCCCTGCAAACATGAGCTTTATCGAAGAGCTAAAACGCAGGAATGTATTCAAGGTCGGCGCGGCCTATATCGTGATGGCCTGGTTATTGGCGCAAGGCGTGGATGTGTTCCTGGAAAACTTCGGCGCACCCGACTGGGTGATCAAGACCGTATTGCTATTGCTGGTCGCTGGTTTGCCGATTGCCCTGTTTTTCGCCTGGGCTTTTGAGTTGACCCCCGAAGGCATCAAGAAAGAAAAGGATGTGGATCGCAGCCAATCGATCACCAATGAAACAGGCCGCAAACTTGACTATGCCATCATTGGCGTATTGCTGGTCGCTCTGAGCTGGTTTGCCTACGACAAGTTTGTTTTAAGTGATGGGCCCATTGCTGATGTAGGAGGTCGCCTTGCGGCCGACCCAGACCCCAATCGCGCGCAGAGCGCGCTCCTACAAAAATCCATTGCCGTATTGCCCTTCGTCAACATGAGCGAAGACGCCAACAACGAATACTTTTCTGATGGCATTTCTGAGGAAATCCTCAACTCGCTCGCCAAGGTAAAGGAACTGAAAGTCGCCGGACGAACTTCTTCTTTTGCCTTCAAGGGTCAGAACCAGGATCTGAGCCTGATCGGCGAAACCCTGGGCGTGGAAAACATCCTTGAAGGCTCGGTACGGAAATCCGGCAACCAGATCCGCATCACCGCTCAGTTAATTCAGGTTGAAGATGGCTTTCACCTCTGGTCAGAGAGCTATGACCGCGAACTGGACAATGTCTTTGCCATCCAGGACGAAATCTCAGCCGCCATTCTGAAGGAATTGAAAGCCACGCTGCTGGCAGGTGAAGCAGAGCTTCTTCCGGTCGCCCGCGCTGATTCCCGAGCCTATGATCTTTACCTGTTGGCCAAGCAGAGGCTCTATGATCGTACCCGGCTTTCCATTGAATCCGCTGCCGAACTACTCGACCAGGCCATTGCGATTGACCCTGAATATGCTCCCGCTTATGCGCAACGAGGCACTGCCGCGCTGCTTTCGGCGGTAACCAGTTATGGCAACATGCCACAAAAACAAGCTCTGTCAGAAGCCAGGCTGTACCTGGATAAAGCTTTGTTGTTGGACAAAGACCTGGCTGAAGCCTGGGCGGGACTCGGTCTGTACTACTCTGGACCACCGCCACAGCCATTGGAAGGAATTCCGGTGCTGGAAAAAGCAATCGCTATTAACCCGAATCTCAATGATGCGGGAAATTGGCTGGCCATGGCTTATTGGAGTGTGAATCGTGGCAGCGACGCCCTGGCCTTGCTAACTGAAATCAACGCGCGTGATCCACTTTACAAACCAGCAATGGGCAACCGTACTTTCCTGCTGGCCATCATGGGCCGGGGTGATGAAGCGCGAGAGCAACTAGCAGCCGCCGAGCCTTTTATGCCTGGCGACCCCAACATCACCAGCGCTATTGCCTGGATAGAAAGCCAGGAAGGCAAAGCCGCCAGCGCACTCCAGCGCATGCAGACAGCGCTTGAATTACAACCTACCGACCGGGTCTACCGTGTCGGCGTTAATGATGGTTATTACGCTACTCACCAGTATGAAAAAGCATTTGATGACGAGTTTTCAGACAATGTGGTTTGGGCGCTGTACAACCTTGACCGCATCGAAGAAGCAAACATCATCGCCCGCAATCGTGCCAGCGACGGCGTGACCAGACCCTACTTTGCTTACCTAAATGCCAGTGGGCAATCCGCAACTCTGGTGCAATATTTCGAGCATCGCTGGGAAGGGATAGAAGACTTTCAAAAGAAATCTCCGCCAACGGTATTTGGCTACCGGGAAATGGCCGATCTGGCTTATGCCTACCGAGCAGATGGCAATACGGAACGGTTCAACCAGGCCATGGCAGCCCTGCTGGCAGCCAATAACGAAACCGAGGCGCAGGGAGTGGTTAGCAATAATTTCCGCGTATTGGTTGCGGCTTATCACGCCATGGCCAGAAACCAGGAACAGGCCTTACGCTGGCTGGAACTGGCCGTCGACGGCGGCCTGATTGCATCGACACGAATAAGCCATGACTACCCGTACTTCAAGGAGTTCGATGGCAACCCGGAATATGAAGCCATTCAAGCCCGCATGATTGAGCACCTGAACCGGCAACGGGCAGAATTGGGATTGGAGCCGATCAGCACATGAACTTTAATTTTGGGGTCAGAGTAAAGTGCCAGAGTAAACCAGCAACCAGACGGTATCGGAGCGAGAACTTACTCTGGCACTCTACTCTGACCCCAATTTCTCTCTGACCCCTGTGTGGAAACGATATGACTGAAACCACCAGTTTTTTTGAGGAACTCAAACGCCGCAACGTGGTGCGGGTGGGCGTGGTTTACCTGATCGCAGCGTGGTTACTAGCCCAGGTGGCCGACCTGATGCTGGAAAACTTTCAAGCACCCGACTGGGTGATTCAGGCCATCCTCGTTGTGCTGATTATTGGTTTTCCCATCGCGCTGATATTTGCCTGGGCTTTTGAGCTCACCCCTGAAGGCCTGAAGAAAGAACGGGACGTGGATCGCAGCCAGTCGATTACCCACAAAACCGGTCATGTCCTGGATCGCAGCATTATTGCCATTCTGGTTATTGCGCTGGGCTACTTCGTGTGGGAATCGCGGTTTGATGATGAGTCTGTAGGAGGCCGCTCTGCGGCCGAACAAGGCTCTGGTCGCGCGCAAAGCGCGCTCCTACAAAATGGCACCGATTCATCTGAGGCAGGAGGCCGCTCTGCGGCCGAACAAGACGCCGGTCGCGAGCATGGCTCGCTCCTACAAAAAGACGCTGCCGACAAAACATCTGCCAAATCCATCGCCGTGCTGCCCTTCGTCAACATGTCCTCCGACCCGGAGCAGGAATACTTCTCCGACGGTATTTCCGAGGAAATTCTCAATGCCCTGGCTAAGGTTAAAGACCTGAAGGTCGCCGGTCGAACATCTTCATTCGCTTTTAAAGGCGAGAACCAGGACTTGCGCGTAATCGGCGAGGCACTGGGTGTTGAAAACATCCTTGAAGGCTCGGTGCGGAAATCTGGCGACAAGGTGCGCATTACGGCGCAGCTTATCCAGGTGGATGATGGCTTTCACCTGTGGTCGGAGAGTTACGACCGGGAAATGACCGACGTATTCGAGATCCAGGACGAGATCGCCAATGCCATCCTGGAACAACTCAAATTGCATTTGCTGGATGAGCAACCGCAATTAGTTGAAACCACCCGAGCGAACACGGAAGCCTACGACTTATACCTGCTGGCCAAGCAGCGTATGTATGAACGCACTGGTCCGACTATTGAATCAGCCGTGGAATTGCTGGATCGTGCCATTGCCATTGATCCGAACTACGCGCCAGCCTATGCGCAACGCGGCATTGCAGCCTTGCTGTTACGTGAAGGTGTGGGTAGTTACGGCAACATCCCCACGGATCAGGCGCTGACGCAAGGAAAGCTGTATCTGGATAAAGCATTGCAACTGGACCCGGAATTGGCTGAAGCATGGGCAGGAATGGGCCTGTATCACAACTCGCGCCCACTTGGAGTCGAAAAGTCAGAAGCACCTTTGCGCAAGGCTCTTGAGCTTAACCCGGGCATGATGGATGCCAGCAACTGGCTGTACATATCACTCAATGCCCTGGGCCGACCGCTCGACGCTAAAGACGTTGTGGAGCAAATGATAGAACGCGACCCCCTCTATCGCCCCGGTGTAAGAAATGCCATTAACAGTTTTGTCTGGTTTGGCGAATACGATAAAGCGGAAGCCTATATTGAGCGCATTCGACCGTTGATTCCAAATGATGCCACCATCCTTTCCAGTCAAGCCGCGATCAATTTTGACCAGGGTCACTACGCTCAAAGCATGCAGCAAGCCGATCAGGCCATTGCATTGCAGCCATCGAACTCGGTAGCCCGCATTACTCGTGGCTTCAACCTGATGGCCACCCAGCAATTGGATCGCTTACTGGAACAAGGCGAGGAGTGGCAACCCATTATCGCTCTGACCCTGTTGAATCGTACCGAGGAAGCCAGCCTTCTGGCATTCAAGCGTGCAGAGCAAATGGCTGATGCAGGTACGCTATTCAATGTTCTCAATCTTGCCGGACGGTCCGCTGAGGTGGTCGAATACCTGGAAGAGCGCTGGCCAAACCTGGACGCTCTTGAGAAAGATTTCCCGCCATGGGCTGGTACCGGCCATTTGATGATGCTGGATGTAGCGTTGGCTTACTCCCGAACTGGCAATGAAGAGCGCTTCAACGATGCACAGTCCCGTACGTTGCGAACGCATCAAAACCTGATTGACCAGGGTATCGACAACCCGCTCTTTTTTATGAGTGAAGCATCGTACTACGCCATGGCAGGCAACCCCGATACCAGCCTGGAATTTCTCGACCGCGCCATCTCACGCGGATTTATTTCTACAGCAACACCCATCACTCGAGAATTTCCCTATCTGAAGACACTGGAGGGTGATCCTCGCTTTGAAGCCATACAAGTGCGCATGATCGAACACCTGAATGCCGAGCGTGCGGAATTGGGATTGGAGCCTGTGAACACATGAAATTTGGGGTGAAATTTGGGGTGAAATTTGGAGTCAGAGTAAAAATTAAGGGCTTTCACTTTTTCCAATTCGGATCAGAGAATGCTTCGTGCTTGCCATCTGCCGAAACTCGATTTTCGAGTTTTTACTCTGACCCCAAATATTAGTGGCTTAATTAATATGTCCGATAAACCGGGTCAGCTCACTCTGACCCCAAACATTATGACCCCAAATATTACTCTAACCCCAAATATTACAAATGAATAAACCCGCAGAAAAAACCGGCTTTATCGAAGAGCTCAAACGCCGCAATGTGGTGCGTGTTGGAGTGGCGTACCTGGTATCCGCCTGGCTGCTGCTGCAACTGGCGGACATTGTGCTGGAAAACATTTCCGCGCCGCAGTGGATCATGCAGGTGTTTATGCTGGCCCTGGGGATTGGGCTGCCCATCGCCTTGATCTTTGCCTGGGCATTTGAACTCACCCCAGAAGGCATCAAGCGCGAAAAGGATGTTGATCGCAGCCAGTCAATCACACCCAAAACCGGTCGCAAGCTTGATTTCGTCATCATCGGCGTCATGGCCGTGGTCATTGTCCTGCTACTGGTTGATCGCTTTACAGGTAGCGAAACATCCACATCTGATCCTGTAGGAAGCCGCCTTGCGGCCGACCAGCACCTCAATCGCGAGCAAGGCTCGCTCCTACAAGCCGACAAACCTCCTGCCAAATCCATCGCCGTACTACCCTTCGTCAACATGAGCGAGGATGCCAACAACGAGTTTTTTTCGGACGGCATTTCAGAGGAAATTCTCAACGCATTGGCCAAAGTGACTGACCTGAAAGTTGCGGGCCGTACGTCCTCATTCGCCTTCAAAGGCCAGAACCAGGACCTGCGCGAGATCGGTGCCGCTTTGAACGTGTCACACATACTTGAAGGCTCCGTGCGCAAAGCCGGCAACCGGGTGCGGGTCACGGCACAGCTCATCAAAGTCGATGACGGCTACCACATCTGGTCGGAAAACTATGATCGCGAACTGGACGATATTTTTGCCATCCAGGATGAAATTTCGGCTTCCATCCTGCAGGAACTCAAGGCGCATTTGATAGGCGAGCAAACCACTAAGGTTGCACGGACAGATACGGAAGCCTATGAACTCTATCTGCTGGCTGGCCAGCGGATTTATGAACGCAACCAGGCCAGCCTGCAAATGGCTTCAGACTTGCTCGGTGATGCAATTGGTATTGACCCCGGCTACGCCCCGGCCTACGCCCAACTAGGTATCGCCACGATGCTGCTTTCTTCCGATAATTACGGCAGCTTGCCAACCGACGAGGCATTCAGCAAAGCCAAAGCCCTGTTCGACCGAGCTTTGGAACTGGACCCCCAACAAGCCGAGGCCATGGCCGGGATGGGTCTGTATGAGATGAATGCTCAACTGGATTACGACAAATCCGTTGACTGGCTGGAGCGCGCTTTGGCCATTAATCCCAACCTCACCAACGCCAGTGTTTGGCTGGCCATCAGCCTCAGCACGCAGGGAGAATTGAAACGCAATGTGGAAATTCTGCAACAAACTTTTGCGCACGACCCGCTGCATCCGCCCACCTTCAACAACCTCGCCCAGGAACTGTCGATGCAGGGCCGTACCGACGAAGCCATGGAGAACCTGGAAAACCTGCAGCGCTTTATGCCATCCAGTGCCAGCCTGAGCTCAACCATCGGTAGGGTGCAGGTCTTCGCCGGAAACTGGGCAGAGAGTGATCAGTATTTGACCCGTTCGGTGGAGTTAGAACCGCTGAACAGCGTCGATCGATTTTGGTTAAGCGCCGTGGCCATTGGTACACATCAATTTGAGCGGGTGGCCGAGCTCGGAACTGAAAGCTTCGGCGCGCTGGCATTGGATAGATTGGGCCGGACCGAGGAAGCTCTTCAGCAAACTGCAGACTGGGTCAGTCGCGGCAATACGCCGGAGTTTGCCCTCGAAATCCTGGCACGTCACGGCCGCTTCCAGGAGATTGTCGATTTTATTGAAAGCCGCTGGCCGGATCTGGACGCGCTGGACAAAGACTTCCCACGTCGCGATGGTTTTGGCGTGTTTCTGCTGGATTACCTGGCTCAGGCTTACAGCCAAACCGGTAATGAACAGAAGTTTAACGAGGTTATGGCCCTCGCTCAGGAATCTCTGGACTCTCAACTGGCTGAAGGTGCTGACAACTGGGTTTTGCACTCTTCGCGCGCGATGCACGCCATGTTGTCCGGCGACTACGCCATGGCGTTGGACATGTTGGACAAAGTAGCTGAACTGGGCGGCATACCTCGCCTGGACTTTGTTGGTGAGTCTTCGCCTTTTGCGCCTTTGCGTGGTGATGAACGCTACGAAAATATCATTAAAAGCTTTGAACAGCATCGTGATGCCGAAAGGGAAAAACTCGGCCTGGAACCACTAACAAGCTGATCTAGTGTAAATGCTTTATATGAGCAAGGAATCATGAGCAGAGGACTGATCAAGGAACTACGCAAGCGCAATGTCTTCAAGGTGGCATTGGGCTATTTGATTGCCGCCTGGCTGCTGGCACAGGTTGCTGATTTGGTGCTGGAAAGTTTCGACTCACCCGACTGGGCCATGCGCGCCTTGTTGATCACCATTGCCATCGGCTTCCCCATTGCCCTGATTATTTCCTGGGCGTTTGAGTTAACCCCGCAGGGCATGATTCCGGAAAGCCGGGTGGATCGAACCATCAGAATGGGCAATGAATCCGGCCGCCGTCTGGACTTCAGTATTCTGCTGATTCTTTCCATCATAATTGTGTTCATGGGCCTGGAGCGCTTTGTGTTCTCCGGCAGGGATGGTGGGCAGCCCGAACGGCCTGCCCTTGAAGACTACGTCAGGCCCGGCGACTCACTGGCGCCAAAATCCACAGCCGCGACACCCGTGGAACCGCCCACCCCTGCTGCAATCATTCTGCACACATCTGTTGCAGTTCTGCCCTTTGCCGTGATGAGCACCGGCCCGAATGATGAATATTTTGCCGATGGGCTGACCGAAGAAATCATCAATGCCCTCAGTCAGTTACCCGAACTGATGGTGACCGCACGTACATCTGCCTTTCACTTTAAAGGGCAAAACCTGCCGGTGGGCGAGATTGCCGGACAGTTGGGTGTGGATCATATAGTTGAAGGCTCGGTAAGCCGCGCCGGAGATCAACTTCGAATTACTGCACAGTTGATTCGCAGCGAAGATGGTTTTCGTCTGTGGTCGGAAACTTATGACCGCCGCACCGAGGATACCTTCGCAGTGCAGGAAGATATTTCTATCAAGGTAGCAGCGGCTCTGAATATCGTCCTTGATGATGCGCAACGGCAGCGCATGCTGCAAGCGGGTGTGCGTAATATGGATGCTTTCATTGCCTATCAAAAAGGCATCGGCCTCTACAATCAGGCCCATCGGAATACCAATCAGGTCAGCTTGCTGCGCCAGGCCAATCAAAATTTTGAAGATGCAATCCATATCTACCCGACATTCAGTGACGCATATTTCCACCATTCATACTTGTTCAGTCACATTCTGATTAACCGGGCCAGCGGCAAACTGGATGGCAATATCACCCAGGCCGATGCTGAATTTGCCCCGGGCTATTTACGCAGCGATTTTGACAATGCCATTCGCTATGCCAAAGACGACAGCCAGCGCGAGGCTGCTGAATTTGACCGGGCCTTGTTTCTGGGTAACTGGCGGGGTTTGAAAATCTTAAGTGAGCGCGCTTTGCAGGCGCCAGGCTGTGAAACGGCACTTTGGGCTCAGTTGGCTGCAGCCGCCTTCGGTGATGGCGCGCTGGCCAAAGCGGCCTATTTGCGCAACATTACTTGTGATCCATTGCAGGTGCACGCTGCTGTTCACCTCGCAGCATCCATGTTGTGGTTAGGACAATGGGATGAAGCGCAGCGCTTTACCGAGCAGCGACTTACCATTCAACAACATCCCGGGTTGGTGCGAACCCTTGCCATGTCCTTGGCCATGCAAGGGAAATTTGCCGAAGCCAGAAGCAACATTCAGCAGCGCACACCAACAGAATCAGATCGGCTACTGTCACTGGCCACGATAGCAGCCATTGAGGGCGATGATGCGATGGCGGCGGATTACGAAGCCCAGTTCATTGAAGGCTTTGGGCCGGACGATCAAACCACCCTGAGACTCGCTGCACAGCGTGGTCAACGCAACGAAGCCAATCGATTGGCTGGTCTGATGGATCGCAGGCCATTCGGCTACATTGCATTGCTGCAGAGTATTTATTACTGTGCTTGTGGCGCACCCTTTGATTTGGAGGCGACTCCGGTATTTGCCAGTATGCTGCAAGACTCCGGCTTGGCGTGGCCGCCGGTCAGTCCGGTAGAGTTTCCTTTGAAAGACTGGTAAGCGGGGTTCAGCCAAAGCAACGACTCACCCTTTAAATTGTGTAAACGTGCCACCAAATTGGTGAATAAGCTTGAGTAGCTGACGCGAGACTGAAAACGATGCATGTTTTTGACGTCTATCACCACCCCAAATACGGCGACGAAGCGGTACGGCGCGGTTTTTCCTGGCTGGCTTTCCTGGTGCCCTCGGTTTGGGCGGTTCGACGCGGGCTGGGCTGGACTACATTGTTCCTGGTGGCCGCTTCTACCCTGATGTTTGATGTGGCCGAATTGGCTGGCCTTTTGGCTGATTGGCCCGCATTACAAATTCCCGTTTTGATCTTCATGGTCATTGTAGTGGGCGCCTTACCCGGCTTTGTCGGTTACCGCTGGCACGCCGCACATTTGCGTGAAGAGCACTTTGAGCATAAATGCACCATCGTTGCCGGCGGTCGCCGCCAGGCCATCAAGGCCGCTAATGATGACCGTTTCGTAACCGAAATCCGTATCGCTTCAAACACCTGATTGTAGGAATGCGCTCAGCGCGCGATAAGGGTCAGTCGCGATTGTCACCCGCAAAGCGGCCTCCTACAGGACAATTCGGGTTTCGGACAAGAGCCTAACGGGTGTACTCTATGCGCTGGGTTGCCTTTCGCTTGGCAACTCCAAACTGAAACATAAAACGCCGACATAGGGAGAGCTGAATCGTGGAATTAGCAATTTTTCAGGGCAATGGCCTTGCCTTCATCATCAGGTGGATACACCTGTTCGCTGGCGTGGCCTGGATTGGCCTGCTGTGGTACTTCAATTTTGTTCAAGGAGAATTTTTCAAAGTAGCTGAAGCATCAACCAAAAATGATGCTTTCCGCAACCTGGTCCCGCGGGCTGTGTGGTGGTTCCGTTGGGGTGCCATGTTCACTTTCCTCAGCGGTATCGCCCTGTTAGGTGTAAAGCAGCTCAATGGCTACGGCATCATGGTTGGTGCGGTTCTGGGTATCATTATGTTCCTGAATGTGTGGCTGATCATTTGGCCTGCACAGAAAATCGCGATCGCTTCAGCAGAAAAGGTACACGGTGGTGGTGAAGCCGACCCGGCAGTAGCCGGCGCTCTGGCCAAAGCTGGCCTGGCATCACGCACCAATACGCTGTTCTCCATACCCATGCTCTTCTTTATGGCTTCATCAGTGCACCTGGCGCAACTGGCAACTCCTGTCATGAGTGCAAGCGTGGTTTCACTGGCAGCGGTTTTTGGCTTGATCTTCCTGCTGGAAGTAAACGCCATCAAGGGTAAAACTGGCCCGATAACCACTGTAAAAGGTGTGGTTCACATGGGCTTGTTGTTGACCGTGGTGTTGTACCTGGGTATAGAGTTGCTCTGAAACATTAATCCGATGTCTGTTGTTGGTTCATGAACGGGTCGGCCGCAGAGCGGCCTCCTACAGCAAATTGCGCATTCGTAGGAGTCCGCTCTGCGGCCGCTCCGACACCTGCACAAATCAACAGAGCTGAATAAGGGGCCGTAAGGCCCCTTTCTTATGCAAATTAAAATTAAAGGAAATATTGCTCTATGGAACGGCAACAAGGTAACAGCAAAGTTGCTTTTATCGGCCTGGGGGTTATGGGCTACCCCTTGGCGGGTCATCTGGCGAAAGCCGGACATGCGGTCACAGTTTTCAATCGCACTCCTGCTCGTGCGCAGCAGTGGCTGGAACAATTTGGCGGACAGGCCGTCGCCAGCCCCCGAAAAGCCGCTGAAGGCAACGAGGTCGTGTTCAGTTGCGTGGGAGCGGATCAGGATTTGCGCGAAATCTGCCTGGGCGAAAACGGCGCCTTTGCCGGCATGGCAAACGGCAGCGTATTTGTTGATCACACCACAACTTCGGCTGCAGTGGCGCAGGAATTGAGCGCCGCGGCGCAGCGAGCGGGTTTCGATTTTGTCGACGCACCCGTTTCCGGCGGTCAGGCTGGAGCCGAAAATGGCCAATTGACGGTAATGATGGGCGGCGATGCGGCAGCAATAGCACGTATTGCACCATTGGTGGATTGCTTCGCCCGCATGCAAGCCCATATGGGCCCATCGGGCAGCGGGCAATTGACCAAAATGGTCAACCAGATTTGCATTGCCGGCACGGTGCAAGGTCTGGCCGAAGGTGTGCAGTTTGCGCAAAAGGCGGGGCTGGATGGCAAACAGGTATTTGAGGTAATCTCCAAAGGGGCTGCGCAATCCTGGCAGATGGAAAATCGCGCACCCACCATGTTGGCAGACAAATTCGATTTCGGCTTTGCGGTTGACTGGATGCGCAAGGACCTTGGCCTGGTGCTGGATGAAGCACGCCGCAATGGCGCATTGCTGCCAGTGGCCGCTTTGGTTGACCAGTTTTATGCCGAAGTGCAGGCCATGGGAGGCGGCCGTTGGGACACCTCCAGCCTGTTGCGTCTCTTAACCAAGGCAGGAGAAAAGTAAGTATTCGTATTTGGCGGCAACGCAGTTTAGGATATCCAACTTGCCGACATTACAAAATTTCCTTCAACACAGGAGCCAACACATGATTTCCTTGATGGTTAATGGCAGTGCCCGTGAGTTTGACGGCGATGCGGAAATGCCCATACTTTGGTTCTTGCGAGACGAGCTAGAGCTAACCGGAACAAAATTTGGCTGTGGCATGGCTTTGTGTGGTGCTTGTACCGTGCATCTCGACGGCACTGCCGTACGAGCCTGCGTAACCCCAATCAGCGCAGCCGCTGGCAAGGCCATCACAACCATTGAGGGCTTGCACCCCGAAGGCAATCACCCGGTACAGAAGGCCTGGCGCAAAGAAAATGTGCCGCAATGCGGCTACTGTCAATCCGGGCAAATCATGCAAGCGGCCTCGTTGCTGGCCGCCAACCCTAAGCCAACGGACGAAGAGATCATGCGCGGCATGGATGGCAATATCTGCCGCTGTGGCACTTACCAGCGCATATTCTCGGCGATCAAAGTCGCCGCACAGGAGGCTTGAGATGACCACTATCAGCAAAGTAAGCCGCCGCTCCTTCCTGCAAACCACAGGACTCAGCGCATCCTTTATTTTAGGTGCGCATATTTCACCGCGTTGTTTGTTCGCTGCCATGTCTGGAGCCACCACGGCTCAGCCCAACTATTTCGTCGCCATAGCTGCAGACGGCACCGTCACGCTCACCAACAGTCGCTCGGAAATGGGCCAGGGTGTACGCACTGGCATGCCCATGATGATCGCGGAGGAGTTGGAAGCCGACTGGAGCCGGGTGAAAATCTGGCAGGCTCCAGGCGATGCAACCAAGTACGATCCGGCAGGCAAGGATCAACAGAACACCGATGGCTCACGCAGTACTCGCCACGGTTTTAACGTGATGCGTGAACTCGGCGCCTCAGCCCGGGAAGTGCTGGAAAAAGCCGCAGCGCAGAAATGGGGCGTGGATGCCAGCGAAGTCTATGCCAAGAATCACCGCTTGTACCATCGCGGCACTGATCGTTCGCTGGATTTTGGCGAGGTGGTCGAAATTGCTGCAGAAATCGACGTGCCTTTCGGCGCGGATGCTCCAAAACCCAAACTGAAAGACCCATCGCAGTGGCGCTATATCGGCAAGGATATGCCGGTAGTCGATAACTTTGATATGAGCACCGGTGGTGCTGATTACGGAGCAGACTACACCCTGCCCGGCATGAAAATCGCCGTGGTTGCCCGGCCACCCGTTTACCGTGGCAAAGTGAAATCTTTCGATGCCACTGAAGCGCTGAAGGTCCCAGGCGTGGAGCAGGTGATCGAGATTCCTGCCCTGCCGAATGACAAACCGGCAGAGTTTCGCGCTTTGGGTGGTGTGGCCGTAATTGGCCGCAATACCTGGTCGGTAATGCAAGGCCGCAAGAAGCTGAAAATCGAATGGGATGCTGGCCCTTTTGTAGGGCATGACTCCAGCACCTACGATGCCGCGCTTATAGCCTCAAGCCAACAGCCCGGAACGGTGATCCGCAAACGCGGTGATGTGGACCTGGCCTTTGCCCAGGCCGACAAAGTAGTTGAGGCAGAGTATTTTGTGCCTTACCTGGCGCATGCACCCATGGAGCCACCCGTGGCTCTGGTCGATGCCAATTCACGCCCTGTGCAAATCATCACCTCGACCCAGGCACCGCTGCAAACCCGGCAATATGTAGCCGAAGCACTGGGGTTGGAAATAGCGGATGTTGAATGTCAGATCACGCTTTTGGGTGGCGCGTTCGGTCGTAAATCCAAACCCGACTTCGCCTGCGAAGCCGCCATCCTGTCCAAGGCGATCGGTGCTCCGGTGCGCGTGCAGTGGAGCCGCGAGGACGAAATCCAGCACGGTTATTACCACTCGGCCAGTGCCCAGTACGCCAAAGCTGCGCTGGACAAAGACGGCAAAGTCATAGCCTGGCAACAGCGCGTGGCATCTCCCAGCATCATGGCATTGTGGAATCCAGCGCAGGATGGCCCAGTTGATTTTGAGGCTGCCCTTGGGCTTACGGATATGCCCTACAACACTATTCCCAACCTGCAACTGGAAACCTGCAAAGCACCCGCCATGATCCGTGTTGGCTGGCTGCGCTCGGTTAATAACATCCAGCATGCATTTGCGCTGCACAGCTTTGCCGATGAACTGGCAGCAGCGGCAGGTCGCGATCCGCTGGAATTCTTGCTTGAGACAATTGGCGATGCTGAGGTCATGGATCTGAGCAAAGATGGCGTTGAAGGTGACACTGTTTACGGTGACCCAGTGGCGGACTATCCGATATCGCCCAAGCGCTTGTCGAATACCTTACGCATTGTCGCCAAGGCAGCTGGCTACGGCCAACAATTGCCTGAAGGCTCTGGCATCGGCTTGGCGGCACACCGCTCATTCCAAAGCTACGTGGCCATCGCAGTGCAGGTGAAAGTCGGCGAAAACGGCGAGTTTTCGGTGCCGCGTGTTGATGTGGCTATCGATTGCGGCCGCTACGTCAACCCGGAAGGCGTGCGCAAACAGATGGAGGGTGCCTGTACGTTTGGCCATTCGATTGCTCGTTTCGGCAAAATCACCACCACCCTGGGCGCCGTGGATCAGTCCAACTTCAACGATTACCGGGTTACCCGCTTGAGTGAGGGCCCGCTGGATATCCACGTACACCTGGTTGAAGACTATGTGACTGAACTACCCTGCGGCGTAGGCGAGCCGGGTGTGCCACCGTATGCGCCGGCCTTGTTGAATGCCATTTACCAGGCGATCGGCAAACGCATTCGCACCCTGCCGTTACCGGCAGACTTGCGCACAGCCTGATTGCTTTCGCGCGCGGCTGCCCTGCATTGCTCCCGGCATGTGCCGGGAGCATTTTGGGCCTTCAGTTCGCTTGGACTAGCCAGTGCTGGCGGCATCCCGGTATCTTAACCCTATGATCTCTAATCCCAATGAATTCCTGCTGGGGCTGTTCAATACGGCAGTAGCGGCTTCACAAGCCGAACAGTGCCTGGCCGGCAACTGGCCTGATTTACCTGCAGGAAATCTGCAAGTCATCGCCTGCGGCAAGGCAGCTATTGCCATGGCCAAAGCTGCTCGCGCGCACTACGGCGAAAAGGCCACCGGCCTTATCATTGCTCCCAACACCCATAAGGATAATGCGCTCGAGCTGACCGGATTCGAGCTCATGTTTGCCAGCCACCCGGTACCTGACCAAAGCTCAGTCGCGGCTGCCCATGCGGCGCTCTCGCTGGCTGAGAACCTGTCTGAGAATGATTTGTTGCTGGTATTGATGTCGGGCGGCAGTTCCGCATTGATGTGCATGCCGGTGGCAGAAATATCGCTGGAGGAAAAACGCGAAATCACTCGCCACTTGCTCGCATCAAGCGCCTCCATCCAGGAGATCAACTGCGTTCGCAAACACCTTTCCCGCATCAAGGGTGGTGGTTTGGCAGCGGCCTGCCCGGCACCCCTGGTGACACTGGCAATTTCTGATGTGCCGGGAGATGACGTGGCTTTGATCGGCTCCGGACCCACCCTGCGCCATACGTCCAGCCGGGCGAATGCACGCGCCATACTCAAGCGCTATCGTATCAATCCATCAACAGCGGTTGCCAAAGCGCTGGAAGGTGAACACCACAAAGATCATGGCATACACGCGCAGGCACATCGCAGCTCTTCCCGAGTGGTTGCCAGTGGCATGACGGCATTGAAAGCCGCCGAGGCGGTATGCCGGCAGCAGAACATTGATGTGCTGATGCTGGGCGATGCGGTACAGGGCGAGGCGGTGACACTGGCCGAGGAACATGCCAAGCTGGCCAGGAAGTTGCTGCGCAAGGGTAAAGCGATTTGCCTTCTGTCCGGTGGTGAAACCAGCCTCAGCCTGGGGCCATCACCTGGCACCGGCGGTCGCAATTCCTGTTACGCACTGGCTTTGGCCATCGAGTTGAATGGCCAACCTGGCATTTGGGCCCTGGCGGCGGATACCGATGGTTTTGATGGTGTGGGCGGACACGCAGGCGCGCAGATCGATCCGGATATTCTGCAGCGGGCCAAACAGGTTCGCCTGCATGCTGAAGAATTCCTCGATCAGGACAATTCCGCTGCCTTCCTGCAAATGGTGGGTAGTTTGCTGGTTACCGGTGAGACCCATACCAACGTCAATGATTTCCGCGCCATTTTGGTGTTGCCCATGTAGGAGCCTGCTTTGCGGGCGACCCTTTGTAACCGCCAATCGCGCGTATGGCGCGCTCCTACAAGAAAAAAAGGGCCGCTTGCGCGGCCCTTCAACGGCAAAAAACAGTCTCGGTATCACACCGCCTTTTTGAACTGCTCCTCTTCGGTAGAACCACTCAGGGCCGAGAGTGAAGACTGCCCGCCGCCAATTACTTGGGTCAGGGTATCGAAGTAACCGGTACCCACTTCGCGCTGATGCTTGGTTGCGGTGTAGCCGAACTGCTCGGCAGCAAATTCCGCTTCCTGAAGCTCCACGTAAGCCGCCATCTGTCTGTCTTTGTAACCGCGTGCCAGGGTATGCATGCTGTAGTTGAGTGCATGGAAACCGGCCAGCGTAATGAACTGGAACTTATAACCCATGGCGCCGAGCTCGCGTTGGAACTTGGCAATGGTCACGTCGTCCAGCTTGGCTTTCCAGTTGAACGAGGGTGAACAGTTGTAAGAAAGCAGTTTGCCGGGATACTTCGCATGAATGGCTTCAGCGAAGGTCTTCGCCTGCTCCAGATCCGGGGTGGCGGTTTCACACCACAGCAAGTCTGCATACGGGGCATAGGCCAATCCGCGTGAAATCGCCTGTTCGATACCGGCACGGGTTTCATAGAAGCCTTCCACAGTCCGCTCACCGGTGACAAAATCTTTGTCGTATTCATCCACATCGGAAGTGATCAAGCCAGCGGCCATGGCATCGGTACGCGCCAGCAGGACGGTGGGAACACCCATGATGTCAGCAGCCAAACGTGCAGCAATCAGTTTTTGTACGGCTTCCTGGGTTGGAACCAGCACCTTGCCGCCCATGTGCCCGCACTTCTTGGCTGAAGCCAACTGGTCTTCAAAGTGAACCCCGGCCGCACCGGCCTCAATCATGGCTTTCATCAATTCGTGAGCATTGAGCACACCGCCAAAGCCGGCTTCCGCATCGGCTACGATGGGCTGCATCCAATCGATTGAGTCATCGCCTTCAGCGTGATGCAGTTGATCTGCACGTTGCAGCGCGTTGTTAATCCGGCGCACCACGCTGGGTACTGAATCTGCCGGGTATAAGGATTGATCCGGATACATGGCACCGGCCAGGTTGGCATCCGCCGCTACCTGCCAGCCGGAAAGGTAAATGGCCTTGAGGCCAGCTTTCACTTGTTGCATGGCCTGGTTGCCAGTCAACGCACCCAGCGCATTGACAAAAGGCTCGGTGGCCATATGCTTCCAGAGTTTTTCCGCACCCTGGCGCGCCAGGCTGTATTCAATTTTCACGGTGCCGCGTAAACGCACCACATCGGCTGCACAATAACCCCGGGTAATGCCTTTCCAGCGTGGGTTGGTGTTCCAGTCAGCTTGTATGCATTTGATCTCGTGTTCCGTGTTCATGGCGGTATCCTGTTCAACGAATTCAATTAAATGAAGCAAAAGCATTTTTGTTGCAGAGTTACAGCTTCAGGCTTGACGGTAAGTCGTACGCTTCATCTTTGACAAGACAAATATTTCAATGTTTAATATAAGCAACGTTAATGTTAATAAGCGATTGAAAATGAACGATAAAAGCCCACGCTTCTATTATAAGGGCAATCAATTGAAACAATTGCGTGCTTTTTGTGCCGTGGCCAAGAGCGGCAAAATGACCGATGCGGCGGAAGAATTGTTCCTCAGCCAGCCGGCCGTGAGCCTGCAAATCAAGGCGCTGGAGCGCGAACTGGACACCATGCTATTCGAACGCCATGGGCCACGCATCAACATGACCCGTGAAGGCCAGGAGCTTTACGAAATGGCCCAGCCGCTGATTGATGGCCTGGAGTCTCTTAACCATCGTTTCAACCGACAAATTCGCGGTGATCTGGAAAGCGGCGAAGTCGTGATTGCTGCGGGTGAGTCCACCATTATTTATCTGTTACCCCGACTGGTGGCGCAATTCCGCGAAAATTTCCCCAATATCCATGTGCAGTTGCGCAATGTGACCGGCCGCGATGGCCTGGCAATGATCCGTGATGATGAAGTGGATTTTGCCATTGGCTCCATGTTGGATGTACCTTCGGACATCAGCTATCAACCAATCTGTTCCTTTGAACCGGCCCTGATCATGCCGCTTGGCCATGCGTTAGCGGACAAAGACAGTATTACCATCGAAGATATCGCGCCTTATGGTTTGATCTTGCCGCCGCGGCGTTTAACCACTTGGCGCATGGTCGACCGAGTGTTCCAACAACACCAGGTGCCTTTCAATGTCACCCTGGAAGTGGGTGGCTGGGAAGTCATCAAGCGCTACGTAGAACTGGATTTTGGCATTTCCATCGTCACGGGCATCTGTCTGCGGGAAGACGACAAGCTGGTTGCCAAAAACATGAGCGCTTATTTTCCAAAACGCAGCTATGGCGTGGTGATGCGGCGCGGCAAGTATTCGTCGCCGCAAGCACGGGCATTTCTGGATGTTGCTGAAGAGTCTTCCATGCCGGATTCTCCCTGGCGCATTGGGCATTCGGACAGGTGATGACGCTCTCACTTCGTCATGCCGGGCTACGCTTGCTCTGGGCTTGATCCAGGGAGCCGGGATCCATGCGTGAATAAAAGATCAAACGTATATTGGATCCCGGATCAAGTCCGGGAGGACGGGGTTGAGGGCAAGTCCGGGAGGACGGGGTTGACGGCAAGTCCGGGAGGACGGGGTTGAGGGCAAGTCCGGGAGGACGGGGTTGAGGGCAAGTCCGGGAGGACGTAGTTAAAGGTCCATCAGGCATAGCGGTCGCTTGTTGCGACCTAAAAAGACGGCCCGGATCAACCGGGCCTAAAGGCACACAGAACCATTTTCTGTAATCCAGCCGAGCCACCGTCGGCTGGATTACAGACACTCTTTAATGCAGGTTGTAGGCACGCTCATCATGCTGCGCCAGGTCCAGACCTTCTTCTTCCTGTTCCTCGGTAACGCGCAGTCCAATCACTGCATCGATCAGTTTCAGTAACACGTAACTAACGACCGCGCAGTAAACAATCGTGGCACCGGCACCAATGAACTGGGCACGAACCTGGTCCGCCATGCTTACGCCATCGGCCAAACCTGAACCACCCAGCCCTGCATCAACAAAAACACCGGTAAGGATGGCACCAACAAAACCGCCGATACCGTGCACACCGAAGGCATCCAGTGAATCGTCGTAGCCAATCTTCTGCTTGACCTTGACCACAAAGAAGTAGCACACCAGGCCCGAAGCAGCGCCGATAACCAGCGCAGCCATGGGTCCGACAAAACCGGACGCAGGTGTAATGGCAACCAGGCCCGCCACGGCGCCGGAAACTATGCCAAGCGCGCTGGGCTTGCCATACCGTATCCATTCCAAAGCCATCCAGGTCAGTGCTGCTGCAGCCGTAGCAACCTGAGTCACCAACATGGCCATACCAGCGCCACCATCTGCCGCAAGTTGGCTGCCCGCGTTGAAGCCAAACCAACCCACCCACAGCATGCCCGCACCCACCATGGTGAGCAGCAGATTGCTGGGCTTCATCGGATGGTTCGGATAACCGCGACGTTTGCCCAATACCAGCGCTGCCACCAATCCCGCCACACCGGCGTTGATGTGCACCACGGTGCCCCCGGCAAAATCCAGCACACCTTTCTCACTCAACCAGCCACCACCCCAAACCCAATGGGCTATCGGTGCATAGACCAGGCTCACCCACAGAATAATGAACAGCAACATGGCGGAGAATTTCATGCGTTCTGCAAAAGCACCGACAATCAACGCCGGAGTAATAATGGCAAAGGTCATCTGGAAAACGGAAAACACCGACTCGGGAATGGTGCCGCTGAGCGAATCCACCGTCATACCTGCCAGAAAGGCCTTGCTCAGGTCGCCTACAAAGCCGCCAACATCATTGCCAAATGCCAGGCTGTACAAATACATCACCCATAAAACGCTTACCGCACAGGTGATCACAAAGCACTGCATCATCACCGAAAGGGCGTTTTTGGCTCGCACCATGCCTGCATAGAACAGCGACAGACCTGGAATGGTCATGAACAACACCAAAGCTGTTGCCGTTATCATCCAGGCGGTGTCGCCGCTATCCAGCACATCCTCAGCCAGCGCAATTCCGGGAATGGCTGCCAGCCCAAATGCGCTCAGTCTTATCATCAGTTTTCTCGAATTCATCATTTTCATCATCCCCTCAAATGGCCTGCGCACCGGTCTCACCGGTGCGAATACGGATTACTTCTTCCAGACTGGAGATAAATATCTTTCCATCTCCAATTTTGCCGCTGGTAGCGGCCTGAATGATGGCTTCCACAACCCGTTCGACCATATCGCTGCTGACCGCAGTCTCCAGTTTGAGTTTGGGCAGAAAATCGACGTTGTATTCAGCACCCCGGTACAACTCGGTATGACCTTTTTGCCGACCGTAGCCGCGCACTTCAGAGACCGTAATGCCGTTCACTCCCACCTCGTGCAGCGCTTCGCGTACATCATCCAACTTAAAGGGCTTGATAATTGCGGTAATCAGTTTCATTCAGCTTCTCCAGATGCCATGCATGACTGAATCTGTAGATGCAGGTTTCGTGCCAGCACAGCAAGACGCCTTGTGTCGTAAGGGAATCCGCAGATGGCTGTTATTTCGCGAGCGCAGAATGCGCCGAACATGGCAGAAAGATGAGGCAAGCTTGCGCACACATAGGGCATGTCAGCGGCAAATGCACCAGATTGATGCATCGTATTTCGTGTCTGAATTTTATTGGCCCTGCCCGGAGATTGTTACCGTACAAGTACCATACGATGGGGTATCTCGTAACTATTTGATGACCGGGGAATTATTATCGTGCTATAGTTCCCAGCGTAGTAAGAATGCGTCTTCGCAGACAAAGGAATAAGGGAAAATCAGCGAAGACCAACGCATCAGTCGCAGAGCAAAAAAACACCGCCCAGACCACATCATTGTGCAAGCTCGGCGGTGTTTTTATTTATGCGATTTGAAAATCCTGATCAGGACATGGTCAATACAATCTTGCCCATTACCCTGCGACCGGTTATTTCACCAAAAGCGGTCAGGTAGTTTTCCAGGGGATAGGCCGCGGTCACTTGTGGCTTCAGTGTCCCATTTTTGATCAAGTCAGCCAGTTCAGCCATGTTCTGCAAATGTTCGCGCGGATTGCGTGCCACCCAGTTACCCCATAATGTCCCCTGGATACGTGCTTCTTTGAGCAAGGCCATATTGGCTGGAAAATCGGGGATGGTGCCCGACGCAAAACCGACTACCAAATGCCGTCCCTGCCATCCCAGCGCACGCAAACCAATCTGGGCGATGTCGCCACCCACCGGGTCATACACGACATCCACACCTTTACCACCCGTCAGTTCCTTGAGCACATCCCGCAACGAGGCCTCGTTATAGTTGATGCCGTGATCCGCGCCGGCTGCCATGGCAAAAG
Organism: Lysobacterales bacterium; assembly: GCA_034440115.1. Classification (GTDB taxonomy): domain Bacteria; phylum Pseudomonadota; class Gammaproteobacteria; order Xanthomonadales; family SZUA-36; genus JAWXBM01. Next base: position 8,235 of record JAWXBM010000115.1, on the reverse strand, counting down.
CAACCTTCTCATCGCTGCTGGCTGCGGCGATGACTTTGGCACCCATAGCGTGGCCAATTTCAACTGCTGTGATACCCACCCCACCGGCTGCGCCCAGCACCAATAGGGTTTCACCTTCACGCAGCTCAGCCGATTGTTTGAGCGCGTGGTAGCTGGTGCCGTAAGTAACCGAAAAACCTGCCGCCTGCTCCAGACTCAATCCCGCAGGTACTGGCATCACCATGTCCTGGCTCACCGCACAGCGACTGGCGAACGCACCACTCCTTGGCAGCAGGATCACCTGGTCGCCGACAGCGTAGCGACTCACACCTTCACCTAGCGCAATAATGGTCCCTGCGGCTTCGCTGCCAGGTATGAACGGGGGAGACGTCTTGATCTGGTATTTTCCAGCGATAGACAGCACATCCGGAAAATTCATCCCGGCTGCAGCAACGTCAACCAACACCTCTCCCGCCGCTGCGACAGGATCAGGCATTTCCTCAAGAGCCAGTGATTCAGGCGGCCCATATTCATGGCAAACCAAAGCTTTCATACAGTTTTCCTTTGTTCGATTTCAACTATATTAAATGAAAGCAGTATGGTAACAGGCTGTCTGCAACCAGATAGACAACCCACATCGACAATTATCGTAGACGCTGGCTTCTGCAGCGCTTCGATAGTTTGTGTGCAGCAAACGCAAGAATTCTTGCTGCGTTGCATCGGACGCCACAGTTGTACGTATTCGTCGGCGGCTTCGTTGATTGACACTTCATTGGTCAACACGACCCAGCCAATGTAGGTTCCTGCCCCATCAAATCGAAACAATTTGGCCGACATGAGATAGTCGTTCTTCTTCACGTGGCTCCAGATCATCATAGGTGCCGACAGGCTGGCCGGATTCGTCGCTGGCACGACCTGCCCGGTGCCACCGAATTCAAACTTGTGAAGAGCCAGGAACGAGGTGAGTGTTCCCCCGGTGGCACAGTTGGTAATGGTTGCCTCAACATCCCAAAGGCCGACGATTCTGCTGTGACGAGCATTCGTTTTCGGGTCGGGGCCAATATCTGCATCTGCCGTTACTTGTACAAAGAATATTCCGATCAGTAAGGCGGCAGCGATTCCAAAAAATCTGCCAAATACCCTGTTTAAGCGATTCATGTGTGATTCCTCCCATAGCTACCGGGGCCGGACCGAATGGCAAAGCTACCGGCTGCCCACAGTCTCATCGGCTGGGTGCGGACCCACATGAGGAAGATCTCAGTTTTTTCTCTGGAAAATATTTTGCCGCATATTCAGTAGTTTGAAGCAGTCTTTCTCAAGCCTCCTGCTGGTCGGCGGAATGACTATTGTTTTGTGCAGATTCGGAATCATGCTACAACGGCATCTCCAGGCTGGGTGTTGTCCACACCGTTAAAGATCCATAAATCGTCATCGCGATCAGCACCATGCGCAGCAACGTACGCAGGCGTGCGTTAGTCGCGCTGTAGGTAAGTATCGCAACAATTGCAAAAAGCCCGTTGACTACGACGAGTTGCCACGTAAAGCCTGCGCCACGCCCAAGCCGAGGATGAGGGCGAATGTAATGGTGAGAATCTCAAAGCCGGACATTATTTTTGTTCTCTGAATAACCGCGAACAAGAAGCATACGACAGCCAAACCTTTGGCATCTCATCGCTGGTGATCTGCTAATCTTGAGCATCAAAGCACCCCAAATCCTGTCGTTACACGGCGCGCCTAAAAGGTCCATTTCATGAATAGAGTTTTACTGGCAGTTCTATCTTCCAAGCCGCTGCTGTTTGCGCTCGTTGTGTGCCTTTGCTGGTCAGGCGCCGTGTTCGCGGCTGAAGACTGCGATTCAGCGGGCGAATACGCATTTGTTTGCGGCCTGGTTAACCCCGAAGACCTCGTGCTTGTCCCCAATTCAAACTGGATCATCTCAAGTGGCATGGGCGCTGGTGGGGCGCTTTACCTGGTCAACGCCGGGGCGAAAACCTGGTCTGTACTTTATCCAACTGATGGAGTTCAGACTCAACAGGACTTGGGTCTTTACCCTGCCTGTCCCGGCGCTCCGGACCTAAGCGCCTTTGTCACCCATGGCCTAAACGTGCAGCCCAACACAGGAGGGCATTCGACCTTGTATGTTGTAGGGCATGGCGCACGTGAAGCCATCGAGGTTTTTGCGATCGACGCTACTGGCGATATGCCCGTGCTGAACTGGAAAGGATGCATTCTGACGCCCGATGGTATGGCTGCCAATAGCGTAGCTTCCGCGGCTGACGGTTCGCTGCTGGTGACGATTCCCTTGCTCACAGGCTTTTCCATTAATGAGGCGCTCGCCGGAAAAATCACTGGCGGCGTTTTCAAGTGGCTACCGGGTGAAAGCGGGTTCACCAAAATTGAGGGCAGCGGAATGCCTTACGCCAATGGTATTGAAGTGTCTGCGGACGGATCAGAGTTTTTTGTTGCATCATCCGGAATGTTTAACGTCACGGCTTTTTCAAATACCGATCCGGCACGTGTGTTGCGGCGCACTAAAACGTTCGGTTTTATACCTGACAACCTGCACCTGAGCAGCGAAGGGGAGCTGATCACTGCGGGCATGAACCTTGAAGATCCTTCTTGCGGCAACCTGGATCTGTCGCAGGAATTTGACCTGGGCAAGTTTGCGAGCTGTCCGCGCCCATTTACCGTTTGGGCTATCAACCCCCAATCAATGCAAGGCCGAGCGCTGGCAACAAGCCTGGCCATCGCGCAATTCAGCAATATAACCATGGCGCTTTCAGTGGGTGGTGAACTATGGATCGGCACCTTTGGTGGTGACCGAATCGGCTATCGTTCGCTGGAACACAGCCATTAACTTGTTACGCCAGCTAAAAATTGCTGTTTGCTCCAGAATCACCAGCCTGCAGGTAAGAAAGCTCTGATTAAGTTTTCAATGACCTGACCTTGCCAGTGCAAAGAATTCACGCCGGCTCTTTGGCCCATCGGTTCGAAAGCTTGGGTCGGGGTTCTGGGCATAATTCAACTTTGCCTTGCCGATTGAATCGGTGACAAGCGAGCCATCTTTGCTCACTGGCTCGATGCCATAAATTCGGGCAGAACTCAAGCCGAAAACTTTGGCCCGAATCTCACTGGTGATGGCCGGGTAGGCGTATTTATCCTGAAACTCCTGCGAAATCTGAAAAGTCCGGAAAGCCTGGATTTGATCCTGTGGCGAGCCATAGAACAGGCAATCAGTGCCCCACAATACGTTGTCCTCACCTACGTACTTCAGCAGCTTACCCAACAGGTGCGCAGCCTGGTCAGGCCGTTTCATGACTTCCCACCAGGTTGAGCCCAGCTCAGCATAAACATTGGAACCGCTGCCCAGGCCGGCATCCAGCACGGATTGCACCAGGGTGTCACTACCTGACTTGGGTTGGCCCGGAATAAAAGGTCCCTCGGGCATGGCGGGATCGTAGCCGGAATGGAAAATGATGAAATTGATATCGGAATACTCAGCGGCCGCCGGGCCCACGTCCTGGCAAAAACGATACTCGAGATTTCCGTCACTCATAAGCGGAAAAGGCAACGGCAGTCCTTTATGACAACTGATGGTTTTGATGCCCGATGCACGGACTTTTTCCAGAAAGGCGCGACCGGCACCAGCGTCGTTCAACCACCAACCACCCTCTTTGCTCTCGCCGTATTGTGTATAGGTCTTCCAGGCGGAAATGTCCCAGCGCTCCTGCAGTTCATCCATGCGCTCTAAATCCCCCCGGTAAATTAGGGATCACCCGGCCATGCAACAACAGGCGCTGGTTGCCGGGCATTGCATTGACGATCTGTTGCGTCGCGCTGGCTTCAGCATGGCTTAAAGGCATTTTCGACTCAGAAGTCGGTACAAAAGTCAGCACACCGGTGTCGCTGTCGAGGAAAATTTCACGCACAAAGGCACGCGCATCAGTGCAACTCATGTGACCAAACTCCTGGTCTGGCAATACGTTGCAGCCGGTAGTCCTGGCCGTTTCAAGTATGGCCTGTGACCAAGGCGTAGCTTCTGCAAAGCTCTCTACCGAGTTGAAATGATGGGTCTGAATGTCAAAGATGAATTCCTTTTTGGCCAGTACTTCATTCGCAGCATCCTGATCCAGAGCGGCTTCGCCGGGCACCTCGAAGGCCCCGCCGGTCATCTCCGCCGCGGCATTGGCATGGTTCATCGCCAGCAGGCAGGTGGCCGCTCCACTCAGAGATACCAGGAAATCGCGACGCCCTTGCCCGGACTTTCTGGAGTTTTCTCCAGTCCACTTTTCCGCCAGCGCCTTGCCCCATAAAACGTGTTCTGGCAGCACCTGCGGCAAGTATTCGCCATTAGTAGTATTTTCCAGCTTGATGGGTAATCGCTCGCCGTCCGGATCCTGCAGGTAAGTGTGTTTTGTGGGCTTGCTCATATTTCCTCCGGGATAATTCAGTCCGCGATGGGCGTTGCAGCGGTCACCCGCCAGATGATGTTACCGACGTCGTCGGCAACCAGCAAGCCGCCGCCTTGATCAATCGCAACACCGACCGGCCGTCCGTATGCTTCGCCGCCGTCGCTGAGGAATCCCGTCAATACGTCAACCACCGGACCGTTTGGCTGGCCATGCAGAAATGGCACGAAGACCACCTTGTAACCACTGAAGGGCTTTCGATTCCACGAGCCGTGCTGGCCGATGAACATGCCCTCGCCGAACGCGTCGGGTAGTGAGTTCGGCAACGTGTTGCCAGCCGACCACGCAAGTCCCAGCGAAGCTGTGTGCGGACCAAGCGCGTAGTCAGGCACGATCGCGCGCTCGACCAGGTCAGGACGTTGGGGTTGCACCCGCTCATCAACGTGGTTGCCGAAGTACGAGTAAGGCCATCCATAGAAGGCACCGTCTTGCACCGATGTCAGGTAGTCAGGTACCAGATCGCTGCCGATTTCATCGCGCTCGTTGACCACGGTCCACAGCACTCCGGTTGCCGGTTCCCAGGCCATGCCGTTTGGGTTGCGCAAACCTGAAGCAAATAATCGATGGGCGCCGGATTTTGCGTCGACCTCCCAGATCGCAGCGCGACCTTGTTCGGCGGCCAGGCCGTTTTCGCCGATGTTGCTGTTCGAGCCGACAGTGACGTACAGCTTGGTGCCGTCGGAGTTTGCGATGACGTTTTTAGTCCAGTGGTGATTGATCCGTCCGGCAGGCAGCTCGGTTACTTGCGTCGCTGGACCATTCAATTGCTCGTCACCCATCTGATAGTGGTAACGGACCAGCGCGTCGGTATTGGCGATGTAAAGATCCTCACCGACCAATGACATGCCGAATGGTGATGACAGCCCATCGATAAACGTGCTGCGCATCTCCGCAATTCCATCTCCGTTCGCGTCGCGCAGCAAAGTTATCCGGTTGGCGCTTGGCGTTGCTGCGCCCGCGCGCTTCATCACCAGACCCTGAAACCAGCCGCGTATGCCTTTGCCGTCGTCCGGCTTCGGTGGTGCATTGGTCTCGGCTACCAGGATATCGCCGTTTGGCAACTCATAGATCCAGCGCGGATGTTCGAGCTGATCAGCAAAGGCCACCACACGCATGCCGGCTGGGGCCATGGGGGTTTGACCCTCGGGCCAACCTCTGGCAAGCGCGATATTAACTGTTGGAAACAGCGACTTGTCGGGCGGCGGCAGAGTGGGGTTCGGGCCGCTGCCGGCTGCGACCGGTAAGGTTGCAACGTGGCCGCAGCCGATCAAACCCAGGATCGTCGCGATCAAAGCCAGCACCAATGTCTTGTGGACGTATCGGTTCACAGTGCACTCAAGTGTCGTCGCCGCTCATTGCCTCTGCCCATTTTTTGGTTCCTTTGATCTGCTGAATAAATGGCTTGGCAGCTACGGAGCGACGGCAGCCAGCGACCATCATAGACCATTCATCTCGCTTAGATCGTGCGTTAACCCGCTTAGTCCCTCCCATCCCGGCGGCCTCCTGCAGTCAAGGCGCCAGAATTACCTGAGCGTCTTCAGCGCCATGGCCCACCGATGCAATTCATTCAGCAGCTTTTCTGCCGATTTCTCGTGAATATCAGTGGCTTGAAAGGTGCCTTTTTCATCGAACAGATCAGTAACATGCTGAACCACAACCGCCTCAACTATCGGCATGACTTTCAGAGTCGTCAGGGTGAGCTTTTCCATTTGTGCTGCGCGTAAACCGCCAGAAACCCCACCGTAACTGACCAAAGCGGCGGGTTTGTAATTCCACTCCTTATAAAGGTAGTTCAAAGCATTCAACAGCGAGGGCGGCGGACCATAGTTGTATTCTGGCGTGACAAATACATAGGCGTCAGCAGCAGCCACACTCGCGGCCCACTTTTTAGTGTGTTCATGCTGGTAATTCTGCCGAATAGGATGCTCAGGCTCATCGTAAACCGGCAACTTGAACTCGGCGATATCCACCAACTCAGCGTCAAACAGGTCGTGATTGACTGCTTGTTCATGGAACCACTTGGCGATGTGGGGGCCAACACGACCTGGTCGCGTACTGCATACAATGGTATGGAGTTTGAGTTTCATTGCCTGTCCTCTGATGAGTTCTACCAATCCAGCGTCGATTGCTGTCTGTATCTTCTGAGACAATATCAGACTGGGAGTGCAGAAAACGTCAATGGTCAATTTGATGACATTCGATCGGACCGTGTGAATGGCCAAACGTTATAATATGCGCTGTCCTTCAAGAGCCACGCTGATGCCATCCAGATTTCTGCTGTTGATTCTGTTTTTTGTTCCCATTCACTCTCACGCCCAAGAGGAATTACGGCCAGACGTACCTGTCGCTATCGTCGGCGGCATGTTACTTGACGGCCACCAGGCCGGGCCGATTCACCACAGTGTGGTTATCTTCGAAAACGGCCGGATCACGGCGGTAGGGAACCGCGACAACACTGCGATACCAGAACAAGCCATCGTCATAGACGCCGGCGGGCGAACCGTGATGCCAGGGCTTATCGATGCGCATATTCACATCGACCTGATTGGCCACGGCTCCTATGCGCGAATGTATGAATTCATGAACGGCATGGAGCGGCTCGAAGACTTCATGACCATTGCCGCCAAGCAAATGCTGCGTGCCGGCGTCACTAGCGGGCTTGATCTCGGTGCACCGTTTCGGGCTTTCGCTTTCCGCGAGCGGATACGTCGTGGCGAAATCCCTGGCCCGCGCCTGCTGTTGTCTGGCCCCTGGATTACGCGCATCGACTACGACACCGTTCCTGACGAGTACGAAATCATCATCAACTCACCGCGCGAGGCTGCGCAACGAACGCGCGAATCGATCGAGCGTGGCGTGGACGTTATCAAGGTATGGGAAGGCTTAACAGCGGAAGACTATCAAGCGGTTGTCGAAGTGGCCCATGAAGCCGGCATTAAGGTGCATGCGCACCTGTATGAACCAGAAAAAATCAGGTTTGCTATCGACGCGGGGGTGGATGTGTTCCAACACGTGGGCTCGGCTGGAAATCCACCCTATGATCAGGCGCTCATCAATGAGATTGCGCACCGCAATATCCCAATCGTACAAACCATTTCGCATCGCATTTGGGTGTATCCGGCTAGCGTGGAATTTCCTGAACGTCTTTACGACCCTGTTTACAAAAAGGATATGCCAACTGATATCTACGCGGAGTTCATCGCATCAGTGGAGAATTTCCAGCGACTGCCTTATTTTGCGGAAGTCGGCCGCGAGATGCGCAATTCCAGAATTGCAGCGCGGCAGTTTATCGAGGGTGGTGTCAAAATCGGCGTCGGTACTGATGCGGCGTCACCGCTGAACATGCATACCGAAGCCATGTGGCGCGAGATGTCTGCGCTGGTTGAAAGCGGTATGACACCCATGGAGGTGATAACTGCAGCGACCAAAACCAATTCCCAAATACTTGGCCTAGATGAAGAAATCGGCACGATTGAGCCGGGCAAAATGGCCGACATCATCATTGTCGACGGCAATCCATTGCGAAATATCGAGGTGCTCGATTATGTTGATGTGGTGATCAAGGACGGCGTGGTGTGGTACTCGGAGCGAGCAGCTTCCGGACCTGTCACAGAGATTGGTAACAGCTTCTGAACTCAGTCATTACGCACCTGCTCACGATTCGTTGGCCGAAAACAGGAAGTTTATTTGCTCAGGTCACCGCGTTACGGGTTTGATACTCCGGCGCAAGGTAAGACTGGGTAGACAGTATTTCTCTGAGCCCCCCTACACCCTTTGCAATATCTTC
>JAWXBM010000114.1:0-7638 GCA_034440115.1 Lysobacterales bacterium | reverse complement strand
CGGTCAGTCTGGATCCCGGATAACGCTGCGCGTTTCCGGGATGACGGGAATGCTTTGGCGTGGATCCCGGGTTGTTGCTGGCGCAACCCCCGGGATGACCTGAACGCTTTGGCGTTCAGGTCAACTTACGCATGCCTTCTTCGAGACCTTTGACGGTTAACGGGAACATGCGCTGTTCCATGATCTCGTCGATCATGCGAATTGAAGGGGTGTGCTGCCAGCGCTGTCGTGGTTCGGGGTTCAGCCAGATGGCTTTGGAATAGGTGTCCAGCATACGTTTTAGCCAGGTGGAGCCGGGTTCCTCGTTGAAATGCTCGACACTGCCACCGGCATAACTCACCTCGTAAGGGCTCATGGTGGCATCACCCACCAGCACCAGCTTGTAGTCGGCTGCGTACTTGTGCAACACGTCCATGGTGGGCGTTTTCTCGGCATGACGACGGCGATTGTCTTTCCACAAACCCTCATAAACACAATTGTGAAAGTAGAAATACTCCAGGTGTTTGAACTCACCGCGTGCCGCTGAAAAGAGCTCTTCGCAGACGCGCACGTGATCATCCATGGAGCCGCCCACATCCAGCAGCAACAACACCTTTACCGCGTTGTGCCGCTCCGGGCGCAGCTTGATATCCAGCCAACCGGCATTGCGCGCAGTGGAGTCGATGGTGTCTTTCAAGTCCAACTCATCGGCCGCACCCTGGCGGGCAAAGCGGCGCAAACGACGCAGTGCGACTTTGAGATTGCGCGTGCCCAGCTCCAGCGTGTCATCGAGGTTGGCGTATTCGCGCTTGTCCCAGACTTTTACCGCCGAGCGCTGACCACCACTGCCGCCAACCCTGATGCCGGCGGGATTGTAGCCACCGTGACCAAACGGCGAAGTGCCACCGGTACCGATCCACTTGTTGCCGCCCTGATGGCGCTCTTTCTGCTCTTCGAGTCGCTTCTTCAGCGTCTCCATCAACTCGTCCCAATCCAATGCTTTCAGTGCGGCTTTTTCTTCGTCACTGAACAGCCGTTCGAACTGTTGCCGTAACCATTCCTCGGGAATTTCCGCCCCGGCCGGGCCGAAGGCCTGTTCGATGCCTTTGTAGTAAGCACCAAATATGCGATCGAAACGGTCGTAATGGGCTTCATCCTTGACCAGGCAGGTACGCGCCAGAAAATAGAATTCATCCATGTTGTAATCGGCCAGACCGGCCTTGAGTGCTTCCAGCAAGGCGAGATACTCGGTGACGGAGACTTTCAGCCCGCCAGCGCGCAGCGCATAGTAAAAATCAACCAGCATCAGCTTAAGGCTGGGGTCAGAGTGGGAGGCAGCTTGCTGCCGACTTTATCGCGAGCGAGGCTCGCTCCCACAAAAAATGCCGATCTGCCGTTGTAGGAGGCAGCTTGCTGCGGATTCAAAAAACCGTCTCGAGCAAGGCTCGCTCCTGCAGTTTCTTGCCACCCGGTCGCAAGCACAGTGCTTACCGGCCTTCGCGCTGGTGGAGAAATATCAAGCGTTCAAACAAATGCACATCCTGTTCGTTTTTCAGCAAAGCGCCGTGTAGCGGCGGGAGTATCTTGCGCCGGTCGTCGCCGGTCAGGGCTTCGGGTGGAATGTCCTCGGCCAGCAACAGCTTCAGCCAGTCCAACAACTCCGAAGTGGAGGGCTTCTTCTTCAGACCGGGCACATCGCGCAGCGTGTAAAACGCTTCCAGGGCTTGCTTGAGCAAATCTTTTTTCAGGCCCGGAAAATGCACATCAACAATTTCCGCCATGGTCTCTTTGTCAGGAAAACGAATGTAGTGGAAAAAGCACCGGCGCAGGAATGCATCAGGTAACTCTTTCTCATTATTGGAGGTGATCACGATAATCGGACGATGCCTGGCAACGATGGTCTCGTGCGTTTCGTACACATAAAATTCCATCCGATCCAGCTCGCGCAGCAGGTCGTTGGGGAACTCTATGTCGGCTTTGTCGATCTCATCAATCAGCAGTACCGGTTGTTGGTCCAGCTCGAAGGCTTCCCACAAGGGACCCCGTACGATGTAGTTGGCAATGTTATGCACCCGCTCGTCGCCCAGTTGCGAGTCGCGCAAACGAGCCACAGCATCATATTCGTACAGGCCCTGCTGTGCCTTGGTGGTGGACTTGATATGCCATTGCAGCAAAGGCTTGTCCAGGCTGCGGGCGATTTCTTCCGCCAACTGGGTTTTACCGGTACCGGGCTCGCCCTTGATCAGCAGAGGTCGGCCCAGGGTAACCGCAGCGTTAACCGCGATGGCGAGGTCTTCAGTGGCAACATATCGTTCGGTGCCCGTGAAGCGTTGTTTGGAATTTGGAGTCTTTGACACAGCTATACTCTTGGTTGATTTACGGTGATAGTGAAAACAAGCGGGTTAGTTTAACGGAATCCGCTACCTTGCCGCCAAGTCGCATTGTAATTGGAGAATGATTGATGAAAAAAGTATTCGGCCTGGCCGTCCTGATGGTCGCAGTATCACTGCCATTGACCCTGCATGCAGAAGAATTGATCAAAGAGTTCAAAGGCAGCCGCAGCACCAGCACCCTGGAGTTCGAGGTTAAAGCACCCTGGCTTCTGGACTGGCGGCTGAGTGGCGATCCCAGCTCAGTATCAGCGGTGGATGTTTCCCTCTTTGATGCGGGCACGGGCGTACACGAGGGGGTCGTTCTGAGGAGTAAAAAACCCGGCAATGGGGTTCGCTTGTTTGACAAGTCCGGCGAGTTTTACTTCCGGATTGACACCGCGCTGCTGGACTGGACACTGAAAGTCATCCAGCTCACCGACGAAGAGGCCAAGGCCTATAAGCCTGTCAGCAACAACATCCTTGATCGCTAAGAATGCTGGGCAGGACTTTAAGGCATGAAACAAACATCCGTCATGCCTGCCTCCGAGCCGGCATCCATGCTCTTGCTGTTGGGTTTTTCAGGATATCTTGCCACCACTCATTTGCAACAAGCGGAAGAACTCCCGACGGGTTTTCGGCCCGTAAGTCGCGAAATGTGGCTGTGACTGATCGCGATAATTTTCACGTTGGAGCGCCAATGAATCGCGCGAAGCACTGCGCAACACTTCATCGACGCTGATCTTGTAAGGCACGATGGCATTGAGGCCAAATACCTTGGCTCTCAGCTCGGGAGTGATTTCCGGATAACCATATTCTTCGCGCATCAGCTGCGGAATCTGAAAGGCACGAAAAGCCTGGATCTGATCCTGTGGTGAGCCGTACCAAACCGAATCAGTGCCCCACAGCACATTGTCTTCGCCGATGTACTTGAACAGTTTACCCAGCACATGTGCAGCACTTTGCGGATCACGCATGGAGGCGAAACGCCAGGTGCTGCCTAACTCGGCATAGACATTACTGTTAGGTGCGATATCGTTTTCCAGCACCGTTTGAACCAGCGAATCAATACCCTCATTGTGAGCCGGATCGTAAGGCCCTTCATCTTGACCGGGCACGTAACCGGAATGATAGATCATGAAGTTCATATCGGAGAAGCGCTTGGCCACTTTACCGATGTCGTCACAAAGGGAATGTTCGTAAGATTTTTTGCCGAATGGGAAACCCTTGTGCACACAAATATTGTTAACACCTAACTTGCGCGCCTTCTCGATATAAGGAATGCCGCTGTCTTCATCACTGAGGAAAAAGCCTTTGCCGTCTGGGCCATACTGCGTGTAACACTTGAAGGCGGCGACCTGCCATTTTTCCGCAAGCTCATCCATCAGATCCAGATCACCAGGCTGATTCGGGTTGCAACGGCCGTGCAGCAACAGGCGCTGACTGCCTTCCAGTTGTGCCACCATTTCGCGTGTTTTGGCGGCTTCTTCAATGCTGATGGGCTCGTCAGCGCGCGCAGAAGGAATAAACGACAGGGCCATCAGGTCGGTATCGCTGTCAAGAAACACATCCTTAATGAAATCATCGGCACCCATACAGGCCATGTAATCCGGGCTGAGCATGTCATGCTCGGCTTTGCATTTGGGCTTGAGCGTACGCGCCAAATCAGGTGGCAAATAATGGCCTTGTATATCGAATATGAATTCTTTGCCTTCCAGTTTGCTGGCCGCCAGCTCTGAATCAAAGGCCGCTTCAGCGGGAATATCAAAGGCAGGTTCGGTGCCGCTGGTAAACGCATGGGCCTGGTTGAAGGCCAGCAAGGTTGCCGCTGCACCACAACTTGAAGCAAGAAACTCGCGGCGGCTACGCCCGGTTCTTCGCGCTGCATGATCAGCCTGCTGCAACGCCAGGTGATTGGCCTGATGTTCATGCCGGGTCAGCGGAATAGGCACAAACTCGCCATTTGAAGTACTGTCCAGCTTGATCGGCAAGCGGGTATCCAGCGGGCGATCGTCAATGGGGAGGTGGGGTCTGCTGCGCTTGGCCATAAAAACTCTCCTTATCTGGGTGCGATGCTGCACTCGCCATTCCATACACGTTAAATCCTAACTCATCCGCCACGCAACAACAGGGTCAAAAGTGCCTTGCTGGGCAGCACTCAGTTATTCTGCCCTGTTGCTGAGATATACGATTTGCAACTTGGCCTGGAGCCAGTAAACTGAAACCCCACTGTTACCAATGTTCCTACAGGAAAACAGCAGCATGCTTCGATACAGCTTCATCATGACCATGGCCTTTGTCAGCAGCGCCCTCTGCAGCAGCACTCTGTCAGCGCAGGATGCAGAACTCCCTTTCATAAAGGAGGAAGTAGCGAAGTTCAATGAACCCTGGGCCATGGCTTTTCTGCCCGATGGTCGCATGCTGGTGACCGAAAAGCGGGGCAAGTTGTACATTGTCACGCAGGATGGCACCAAGTCCCGGCCGGTTGAGGATGTACCCAACGTGGATTATCGCGGCCAGGGCGGGCTGGGTGATGTCGTTCTTCATCCGGATTTTGCAAACAATAAGATGATCTACCTGAGCTACGCCGAATCAGGAGTGGGCAAGGTGCGCGGTGCGGCCGTGGCACGTGGGCGATTGGTTGAGGGCGAGCGGGACACGGTGCTTGAAAATGTCGAGGTGATCTGGCGACAGAATCCCAAGGTTACCGATGACGGCCATTACGGCCATCGCATGGCTTTTGATGCCGATGGTTACTTGTTCATTTCTTCCGGTGACCGGCAGAAATTTGTTCCGGCGCAGCAGATGAACGGCAACCTGGGCAAAATTGTGCGCCTGCGTGACGATGGCTCGATACCCGAGGACAATCCGTTTTACGAGCAGGGCGATGTGGCCGCTGAGATCTGGTCGCTGGGTCATCGCAACGCACTCGGGCTGGCTTTTGATGCTGCAGGTCGCTTGTGGAACACCGAGATGGGGCCACTGCACGGCGACGAGTTGAATCTGGTTATCAAGGGTGAAAACTATGGTTATCCCATCGTCTCCGAGGGCGATCACTACAGCGGTGAAGAAATTCCTGATCACGATACACACCCGGAGTTCGCTGCGCCCAAAGTGTTCTGGGTCCCCACCATTGCCCCCGGCAGTTTGATGTTTTATTCCGGCGCCATATTTCCGCAAATGCAGGGCTCTGCTTTGATTGCCGGGCTGGCTGCAGCAGCCATCATCCGCGTTGAGATCGACGGCGAATCAGCACATGAAGCGGAGCGTTACAACATGGGCGCACGCATTCGTGAAGTGGAGCAGGGCCCGAATGGCGCGCTATGGGTGATTGAAGATGGCGACAGCGCGCGCTTGCTTAAGTTGACCCCTGCTGCTGACTGAATCCTGGGGCCAGCGTTAGCTGAAAGAGTTAAATGGTTCTCTGACCCCGAAAATGCTGCTACAGCCCTGGATAGAGAAACCGCCCCTGCCGGGCGGTTTTTTCGTTTATCGTTTTTAAAAACCCGCAACACCACTGGGATAGGCCGCAGCATCCCCTTCGCTGTGCCCCTGCTTTTCCACCTGCTGGATGGCGTCTTCCATGATTTTGAGCCCTTCGCGCAGCACCGACTCATCCATATTGAGCGCGGGATACATGCGAATCGTTTCTTCGTGATCGGAAATCGCCCAGAGGCCGTTCTCAAGCATCTTTCCGCGCACGGCCCGTGCCGTCCACCAGTCTTTTTCCTCGGCAGTTGCGAATTCAGGCTTTCTGAAACTCACCCCCATCAGCAGTCCGTTACCGCGCGCCTGGCGCACGATGCTGTACTTTTCCCACTCACGCATGATGCCGGCTGCGATATTTCCGAGCCGCTTCGCATGGGCCACGATATGGTCCCGTTCAAAGATCTGCAGGGTTCTGATGGCCGCAGCGCAGCCTGCAGGCATTCCGGCAAATGTCGAGCCGGAGGCGAATTCCGTGTTGTCGCCGAGAATATCGTCACGTGCAGAAATGCCACACAGGGGCGCAATCCCGCCAGACAGGTTTTTTCCATAAACGAGGATGTCAGGCACGACGCCATAGTGTTCGATGCCCCACATTCGGCCGGTGCGACCGAGGCCGGTGAGCACCTCGTCAGAGATCATCAGCCAGTCGCTCTTGTCGCAAATGTCGCGAATACCCTGCAAAAAGCGCGTTGATGGAATCCAGTTGCCGCCTTCGGCAAGACCCGGCTCGACCATGATTCCGGCAATATTGCCACGTGCCGCAACACAGCCGGGAATGTGGTTGTCGAGGTACCAAAGGCAATACTCGGTGTACTGTTCCTCGTTCATACCAGCGGGAATGCGTTCACTGTATGGATAGGGCGCCTTGATCACACCCCCGCCCCAGCCTTCAAGGTAAGTGCTGTAACTGCCGCCGAGGCCACTGAGAACTTTCGCGCCTATGCTCATACCGTGGTAAGAAGAACTGAAGGTAATGATGTAACGCCGCTTGGTATGCGTCAGCGCCAGGTGCACCGCCGCCTCGGCCGCTTCAGTGCCCGATACCTCGTAATTGGTTCTTGGCAGCGCTTTGCCCGGCATGATTTCAGCGAGCATTTCGGCCAGTTCATAACGCAGGGGATGGTCATAGTGGAAGCCATAGCGCCGATTGGCCGCATCAACCGCCTCGATAATCTCAGGATGACAATTGCCCAGCGGGTTGGTCGCCCAGCCGTTCTGGAAATCGATATAGCGTTTGCCATCCATGTCCCAGACGAAGTCACCCGCTGCCTTGTCGATGACGATCTGACGTACCGGCCGAAAGCCGCGTTGCCCGGCTCGTTCCAACTCTGCATCGAATCTCAAACCATTCTTGAAAAGCGGTATGCCGCGTTCAAGCGCCGCACGTGTTTTTGGCCCCGGGAAACTGTTATCCACAATCTGTATCCTTGAAGTTAATGCAGGCCAGTTTGGCACATGAGCCACGACCGTAAAAGGCAATCTGGCTCCGATACTTGGGGTCAGATATTTGGAAGATATTTGGGGTCGGAGGATATTTGGATATTTGGGGTCAGAGTAAAAACTGGCTTTTAACCGAAACAAACTCTCTCGAAATTCAGCAGGTTTTACTCTGGACCCCCAATGTTAAAAGTCAGTTTTTACTCTGACCCCAAATGTCGGCGAGAATGGGACGCATGGATCCATCCGAAACAACCAACAACAAGCTGTGGATTTTCGGCTATGGCTCGCTGATCTGGCGCACCGACTTTCCCTATGCCGAGAGCCGCCCTGCGTTCATCCGCGATTGGTCGCGGCGATTCTG
>JAWXBM010000113.1:0-25735 GCA_034440115.1 Lysobacterales bacterium | reverse complement strand
GTTGCGGGCGGCTACGATGTTGATAACGATGGCCACGTGGATTACGCCTTTGCGGCGCAGCGGGCCGGCGTCACTTTTGGACGTGCCGATGCGGGGCAGATATTCCTGGTGTTTGGTAACGGCCAGATCAGCGGGCAACAGGATACCCTGAATAACCCGAGCAACATTTTGCGCATTATCGGTGATCAGGTTAAAGAGAATGCCGGTAGTGAGATCTGGATGGGCGATGTTACTGGTGATGGTGTGGGTGACCTGATTATCTGCCGGCAGAATTACTCACCCGGAGGAACCCGTATTGGTGCGGGTGCATTGACCTTGTTACCCGGTGGCAGCGCTCTACGCGATCTGGCCAGCAATAACACCACGCTGGATTTACGCAATCCGCCGGCGAATTTACCCATCGTGAACATTCTCGGAGCATTTGGCGCCAACAATTCCGCCTCACCTTCGCGTTTGTGTATCTGGGCTCGTGCAGGTGATGTAACCGGCGATGGAATACAGGATCTCGTCATTGGCGCAGACCGCGAAGCCAGCAATGGTGAAGCCAATTCAGGTGCTGTATATGTGGTTCGTGGCGGAGCTCACCTGGCCGTCAGCCAGACGATAGACCTGGCCAGCTTTGGCGCAGTGTCGGTGGGCAACATTGCGCGGATCAAGCCGCCCATTGGCAGCACAGGATATGACTTGGGTGCTACCGTTCAGGTCGCTGACCTGGACAACAATGGCAAAGCCGAAGTTCTGGCTGCAGCGGCTCTGAATCGGGCGGGTGCTGGACTACCACCCAATGGTGGCACGGGCCGCGGTACTGGCGGTTCGCAAGATGGCACCGTATATATTGCCTGGGACAATAACTTCACTGGAACCTGGATTCCAGCCCCGGACTTCAGAATCGGCCAAGGCCCCGGCAGCTTTACCACCATTGAAGGCAGCACTGCCAACGGGTCATTTGGCGAAGAAATGCTGGGCGGCCTCGATTATGACAATGACGGCAATGCGGATCTGTTTGTCGGTGACCTGGTGGCCGATGGCTGGGGCGCCATATTCAATGGCAACAACGCGGGTACCGGACACGTCATCTACAACGCTGCCAGCCTGAAAGAACTGAGCTTTGATCTGGACTCACCACCCATCGGCTTTACCATGGCCACCTTTGTAGGGCCTGTTCCAGGAGCTATTGCCGGCGACACTGCCATGCATGGTGATTTTAACGGCGACGGCATTGATGACCTGGCATTTTCATCTCCCAAAGATAATCCGTCTCCCAAAGATGCTCCGCTGGGCCGCAGCAGCGCCGGCACTCTGCATATCATTCTTGGCCAGAACGGTGTTTACCCGGCACTATCAAGCCTGAAACCGTCCAATTACCCCAGCAGTGGTGTCAGTATTTTTGAAATCTATGGCGCAGAGGGCAGTGGCAATGGCTGGGTCGGAGACGTGCTGGCTTACAGCGGTGCAGAAGGCGATGTCAATGGCGACGGCGTCAGCGATCTGATCGTCAACGAAATGCAAGGTGATGGTTCCGTTGACAATGATGTGGGCAACCTGCTGATCATCGATGGCGCGGTTTTGTTTGGAGTGGGTAATATTTTTGGCGACGGCTTTGAAGACAGTAACTGATCAGGGCGTTTGATTCTCGAAACCATCGGTAAAGATATTCTCAGGCACCGCATCACAGCTCAGATTGTAAAGCGCTTCCCCTTCATCCGCGTCATCCGTGGTCAATCGCAACTGCGCCTGTTTGAGCCCTTCGGTAATGGGGGTACATTCAAACTCCACTTGAGTTGATTCGCCGCTTGGAACACTGGCGGCGCAATGCACAATGGAATAATCGACGCTTGCGGGCCCGGTAAAGTCACAGGCCAGCGCGAGGGCTGAACTACCGGTATTTTGCACCGTAAGCTGAAATACGGGTCCGGGCTCACCGATGTAGACGATACCAAAATCGAATGAGCTGCCGGCCACCGGGTCCGGATCAAACTCGGGTGCAACGCCTGTGCAGGACAGCGGAAAGCTCAACAACCCCTCATCTGTGTCATTGCTGGTGAGTTCCAGAACGGCAGAAAAAGTATTCAGGCTAATCGGCTCGCACCGAACGCCAACAGACAGCTGCCCTGCTGCCGGAACGCTGGCGGGGCAAGCCGTGATAGCAAAGGCGTCTGAATCAGCCCCGGCCAGATTACAGGCAAGGCTTAAAGGCAAATTGCCGCTGTTGCTGACTTGAATACTCTGCACCGGGCTTTGTGTATTGATCAGCACCTCGGAAAAAGCCAATTCCGAAGCTGCCACGGGTGCGGTCGCGATTTCCACACCAAGCCCGGTGCATTGCAGGTTGTAATTGAGTTCGGGTTCGCTGAAGTCATTGGTAGTGACGACCAAGGTAGCGCTCAGCTCTCCAATGCTGGACGGATCGCAGCGCAAGGAAATATCGTTGCTGGTAGTGGCGGCAATCACGCTGGGGCACTGCGTCAGGACAAAATGGCTGGCTTGCAAACCGTTGATTGAGCAAGCCAGGGTGAGGTCGACTTCACCACTGTTACTGACTTCCAGATCAAACACCGTCCCTATACCGGCAACAGCAACATCACCCAGGTCCAGCGTACTTCCGGCCACCGGAATGGTTGCTACTTCGGGTTGCGGTGAGATCAAAGAATCCAGCGCCAGGTCAAGATTGATGCGGCGCATATCGGTAACGCTGCCACTACTGCGTTGGTCATCAACGGAAGTTCCAGTATCCCGCAACGCCGCTAATATCTCTTCAATGGTTGATTCGGGTGCTACCTCCCGCAACACGGCCCAGGCACCCGCAACATGAGGCGCTGACATGGATGTGCCAGTATTGGATACAACGCCACCACCGGGGGCTGCTGAATCAATCAAGCTGCCGGGCGCCAACAAGTCGAGAAACGTTGCCACATTCGATGTGCTGGCAATGGCGTCAATGGCGTCAGCATAAGTTGTATTTCCAACACTGATAACAGAAGAAATACAACCGGGTTGTGAAAGATTGGTTCGGTTGCTGCTATTACCGGCAGCAACAATAGTTGCAATGCCGACTGCACGAAGATTATCAATGGCAGCCTTGCGAGCTACATTAGCAGCATCGCAGCTGGCTTGACTGGCATAGGTCGAGCTGCTGCCCAAACTCATATTCACAGCCGCGATATTGTAGCTCGCGCTTAGCGTCAAAACGTGTTCCAGGGCCAATATCTGGTCTGAAGGGTATGAGCCAGCGCTGCGACTATTGGTACAGGTTGAACTGCTGGAAATGCAGGAAAACACCTGGATGGTAATCAAGCCGGCGCCTTTGGCAACACCTATATTGGGCCCCACACCGTCGTTACCCACAGCAATTCCCGCCACATGTGTGCCATGCGTGCAGCCATTGACGTTGGACGGACAGTTTTGCCCGGAACCCGGCGCCATTGAACTGCTGGCTGTGCCTGGACACAAAGACTGGCTCTTGTCAGCCACACTATTGGTCGAAAAACACGCCTCAGCTTTCAGCTTTGCCGCAGGAAAGAAGGGGTGGGAGGTATCCACTCCTGTATCCAGTATGGCTACCACTTGTCCGGTACCGTCATAGCCGGCAGTCCATGCAGTATCGGCACCAATTATCGGAATGCTACTGGCCAAGGTTGGAAACTCCGGGATATCTTCCTGGATACTCAGTACTTCAGGTAAGTTTGCCAGAGTGTCGACCGCCCTGGCATCCGCTGAAAAAACCATGAAGGGAATAAAACGGAAACGCGTGACCTCCCTTAGCCCCGGTTGCGCAGCGCGCTGAAGCAGTGCTTGCTGCAGCCCGGCAATAGTTTGCGTCTGCGCCTGTCTTGCAGCCGTACCCATGCCAGCAGGCATCTGCCCCACTTGCGCAAACTGTACAATAACCCGAACTTCACCCTGGCTAACGGCTTTGGCACGCAAGCTCGCTGCTTTTCCGGCTGGAATCGCAGCGTGCAGTACAGAGCTGACACAACAAAGTGCCAGCCCTGCAAACAGAATACGTGCCCATCCCCCCTGATTCATTAGTACCTCAACAGCCTATTGGCAACGCAAGGCTTCAAAGCCTGAACGTTGAATCATCTCGTTGTCATCAATGCGGAATACTTTTCCGGCATCCAGATCGGCCACGTAAAGTTCACATTGCTCATCCTGGCCAAAAGCCGTAAGACTGGTCAATATCGACGCTGCTGCGTCCCATTCCAGACTACCCCATACCCCGCTTTCTTTTTTGGCCAGCCAAATCCGCTCCGAGCAATAATCTCCATACACATAATAACCTGCCAGGGCGCTACCTGCACCGCGATACACATATCCGCCCGTGATCGAACACTCGGAGGTGTTGGTGTCGCTGGAATATTCAAAGATCGGCTCGATGGCATTGGGGCAAGTCACATCTCCACGAAACGGAAGCGTTCCTTCCCGACAGGGCCAACCAAAGTTCAGGCCTGCAGCACCGGTTGCTGCATAGTCCACTTCTTCCCGTTTTCCCTGGCCCACATCACCAATATACATTTCTTCGGTTTGGGCATCGAAGCTGAATTTCCACGGGTTGCGCAAACCCAAGTGCAGAATCTCATCGCAACCGTTGCCGTTGCCAGGGAAGGCGTTACCAGGAGGAATGCCGTATTGTGGATTCAAGCCACATAATTCGGCACCGCCGGGTGCAGCGCTGTCTACATCAATCCGCAATATCTTACCTTTCAGGGTATTTACGTTCTGACTGTTGTTGAAGCTATCGTTGGCACCACCGCCATCACCACTGGCTATGTATAGATACCCGTCTGCGCCGAAATGCAAATCGCCGCCATTGTGGTTTGCTGCATCCTGAGTAAATTCCATAATGACTGTGGCCGTGGTATCGGCGATATTGGGATTGCCGACGTTCTGTTGGTACATGGCCAGCACACTGCGGTCTGCTCCTGGGTCAGGGTCTCGAATGTAATACACATAGAATTTTCGATTGCTGGCAAAGTCAGGATGGAAAGCCAGCCCCAGCAGGCCCTGTTCGCTGAATGACCCGCCGCCCACGATCAAGCCACTCAAGTTCAGATAAGGAGAGGGCAGCAAAGTTTGCGTTGCTGTATCAAAAATCCTGATAAGCCCGGTTTGCTCAACAATAAACAAGCGACCCGAGTCGTCGCCAGCATTGGCAATCGTCACTGGCCTGCTCAAGCCTGTAGCGATTTCGGTGAGTGCCAGATTATCTGTAGGCATCGGTATGGAATAGTCCACCGTCAGGAGTGGAACAGCCGATGCAACCGATTCGCGCGCAAAAACCCTTCTGGCTGAATACGCCGGGGTTTCATTTCCAAGCAAGATCCAACCGTGGTTGGTTGCCGGGTTGTTAACCCAGCTTTTTACATCGCCACGAAGTTGCGTGGTGGAAGCGAAAAACAATTCCTCCAGGACCAAGCCATAGCCAGCCAGCGCTGAAGGCGTTAATTGATAATCTCCACCAGGAGTAGTCCACAGGCTGTTGGGATAAACCCGATGCTGCCAACTTGCATCACCGGCGACAATCACAGCCCCCTGCCCTTCATTGCCGTTGGCGTCGGAAGCTCCTTCACCCCAGGACGCGGTGACCCGATGCAAACTGGCGTTGCCTCCAGCGGGAGTGACCATGGGCACCTGGTTGATTGCAAAGGCCAGACTGACGCTATCAATAACTGCCACACTGGGTATCGCTGACAAATCAAACTTCACCAGGGCCCGACGCAGTTTTTCTGCTCCCAACTGGGTAGAACCGACTTTGCCGAAGAAAAGATATTCACCCGCGCCATTACCGAGGTCACCTTCATCATCCTCGTAAAGAGTGGTATCCATTACCGGGGTCAATACCACCTGTTCAGCCAGCGCCAGAACCGGCCACATCGCCCACATAAAAACACTCAAAAAAATCTTTGTCTGGTAGCTCATTTTCACTTCCGTTTGATTGTTAATCAGCAGACTGTGCTGCCACCCATCATCTTGCTGTCTATTTTCGCAGAAACGCGCGCATAAATCGCCGAACATCCTTTATACTGGCCCGGTTGCAAACAAACTGTGAATCATACAGGTTCAAGGAGGAACCATGACTCAGCAGGCTGCTGGTATTTCCCGTTCACGTCGTAAAGTCATTGGTGGCAGTCTGGCGTTAGGCGCCACTGCGCTGATTGGTACCGATACCCTGTCGGCTAAAGACACCACGCCAGACAAATTCAAAAACTCCAAACCTCTGTGGCCGGCGCCGGAAACCAGCCTTGCCGTTGTGTCCACGCCTCCGTTGGCCGCGCTGGTGTTGAACAAGGCCGCCTTTGGGCCCAGGCCGGGTGACATCGAAGCATTTGAACTATTGGGCATTGATGACGACAGCCGCTTGATAGCCTGGGTGAATAACCAGCTCAATCCAAGCGTGGCGGATATTGAGGTTGATGCCCGCCTGGCAGATTTGGCGGCCAGCCCGGTACCCGCTGACGCAGTCGCATTCGATACCATAGAGAAGACCGCACTGCAGCTGTGGACCGATCACGCCCGCAATGATGATTACCAAATACGTAATCGTCCGGTTTGGCAGATGGAACGCCTCAGCATTCTGCGCGCGACTTATAGCGAGTGGCAGTTGCGCGAAGTGCTGGTGGATTTCTGGTTCAATCATTTCAACGTTATCGGTGGTGAATTTCCGGCTCACGGCATGATGCCGCATTACGACGGCATCATTCGGCAACATGTTTTTGGCAATTTTGGCGACATGCTGAATGCGAATGCGAAAACAGCCAGCATGCTGTATTACCTGGATAACTACGTAAACACCTGGCCCTACCCCAACGAAAACTACGCTCGTGAAGTGCTGGAACTGCACACCCTGGGTGCCATTGAGAATTACTACGGCGCTGTTGAGCCATTAAGCCTGGGTAACAACAGCCAAGGGCAACGGACCGGCTACACGGAAATCGATGTATTTGAATTTGCCAAAGCTTTGACCGGCTGGGGCGTCTCCGACACATCCTACGGCTCTCCCGACACCGGTGAATTCGTATTTCGGCCCTTAAAACACTACCAAGACTGGGCCACGGCACCGCTACGCATCATGGATGTAACCATTCTTGCCACCGGCGGCGAAAGTGACGTCACGAATGTTCTGGATTACCTCGCCGGCCACTACGGCACGGCCCGCTATATTGCCTGGAAAATGTGTGTTCGGCTGGCGGGAGATGATCCGCCTGAGTCGCTGGTTGCCAGCACTGCGGACGTGTTTTACACACGTCGTGACGACAGCGACCAACTCAAGCGGGTATTCCGGCACATTCTGCTATCAGCCGAGTTTCAAAACACCTGGGGCGAAAAAATAAAACGCCCGATAGAAACCGTGGTTCGCGCCATGCGGGCAGCCGATGTAGATTTGAGTTTCAGAATTGATCACAGTGTCAGCAACAGTGTGTGGTATCGGTTGGCCGATACGGGCCATTACCCCTTCGGCTATGACGCACCCACCGGTTATCCGGATGCACAATCCCAATGGCAAGGCAGCGGGCCGCTGATCATGTCCTGGCGGGCGGTCACTTATCTTTTGCGACAGCCCTCCATCGTTAATCTGGCACAGCAGGCCAACGACGGTATTCCAAATACGGCCGACAGAACACCCAATAACCTGGTGAATTTCTGGATGAACCGGGCATTGGGCTACCCATTGGACAGTCAACAGGCTGACCGAATCGTTGCATTCATTATCGAAAGTCTGGGTGGCTCGGTTGATGTGGCCATCGCCAGCAATACAGATGTCGGCGACTACAGCAAGTACCAGAAAATAAATCGTGCTGTTGTCGGCCTGATATTGATGTCACCCGATGCCATGCGGCGCTAAGGAACGATCATGACAAAACTGAATCGCAGAAAATTCATCTCCTTGACGGGTGCTGCAGCAGTTACCGCTGCCACGGCACCACGACTCTCCTTCTCAGCGGATATCTACGGCGACAATATTCTGGTATTCGTCTTCCAGCGCGGCGGCATTGATGGACTGAGCTTTATGGCACCCATGAATGGGCACGCTGATCGTGCTCGTTATGAAACGCTGCGTACCAACGGCACCATGATTCCATCGGCTGATTTGCAAGCCACTGCCAATGGTTGGGGCTTACACCCTGCTGCAGCTCCGTTGATTGATCTTTGGACGGACCAGAAACTGGCCATCGTGCAAGCGACCGGGCTGATGACTCCCAATCGCAGTCACTTTGAGGCCGAACGCTACATTGAACTGGGCACCCCGGGCAACCGTTTTACCGCCTCCGGCTGGCTGACACGTCATCTGCAAACCGCCACCAATCTGCCACCCACTCTGGTGTTACCAGCGGTGGTTACGGAATCGACCATACGATTGTCATTGTTGAATGAACCTTCAGCAGTCACGCTGCGTTATCCGAGCGATTTTGATCTTGAAACGGGCTTCAGTGATTACGAAGAACTACAGGAAACTGCACTGTTTGATATGTACTCACAGGGTGGTTCTGAACTCGACGTAGCTGGTGCACAAGCGCTAACCGCACTATCTATTGTAGAAGCCATCAATTGGGGTGCTTATGTTCCGGACAATGGAGCAGTTTATCCGACCAGACCTGATAATCCGGCTTACCTGACCAGCTTCGCAGAAGAAATGAAGATCATGGCGACTCTGATCAAGGAAGATGTTGGCTTGCGCGTGGCAGCAACCGACATTGGTGGCTGGGATACGCACAGCGGCCAGGGAAATGCTTTCGGCGGCGGGTTCTTCGATAATGTGAAAGACCTGTCTGAATCGCTGTTGGCCTTTATGACGGACCTCGACGTTCCTTCCCCTGTTAGCGGAAAAACCTGGGCTGACCGAACCACGGTTCTGGTGTTCAGCGAATTTGGCAGAAGAGTATTTGACAACGCTGACGCGGGAACCGACCACGGTTCGGGCAACAATATGCTGGCCTTGGGTGGCGGTGTTAACGGTGGGCGACTTTTTGGCAACTTCTTGGGGCTTGCCCAGGCTAACCTTTTTCAAAATGCAGACGTTTACACCACCACTGACTTCCGCACGGTGTTCAGTGAGTGCCTGTTAAAACGCTTTCACAATAATCAGCTCTGGCAGATTTTCCCCGGCTACAGTGCGGAGGCTTACCAGCCATTGGGCGTATTCAGCGGTTCGCTGATTCAGCCTGATTTCAATGACCCGGAAATCATTTTCCGCAGCGGTTTGGAGTAATCAACTTCGTCATAGTTCGCGCGCAGAGCGCGCTCCTACAACACGAAAAAAACCGGCGCCCTTGGGCGCCGGTTTGGTTTTACGGACTATCTAATGAACTTAGGCGATACGGCGAACTGCCACAAAGCCTACTCCAAGCATCAGCAGGGCCATCAAAGCCATGCCGTACTGGCTGAGGGTTGGAATGCCTTCGAAGAACACGGTATTGGTGATGGTACAAGCAGCTCCTGAGCCTGCGCTGACCGTCATTGGAGTAGCACAGCCATTTTCTACCTCAACGGCTTGATCTACATCCACTTCAGTGGCGTAGCAACTACCGCCTGGCCAATCATAAGGTATGACTTCCACATTGAAGGTGGTGTTTCCACTGCCTTCCAGCCACTTGCAGGAGTCGTAGGAAACACTCGCCGGAAGTTCGGCGGTGCCTGATTGGTAACGACAGTACTTATCATCATCAACAATTTCGGCGTCTTCGCAGTAGAGCAGAATGAAGAACTCATCTGACACTGATGTCGCATCGGCACTGCCTGGATATAGCCACTCTTTAGTGATAACAACATCCGCCGGATCAGGGGAGTTGGTAATCACACAGGTATTGAAGTCTGAACCAGCAACCTCGGTCCAGTAGCAGCCTGGGTTGGTCTGCCCATCATTCGCATCCGTGTTGTCACTATCACCACCGGCTTCATAATCAGCGCTGTAACCAGCAACCGGCCGCTCAGTAACATTACAGTCCAACTCACCAGCATCAAAGTCGGTTACTACGAAGGTCACACCTATGCCATCTTCACTGATCACCTTGGATTGATCCAGGATCAAGCCCGTGTTGCAGTCGAGATCGACCGTGACATTACCCGGGTTGCCATCGGTGAATTCCTTAAGAACCTGGAATTCAGCATTTCCGCCGATGTTCACGGTGAGCGGATAAACCACTTCCTGCCTTACGCTGTCGCTGTCAGTGTAAATACAACGGAGCGTATCTGTGAGCGATTCAGCACCGCCAGGATCAGTTGCCGAAACCGTTACCGTCACTGAAGAGCCCGAAGTGATGGTTTGCGGGAACGTCGGTGACGTAATGGAGAATCCTGATGCTGGTGCACCATCCAATGTACAACTGGTCAGAGTTGCGTCTTCACCTTCGTCATTCACTTCAGGGAAGGCAATCTGGAACGTGGCCGTTCCACCAGGCGGTATGCTAGCGTTGAGCGGACCCGGTGCCGGATTTGGCACTACATCTGATTCCGGCTTACGAACACCGCAGGTCAGGTTGTATATCGCCTGATTGCTATTACCCACCGGTTGATCCACGCCGCCATTCTGATAATTACAGGTGTATGTAGCCGTGAAGTTGCCGCTATTCGCTGTATCGCAAGTGAAAGTCACCGCAGAACTGCTAGCAGGATCAATGGATATGCCAGCTGAAATATTCGGTGATACGGTAATGGCAGCATCACCTGACAGGCTACAGCTCAGGTCAAGATCCTGATCACCTGGATCAGCATTGTTGAAGAATGTCAGCATCCTTGTTGGATCTGGGTCATCCACAACCACATCCCCGCCATTATCAACATCAATCGGGCCAGGTGCTGGGCTTGAGGCAAATACTGCTGAGCCGGCTTCTGGCACAACACAGCTAACCGGATAATTGACCGGTGAGGTGGGTGATGAACCGTTATGTGTACAGGACAGCGTGCCGCTGTAGTTACCCTGTGTGCTGGCGTCGCAACTTACCGTCCTTGTGGTAAAGGCGTTTTGTGCCAGGTTGAATGCACCTGTGCTATTGACCGTGATTTGTGCGTCACTGCCACCCAGCATTGAGCAGCTACCTGTCAATGTAGTGGTCGCAGCGCCGCTATTGGTAATCGTCATAACCTGGCTTGGATCAGGGTCACCTGCTTCCGTAACCGACAGGTTAATATTGCCGCCTGCAACAGGATTGCTCGAAGTGTAAGCAGGCTGTGGCCCAGCTGTTAGCTGGCAAGAAAGGTCATAAATTACCGGGCTCGCTACGTTGCCACCATTGTGGGTACACGACATCGTGCCAATGTGCGTAGCAATTGCTCCTGCTGAACTACAAGCAACGGTTACGGTATCGTTAAGACTGGCGCCTGCAGAATATGCACCATTTGTGATGGTAAACACATTGCCTGCGTCAAGGGTTTCTGTACACGTACCAGAAAGGGTTCCCGCTCCTGTATTGGTGATAGTCAGATTTTGCGATGGCAAAGCCGCATTCTGCTGGACGGGGCCAAAGACGAATTCGGTACCACCACCTGATACCGGCGTGGAAGTATAAGCTGGCCCAACTATATTCAGGCTGCTGTCAACCATGGTTATTAAATTGGTATTGACATCATCACTACCAGAAACGTTACCCGCGCCAGCAACTGTTCCATCGATGGCTTGAGACGCGTTGGGAACTGCTGCGGCAGCAACGGTCAGCGTGAGCGTACCCATAATACCAGTTGTAAATGGATTGACTGAGTCCCCGGCAAAGTTAAAGCGCATCTTGCCACCGGCGGCTCCATCTGGTGTGGTACAAATGGCCAGAGCCGCGCCAGTGCCTTGTCCGGCACAACTAATGGCAACGTTGGAGAACTGTGTTGTGCTGACGACTACATCAACAGTCAGCCCACCAATTGGTGTTGCACCTGAGGCAAAATTCACCGGCACGGTAACTACTTGGCCCCCGGCCGCGCTCGCGGGCGTTGGTGTGCCTATCGTGACCGTCTGCGCAAGCACAGGCGAAGCGCCCAGTAGCAAAGCACACAAAACGAATGTTTTCTTTAGGATATTCATTTCACACTCCAAATAGGAAATTTTTCATTATTACAAATCGATTTTGACATTTAGGTTTCGTGCACTCAATTTAGCTTTTAGTTGCCTAGGGTATTTTGCCGATAACGCAGGTTGCGTCGGCAATGGTGACTACCCCACTGCTGTTACAATCCGGCTGACCAACTGCAAGTGTACCATTGAGCTCTCCAATGGCATTGGTGGCATCAGCGATAGTAATGGACCCGTTTCCATTGGAGTCGCCAATCAGCAAAGGACCCACCGCAGTGGTGCTGTGGGATTCGTATGCATCGAAATTCACATAACCGGTATGTCCGCCCAAACCATTGGGCAATCCCAGTCGTACCGCTTCAACACCACCCGTGGCGGATGTATAGGTTCCGGTCGCGGCGACAGTATTGGCATCAGTGTTAACCCAAAAAGTGGTATTGCCCGCGGAAACGTATTTGACTTCAACCAGGTACCACTTGCCAGCTTCAGCCGGTGCCGTGCCCAGCACGCCTGCTCCAGCGGCGTGAAAATCCAAATTGGCCCCATCATAACTGACCTTCAGCAACTGTCCTGATGGGGTCTCAGCCGAGTAAGCGATAAATAAGTCCGCCTGTGCGCCGCCTGTCAATTGCGGCCTGACGTAAAACCTGGTGATGAAAGTGGTGTGTGCGGTCGGGCTGTTGTCCTGCACGTGGCCAGTCCCAGTGACCCGCAAACCGCAAAACTCGGAAAGTCGCGACGGGTTACTGTTTGCAGGAGCCGGTGCGGCAGGAGACTCTGGAAACACGGAACCAGAACTGCCCCCGTTCCACTCACCCATACTGCAAACAGCAAACCCACTTGCAGGCAGCATTACAGCCAAGCATCCAATGACAAACTTTTCCCTGTAATTATTCATTTGGTCTCTCGCTATTTTATGGACTGGCATACCGCTGCTAAGATTCTACTAGTAAAAGTTCCATTAGTCGACAATTCTTTACATTCATACAAAAACACGCTGTAGCACACAAACGATTGATTTCGCGAAGCAATAACTTGTGTTTTGGCCTCACCCAATAACAATTCGCACTGATGAACATAATACTAAGCAAAAAGCATTTGGCAAACCGCCATTTTGGTAGTTTTACTCAGCTTTCTTTACAGATATACGTAACAACGCTGCAAAAACGACCATGCCAGACCAGATACTTACAATTTATTTACCCGAGCATCACCCTTAGCAACTTTATCGCGGCACCATTAGAACCGTGGCCTCATTTTCTTCAATAATTTCAAAATCATTCAGGTAACTTTCCAGTGGTTGCGGGCTGAACTGGTCGGTTTCTTTACGAAACACCACAGCCACAGCTCCTATGGACTTCACCTGCTCAATTAATACGTCTCCCGCATTGATTTCCCAATGATCCGAAGGGCCGATATGGGCAAATTGCTGAAATGGATACCTGCCCATCCAGTCGCCGTAAACAGCGCCAGGAAAAAACCAGCGGATTTCCTGAACCTGGAACTGCAGAATGGGCCCGTCAGCAATCCGCTCATCAGCCATAGCCGCAATGGCAACTGCGTATGCGGGCTGTGAATTGAGCAGTGCTTTATGCTGGCCTTGTGGTGTTAAAGGTATCCACTGCATATCCCGGTAAATACGCTGCGCCGACAAACCAGACAGTATCAGCAAGGCCAATACCAGGCTGCTTGAACCCAGGCGAACGTAAAGCCTGGGCAGCCTGCTGATGCATTCCGCCCACAACACCATTGTGCAAAGGCTCATCAGTGGCAGGATGATCATCAGGTAGCGAATGACCTGTGAGGTCCAGAACCAGAACAGCAGGTATGCAAGGCAGATCAAATGTACCGGCTTTAGCACCGGCTTTTGCCACGGCAATAAAACACAACTGGCCATAAACAACCCGATCAGAAAGCCAGCATTGCCGACAGAACCATTGAACCGGTGCCATTCCGAAAACATTTTGAATGGCAGCAGCAGCAGATTCAGCCAGGTTTTATCCAGGCCATGGCTGGCCAGTTCCGTCATTTGTCCCTGCAAGTCACTGGCGGACCAGATGGAGTAGCCGAACAGGTCACCTGCAAAGGGATGTACCGGGTTACCCACCAGCCACCAGGAACGCAGATACCAGAACAAACCAACGGCACTGACCAACAAAGCGAAACGTACGCTCAGGTTCAGACTGCGAGACTGCCATAACACCCACAAGCCCAGCGGCACAGTGAACCACGCTCCCAGGTATTTGGTGCCCATGGCCGTACCGGCACAGATTGCGGCAAACCACAGCCAACCCCGATCGTGCCCCTCCTGCCCCTGCCCTTCCTGCCAGCGCGTCATAGCCAGAAAGGCGGCCGTTGTAAACAACATCAGACCGTTGTCGACAAATGCGGCAGAAAAGGAATAAACAAATTCATCCAGCAAGAGCACGGCAACTACCCCTGCTATGGCTGTGGGCCACCCACGCCAGGCACGGGCAGCACCATAGATGCCCAACAGACTCAGCCAACCCAGGCTGGCGTGCAGCATCTGCGCCAGAGCGGGGCCGGGCTTCAGCAAGGCCACTGCATACAGCAGATTAATATTGTGTGTGTGCAAGGGATAGCGCAGGGTATCGTTCAACGTCAGACCGCCCTGCTCCAGGTAAAAACGCGCATAAGGCAGATGATAAGTCAGCGAGTCAGAGCCCGCCGCCGGACCCAGTGGCCGCACCAGCCAGGCGCCAATAATCAGCAAGATCGGCAATATGGCCAACCACTCCCAAAAGGGCAAATCGAAGTTTGACCGCAGCGCTGCCAGGCAGGCCGGTTGTTGCCATAGGAACCAAGCACTGGCTCCCAGCAGCAGTGCACTGCTCAAGCCGATTGCGACAGGATTCAGTTGCCCGCTGACTGCCAGAGCAATCAGCAGCAGGATTTGCACGGCTAATCCGCCGCTGATCCCAAAAAACACCGCCAGCTCAGCATTCGGCCAGGGTGACTGGACCTGAGCCTGAGGCTGAGACCGGGGCTGACTGAAGTCGAGCAAGACCGATTGCAAAGCCAGGCCAGTCACTAAAGCACTGCTCAGCCAGACGGCCAACCATGTGTACTGCGTGATGATCAGGCCTGGCAGTTCAAACATGCCACATGAACCTCTGATTAATTCCGAAAAACCCAGTATTTGCTGATCAGGAAACTGATGACTGCCAACACGGCTTCGACTATCAATTTGCCAGCCACCTGGATGCTCAATTCTGCGCCCCAGAAATTAGAAATTGCCAGAATCAGTCCGGTACTGATTATTGTCATCGCCAGCCATAAGGCAATAAACCGCATCAGGCTGCCAGCGAAACTGGTCACCGTATCGGAGCGTTTATTGAAGGTCAGGTAACGATTGGCCAGAAAACCAAACGCTGCTGCCGAAGCGCGCGACGTTATATTGGCCGCCGGTATGGCCAAGCCAGCAGTGAGTAAAACCCCAAACAAGGTAGCATCCAGCAGGTATTGCAAGCCGCCCACCAGCACAAATAAAATCGGTTGGCGCATCAATGTTTGCGCATCATCATTCAGGCATCATAATTCAGTCATCATCGTTTTGGGGAGTGTCGGGCCAGGCGGGACAGTGGCATGGTCGGCTGGTTCTGAATGTCGTAATTCAGAAAAGACAGCAATAACTGGAAGCCGAGGATAATCGGTAAGCCGGCCAACATGACCGTACCGGCACTGGCGGTGATACCCGTGTTCACACTGGCACTCCAAGCATCAACACCGGTGAACAGTCCGAACAGGAACAGCAGTGTGCCGGCGACCAGCTGGATGCTGGCAATGCTGAAATCCCGCAGAAAATAAGAATAGAAAATTCGTTTGGCCAGGTTGCGCGTATGGCCCAACAGGAAAGGCAAAATAACTCTGCCTATGCGCAGACTGGAGACTTCGTTGCCATAGCGCGCCGGCATCGGAATATCAGTAACCACGGCACGTGCCAGATTCAGCCGGAACAACAGATCACTCTCAAAAAAGTAGCCGTTCTGTATCTTGTCCAGCGGAATCAGCTTGAGTGCCGAAGCTGACATGGCAGTAAAGCCATTGGTTGGATCGACCACCTGCCAATAGCCACTCGACAACTTGCTCAGGGCCGACAGCATGCTGTTGCCCAGCAAGCGCAATGCTGGCATGCCGCGCAAATATTCCAGCTCATAAAAGCGGTTGCCTTTGCAGTAGTCACTGAGCTGTTCGCAAATCGGGTTCACCAGGTCAGGTATTCGGCCAGGGTCCATCTGCCCATCACCATCCAGCTTGACGAATACCTCAAAACCATCGGCCAGTGCTGCCTGGTAACCCGCCTTGACAGCACCACCGACGCCCAGGTTTTTCTCATTGAACAATACCCGTACGCGCTCATCATCGTACTCTGCTGCAACACGCTTACCGCTTTGTTCCGGGCAGGCATCATCCACACAATATATCGCGGCTGCGTAAGGCAATGCACCACGCACGACGTCGACGATACTTTCGCTTACGCGATAGCAAGGAATGATAATGGCCAGCTCAGGATTCATCGGTTACCTTCGGGAACGAAAAAACGCCTGCAATACTGCACCGCATTCGTCTTCCAGACAAGGTCCGTCTACTTGCAGGCGGTGATTGTGTCGAGCATCAAGCAGAGTATCAAAAACACTGCCAGCGGCGCCGGTCTTAGGATCGGCAGCGCCAAACACCAGACGCTGAACGCGCGCATGAAGCATGGCCCCGGCACACATCACGCAGGGCTCCAGCGTAACGTAGAGAGTGGTTTCAGGCAGGCGATAGTTGGCGCAGGTCTCGCCGGCAGCGCGCAAGGCAAGAATCTCAGCATGCGCACTGGGATCGTTCAGGCCTATGGTGCGGTTCCAGCCTTCACCGAGGATTTGGCCATCCTGAACCAACACGGCGCCCACCGGTACTTCACCGTCAACCTCAGCTTTTGCAGCAAGCGTCAAGGCATGGCGCATCCAGTGCGCATCATCGCGATGGTCAATGACCTTGGGGATTGGCGCCGACATGCACTCAGGCCTTTGCGGAAAACAGTCGCTTCAAAGCCCTGATGGGTGCCGTGATACGCCATGAAGTTGAATGCTCCAACCCATGTACCCGTGAGCGTAATTGCTGTATCACCAGCCGGGCTTGATTTGCATCCTGTTCCTGCTCTGCAATAGTTGCAGGCTCATCCGTGTGATCAGCGGACACCGCGCCCTGGCTCTGCAAGTGCAGGCGCTTGTTTTCGCCATACAAGCGTTGAATGTTTTTATACAAACGCCGCAAATGTTGATCGCGACGGGCCAACAATATTCTCACTTCCTGCAGATCGGCATCGCTCAGTGTCATACCAGCCTGGAAACGCGGCGCCAGATGGCGTTCCACGTAAACGGTGGAATGCTCCTCGGCAGTTTGATCTGTCGGTCGGGTATCAGTGTAGTAATACAGCGCAAAGGACTTGCGGCTCAGCCCCTGCTGCTCTGGTGGCAGGTTGATCCTGGCGAAGCCATGCCAGGATGATTCTGTGGTTTCAAAAATCACACAGCGATTGAACAAAGGAGTCAGCGTTACGATTTCATCCTGCGCAGGATGCACATAGGGATCTTTGTGCAACTGCAAGGAACCGCCCCACTCGTCTTGCCATTCGGGATTCAGATAAACGATCAGGTTCAGACGGCGATGCTGCCGGGAAATGGGGTGATAGTTGAAATCCACGTGCGGGTCGAGATCCTGCCCGTGACGGTTCTCATGCGTACCACCGCCAAAATAATGCGGATCATATTGCAAATCGGGGACAGCGGTGATTTCACCAATCAGGTCGCGAAAGGCCTGGCTCTGTACCACCTCATCGAGACGCTGATAACTGCGCCCCAATCGTTGCATTTTCTCCTGCGTGGCCTTGCCGCCAATCGCGCCATTCTCATTCATGGCGGCACGAGTGTCGAAATCAGGAAATTCATCCAACAGCCGTTGACAAAAGCCGGCATCGAAAAAGTGATCGATAACCACATGCCGAAACGGCCGGGCTATGGCAAACTCATGCTGCAAATGGCCAGTTGCGGCCACCACAGCAGGATTGATCAGCTCAGTACCAGCGATCTCTTTTGTCACCAGTTCATCCACACTCGATAATAAATTACATTCAAAAGCCCGCCATTGGCGCAGGTTTTACGTTGAGCACAAGTGTCATTATCATAAAAAAAAACGACATTGTGAAAGTACCATTGTGAAAATCGATAATGGCATAGTGTATGTTACTTCAGGTGTGGATGGTTCCGTAAGTTTTCGAAAGCTTATTGCGCCGATTCAATCAAAGCTCAATTCATCGGCAGCTATTGCGCCCATCCGCTTGGCCATGAGCACCTATGGAAGGCAGGCAATGATCATCGCCTCCTTCCATGGCCTTGTGACTACTGCAGCACCCAGCTAATAACCATAGGTATTGCTTAGCGTTCAATTCAGGCCGCAGCGCGGGTGGCCATTGCCGGGTAGTCGGTGTAGCCCTTGGGGCCGGGCGTATAAAACGTTTTCAGGTCGGGCGCGTTCAGCGGCACGTCCTTGCGCAGCCGCTCCACAAGGTCCGGATTGGCCAGGAACGCACGCCCAAAAGCGATCAGATCGCCGCGCTTGTCGAGTAGCGCTTGTTCGGCGCTGGCATGGTTGAAACCACCGGAGAGGATGAACAGGCCGTCGAATGCTGCACGCAGCTTGAGCTTGAAGTCGGCGGGTACCGGTGGTGCGCCCATAGACGAGTGATCGACCAGGTGAATATAGAGCAGGCCCAGTGCGGAGAGCGACTTGGCCAGCGCCAGGTATTGCTGCTGCACTTCAGGAAACTCGCCGGTGCCATTGAAGACGCCGTAGGGCGAGAGCCGGATGCCCACCCGGTCGCGGCCGATCGCGGCAACCGTGGCGCGCACGGCCTCCAGAGCCAGGCGGTTGCGGGCTTCGATGCTGCCCCCGTAGCTATCGGCACGCAGGTTGACGATTGGGTTCAGAAACTGCTCGATCAGGTAGCCGTTGGCACCGTGCAGCTCGACTCCATCGAAGCCGGCATTCAGAGCAAGCTTAGCGGAGGTTACATACTCTTTGACGGCGAGTGCGAGGTCGGCCTCGGCCATTGCTCGCGGCGTACTGTGCGGCTGCAAGCCCAGCGTATCGGTAAACATCTCGCCAGGACACACTGCCGTGCCTGGCCCTAACACCTCGGCGCCGGCTGGCAGGTTGGCGACATGCGCCACCCGGCCGCAATGCATCAACTGTACGAAGATCTTACCGCCTGGGGCATGGACTGCGGCCGTCACAGCCTTCCACGCCTCCACCTGGGCCGCATCGTACAGTCCAGGGATGCGTGGGTAACCCAAGCCATCAGGGCTGGGCGAGGTACCTTCCGAGATAATCAAACCCGCGGTGGCGCGCTGGCCATAGTACGTCGCCATCAGCGCATTCGGCGTGTGCGCCGACGTCGCCCGACTGCGGGTCAGAGGCGCCATCACCATGTGATTGGCCAGTTGCAATGAGCGAGCGGAAAGCTTGTCAAAAAGCATGGCGTTGTGTCCTCGTAGTGATCAATCCTGTGGGGTCGAGCGAAAAGCTTTCATTTATCGATTGCCGCTCCGCTGCATGGCCATAGGTGACGGCACCTTCTTCAATATTGTGGCGCGCGCTTGCGTAGAGAGTTAATATCGGACAAAGCTTCTGTCGGGGTGGTTACATCTTTCAACTTAGCAAGTTTCAGCGGGGGTCTCTTGGCCTTAATTCGGCACAGCCAGTCTCAGTGTTCTGCCTCTTCAGGTCTGTACGGCAACGAACACGTGCAAGATAAATCATTCGGATTTTTTAGAATTATTTAGAATAATCGGCAAATTGTAAGTCCGCAATATGAATGCCATTTTCACACCGGGGTCTATTCCCATCTGAATCCAGACACTCTGACAGATTTTGCAGTAGCGACGGATCGGTCGGGAGACATCCGCTCGTGCACCAATCCGGCGACTACCTCAGGACGGAGGCAGCTTTGATGAGAAACGTACCCAGCCTAGGGTGCCAGTCACTCCCACTCGATTAGTCGGCAAGTCTGTGGTTACTCCGTGTGGTAACGGTGGACTCTGCTATATACAGGCTATATGGTGAGAGCCACACCACTACAAATCGAGCTTGAATTGAAGCATCCCTCCCGCAGAGTCATCGCTGCCATCGCGGTGGTCGCATTGGTTTTGCTTGCATTCGTGCTGATCAGTCATTGGCAGGGACCACGTCTCGCCGCCTACCAGGTGCAGGCACAGCCATTGGTGCAGACCGTGGTTGCCACCGGTCGCGTGGTGTCGGTGTCGCGTGCTCAGGTTGGCAGTCAAATCAGTGGCGTCGTGCTGGAGCGGCGCGTTCGCGAAGGCGACCGGGTTGAGGCGGGTGACGTGCTCGCCGTCTTGCGCGCTGATGACCTCGAGGCTAACGTTCATGAAGCCGAAGCGGCACTCGCTCAACTCCAGCAGTCTTCCAGGCCGCAGGCCGAGGCCGTACTGCGTGATGTGGAAGCGCGTTTGAGCCAAGCGATGCGCGAAACGCAGCGCCAACGCACATTACTGGAGCGTCAACTGATCGCCCGCGAAACTCTGGAACTGGCGGTGCAGGCAGAAACTGCCGCGCGCGCCGCGGCCGAACAGGCCCGTCTCGCAGCAGCCGCGCTGGCGAGCGGTGCATCGGGCGAGAAAATTGCGCTTGAGCGCCTGGCTGCGGCCCGTGCTGCCCTGGACAAGACCTTTATCCGCGCGCAGGTGGCAGGCACTGTGCTCACCCGCAACGCCGAGCCCGGCGATGTGGTGCAGCCAGGCAAGGTGTTGTTCGACATCGCGCGTGAAGGGGACACCGAATTACTGGTGCCTCTGGATGAGAAAAACCTGGGCTTGATTGCGCTCGACCAACAGGCGACCTGCGTTGCCGACGCCTACCCTGATCGTCCGTTCGGCGCGCGGGTGAGTTTCATCGCGCCCAGTGTCGATCCGCAGCGTGGCACCCTGGACATTCGTCTGACCGTCGATCCCGTGCCGGACTATCTGCGCCAGGACATGACCGTATCGGTGAATGTGGAGACCGGACGCCGCGAACACGCCCTGATCGTTCCCAATGATGCATTGGCCGATAGTGCCGCGGGCCAGGCCGACTTGTGGATGGTCGTCGATGGCACAGCCCAGCTGACACGGGTGACGCTCGGGCTGCGCGGCCTGGTCTTGTCTGAGATCACCTCCGGTGTAAACGCAGGCGACTGGGTTCTGGCCAATGGCGCTGCGAACATTGCCGATGGCCAGCGTGTCCGCATCAAAGAAGAAGCGGTTCCGCAGGCAGGCCAAAGCAGCGCGACCCGCAACGAGCTGCCGGTCCGCTTCAACTGATCATGTGGATCGAACGGACCCTGGCGGTCAGGTTTCTGCGCGAGGGTCGGATCCAGAGCGTTCTGATCCTGGTCGGTATCGCCGTCGGTGTAGCCGTCATCGTGTTTCTGAGCGCACTGATCACCGGCCTGCAGCACAACATCATCGATCGCACGCTGGGCACGCAGGCACACATCAGGGTTGAATCGCCAGACGAGGTGAACCGCGTATTGTCACCCGCCGCAGGGGTCGTGCAACTCATTCTGGAGTCACGTCGGGCGCAGCGGTTGCGCTCGATCAACAACTGGCAGCAGGTACGCGACGCATTAGACGTTCTGCCGGAAGTGACCGCCGTTTCTCCGATCATCTCCGGGCCTGCCTTTGTCCGCCGTGGCGCAGCCGTGGAATCGGTCGCGTTGGTCGGGATTGATGTTGACCGCTACACCAGGATCATTCCGCTGCGCGATGACATCATCGCCGGGCAACTGCGTGTCGGCGCGGGAGACGCGGTCATCGGCAACCAGCTTGCGCATGATCTCGGCGTGACTCTGGGTGACAAGTTGCGGCTGGACGCCGGCGAAGGCCGCGAGAGCGTGGTCAACATTACCGGGATCTTTGAGTTGGGCGTGCGCGAACTGGATGCGCGCTACGTGTATCTGGACATGAAGCAAGCGCAGTCGCTGCTCAACCTGCCCGGTGCAGCCACGGTAATCGATGTCACGGTAAAGGACATATTCGGCGCGGATCAGGTGGCCTCGCGCATCGCCCGTCTCACCGGTTTGAAGGCGGAGAGCTGGATGCAGAGCAACAAACAGTTGATGAATGCGCTCGACTCGCAACGCATATCCACACAGATGATCAGCTTCTTCGTTGCACTGTCGGTCGCACTGGGTATCGCCAGCGTGTTGTTCGTGAGCGTCATCCAGCGCACCCGGGAGATCGGCATTCTGCGCGCGATGGGCATCACGCGCCGGCAGATGCTTTGGGTGTTCCTGCTGCAGGGCGGCGTGTTCGGCCTCGCCGGTTCAGTGCTCGGGGGCCTGGTGGGTATTGGACTGGTATGGGCCTTCAACAACCTGGGGCCCAAGCTGTTCTATATTCCGGTTACTCCGACCTTATTGCTGGCAACCTCGCTGCTGGCCACTATCACCGGCGTCATCGCGGCTGCGGTCCCTGCCCGTCGCGCCGCGCGCATGGATCCGGTACAGGCCATCAGAAATGTCTGAGCCCGCCGGGGAAGTGCTGCGACTGCAAGGCTTGTGCAAGTCCTACAACGTCGGCCTTGCAACCGAAGTGGAAGTGCTGCACGGCCTGGACATGAGCCTGGCACGCAGCGATTTCACCGCCCTGGTGGGTGCGTCGGGTTCCGGCAAGAGTACCTTGCTCAATCTGATCGGACTGCTGGATACGCTCACGGCCGGTGAGTTGTTCCTGCTCGGCGAGCCGACCCGCAATATGGACGATGCGCGACGTACCGCGCTGCGCGGCAGCGCGATCGGCTTTGTGTTCCAGTTCCATCACCTGATTCCCGCCTTCAGCGCGCTGGAGAATGTGTTGATGCCGCTGATGATCGCCACCGGCAAACCCACCGCCGCAGACACCGATCTGGCCCGGAGTCTGCTGGCCGAGGTAGGCATGGAAGCTTTCGCTGACCGCAAAACCGACCAGCTCTCCGGCGGCCAGCAGCAACGAGTCGCGATTGCACGGGCGCTGATCGCACACCCGGCGCTGTTGCTGGCCGACGAACCCACCGGCAATCTCGACAGCCGTTCGTCCGAGGATGTGTTTGCGCTTTTTCGGCGCTTCAATGAAAAATTCGGCTGCGCCGTTTTGCTGGTGACCCATGACGAGCGTATCTCAAGTGCCTGTGACCGGATGGTGACACTGGACGATGGGCGGATCGTGGCTGATACGCACAAAGGGGACTGAGAAAGGCGAGTTACATTGGATCCAATTTCCTTAGCTCATTCAGGAAAAATCCCAACGAACGAGGGTGGAGCATATGACATGGTTTGTTGGTGATCAGCAGGCCTTTCCATTATGCCCAGGCCAGCCAGATTCAACTTGCCAGGTGTTCCGCAACATGTCACACAACGTGGCAATAACCGTCAGGCATGTTTCTTCAATGACCAGAGTAGAAAACGCATACTTGCGACTGTTGGCTAAGGCTGCAAATTGACGATCGGCAACCGCATAGCGGACGGGTACTCCGGGCCGTGGTGAATGGAAATCGTCGCCCGCTGCGACGCTGATTCGGTCCCTTCCGACTCTCCTGTCTGCAAGTTCCGTGAAAAATGCGGCGCGAATGACGCCGAGACCTGCAGCCGAATCCGGTGGCCCGGAGCAAAGAGATTGCCGGTGAGCAGGTTCTGCAACCTCAGCGCGTAAATCCGGCCCGGTTCGATCAATTGCCGACCCGCTTCAGGTTGCCGATAACTCGCACGCAACACATCGTTGCCAGGGCTCATGAGGTTGATGACTCGCCCGTCCGGATACACATCGAACACGCGCACCCACAAATCGAAGTCGCGGCAATCACAGGACGCGTAAACCACCGCCTCGATCGCACCCGCCACGCGCAGCTTCCGCGTGAGCGGCTCGCTGTCGAAAATCAGCAGGTCCTCACGCTCGGCAAGTGACCCGTAGTCGTGCGGTCCGAAAGCCGCGTACGGGTCCAGCACCGGATCGTCCGGATCGGCGGTGAATGAACTGCTGGCCGGTGCGTCGGCAGACTCCGGAGCCTCTGCCAGCCGCAGCAATCCATTGCCCGCACGGCCAAGATACAGTGATGCAAATTCTGCACCCGCGGGCGGCCATTGGTCGGTGCCGTGCCAGCGATTCTCGCCCATCACGAAGTAGCGGACCGGATCGTCACTGGCGTAGCGATTCTCGATGCCGCGCAGGTAGTGATCGAAGAAATCGAGAACCTCGTCGTTGTAGTCGATCGCTGCCGAGGCACCGAAGTCAAGTTCTCCTGCCTGCGTGGACATCGTGGCATCCACGCCGTGCGTCCAGGGCCCGAGCAGCAAGTGGTTGCCGCGTTGTTCGCCGGACTTCTGTGCCTTCCTCAAGCCATTGAAGTTCGTGACCGCACCTTCCGGGCCGTAGGCTTCGTCGTACCAGCCACTTAGATTCAATACCGCGGCGGCCACCCGGCCGTAGCGGCCGCGAACTTCCGCCCAGTCCCACCACGAGTCTTCCGGCGGGTGCCGCAGCCACTCAAAGTAATACGGTGCCTCGTTACGCAGATGCGGCAGACCTGCGAGCGGCAGCCAACTGCGGTACTCGGCGGCCACTGATGACCAGGTATCTGCGGCCTCTTCACTGCTGCGAATGCCGGGCAGATCGAGTCGGTGGCGCGCATCCGGCGCGATATTCATGTAGATCCACGGCAACCACGACAAGTCAAATATGCCGTTCATGTAAAAGAAATTGCGCGGCGATGAAAACGTCATGGCCGGCACCATGGCCACGAGATGCGGCGGGGATTCCAGCGCGGCAAGCCATTGCACAGCGCCAGGATAGGACAACCCCCAGGTCCCCACGACGTTGTTCGA
The DNA here is from genome assembly GCA_034440115.1 of Lysobacterales bacterium. GTDB lineage: Bacteria > Pseudomonadota > Gammaproteobacteria > Xanthomonadales > SZUA-36 > JAWXBM01. The sequence goes on along the minus strand of JAWXBM010000113.1, from coordinate 821 downwards.
CCAGCTCTGTGCCGCCGCCCACTCGATCGTGTCGTAGCCGTCCTTTCCCTCGTTGCGATACGGGTCGAACAGTCCATCAGATGCATGCCGACCACGGACATCCTGCAACACGACGGCGTAGCCGCGTGCCACGGCATCGATGTGCGTAGCGTAGGATTCGGCAGCGGCATCCTTGCCGTAAGGTGTGCGGTATACCAGCACGGGAAACTCCCCAGTCGCCGCTGGCCGATAAATGTTTGCGCGCAGGATCACGCCGTCCCGCATGGGCACGGAAACATCGCGCTCGATAATGAGATCACCGGCACGCGTTTCGTTGTCGGTCGCCTCGGGAACTGCGGAACCACTGCACGCCGCGAGCTGCGCCAGCCCCATGAACAGGACAAGAATTGCGCGGATGCCTCTCAGTGGGGGAGCGCTTCCTGTTTCAACTGTGACCTGCACGATGGGAAGTTTGGTATACATGTATTTCATCCTGCGAATCTCAAATCGTAAAACTTTGCTGCATGCCGGTGGCGGGTTTTACTGTGCTGACGGCTCGACCCGGCAGCGCGAGTCAGCGTGAACCAATGTGCTTCGACTTTGCGGACGATCGGGCGATTAATCTGCCTGAATATTTGCACGACCACAACCGTAATGATCATTTTGGGATCATTTTGGGTCGGACCTACGCAATTCACTGTTTTACAAGGAAATTCCCTCAAAATTCTGCTCACTGAGCCCTTAAACACCCCATTCAAGCCCAGGTTTGGTGCTTTTAACGGCTCGGATACTGCTTGGTTTTTGTCCCAACCTCGCTTATTCGTGAAACCTCGAGATCGCTT
>JAWXBM010000112.1:0-13666 GCA_034440115.1 Lysobacterales bacterium | reverse complement strand
GGGTGATAAGGCCACGGGTACTGGTTTACAGCGTGTTGCTGCTGACCATTATCAGCGGCACGCTCTGGTCCATGACTCACCGTACCCCGTTGCGCGCCGATCTGATACGTGATCGCAATGCACTTTACCGTGAGTTACCTGATGGCATCATTGAGAATGTTTACACGTTGAAAATTACCAACATGGATGATGCCAGCCATCAGTACACTCTGAAAGCCATGGATAATCCGCAAGTCAGCTTTGATTATTCGCAGGCTCTGGAATTGCCAGCAGGTGAAGTTGGCGGATTTACGGTCAGGATTCGATTGCCGCGTAGCGCCGGGCAGGGTACTACCGCGTTACAATTGGAACTTGCGTCCAAAGAGGATGCCAGCATTTACAAACATTTCAAAGCGACCATATTGATGCCAATCGTTGGAAGTTCCAAACCATGACTCAGCCGGTTCCAGCCTTAGCGCAACATCCTGATTATCGGCCCTGGTATCGTGAGCCGTGGGTGTGGTTATTGATTGCCTTGCCAGTTTCAGCCATCGTCGGGTGTGCCATTACCATCTGGCTCGCTCTCAGCCATCCCGACTACCGCGTGGTCGATGAGCAGGAAGTCCAGCAGATAGAATCTGAACTCCGCGCCCGGACCGAATCAGAAACGGCCAGATCAGGCCAGGAAAATGGCGACGGCTGAGCGTATTTGCTATCACTGCGGCGAATCGGTTCCAGCGGATGCAGATCTTCGAATTGAACTGCAAGGGCAGTTTCAGTTCATGTGCTGCCAGGGGTGCCTGGCCGTAGCTTCATTGATCACCGATGCGGGTCTGAGCAACTACTACCGCCACAGGCAACAGGTCGCCGCCAAAGCCAATGAACACGCTGTCGATGCCGCTGCCGCATGGCAAACCATAGACCAGCGACAGGAACTATGGGGCGTTGAGAGCGCGAATGGTGATCGCGACCTGCTTTTACAGGTCAGCGATATTCGCTGTGTGGCTTGTGCCTGGCTGATTCGCAGTCACCTCGAAAAACAACCCGGCATCATAGCCGTACAGGTTGATGTCAACAGCGGTTTTTGCCGCTTTCAGTGGGCACCCGATACAACCCGGGTCAGCGAGATCGCAAAACGGTTGTTTGGCCTTGGCTACACACCGCATTTGCCACTGGCCCAAGCCGAAGAAGACGGCCGGCACAAGGAACGGACCGATTCCCTCAAACGCCTCAGTGTGGCCGGTCTGGGCATGATGCAGGTGATGATGTATGCCGTTGGACTTTATGCCGGCGATGCATTCGGCATTTCCGCTGCGGCCAGGGGCTTTCTGTCGTGGGTCAGCCTGCTGGTTTGTCTGCCGGTATTGCTGTATTCGGGCCGAGTATTTTTTCAGGGTGCCTGGCGCGGCTTGCGCAGTGGCAAACCCGGCATGGACTTGCCTGTCGCCCTGGCCATTGCCTTGGCGTTTCTTGCCAGCTCCTATCATTTCTTTCTGGGGGTGGGTGAAGTCTGGTTTGATTCAGTGGTGATGTTTATTTTCTTTCTCAGCCTGGGCCGACATGCAGAGCTGATCTTGCGCCAGCGTAATCTTCAGGCTGGAAGTGCTCTGGCTCGACTGTTGCCTGAATGGGCCAACCGGCTGGCTGATCAAGACCGTGTTGAAGTCGTTCCCGCTTCCGACCTGCGCAGTGGCGATCGGGTCAGGGTAATGACCTCTGCTGCATTCCCGGCAGATGGGGTATTGCTGCGTGGCCAGACCGAAGTTGACGAATCGTTGCTGACCGGAGAGTCGCTGGCCATAGGCAAGTCAGTCGGTGGGGCGGTCATTGCCGGTAGCATCAACCTGCAGCAGAGTGTGGATTTACGGGTAAGCAGCAATCCGGAAGACTCGACGGTTTCAAGCCTGGGGAGATTGCTGTTGTCCGCTCAGGCCAGGCGTAATGATGACGCCGGTCTGCCAGGATGGTTGGTACCCTGGTTTATTGTTGTGGTTCTGTGCATTGCCATGGCCGCCTGGTGGTACTGGCTGGGGCATGATGCTTCCAGGGCCTTTGCTGTTGCTCTGGCTGTGCTGGTGGCCAGTTGCCCTTGTGCCTTGTCATTGGCCTTGCCCGTCGTACGATCTTCTGCCAGCCTGAGCCTGATGCAGCAAGGGATACTGTTGACCCGCCCGTCAGCCTTGTTTGATTTATTGAAAATAAAAGCAGTGGTGTTTGACAAAACCGGTACCCTGACCTTGGGACAACCGGTGCTTGTGAAGGTGGAAATCAATGCAGAACGCCCGGAATTCAAACGGGATGAAGTTCTGGGCCTCGCTGCAGCCATGGAGTCCCACTCACGACATGCGGTGGCGCAGGCCTTCCGCGAGTTCGTTCCTACGTCTGGCCTGGTCGAGGTTGTCAATCACGATGGTGCAGGGCTGTCGGCACAATTTGGCAACCAGCCGTTGCGGCTGGGTAAACAGAAATTCGCCTTGGATACTGATGACCATTCTGTGCTTGAAGATCACTCGCTGTGGCTGGCAGACGACAAAGGCTGGATCGCGCGTTTTGAACTGAATGATGCGTTGCGCCCTGGCGCAGAAGCCATGATGAAGCAGCTGAGAACGAACCGGTTAGAATTGAGTATATGTTCCGGTGACAGCGAAATGGCCGTGAGCCAATGCGCCAGAAAACTGGCCATCGACAGCTACCAATCACGCCAGACGCCAGAAGATAAAATTGAATATATCAAAGAGTTACAGAGCAAAGGTACAGTACTTATGGTGGGCGATGGCATTAATGACGCGCCCGTTCTGGCGGCTGCCGATGTATCCATAGCAGTACACGGTGCCAGTGAACTGGCCAACAGTGCTGCTGACATCATACTGACAGGAACTTCTCTTGCGAGTGTGACTCGCAGCATGACTGCAGCCAGAAAAGCCCGCAAATTGGTTAATCAGAATCTCACTTGGGCCTTGCTTTACAACCTGAGCATATTGCCACTGGCTGTTAGTGGCCTGTTACAACCCTGGATGGCCGCCCTGGGCATGTCAGCCAGCTCTTTGCTGGTGGTGCTGAACGCCACACGTATGCGTTCCATTACCACAGCAGACATTGAACCGACGTCATCTGCAACCGCAGCCTGGGCACAATCATGAGCATGTTGTATGTGTTGATTGCGCTGGCGCTGGCATTGCTGGTCCTGGCTGTTTGGGCGTTGTTTTGGGCCATTGGCAACCGGCAATTTGATGACCTGGAATCACAAGGCTGGAGTGTGGTGCTGGATGACGATCAGAAGCCACCGCAGTCCAATGCTTCAAATGATGAAGTATCGAAACCGACAAAGGAAGCGCCGCCGTGATTCGCTGCACTTGCACCAGTCTTCTGGTACATCGGTGCCTGTCAGGTCAGTTGCTTTGTCTTTCCTGAGTGCGCAATGGTTTGCGGTTTGGTTGACCGCATTTATGGCCGGCTTGCTGGGCAGCGGGCATTGTTTCGCCATGTGTGGTGGCATCGCAGGAGGCTTGGGCACATTAACGCACAAAGCAGGGAGCAGGGCAGGCGCATTCGTCATGGCCCTGCAATTCAATAGTGGACGTCTGATCGCGTACACTCTGGCGGGCGCTTTTGCAGCGGGGTTGCTGGGCATTTTTCCCAATTTATCAGGCCTGGAATTCCTCGGCGCCTTGCTACGCTCCATCACCGCCTTGTTGGTCGCATTGATCGGAATGCGCTATCTACTTGAATGGCGCGGGCTGGATTTCATTGAGCGCCTGGGTGCACGTTTCTGGCCAAAAATTTCACCCATCGCGACTCGTCTGGCTGCTTCACCGGGGCCGGTCAACCGGCTTTTATTGGGGCTTTGCTGGGGCTTTTTGCCCTGTGGTCTGGTTTATACCTTATTGCTCACTGCCGCATCGACCGGCCATGCCATTGCCGGGGCAGGGGTGATGTTGGCCTTTGGCCTCGGTACATTGCCATCCATGTTGGGACTGACCTTGGCAGCACCAGCAATTGCCAGCGTTTTGAGGGATACCCATTTTCGCCGGTTTATTGGCTTGAGCCTGATCCTGCTGGCAATCTGGATGGTGATTTCCCTCTACAGCATGGGCGGCTTCAACCCCGGCGAGCCTGGTTCCGGGCATCATCATTGAACAATAGTGATAGACAGAGCTAAGCCCTGATAAGCTGAAGCCTGCTCAATCGCTCGGTAAATCATGCGACACATTCCAAGAACTGTTTGGCGGCTCACCATCGCCTTTGCATTAATGATGTCAGGCACCTCCATGATGGTGCTGATCGCCGGCATCATCGGAACCGAGTTCGCGCCTACTGAGAAGCTGGCCACACTGCCCATCGCTTTGGTCATCGTTGGTGTGGCTTGCGCAACTTTACCCACCGGCAAACTGCTGGGGCGCTTCGGTCGCAGACCGGTTTTCATTGCCTATGCCTTGCTCGCTATGGTTGGCGGATTTTTGGCCATGGGCAGCATCATGCTGAATACCTTCAGCGGCTTTTGCTTTGCTGCTGTGGTTATCGGCTGGGCTGCCGCTGCCGGACATCAGTACCGGTTTGCAGCACTGGAAGCCGTAGAACCAGAGCGCGCTCACCGGGCTACTTCAGCGCTGCTGATGGGTGGGATTCTGGGCGCATTTATCGGCCCTGAGCTCGCAGTACGGGGCCGTTATATGCTGGAAACTGAGTACGCGGGTTCCTATTTGCTATTGGTGGCGGCCTTTACTGTTGGGCTGGTCATTATCAGCGGCTACAAAGACCGGACTGATATTGCCAGCCCAAAACAGGGGCAGGGCAGGCCACTGGGTGAAATCCTGGCCGCTCCACAAATACGCTTGGCGGTCGCAGCCGCTGCCCTTGCCTATGCCGTTATGAGCTTCATCATGACGGCCACGCCCATCAGCATGCACAATCATTCAGGACACAGCCTGGAGGCGACCAAGTTCGTGATCCAGTCGCATATAGCGGCTATGTATCTGCCATCTTTATTGTTTGGATGGTTTTTCGCACGTCTTGGCTTCCGCGGCATGTTCTTGATTGGCATTAGCGTTTACGTTCTATGCCTGATTGTCGCCCTGATCAACACCGAGCTGATCAACTACTGGGCTGCGCTGGTACTACTGGGCATAGGCTGGAATTTTTTGTTTCTGTCCGGGACCAATCTGTTGCCGCACGGTTATCAACCCGTAGAGAGATTCCGCGTCCAGGCCATGAACGACTTTCTGGTGTTCTCAGTACAAGCTACTGTGGCGCTCAGTTCGGGTTGGTTTCTGGTACAACTGGGCTGGCAAGGCCTGCTGCTGAGTTGCATTCCGTTGTTGCTGGTGTTCGTGGTTATGCTGTGGCTGTGGAGGGGAGCACTCAAACCTGCTAATTCATAAGCTCACTCATTATTGGATCAATTCATTCATAAGTTCGTATAATGTATATTATGTTAAATAAAATGTTATTTCAGAATCAGGTTGTCCCAAATTGGCTGGATTCTCAACTCCCATATCGCCTCCCTGACATGGCTTCTCCTGGACAATTGACGGTTGCATCACACGAATCAGGTAAAATTGCGGCATATAACGCCGACAGACACATCCAGGCGTTGCCAATACAACAAGGAAGACCGCACCAATGAATGAGCAAACACAGAAAACCGTCCGCATCGTTGGTGTTCCACTGGACCTTGGTGCCAGCAGACGCGGGACAGATATGGGGCCTTCTGCCTTGCGTATCGCAGGTTTGGGCGCTGCTTTACGCCGTTTGGGCTATAACGTGGCCCGTGAGGAAGATATTCCGGCGCCCGCTATGGAAACCCGCTCACCGGAAAACCGTGATGCACGCTTTAAACCCGAGATCCTTGAGGTCTGTAGCAACCTGTCAGAAAAGGTTAAGTCCATCTTGGAAGCCAATGAATTTCCATTAATTATTGGTGGTGATCATTCTATAGCGATGGGCACGGTTGCGGGCGTTTCCGGGCATTTCAGGGCGCAAGGCAAGAAAATCGGCCTTATCTGGTTTGATGCTCATGGGGATATGAATACTCCTGGAACTTCACCGTCTGGCAATATTCACGGTATGCCGCTGGCTCATTTGCTCGGTCAGGGCGATGATGATCTGAAAAATATCGGAGGTTTTCACCCCAAGGTCGACCCGGAAAACGTTGTACTGATTGGCATTCGGGATATTGATTCCGGTGAGCGGAGCATTATCAAGGAATCCGGCATTCATGCCTTCACCATGCGTGAAATTGACGAGCAAGGCATGGCGGCTGTGGCTGCACAGGCACTGGAAATCGTCAACGATGGCACGGCTGGCTTTCATATCAGTTTCGACGTTGACGGCTGCGATCCGACCGTAATTCCAGGTTCCGGTACCTTGGTTCCCGGTGGTGTCAGCTTTCGAGAAGCACACTTGTTAATGGAATATTGTGCCGATGACGGTAACCTGTTGTCCCTGGAAGTGGTTGAGCTCAACCCGTTCCTGGATGAGCGCAATGTCAGCGCCAAACGCACATTGCATCTGATACTCAGCGCCATGGGAAAAAGTATTCTTTAAGCCCTGCCCTTATTTTTATGGGTGTAGGAGTCTACATGATTGCTTTCGGCGACGACTGGGGTAGCTGGTTTATCGAACTACTGGCTACGTGGCCCGGCGGTACATGGCTGGAATTGATATATTGCCATTTTCCCCCATGGGTATCATCGCAAGCGGTGTCGTTATTCTGGCCCGGTGTCGCGTCAAGGCAATTCCAAAGTAGCCCAACTACACTTTTGATTCGGTCCTGAGTGCATCACCCCTATTCCCTGTAAGATATTTTCCCATTGGTACACATCTGTGAGTATTCATGGACCCTTGGTATTTGTTCGCGCTGGTGATTGTTGCGATTGTGCTTGCCCTGCTGATTCCGCGTTGGCGGTTGAAACGTGCGATCAATGCGCCCTTCCCCACCGATTGGGTGGAAGTCCTGGAAAAGAATATCCAGGTCTACCGCAACTTGCCTATGCCTTTGCGGCTGCAGTTGCGCAAACTGATCAAACAATTCCTGCATCAGAAAACTTTTTCCGGATCGGGCGGATTGGAAATCACCGACGAGATTTGCGTCACCATTGCTGCTGAAGCCTGCATGTTGATTCTGAACCGGAATTCCGATGTTTACCCTGCATTGCGTTACATCATCGTTTATCCCACCGGATTCATTGCTCAGCACCGGAATTTCGATGATGCCGGTGTATTGCAAGCTCAGTCACGGGATTTACTGGGCGAATCCTGGCACAACGGTAAGGTCATTCTCGCCTGGGATTCGGTATTGCGTGGCGCGCGCAATTTTGTGGATGGTCAAAATGTGGTCCTGCACGAATTTGCCCACCAACTCGACAGCGAGTCTGGCAGCACCAATGGAGCGCCCCTGTTGGCTGGTGCATCGAGTTACCGGAGTTGGGCCGCCGTACTGTCGAAAGAGTTCAACGAACTGCAGGATGACACACGGCACAGTAAGCGTTCATTGATGGACCACTACGGCGCGACCAATCCAGCCGAGTTTTTTGCGGTAGCCACGGAAACGTTTTTTGAGAAACCCGTACAAATGGCCAAACACCATGAAGAACTGTTCGAGATTTTAAAGTCATATTACCGGATTGATCCGCGGGAATGGCAACAGCCACCAGAACGTATTAAGTCGAGTGGCCGCACGGAAGAAAATTGATAGCTGAATTCGATCAGATCCGAATCACCGCAAGCGAGAATTGCTGACTATGCAGGAGGTGCTTTCGTGCTTAAGCGCAATCACGTAATTGCCTGGCTGCCGGGCTATCTTCATCTGACAAAGTTGCTTCGGCTTCTTTTTGAGCCGCCAATTGATTTGCCAAATAAATGATCTCTGAGCGAGTGAAGCGGGTCAATACATCACGAATAAGCGGTTGATAGCCTATTCCATTCATTTGCGAAATAAATTTCAATTGGCTAATTAATATCTTGGGCAAACGGATTGAAATTGGTTTAAGTTCCAAGTCGAAACTTTCACTCAACTCAGCCATTTCTTCCAAATTGATTGGCTCAGCGTGGTCTTCCGACAAACCCAACTTTCCATTTTCCCAGTTTGTTATTGTTCCTTTAATTCTATCTTTTAAGGCTGGCTTTGCTGTCGTTCCCCGTCTTTCAGTATTCATTTTGGCATCTCAATTTGTCAGGTTTCAATAAGGTAAAAACGGCGCTCTAATCTGCCATATGCGCTCTGCTTCCGGTTGAGGCTCGTAAGCCGACTTAATATGAGGGCTACCTTCTTTTACTACAAAAATAATTTTCAGTCGCCTTCTATGGTTTGTTTCCGAAATCATCCACAACGTGGGGGGGGTCAGAGTCGTGTCGTTCCCTTAAGTCTTTGAAGGGCGTTCGTTCCATGTTCAAAAAGCATTCGACCACCTCATTGCGCTCCACAAAGAGAAGGCAGAACCTCGCCATCATTAAGGGCCATCCGATTACATTGCAAAACCTTTACTGAAATCTGTACTGGGAAATTTTCACAGCAGCCTTACGTTTCAATAATCCTACGTATCTGTTTGAATTTTATGGTGCCCGGGGCCGGAATTGAACCGGCATGACCTTGCGGTCGAGGGATTTTAAGTCCCTTGCGTCTACCAATTTCGCCACCCGGGCATTCTGGAAGGCCGCACATTGTACCGCCCTGCCCGTGGGCTTTCACCCCTGAATTTCAGTCTTGAATCGATTTCGAGGATTTGGCAGAAAACCAATAAGTGAAGCGCCGTTTGGCTGATCCGGAATCGCTGGGCTTTTGCGCCACATACAGGATGTTATCGCCCAGATAAGCAAATTCTCGACTTGAAAAAGCACAAACCCTGGCGTCAACAAAGCCTATGTGTTCCATGGCCTTGAGGGTATCCATCCCAAAGGACTGGAGGCACAGCACGCCCTCGTCGGACAACGGGTCACCGTGATAATCGGCTGGCAAATGATGTTCTATGCTGCCGTCGGCCAACAAACTGGCGCGTATTTCGGTATTCTCGGCAAAACTAAACGGTGCGCTCCAGAGCAGCTTGCCGCCCGGCTTCAACACTCTGAAAAACTCCCTGAGCGCCTGGCGATAATCGGGCACGTGCTCTAATACATCAAAGCTGAGAATATTGTCGAAAAACCTGGCCTTGAAGCTTAGCCTGGTTACATCTTCTACCCGGATTCTTTTGCCGTTAGCGGTAACAGAGCTGCCGGATGCATGCCCTTCTACGTACTCACTACCTATGGTTCGAGGATAGCGCTGCTTCAGAATCTCAAAAAGCGGAGTAACCGCTTCGGTGATGTAGATCCGATCTGCTTTTTTGGGCGCACAAAGTATTTCAAACAGATGAATGCTGCTGCGCCAACGATTGATCAAACCACACGATGAACATCGAAGGGTCTCCCGCCAATTCGCTTGGCCATCGTGGCTCTCGATCGAAAGCCGTTGGTGCCCGTGGCAGACATAACAATAGGCAGCGAGGGTAGAAGGCAGATCACCGATAAGAGCAACTTCATGCTGGTGCAGATGAAAGTAGTCCAACAGATCGCGCAATGACCGCGTTCTGATGCCAAAATCCAAAGATTCGGCAATGGGTAGCGTATCGGGATGGGAATAAACGGGTTTAGCCAACTGGGGTTTGTCTTATCTGGCAAGGAAGAGCGTTATTGTAGTTCTTTTGAGGCAAAATCGGTCTGGTTTGCTTGCCAAACATCACCCAACCATGGATCCCGGATCACGCGCTACGCGCTGTCCGGGATGACGGTGATACTGGAAAATTGGAGGCTAGGGTCGGAATCGAACCGGCGTCCGCGGCTTTGCAGGCCGCTGCATAACCACTCTGCCACCTAGCCTTGGTTTGAGAATGCGGGAAAACCCGAGCGGCGCATTCTACTATCCCTAGCCGCCCAGCGCCACCAGGGTTTTTCGCATGTCAGCGATATCATCAGGACGCGTTCGACAACAGCCACCAAATAAGCGCACGCCCGCGTCAAACCATTCCTCAATGGCAAAATCCGTATCACTCTGCCCCAGCCAGCAATGTGCGTGAGCAACCCAGGTTTCGCCGCTGTTGGGATATACCATCAACGGCAGATCAGTGGCGTCGACGCTGCGCAATAATTCAGTGACTAAGCTTGGGGCCGTGCAGTTGATTCCAGCAGCCACTACCCGTCTGGACCCTGCGATCAGCTCTATGCATTCACGAAAAGGCTCACCATGGCTAACATGCTGGCCGTCTTTGCAACTGAAGCTGATCCAAGTCGGCAGTCCATGCAAGTCATTTACATGTTTTTCCAGCAGCTCCAGCAGAATCTCCGCTTCTGGCAATGAGGGTATGGTTTCAAAAGCCAGTAAATCGGCACCAGCCTCTGCCAACCACAACATGCGTTCGCGGTGAAAGACGCTGACTTCACGCCAATTGCTGGTGTAATTTCCATGATATTCCGAGCCATCGTGCAGGCAGGCACCAAATGGGCCCATGGATACCGCTACCAATGGTTTCAAACCGTCGCGACCGATTTCACCGCCAGCAATTTTTTCGTTATATGAATCTCCGCTGCCATCACCAAGCCAAAAGTCATTCCGCGCACGTACCGCCAGGTCCACACCTTCCTGCATCAATGCCCTGGCCTCTTTGCTGCTCAAGCCGCGCTCGCGGAAGCCCGCCTCGCTGGCCTGGTAAGTCGCTGATGCAATGACATCGGCACCCGCACGCAAGTAATCGCTGTGGACCTCTGAGATCAGCTCCGGCGATTCCAGCAAACACCGGGCTGACCACAGCGGATCGTTCAGATCGGCACCCTTCTGTTCCAGTTCGGTGGCAAGTGCGCCATCCAGAAGCACAAATCCTTGCTTCTCAAGATGTTCCGTTAGCGCTCTGGACATGACCATTAGTCCTTGAATGCCATAGAAATATTGCCATCACCAAAAAGCGGTTCAAAACCGAACACCCGGGGTTTACTGGTGTTCACGCTGACTTTGACGGCCTTCATATCGGGCCAACCGTAAACCTGCAGTCGCGCTGAACTCATAAGCAGTGCAGCTACCCATGCTCCACGACATACTCTTTTCATGTTCTTTTCCCGATAGCATCAGAGTGATGCAGCATAGACTGCCCATAAAGACTGGCCAAGAGTCTCGCCAGTTTTAATACAAAATCAGAAATTTTTCTTTAGTATGGGCATGCTGTAAAACCAGTAAGCCAATACTCAGGGAAATAGTATGCGCTACCTGCCGATTATCCTTTGCTTGTTGTTGCCGAATGTTGGTCTGGCAGTTGAGACCAAAACTTCTGGGTTAAACCCTGCCCTGCAAAGCCTGGCAGCGGATTTCTTCAGTTGGCGCAGCAAGCAGCAACCTGCTTCTGGCGACGATATTCCGCGCGTGGAGCGTCCTGCAGGCTGGCTGCCCGCGTGGTCGCGGGAAGATCTGGCCGTGTACCGGGTCAAGTACAAGGACTATCTGCTAAAGCTCGATGATCTGGATCGCACCGGTTTTAGCCGCGCAGACGAAGTCGATGCTTTGCTGTTGTCTTCTGCCATCAAACGGATTGGCTGGGAACTGGATATTCTGGGCGAGCCACACCGTAACCCCTTGTTCTATTTGCAGCAGACTCTGGGTTCCGTTTTCGAGTTGTTAGTGCTGTCTTCACCCTGGACGCTCGAACGCACCACTCAGTTAATGCTTCGGCTGGAGCATTTCCCGATCACGATCGAACAGGCCAAGGTTAATCTGACTCGCTCCGTCCAGCCATTTGCTTTGAGTACGATTGAGCTTTTGACGCCGGTCGAGGAACAACTGATTGCCATGCAGGAGGGTTTGACCCCGGAAATTGCTCAGGACCAATACGAGAACATGAGCAAGGCCGTCAAGATCGCTTCAGATGCCCTGGCCGACTACCGCCTGTGGCTGCAGAAAAACCTGAATCGAATGGGTGAAGAGTTCGATATCGGACCGGATGCTTACCAGTGGTTCCTGAGCAATGTGGCGCTGATTCCGTACACACCCGTTGAACTGCTGGCCCAGGGACAGCAAGCCTGGAACAAGGCGGTGACGCTGGATACATGGCAACAAAACCGCAATCTGGATATGCCCGAATTGCCGCTGTTTAGTTCTGTTGATGAACAGATCGCAGTGGCCACCCGGAATGAACAGGAAATACGTGCTTTTCTGCAAAACCAGCGGCTTTTCAGTGTGCCGTATTGGCTGCAACACTACCGCAACCGGCCCATGCCGGCCTGGTTGGCACCGCTGGCTCATCTGGGCGTAACCGATGACCTGACTTCTGCCAGCCGGTTGGATGAGGATGCCTATAGCTACATTCGCGAACCGTCTGCAGATTTGCCTTATTTCAGCCTGGCATCAGCTCGCGACCCGCGGCCCATCATCATTCATGAAGGTATTCCCGGCCACTATTTCCAGTTGGCTTTGTCCTGGGCACACCCTGACCCTATCCGCCGACATTTTTTCGACTCCTCCGCCAATGAAGGCATCGGCTTTTACCTAGAAGAAATGTTAGTGCAAGCGGGCCTGTTTGATTTCAGCCCACGCAGTCGCGAGATTATGTATAGCTTTATGCGCTTGCGGGCCTTGCGGGTTGAGGTGGATATACGCCTGGCGATTGGTGATTTCACCATCGCCGAAGCGGGCGAATATTCCGCCAAGACCGTACCCATGGATGCACAAACAGCTTTTGATGAAGCGGTGTTTTTTGCTTTCTACCCGGGGCAGGCCATTTCATACCAGATCGGCAAACTGCAAATTGAAAAATTCCTTACCGATGCGCGCCTGGCAAAAGGTGAAGAGTTTTCTTTGCAGAGCTTTCATGATCAGTTGATTCACAACGGCAATGTACCGATTGCGTTGCAACGCTGGGAAATGCTTGGTTTGGATGATGAAATTCGACGCTTGAAGTCGTTGGCCAGCCAGCCTGCCACGGTGCCTGATTAACAAGCCGTCTTTGGTTTGTGCATGCCAATTGTGCATGGCGAACATCACGCTCGGCATGTAGCACATAAACCGGTCATTCGGAATTTTCCGCCAGGCAATCGGTTCAGTTGAAAGCCGCCCTCGTGCACCAGACGGTGATGCGTGCGGCACAGCAACAGCAGATTGTTCATGTTGGTTTCACCGCCATCGGCCCAATGGTGGATATGGTGGGCATCCACAAAGTGAGAACAGGTACAGCCCGGAAACTGGCAGCACTTGTCGCGTTGCTGCAGGGCCCTTCTAATGGCTGGCGGAACCGTGCGAGATTTGCGGCCGATGCCGAGGGTTTCCAAATTACGCGGCTCGCCTTTGTTATCCAACCAATGAATCAAACCCGCATCGCAGGCAATACGCCGGGACGTTTCTGCGGGAACGTTTCCTGCGTTTTCGCCGTTGGTCTCCAATGATGCTTCAGCACCGTAACCAGCCGACTTAAGCGTTTCTATATCGGTATGCAGGTTGATCACAAAACTGCCCGCGGTATTGCCCGATTTCCCGGACAAATAATTTTCAGACATCCGCACCAAAGCATCAGCCCTGCGGCTGGCGATGGGATGGGGCTTGGGCAGAATGTCTGGCGCCTGATCATCAAAAGACGTTCCAGCGGGAACGTCCTTTTGCTCATCAAACAGTTGCTGCATGCCGGACGCTATCGCTTGTTGGAAAATTGCGCCTTGCTCCGGAGTCAACCGGCCTTTGATC
>JAWXBM010000111.1:0-10163 GCA_034440115.1 Lysobacterales bacterium | reverse complement strand
TCGACGAACCTGTGCAACTCCAGGCAGCCGCAACCTCTGCGGCGAGCAATCCGGGAACGGGCAGATCACGTCAGACGGGTGTGCCCTGAGCTGACCTTGTCTCCTTTTGAACGGATGTACTTGAATTTTTGCGGCAACAGCCTCACCTCTGGTGCAGCAAAAAGGAATTCCCGGCATGGCAAAACGCGATTACTACGAAGTCCTCGGCGTAAAAAAGGACGTGGGCGAAGCGGAGCTGAAAAAGGCTTTCCGTCGTATGGCTATGAAATATCACCCGGATCGTAATCCGGATGAATCTGCCCAGGACCAGTTCAAGGAAATCAAAGAAGCTTACGAAGTCATCAAGGACCCGGACAAACGGGCTGCCTACGACCGCTTTGGCCATGAAGGCGTCAAACATGGCAGGGGCCAGGGTGGCTTTCAGGGTGATGTAGGCGATATTTTTGGCGATATTTTTGGTGATATTTTCGGCGGCGGCCGCCGTGCCCAACAACAACGGGCTCGCGGTGCTGACCTCCGATTTACGCTGGATCTGGAACTGGAAGATGCGGTACGCGGCATCTCGCGCGATATTCGTGTACCCACCCTGGGCGCGTGCAAAACCTGCGATGGTTCAGGCGCTAAAGACGGCAAGAAAGAACAGTGCACAACCTGCGGCGGTATCGGCCAGGTGCGCATGCAACAGGGCATATTTTCCGTGCAGCAAACCTGTCCGCACTGCAATGGTGCAGGCGAGCGCATCAGTAACCCCTGTGGTACCTGTAATGGCCAGGGACGGGTAAGAGAAACCCGCACACTCGCAGTGAAGATACCAGCCGGAGTGGATACCGGTGATCGCATCCGTTTATCAGGCGAGGGTGAAGCGGGTCGCAGCGGCGCTGGCCACGGCGATCTGTACGTGGAAGTCCGCGTTACGCCGCATCGTATTTTCGAACGTGACGGTGATGAGTTGTATTGCGAAGTGCCCATCCCGTTCACCACCGCGGCACTGGGCGGTGAACTGGAAATTCCTACACTGAATGGCCAGGTCAAACTCAAGATACCCTCTGAAACCCAAACGGGCAGGGTGTTCCGCCTCAAGGCCAAAGGTGTGAAATCGGTACGCAGCCGCTCACAAGGCGATTTGATGTGCCGCGTAACAGTGGAAACCCCAGTGAAACTCAACCGCAAACAGAAAGACCTGTTGAAAGAATTTGAGCAAAGCAGTCCGGATGGTGGCGAGCAGAATAATCCGCGCACCGAGTCATGGCTGGGCAACGTGAAGGAATTCTTCGAGCGCATGACCTCGTGAGCGGCTTGCACTCATGATCTCCGTGGCGCTGTTTGGTGCCGGTAGAATGGCAGAGGCATTTGCCGAACAGGTCAGGCAATCAACCGACGTGGTGCTCAGCGCCGTGGTGGCGCGTCAGAGTCCGGAGTGGATAGCGGATACCCCATGTTTCAGCCGGTTGGATGAGCTTGCTGCGAAACCACAAGTGCTGGTGGATTTCACTTTGCCTGCTGGAACCGAGCAGGCGGCTCGTTGGTGCACGCTGCGTGGCGTGGCTCTGCTCAGTGGCGTCACCGGACTGGAGTCCGGGCAAATTCAAGCGCTGGACCGTGCGGCACAATCTGTTGCGGTGCTGTGGTCGCCCAACCTCAGCCTGGGAGTCAACTTGCTGGCCCACTTGGCCAAACAGGCCAGTGTTGCGTTGCCTGCTGATACCCGCATTCACATTGATGATGTGCACCATCAACATAAAAAGGACGCTCCATCCGGTACTGCGTTGATGTTGGGTGATGCGATTCAGTCAGCCAGTCCGCATAAACAAGCCAGTTATACGTCACAGCGGGTGGGCGAAGTCATTGGCGAGCATGAAATCCGCTTTGAATGGGCTGGCGAGCAAATCACTTTGGCGCATTTGGCTAAAGATCGTGCGGTATTTGCCCGCGGCGCTTTAGCTGCCGCCATCTGGCTGGCTCAGCAGGCTGCAGGCCGTTTTAGCGCCGATGATTGGTTACAGAGCCTGGCTCCGACTACCGATGATTAGAAATGAATTGCGCAAATATCGTCCATTTAGGCACTCGTCGTTAGACAGGGCGATGCTGCTCCGCTAAAATCTGAGCGCTTAGAGTCCCCTTCACCGGACGCTGTCACTGCAAACTGGCAGCGATGCAGCAACGGTAAAGGCCAGAAAATCGAATTTTCTAAGCGGGAACAGCCCAAGGAACCCATGGTTCTCTAAGCTTTCCCGTTTTTTATGTCCGGAGAGCAAAACGTGGCAGAGTTGGCAGTACTAGCACTTCAGGACGGCAGCGTATTTCGTGGTCGTTCCATTGGTGCAGAGGGGCAGTCCGCAGGTGAAGTGGTTTTCAATACCGCTATGACGGGCTACCAGGAAATCCTCTCGGATCCTTCCTATGCGCGCCAGTTGGTAACCCTCACTTATCCGCATATAGGCAATACCGGCTGTAATGAGCAGGATGATGAATCCGATGGCATCAAGGCTGCCGGGTTGATTCTTCGCGACTATCCCTTGCTGGCCAGTAGCTGGCGTATGCAGGAAACCCTGGCGGACTACCTGCAACGACAGGGCACTGTTGCCATTGCCGATATTGATACCCGCAAACTAACCCGTATCCTGCGCGAGCAGGGGGCCCAGAGCGGCGCCATCGTTTGTGGTCCGAATGCCACAGCGCAAGCTGCCCTCGAACTGGCACGCTCTTTTCCTGGCATGGTGGGTTTGGATCTGGCCAAAGAAGTCAGTTGCGCTGCAGCGTATTCCTGGGAGCAGGGTACCTGGGACCTGGATAGCCAGCAATGGGGCCAGAGTGCCGGCCGCTTCCACGTGGTGGCTTATGACTTTGGCATCAAGCGCAATATTTTGCGCATGCTGGCGGACAGAGGCTGTCGCGTGACTGTGGTACCGGCTACCACGTCTGCCAATGACGTGTTGGCCCTGCAGCCACACGGTGTGCTCCTGTCCAATGGCCCGGGTGACCCTGAGCCTTGTGATTACGCCATCAAGGCCATTCAGCAGTTGCTGAAAACCGGCTTGCCGATATTCGGTATTTGCCTCGGGCATCAGTTGCTGTCGCTGGCCGTGGGTGCCCGCACCATGAAAATGAAATTCGGCCACCACGGTGCCAACCATCCGGTGCAAGATCTGGCCACGGGGCAGGTAATGATCACCAGTCAGAACCATGGCTTTGCGGTTGACGAGAACAGCTTGCCGAAGACTGTCTCAACCACTCATCGCTCGCTGTTTGATAACACCTTACAAGGCATACGATTAAAAAATGCGCCCGCTTTCAGCTTTCAGGGTCATCCTGAAGCCAGCCCCGGTCCGCAAGATATCGCCGGGCTGTTTGATGGTTTCATTGATCTGATGGTCGCGGCCAAAAAGCAGCCGCCAAAGCAAGCTGACGTCCCAGTATTGGGGGAAGCACGCTGATGCCAAAACGCACGGACATCAACAGCATTCTGATTATCGGCGCTGGACCCATTGTGATTGGCCAGGCATGCGAGTTCGACTACTCCGGCGCCCAGGCCTGCAAAGCACTGCGCGAAGAGGGTTACCGCGTCATCCTGGTGAATTCCAACCCAGCCACCATCATGACCGACCCCGAGATGGCCGACGCCATCTACATCGAACCGATCGAATGGAAAACCGTGGCGCATATCATTGCCCGCGAGAAACCCGATGCGCTGCTGCCCACCATGGGCGGCCAGACTGCTCTGAACTGCGCTCTCGACCTGGCGCGTGAAGGCGTGCTGGAGAAATACGGTGTGGAAATGATCGGTGCATCGCGCGATGCCATCGACATGGCGGAAGATCGTGAACGCTTTCGTGATGCCATGATTGAAATCGGCCTGGATGTTCCGACTGCGGTCATTGCTCACAGCTTGGAAGAAGCCTTGCAAAAGCAAGGCCGTATTGGCTTTCCAACCATCATTCGGCCGTCTTTTACCATGGGTGGCTCCGGCGGAGGCATCGCCTATAATCGCGAAGAGTTTGAGGAAATCGTTGCGCGCGGCATTGAGCTGTCGCCTACCAATGAAGTTTTGCTGGAAGAGTCCGTGTTGGGCTGGAAGGAATTTGAAATGGAGGTGGTGCGCGACTGCAAAGACAACTGCATCGTCATCTGCGCCATCGAAAACTTCGACCCCATGGGCATTCATACCGGTGACTCCATCACGGTGGCTCCAGCCCAGACCTTGACCGACAAGGAATACCAGCGCCTGCGTAATGCCTCCATCGCTGTTTTGCGCAAGATCGGTGTGGATACCGGTGGCTCCAACGTGCAGTTCGCCATCAACCCGGCCGATGGCAAAGTGGTGGTGATCGAAATGAACCCGCGTGTGTCGCGATCTTCCGCGCTGGCCTCCAAGGCCACCGGCTTTCCGATTGCCAAGGTCGCGGCCAAGCTGGCGGTGGGTTACACACTGGATGAATTGCGCAACGAGATCACCGGTGGTGCGACCCCGGCCTCGTTTGAACCGGCCATTGATTACGTGGTGACTAAGATTCCGCGTTTTGCTTTTGAAAAATTTCCTGCCGCCAATCCACGTTTGACCACGCAGATGAAGTCGGTGGGCGAGGCCATGGCCATCGGCCGCAGCTTCCAGGAATCATTACAGAAAGCTTTGCGCAGTCTGGAAACTGACCGTGATGGACTGAATCCGATTCTGCAGGGCGAGGATGCCGAAGCGCGCAGGTCGGAACTCAAGCGCGAGCTGCGCGAAGCGGGAGCGGAGCGCATCCTGTACGTGGCTGATGCCTTCCGCGAAGGCATGAGCTTGACTGAGGTGCATAACTGGACCTGGATCGATCCGTGGTTCCTGGCGCAGATCGAAGAACTGGTGTTGCTGGAGCAGGGCTTGCAGGGCAGGAAGCTGGAATCCATTGCCGCGACTGAGCTGTGGCAACTGAAACGCAAGGGTTTTGCCGACAGTCGTCTGGCCAGTTTGCTGGGTGTGAAAGAAGCACGGGTCCGCCAGTACCGCTACAGCCTGGAAGTGTTCCCGGTCTACAAGCGGGTAGATACCTGCGCTGCTGAATTCGCCACTTCGACCGCTTATATGTATTCCACTTATGAAGAGGAATGTGAGTCACAGCCCAGCGACAAGCAGAAAATCATGGTGCTGGGTGGCGGCCCCAACCGCATTGGCCAAGGCATTGAATTCGACTATTGCTGTGTTCACGCGGCACTGGCGCTGCGTGATGATGGTTATGAAACCATCATGGTCAACTGCAATCCTGAAACTGTTTCCACCGATTACGATACTTCCGATCGGTTGTACTTTGAGCCATTGACGCTGGAAGACGTGCTGGAGATTGTCCGCAAGGAAAACCCACTGGGGGTGATCGTGCAGTACGGCGGGCAAACTCCGCTGAAACTGGCGCGCGCCCTGGAAGCCGCAGGTGTGCCCATTATCGGCACCTCACCTGATTCCATTGATCTGGCTGAAGACCGTGAGCGCTTCCAGAAACTGCTGCAGCGCATTGAGCTGCGGCAACCGCCCAATCGTACTGCCATCAGCGTCGAAAGCGCGGTAAAAGGTGCCGAAGAAATTGGTTACCCGCTGGTGGTACGTCCATCCTATGTGTTGGGTGGCAGAGCTATGGACGTGGTACACAGTGAAGAAGAGCTGCGCCGTTACATGACCATGGCGGTCAAGGTTTCAAATGATTCGCCGGTGTTATTGGATCGCTTCCTTGATCACGCCATCGAGGTGGATGTGGATGCCATCTGTGACGGTAAGGATGTGCTGATCGGCGGCATCATGGAGCATATAGAGCAGGCCGGGGTGCATTCCGGTGATTCTGCCTGTTCCATACCGCCCTATTCACTGGGCCCAGAAGTCCAGGACGAGTTGCGTCGGCAGATTCGCCTGATGTCTTTGGAATTGGGCGTGATTGGTTTGATGAATACCCAGTTTGCCATTCGAGGTGATGAAGTTTATGTGCTCGAAGTAAACCCCCGTGCCTCGCGCACCGTACCGTTTGTTTCCAAGGCAACCGGCGTACCCCTGGCCGGTATCGCCGCCAGGGTTATGGCAGGTAAATCACTCAAAGAACAAGGTCACACAAAAGAAATCATACCTAATTACTTTTCTATCAAGGAAGCAGTTTTTCCGTTCATCAAGTTCCCAGGTGTAGACCCGATTCTCGGTCCGGAAATGCGCTCCACCGGTGAGGTAATGGGCGTAGCCTGGACCTTTGGTGGTGCACGCGCCAAGTCCATGAAAGCCGCCAGTTACGGCCTGCCCAAGCCGGGCAAGGCATTTCTCAGTGTGCGGGATGGAGATAAGGAAGGGCTGGAGTCCATTGCCCGCGAGTTGTTGCAACGCGGCTACTCATTGGTAGCCACCCGGGGTACCAGTCGTTTCCTCAATGAACAGTCCATTCCTTGCGCGACGGTCAACAAGGTAATGGAAGGACGGCCGCATATCGTCGACCTGATCAAGAATCAGGAAATCTGCTTCATCGTCAACACCACCGAAGGACGGCAGGCCATTTCTGATTCCTTCTCCATTCGGCGGGAAGCATTACAGCGCAAAATCAGTTATTCAACCACCATTGCGGGCGGCAAAGCCACCCTGTGCGCACTGGATCATGAGAATGACTACACTGTACACAGCCTGCAACAATTGCATAAAGGATTAGCCAAGGGTCTTGAGAACGATCATACCAACAAACCCGGGGCCGGAAACGAAGGAAAAACATGAGCAGAAAACCATTGACGATGAAGGGTGCCGAGCGCCTGCGTGAAGAACTGGCCCGTCTGAAAAAGACCGATCGGCCAGCCATTATTACCGCCATTGCGGAAGCACGGGCGCATGGCGATCTCAAGGAAAATGCCGAGTATCATGCGGCCCGTGAGCAACAAGGCTTTATTGAAGGCCGTATTCAACGCCTCGAAGCCGGGCTGTCTGCTGCGCAAATCATCGACCCAACTACCGTAAATGCCGGTGATAAGGTGGTGTTTGGAGCGCGCGTAACTATTGCCGATGAGGAAACCGCTGATGAAACAACTTACCAGATCGTTGGTGACCTGGAAGCTGACATCAAGGAGAACCGCATTGCAGTGAGTTCGCCGATCGCCCGAGCGATGATTGGCCGCCATGAAGGTGATGTGATTACGGTAATTGCTCCCATCGGCGAACGCCAATATGAAATCGTTGGAGTCGAATACATCTGACCCCAAAAGATGACTACGGGCCTGTGCAGCACTCCATTACGACCACAACGATAATACTTCCACGTTTGTCGGCCTGGGTGCCACAACAGGTGCAACAACAGGTGCGGCAGCAGGTGCGGCAGCAGGCGCCAGAGCATCGTTTCCCCAGTCTGGAGAACTTTCTGAGCAAATCCAGGGCCAGCCCACCGCTGGCCACAGACCTGGATGGCTTACGCTTGAAATTATTTGGCCTGCAGGCGGATGGGGAAATACCCGTGGCGGCGCTCAGCCGCCTGTCCTCAGCGGCAGCGAATGTGAATGACACCGGCTACTATCTGCGCATGGACCCGGTCAGCTTACAGGCGGACATGAGCCGCGTGATGCTGCTGCATTCAGGTTTTGCAGGCTTTCCCGGTGACTATCAGCAGCAGGTCCAGCAAATCGTCCAGCAGGTCATGGCAGCGGAAGGGCTGGATATTCAGGCTGATGAGGACTACTGGATCATTCGTCTGCCGCAGCACTCGAAGGTGAATTTTGTGTCGCTGGATGAGGCACTGGGTGCCGATGTTTCCGAGTGCTTGCCTGAAGGTGAGTCGGGCCGGTACTGGAAGAGGCTGCAGAACGAAATCCAGATGGCGCTGCACGCCAGCCCAGACAATGAACAGCGCCGCCAACGTGGCGCAGCCGTGATCAATTCGGTGTGGTTCTGGGGTGGCGGCAACTTGCCCAAAGCCGCGCCAGCCAAGGCCTTTGCAAGAGTCTATTCTGCTGATCCGGTCAGTCGTGGCTTGGCCTCGCTGCATGGCATGCAAGTCAATGATTTGCGTGATCTGCCCGTTGATGGACTGCTGTTTGATACCAGCAACAACGGTTCGGTATTGGTCGATTGGGCCGTCGCACCGACTTCCAGAGCCGCTGCTGCGCAACCGCTGACACCCGAGCGGCTGGAAGCTTTTTGCATGGGTTTGATAACACGACTGAAAGAGCAGGGCGGCCGTGTTTGCCTGCATAGCCCGGAGCAGAGCTGGTCCTTGAGCTCACGCGATCTGCGGCGTTTCTGGCGGCGGCCGAAACCCTTGTCCTTGTGGTTGGCTGCATTGCGGGCGCAGCCATGAGTGCCCTGTCCATCACGCAGCGTAGTCCGCGGGTGGAGGATAATTTGCCCGAGAACATGCACCCAGCCATACGCCGGATCTTGCTGGCGCGTGGCGTGGGAAATGCAGCAGAACTTGAACTCGCACTGCCAGCTTTACTGGCGCCAGACAGTCTGGGCGGTATAGCCCTGGCCGCGCAACTATTGGCCACCGCGATCACCACCAGGCAGAGCATTCTGGTGGTGGGTGATTTTGATGCCGATGGTGCCACCGGTACTGCAGTGGCGGTGCTGGGATTGCAGGCCATGGGTTGCCAGTCGGTCAGCTTTCGCGTGCCGAATCGATTTGAGTTCGGCTATGGCCTCACGGTGCCGCTGGTGGAAACCCTGGCTGGCGCGCCACCCGATGTATTGGTTACGGTCGATTCGGGCATAGCCTGCATAGCCGGTGTTGCCCGCGCGCGTGAACTGGGCTGCACCGTGATCGTCACCGACCATCATTTGCCGGGGCCGAGCCTGCCTGCAGCGCATGCCATCGTCAATCCCAACAGCCCCGGGGATGATTTCCCCAGCAAGGCCATGGCCGGCGTGGGTGTGATGTTTTACCTGCTGAGCAAAGTCCGGCAGGTTCTGCGCCAGCAGGGCTGGTTCAGCAACAAGCTCAAGGAACCTAACCTGGCCAGCCTGCTGGACCTGGTAGCGCTGGGAACTGTGGCGGATCTGGTACCACTGGATCGAAACAACCGCATCCTGGTGAGCCAGGGTTTGCAACGTATTCGGCAGGGTCTGGCGCGACCTGGCCTGCTGGCCCTGTTGCGGGCTGGCAATCGGGATTACCGTTACGCTGCAGCATCTGACATGGGTTTTGCGGTGGCGCCGCGGCTGAATGCGGCGGGCCGGCTGGAAGATATGAGCGTGGGTATCCGTTGCCTGCTCGCTTCTGATCGGGACGAAGCCGATGCGCTGGCGCGCCAACTGGATGAGCTGAATCAGCAGCGCAAGGACATGCAGGATGAAATGCAGGTCAGTGCCATGCAGCAAGTCAAGGACCTGCTTGGTTCGCTTGCAACAGATATACCCGATGCGGTGTGTCTGTTCGATGCTGGCTGGCACCAGGGCATCGTCGGATTGGTGGCATCGAAAGTAAAAGATGCGGTGCACCGGCCGGTTGTTGCCTTCGCCCCCGAATCACCCGGAGCCAGCCTGCTCAAAGGCTCGGCGCGTTCCGTTAACGGCTTGCATATACGCGATGTCTTGGCGCTGGTGGACAGTCGTAACCCCGGAATGCTGAGTTCCTTTGGCGGCCATGCCATGGCGGCGGGTATGAGCCTGCCACTGGCGCGGCTGAATGAATTCAAACAGGCGCTGCTCGGTGCGGTGCAGACCATACTTAATGGCCAAAGCCTGAGCGCGGAATTGATGACCGATGGAGAGCTACCGGCAACGGATTTGAGTCTGGACCTGGCCGATCAGCTCGAAGCCCTGGGCCCTTGGGGACAGCGCTTTCCCGAGCCCTTGTTCGATGGACGTTTTGCCATCGTGGAGCAACGGGTGGTTGGAGCTGCCCATATGAAACTGAGTTTGCGGCCACACCAGTCCGCTGCGGTGCTGGAGGCCATTGCATTCAATTGTACGCCGGAAAATCTGGGCAACAGCGGATCCATACGCGCTTTGTATCGGCTGGATATCAATCGCTGGCGAGGGCAGGAAATCTGCCAATTGCGCATCGAGCACATTCTGTCCGATTGATACAGGGCTCAAGCCCCAGATAGTATGCCGCGCTGCTCGTACGTCATCCCGGCCCCTGGCTAGCCCGTCATCCCGGACTTGATCCGGTATCCAATTCAACACTGAAGATGGATTCCGGGTCAGGCTCGGAATGCCGGAGGGAAAAGCCCGGAATGCC
>JAWXBM010000110.1:0-3792 GCA_034440115.1 Lysobacterales bacterium | reverse complement strand
GGAAATCGGCCGTGTAGTTGTGATTCTCAAGATGTACTTTATTCTCATTGGACGTGACCTGAACGCTCTCCCCATAAGCCTGGAGCATCTTCTTCGCTTTGAAGTGCTCTAGCAAGTGGCGCAACGTCAAACGCTCTCCTTCGTCGAAGAAATTCTCAAGCTCCAGCTTTACCCGAAAATCTTCTAAGGGCAGCGTTCCCTTAGCCTTATTGTGGTGCTCACACATAGGTGCAATATTATCAAGCTCACTTTGTCCACCTGAAGCAAAGGCACGAATATGGTCATACTGCAGCGGCTCCCCATCCGGGATGGCGTGACCCGTAGCAAAGCATTGTCGCCCATGTCTCGCGAGAACTATTTTCTTTTCCTCGTCTGAAATCTGCCGTCGAAGAGTAATGGCCATTTCTTTCAATCCTCCGCTTGCGGACTACGTATATTGGTTGACATTTTAGTTGACTCTTTTCGCCTCTGAGAAAAACCGTCCACCACATTAGTTGACGCAAAGTCATCCAACGCGGCCCCCGTTTGAGTAACACGGGAGCCTACGGATACGCTCATAAGTTAGCATAAATCCACAGGAAGGCTCCGCAGCCGGCCAGCCCGCGATTACCAGTTTTGGGGATAATATGCGATTATATTGTGATGGGCTCCCTACAAAAGCGCCGCGATAAAGACCTGTTCCGCGCTGCCCTGTGGATCCACGGCATCGCCGCCCTTGCCCTGCTGGTCTGGCTACTGCGCTAACCCGTAGGCCTCATCAATCTTCTGCGCCTGTGACCGTGCCTGCTGGCGCTTCGTGCCTCTCGCCACTGTGCCGCTCAGTTCATCCCGCACTCGCTCACGCAATGTTTCAGCGCGGATGATGACCATTTCGTAGTGCGCCTTACCTTGGTTGCGCTCCGCGATTTCCTTGAAGGTCGCCTTGATGTCCGTTTCAAGTTTCGTCACTTCATCGACATCACCAGCCCGCTCGGCCCTAACCTTGGCCGCGATCGACTGCCCCAGTTTGGCGTAGTAGTCCGAACGGATGTCGTCCACCGCCTGCCCTGCGCGGCGCTTGGCAAACTGCGCTTCCCGGATGTTACTGATGCGCGCTGGGGTGAAGCCCACCACCTTCTGTGCGACATCGCCTTTGGTTACATCATCGGCGGCAATGGCCACCTTGCCCGTGGCTTGCGAGCGTATCCCGGACTCTGCCCAGTCCGTGGCCTGCATGGGATTCTTGATGAAGTTCGGCAGCATTTCGGCCATGGCCAGACGCCAGTGGCCACGACTGGCTGATTCTATGGCTCGGGATGGCCGGCCAATAAACAGGTCAGCCGGGATCCCGAATACCTGCATGGCAGAATCCGGTGCGATATTGCCCATGCCGATACGACCAGACAGATCCAGCCCCATGGGATAGGTTGTGCCCTTAGACAGCATCTGGGAGATCATGGCCGATCCTGAGAGCCGGTAAGCCAGTTCACGCAGTTTAGCCTTGATATCAACATCCTCGCCCGTCACGGCCTTGTAGAAGCGTTCCAGCATGTTTCTGAGGTCATCCGCCCCAGGCATACCCCACACGCCCGCCACGGCGAACATCAGCAGCAGGGAATACGCGGCCATGGCCTTACCCTCCGGACCGTTCTGCACCATCATGCGATACCACAGTTCAAATGTCTGTAACGTGAAACCCCGGAATTGCAGAATGGCTGTGCCGATGCCGCGCATGGCCCCGGGTCGGTTGATCTTGCCCATGCGGAAGTGGGTTTCATCAATCACCCATTCCGCGAACCGGCGCGGCGAAAAGATACCCAGTTCATCCTGTGCCAGTGGATTGCCTTTCAGTATCTGGTGCACCTTACCCTCGACACCATTGATTTTGCCGATACGGTGCGACGCAATGAACGTGACCAGCCGGTTAATCCGTTCCGCGCCTTGGAACGCGATCGACACCACGCTGATACTGTCGTCAATGCCTTTTTGCAGGCGTCTCTGGGTCGGCGTCCGGTTGTAGGCCTTGCCCATCAGTTCATAGGTTTCCAGCGGCACGAAATATCCTTCGTCCCACGCCTTTCGCAGATCATCACGCACGTCCGCCGGCGCCTTGTCCGGGTCGAACAGGTCGAAACCCCGAGACACCGAACCCATCATGGACACGTCGGCATAGGCCCGCGTCAGTTCCAGTTGCACGCGCGGCGCCCCCACAAACTGCGTCAGATATGGTGCAGACAACATTTGCACCTGCGTCAGGTTCACGAAGGCCGAGGCAGGTACCCCGGCGATGTAGAACAGGAACCCCGCCTGGCGCACGCGGTTCCACTCCTCCTGCGGATCATTGACGTATTTCTGGTAGTCCTTGGCGTAATGGATCAGGTTCGGCTTGCGCTTGTCGATGCCGGCAATGCCGGCTTCCCAGCGGTCAGCATGCTGCCGGCGAGACAGATACCCAGCAATGCCGATGATGTAGTCGGCAATGGACCGTTCGAAGTCCGTGGAATAACCCGGCACGTTGGCCGATCCCAGCAAGTGTTTCTTGAAACCCCGGGATTGCAGGCCTTTCGCCAGTTGGTCCCGGACGGACTCCCATTGCTGGTTGTCCACCCGTGCGAGTTCGGCCAGCATGTCCAGGTCAGCCATGCGAAGGTCGCCCGCGAACGGCACGCGCTCTGGCACATTGAAGGCCTTGATTTCCACCTGCTCACGACTGAATTTCTGGCGTGCAGCATCCAGTGCCTTGCGCACCGACGGGATGCTTTCCAGATTGGAGCGGCCCGGTACGTTGCGCTCGATAAATCCGGTTTCTATTTTCTCAGCCCAGAGGGTTGCTCCGATGCGGTCGCGCACCACAATAACCACATCACCCCAGCGCGTGAACGGGATATACCCGCCTTTGCGGACGACTTCGATTTCATCGAATATCGCAATGGCCGCTTCAAGGTAAGCCTGCTTCCTGGGCTCGGCCTCTGCCGCCATGTCCACCAGTGCGGCGCGCGGATCATTACCAAGTTTCTCGACCGGCACCCCAAAGTCCCGCAGCGCCTGATCGCGGAACATGGTCAGCGCCTTGTTCATGGTGTTGCGGATATTCCAGTAAGCGGTTTTTTCAGCGTCCGTCAGGGTCAGCGTGTCGCCCTTCTTGGACAGCCGGGCATTCTGCCCGGTGTTCTCCATCGACATACGCTTGCCGGCCAGCACGTCGCCTTTCAACCGTCCCAGTTCCAGAACAGCATCGACGTGCCCGCGTTCCTCTGCGTTCAAGTCAAAGTATTTTTCCGCCATGCGGCCGAGTTCGGCGGCATAGCGATCGCGGGTTTCAAACTGGCTTTCTGCTGTGCGATAGACCGGCGTGAAATCGGACTCGATGGATGCAAGCGTCCGAGGATAGACCGCGTATTTCTTGAAGGCACCGATGTCACCGATGTAATCACCGATGAATTCACTGTGCGGCTGTTTCAGGCCAGCCTTGGCGTCGTCGACCGCCCGATCAATCTCTTTGCGAGAAAACAGAGCGGGCTTTACGGCAGAATCTTCGCTCCGGGGAATTCCTTTTGCAGCAAGGCGACGGCCTCGATCTGCGATTGCCGTAGTGCTTGAAGTTCTGAGGGCGTCAGCATCCTTGAAGTTGAGGATGTAACTGGCTTCTGCTCGGGTAAGGGCTGCAGGCTTGACGTTGAATAATTCTTCGATTGCATGGCCAAACCTCCCGTCGATCAGCTTGATGGTGTATGGTGCATGACTGAAATTATCCCCCGTCCTGGCCGCGTTAACAATGCTGACGATCCCAGCCACTTCACCACCACCGGCACG
>JAWXBM010000109.1:0-23442 GCA_034440115.1 Lysobacterales bacterium | reverse complement strand
TCATCCCAGACCTTCCCAACCGTCATCCCAGACCTTCCCAACCGTCATCCCAGACCTTCCCAACCGTCATCCCAGACCTTCCCAACCGTCATCCCGGACTTGATCCGGGATCCATAACCACCTTGCCAATTACTTAATTCAGTATTACCTTATCAAGCAATGAAAACCATCACCCTCAAAGCCGATGCGCAATTCGATGCCGAACTGACCGCGTTGGCACATCGCTTGAGCACCACCAAAAGCGCCGTTATTCGCGAGGCAGTAGGTGAATATATAGCCCAACTTGACCAGGAGGAGTTGCGCCAGAAACTGCTTGCAGCCTCGCTCAAAGTCAGGCAATCAAACCTTGAAGAGATGGAAATTTGGGACACGGCCATTGCCGATGGTCTTGATGATCTGCCCGAATGACCTTTAAACGTGGGGCAATTTACCTGGCCAGGCTGAATCCATCACGAGGAACAGAGCCTGGCAAAACCCGACCTTGCGTGGTCATTCAGAACGACCTGCTGAACGCAACCGGGCACCCCAGCACAACAATCCTACCAATGACCAGTCGGCTGATTGAAGGGACCGAGCCATTGCGGATTAATATCAATGCACGCGACAGTCTTCGTCAGGATTCGCAGGTACTGGTCGACCAGGCCCGAACGATCGACAACCGCCGATTTGCCAGCGAAATACTCACGGAGCTGGAAAAGTACGAAATGGTGCAACTGGAGGAACACCTGAAGATTGTCCTGGGGCTCAGCCGGAAAGCCAAAAAAAGGCCTTTGGCTGTTGACAATCCCGGTCAGTAAAAGGAGAATTTGCGCCCCGCCATGATCCCCGGTCTGGGCGGTAAAAATTATTGAATTCGGCAATCGAATACGGTGATGTAGCTCAGCTGGTTAGAGCGCGGCACTCATAATGCTGAGGTCGGTGGTTCGAGTCCACCTATCACCACCAAGCACATGGCCCCATTTCGGGGCCATTTTTTATGCAAACTATGCTTTACACCTCTTCGACAGCAAAACCAGCCGCCGACGCTAGTTGAGGGATTCACATTTTCTATTAAATTTAGTAGATATCGGTACAGGTGCGTTTGGTGCCAACGTCTAGCAATTACTACTAATTCAGTTATAAATTAGTAGTAATTTACAGGCTCGCTGATGGCTAAGGCGAATTGCGCATCAATAGCTATGGTTTTGTGCCGAAGGGAACCAGCCCGAGCCGATGCCCGGGCCTGAACTCTGCCTGGATAGCCTATAGGCCTTCTGGCCCCAGCTCGTCCTCGATCCCCTCGTAAATCTCAAAGTTGTGCTCCAGCTCACTGGAGCCTTCGCCCCGTTGCAGACGCGCGGCACGCAGCTGTGATTTCACCCACTGGTACTCAGCCCAGTTGCCGCCGCCGGCCATGACCGTTTCCATTTCGATGCTGTTCAGGCTGATCGCGGAACCCATGCCCTGGTACATTTTCGCCAGGTCGGCAGGAGACGGGTCGTCCTTGTTCTGAATTTCATCGGAAATCTTCTTCAGCCGCGCCATTTCTTCTTCGTAGTTTTCCCGGGACTTATTCAGGTTGTCCACCATCCATTCAGCCTGCTTTTCGGCTACTTCGCCGTCTGATGGTGGCTCATAATGCGATTCGTTGGCCTTGTTGTAGATGTCGGCCTGGCGCCCGATTTCACCAAACATGCCGGGCGCATTGTCGGCATCACGCTCCATATGGTTGCTGCCGAAATCGCCCATCATGCCACGCGGCGCCATGCCGCCCATGCCGACTGCCCTGCCGATAATCAGGTTGACGACCAATATGGCTACCAGCGACAGCACGAAGTGCACCACCCGCTTGTTGTCCGGAATGCCCACGGCCAGTGGCAGTATGCGGTAAACGAAAACCAGGCTGAGTATTCCGCCCGCCAGCGTCACCAGCCCGCCCAGCCAGGGTATGGCCGAACCGAGGATGCCCGCAATCCATGCCGGTATTGCCGCCAGCGATATGGCCGCAAATGCGCGGGAGAAATCCGGCTTGCCGCCGAACATGCCCGCCAGGTAGTTGAACACCAGCACAGCGACGATGAAACCCAGCGCTGCCAGAACCAGGCCCAGCACCATTGCAGTAAAAAAGTTGCCGTAGAAACTGTATGCCGAGAAGGTCCCCATGGCGCGGGAAAGAATAACGCTGAGCACCACGTTGGCCACGATCAGCGGGCCGGTCAGAGTAATCAATGTGTCACGCCAGGCCGGGTTCTCGCCCAGGTAGGATTCCCAGGTCGCGCGGTGATCCAGCAAGCCGCCCTTGACCAGGCTAAGGGTTTTGTTGAAATCGAATTTCATCTGTCGCATCCTCCCATCATATTGTGGTTGTGATTGTGGTTCTTGTTCCCGCCTCGAAGTATAGCGCCCGGATCAACTCCTGCACGCAGGATTATCGCGATTTACATTTTCCAAATCCAGGTAGAGGCGGTGCGGTGACCACAGTTTGGCGCGCACTCTGAATCCATGGCCTGGTAACTCGACCAGCGATAATCGCCGGGATCTTTGACCCTGACCGCGTCCGCTCGCGATCGGCCCGGTCCTGCGCTTGCCGCGGCACGATCCGGGTCTGGTATTTGAAGTTCGGGGCGAACACCCATCGCCATCAAATCACAAAGCCCCTTCAGGTCCTTTTTTTAGCTCGCAGGTTTAATTCACTTCGCCGCCGGTATGCTGAATCATTGCCGCGATGGCTTTATTGGCATTGATCGCCCGAACCTGGGTTTCGGGATGTGCCTTCTGGAAAACACGGAACACTTCATCAGCGAACCCTTGCCCGATGCGCGAAACGTCCCGCATGTCCAACTCGACTTCTGAAAATTTCTCGAGGTTGTGCAGCAAACGCTTGGCCTCGGAACGGGATATGTACTCGCGTTGCAACAGTTTTACCAGGACCCGGGTTTTCGTAAACTGAAAGTCATATTCTTCCGGCGCGAATTCAGCGAATACTTCTTCCAGCCGAGTGCGTGAGTCGGTACGCAGCTCAAATTGAACCTGGGTGCCCGCCAGGAATCGCTGCTCAGAAACAAACACATCACCGCGGTCATGATCCCACTCGATCTGCAAATTGTGGGACCGCAACACAAACCGATCCGCCGCCTTGGATACAAAAAAAATGCCTTCGCCGGAATGGGCTTGTGGTTGCGTTGTTGTCTTGCCTTTGATCAGTTCGATCATCGCATGATGCTCGTCTTCCAGACCGAACTTATCCGCGATGGAATGAAACGCTCCAATACCCTTGTCTCTGATGTCGAATGTAATTTTACTGGCATCCAAACGGACGTCCATAGTGCACTGTGCCGCGCCAGAATGATCAATCGCATTGTTCAATATTTCGGTGAAAGAGTAGTGCACCACCGACTCAACATGCTTTGATAACCGTGAAAGCGTGAGCGTGATGGCCAGGTCCTGATAGACCGTAGACTCGTCCAATCCATCAAGGGCAAGCTCTCTTTCGACAGTCTGAGCCGCAGGCATGGCAGACTTGGGAAAATACTGCGCGTTTCGGGTTGATCCGGTTTTGAAAATCTCGCCTTTGGCAATCAGCTGACGCAGGTGCAAGCTGACGGCCTGTCGACTGATGCCCAGAAGTTCAGCGAGTTCTGGCCCGGTGCAGCCATCACTTTTTTCTATGTGCTGCCGAATTCTCTCTTTTGTTGAAAAGTCTTTATTCATGAGTTCATTGTAAAATAATTCGCAAGTATTTTAAATATCAGTTATCAAGTCAAGACGCGGACCTGAGCCATGCGTGCGCTCATCGGGGTGTTGGTTGCTGGCTTTCCCGTGGCATTGTTGTTGGCCGGGTTCTTTTAAAAATATTTGCCTGGAATGACCGAAGACTGGGTAGCAAAGACGCCATTGACCTTGGGATACTCATTCGAAGTTATTTACAAGTAGGCAACGAAGCTCGGTTGTGGGACGAGCATGACGATCTGTTGCAAAATGAAAACTTTGATTTTGAAGTAGCCGGGGCGCATATCCTGGGCAGGGATCTTGCCGCTGACCGGAAAGCCGGCATCTGCCGAAATTCAGTTGCGGGATCCTTTACAGCGCATAGCCGACAAACCCATCGAACGTAAGAAGGGCATTGGATTCACCCGCTTTACCATCATGTTTTCTTGAGTGAAACCGATGCAGCCATTGCGGCACTTGAAGAGGTCTTGGCCGTCGGCTGGTTACCTGGCTGCTGGGGCCTGAAACAGGGCGCCTTCGACCCTGACTATGCCGTGGTCATTGAGGACCCGCGCTTTACCGCGAGCTTGAAAACCGTGTGCAGCGATTGTGGGAAGACTTTCATACCAATCCGGAACTGCCAGCAGACTTGAGAATCCGCTAACGGCCAGTGACCAAACCGGTTCTTGCTTTACCGGAACGCACCAGTTGCCAGATAATATTGGGCCTACTTTAGCCAGCGAACCAAACATCATGAGCCACACTGAAGCCAAGCAACCAGACTGTATTAAAAGCTCAGGCTCTGTAGCACTGCGTATCGAGCCGCGGAAAAAAGACCTGGGGGAATTCACCGTGCGCCGCGTGCTGCCTGCTGCTGAGCGCAAAATGGTTGGGCCTTTTGTTTTTTTTGACCATATGGGCCCGGCCGAATTTCCGCCCGGCGAAGGCATACAGGTACGGCCGCACCCGCATATCGGCCTTGCCACGATTACCTATTTATTTGCAGGCGAAATCATGCATCGCGACAGCCTGGGTTATGTGCAAGCCATTCGCCCCGGAGCCATTAACCTGATGACGGCAGGGCGCGGCATTGTGCATTCCGAACGGGCTGGGGAAGACCTCGACACCGTGTCTTACCTGCACGGCATACAGTCCTGGATTGCACTGCCCACTGATCAGGAAGAATGTGCTCCGGAATTCCTGCACTACGCAGCGGATTCCTTACCCCAGATCGAAGCGGAAGGCAGTACGGTGCGAGTGATTATGGGTGAGGCCTATGGGCATTCCTCGCCGGTAAAAACCTACTCAAGCACGCTCTACCTGGAATGCCTGTTGACCGCAGGCGCCACATTATCGCTGCCCGACAACTACCAGGAGCTGGCAGCTTATGTGGTTTCCGGTGAAGTTCAGATCGATGGGCAGAACTACCCGGCCGGCGTGATGGCGGTAGCCACCGGCGGAGAAACGGTAAAACTGCAAGCCAGTGCAGACAGCCGGGTTATGGTGGTGGGCGGTGATGCACTGGGTAAGCGAACCGTGTGGTGGAATTTCGTTTCCAGCTCCAGGGAACGCATCGAGCAGGCCAAGCTGGATTGGACGGAAGGCCGATTCGAAATGGTGCCGGGTGACAAGGAGTTTATTCCGCTGCCGGAGTAGTTGCTGCTTTATCGCCTTTCTTACGACCGATTGCCCATAAGTACAGCGGTCTTTCCACCCGTCGATACCAGAAGTGGGCGAGGAAAACGATGTACAGCAACACCGCCAGAAAACCTGCCTCAATCATGAATGGTGACTGGGCCGCAAGATCATCCCGCCATCCCCACTGATAGAACGCGGTGATAACAAACAGATGGCTCAGGTACAAAGCATAGGATGAATCGCCCAGCTTGACCAACCAGGCCGGGCTGATAAAAATCCGGTTCGCCTCCAATTGCAGTGCCAACATCACCATCGCCGCTGCGCTGATTCCTAGGTAAAGTGCGCGGGCGTCATGATCGGCAGTCTGTCCCGCTGCCAGTACAAACCCTGCGATCAGCATCGCCACGGCCGGCGCTAACATTCTTCTTTGTGTCAGCAACTCACGATACAGGTACAGCATCACGCCATAGAAAAACTCCAGCATATAAGCCGAAACCCAGAAATACAGGTTCGAATCGGCATCCAGTTTGATAAACAGTGTACGCAGCAGCAACAACACAAAAATCACCAGCAGACTGCGCTTGATAACAACATTACTGCACAGGTATAAAGCTCCGAATATCGCGTAAAAGTAGAGCTCATAAGCCAACGACCAAGCGACCGGCAAGGCCAGAACACTGAGATCGGCACTACTCAGCGTTAGCGTTCGTAGCGCACTGACCTGCCAGAGGTTCTCCGGCGCATGCAAAGGCAGGATGAACAATGCGATCAACGCAAAGGGCCAGTAGCCCAGGTAGATGCGTGAAAAGCGGTGGCGAAAATAGATGCCTGCGGTAGCGACATCACGATCCTTGGGGAAAACGGTATAACTGATCACGAAGCCGCTGATCACAAAGAAGATGTCCACACCAAAAAAGCCCCATTGGGCGAGTGCTATCAGAGAACCGAAGGCTCCACCGGCATGCTGATAGTGCGGCCCTAAGTGATAGAACACCACCATCACAGCTGCCAGCGCCCGCAACATCTGAATGTTCAATACCATGTTGTTGGATGCGCTGCTGGGTGAGCTGTAATCAGGCTGCTTCTTCAAAGTACGGGCGAAGCGAGATAGGACAAGCGCACAGCCAATTGCCAGAGAAATGATTTCTCCTCAAGCTTCTTCGGGTCGATGATGACGGAAGTCTTGAAATCCTCCAGAAACATCGCCTCCATCTGGCTGGCAAAACCCGCGTCATTAACAATTGCCATCACTTCAAAATTAAGCCGGAATGAACGGTTATCGAAATTATGCGTGCCAACAGTGGAGATCTGATCGTCCACCAACATGACTTTCTCGTGCAGAAAGCCGGGCTCATAGGCATAGAACTTGATGCCGGTATCATGTAGCAATTTGATGTAGTAAAAAGCGGCCAGCCAGACCGGCAGACTGTCGCCTTTACCGGTGGTGATGATGCGGACATCAACGCCGCGCATCGCCGCCAGTTGTAGTGACTTCAACACGGCCTCATCCGGTACGAAATAGGGTGCCGAAAACCAGATACGCTCCTGGGCAGCATTCAGCGCCGCAACAAAAAACAGGCCAGCTGTTTCCCGGTCGTTTACTGGTCCGGTCGACAGCACCAGAACTCTCTGGTCCGCAGCCACAGCCACGTGTGGCTTCCAGTTCAGCTCGAGTTTTTCACGGGTAGCCCAATACCAGTCACTCATCAAGGTCAGTTGCACCTGCAACGCAGAGGGGCCTTCAAGTCGAATATGGGTATCGCGCCAGGGGCTGAACTCGGGATCCAGTCCCAGGTATTCATCACCCACATTAAGACCACCTAACCAGGCAACCTTGCCATCCACCACCACCATCTTCCGGTGATTGCGGAAATTCAGCTGAAAGCGATTAAAGAAGCCCTGGTTGGGCTTGAATGAACTGATCTCAACACCCGCACCCAGGAACCGCTCGATATAGCCTTTACTAAGATTTTTACTCCCCACCTCATCGTAGAGCACGATAACTTTCACGCCGGCTTGGGCTTTTGCAATCAGGGCTTTCTGTACGCGGTTTCCTAATCCGTCATCGTGGATCATGTAAAACTGGAACAACACATAGTGCTCTGCGCCAGCGATGCCTTGCAGAATGCTCTCGAATGTCGCATCACCGTTGATCAGCAGTTCAACCTGGTTGCCGCTCACCAGTTCATGCTCTGAAAGCTGCCGTACGGCATGATGCCAGGATGGGGCGTCATCGGGTTCAATCTCAAAGGGCTTGAGCTCTTCCCGGTAGGTCTCAAGCACATTCCTGATTTCGCCCTTGCGCAGCGCAAATGCCTGCATCTGGCCTTCGAACTTTGAACGGCCAAACACCAGGTAGGCAGGAACTGCTATGAATGGAAAGCTGACCAACGACACCGACCAGGCAATGGCACCCTGCGAGGTTCGAACTGTCATCACAGCATTGATGGCGGCGAGGATGCCAGCAAAGTAGAAAGCAGTAACAATGAAGGCCATCATGGACTTTTGCGCATTTTTACCGGTGTGACGAAAGGGAACTCTTCACCCACCCATCAAGGCATAGGGGCCGCCTTTTTCCAGCGCTGTTTTATACGCGGGTAAGGCATGTATGCGTTTCAGATAGGCCGCTGATTTTGGATAGCTGGCTTTAAGGTTAGTACGCACGGCAGCCGCTTCAAGCGGAAAACTCATCTGGATGTCCGCAGCCGTCATGCTGTCACCACAAAACCATTTGGAATTTTTCAACGTGGCTTCAATAAATTCCAGGTTGCGTTTTACATTGGGATTCAGAAAGCCGTCTTTCACCTTACCGGCAATGCCCTTGGTTACCGGCTTGAGAAAAAACGGCACCGGGGCCGACTCGATGCGCGCCATAATCAGCGAGATGATCATATAAGGCATAAAACTGCCTTCGGCATAATGCAGCCAGTAAGTATAGGCCAATCGTTCCGGCGTACCTTCGGCGGGCAACAAACTGCCATCTCCATAGTTGCCCACCAGGTATTCGATAATCGCGCCTGATTCCGCCACGGTGATATCACCATCGGTAATCACTGGCGATTTTCCCAGCGGATGGATCGCCAACAGTTCGGGCGGCGCGAGGCTGGTTTTGGCATCACGCTTATAGTGTTTGATGTCGTATTCAACACCCAATTCTTCCAACAGCCATAAGATGCGCTGGGAGCGGGAATTCTCGAGGTGATGCAGAGTAATCATGGGCGTATGTCCCGTTGTTTAATCACAGGACGCAACAATAGCAGCAGCCAGCCCAACTGTCGCCTGACTGGAGCTCTTCAGGCACTGAATTCCATTATTTGGCGAAAGTCAGTGATTCAATCCATAAAAGTGGCAATTTCATGCAGCGGACGTTTGCTGATCACGGGTACCTGAGCGTCTTCTGCTGGGTAACCCGCCACGATCAACATGAAAGCCCGCTCGTGCTTGGGTCGCTCCAGCACTTCTGCCAGAAATCCCATAGGGGATGGTGTGTGGGTCAACGTCACCAGACCGGAAAAATGCAGGGCAGACAACAGAAAGCCACAGGCGATACCGACTGATTCGGCGGTGTAGTAATTCTTTAGCTTCTTGCCTTCGGCATCAATGGTGAATTTCTTCAGAAAAACGGCAATCAGCCACGGCGCGGTTTCGAGGAAGGGTTTGTATTCATTGGTACCGAGGGGTTCCAGTGCTTTCAGCCACTCGTCGCCCGCACGATGGCTGTAAAGTTCTTTCTCTTCGGCTTCGGCTGCTTCTTTAATGCGGCGTTTTATTTTGGCATTGGATACCGCAACGAAATGCCAGGGCTGCATATTGGCGCCGCTGGGCGCAGTGCCGGCTGCGCGAATAGCATTCTCAATAATATCGCGGGGTACCGGTTTGTCGGAATAGTCCCGTACCGTGCGACGGCGTTTTATCTGCTGGTAAAACGCCAGGGCCTGCTGCTGCATTTCTGCTTCGGGAAGCCCGCTGAATTCAAGCGCTTCAAAAGGCCAATCACTCATGCAATGCCTCCTTTGGCATTAGTTTCTGTTTCTGCTTGTTAAGACTTGACTGATGCTCAGCCCGTTCGAAGTTGCCACAAGCATAACAGCGCCCGGTAGAACTTGCGCCAGTCCATCAATCGGTGCTTTTCGTTGTCGCGTATTTGACGGTGCAAGTAGGCGTTGACAAAGCCAGTCTGCAATTCATCATTCAACTGATGATGTTCTATCACCAAAGCCAGGTCGAACCAGAGGTCGCCCAAGCCGGCGTACTCCCAGTCGATCAGCTTCAGTCCCGCGCTGCCTTCTACGTCACTTTCAACGATGTTGCCAGCAACGAGGTCGTTGTGACACAGACATTCACGGGCTGGCTCATAACGTAATTCGGCCAGTATCAAATTAGCTTTATCAGCGTATGCCTGGGCTTCCGCAGTATTCAGTTGTCGGGCGTATCTGCGTGCAGCCAGTCCAGGTTCATATCTGTTACCCACCGGTGGCAGGGCATGCAGATCGCGCAGACGGCTGGCCAGTAACTGTAATTTTGCTGCATCGTGTAAATCGTTTTCGCTCCAGGCTCGCCCTGGCAGGTATTGCCGCAGGCTGCTGCCGCTGTCGGGATCAAAATGCACCGGTTCGGCACCGATACCAGCCAAGGAAGCGGTCTTGACAATGTCGTGCTCGGCAGCCCGATCCAGGCCGAGCTCGCGAGCCAGAGGCTTATCCAGTCGCAACACGCAAAGCTCCTCACCACGGCGCACCAGGTAGGACGTGTTGGTGGGCCCATCAGACAACACGCTGACTACCGAATCAGCCGCCAGGCCGGGCATCAGCACCAATGCTTGCTTCAGGTTCAAGCCTCTGCACCCTTAATTTGCGCTGCTTGCATGCTGGCGCGCCAGGAACGGTAGCCCAGGATGATCAGCACCAGGTAGAGAATGAACAACAAGGCGGTTAACAACAAACCACGGTTCAGGTACAGCCCCACCGATACCGCATCGATCACAAACCAGTAAACCCAGTTCTCCAGGATTTTGCGCGCCACCATGAACGTGGCAATCACTGCGCCCCAGGTAGTAAAAGAATCCAGGTGCGGCAATGCCGCATCGCTGTACTCGCTGAGCAAATGGCCACTGGCAAACACCAGAATGAGCACTGATGCGATGGCAAACAAATGATAGCTGAGCGGCCAGGTTCTGACCTGCAGCACTTCATCGTTTTGATCATGTTGCCGCCACTGGTACCAGCCATACGCTGCCATCGCCAAGTAAAACAATTGCAGCACCGACTCCATGTACAGCTTTGCATCGAACATGATGAATAGATAGATCAGCGTGCTCACCGCCGCAGCAGCCCAGCACCAGATGTTCTGGCGTATGGCCAGCACCAAATAGGTGATGGCCAGCACCACGGCCAGGGCTTCCCAGGCAAACATCTCAGCCGCGCACTCCTTCGGCGATATCCAACTTGGGTAATTCTGCGATGTTCAAACCGGTGTTGAGGTATTTTACCGTGAACACCACACGCCGCTTGTCCAGCATGGTCTTTTCCATGCAGCGGTCGATCGCGCTGGTCACTGCAGCAAATTCCCCGCGCAACTGGGTGGCCAGCTGATTGGTAACGATTTCGATACCCGGCTGCTGACGCAAGTCCATAATGAAATCAATGATGGGTGGTTTGTAATTGGCATCCAGCGGATACATGCTCAACTCTGCGGTAATTTCCATAATGTTACCTTCTGCTACTGATCAGTAATGATATTCAAGGGTGAACCCGAACAAAGCCGGATCGGCAAACTTGGTATACAGCGTATTCTCAAATGCAGGTGGCTCGTTGCCGAAATAGAAACCGCGCTGGGCGTATTCTTCATCGAAAATATTACGTCCCCAGGCGAATAATGCCCAATTCTGCCATTCTTTCCCCAAGCGGAGATTTACCACCTGGTAGCTTGGTGAGCGCTGGTTGTGGCTGATATCAAAATAAAACGCATCGCTGGCGTTCAGGTCCAACCGGCCAAACCAACCCTGGGCAGCATGCCAACTGGCACCGAGATTCAGCGTCCAGGACGGCGCATGCGCCAAATCGCGCTCAAGCGCATTGGGGCTGATGATGGCAGTGGGGCCGCCGTTGCTGATTTCGGAATCGAGCAAACCTAGTGCCGTATGAATCTCCCAGGCATCGTTCAACTGCCAACTGAAACTGACTTCCAGGCCGTACACGCTGGCAGCGCCGTTGTAGGTTACGAACACGAAACTGTTGGGGTCAAATTCAACCTGCTGGCTGGATTGACTGAGTTGCGCGTCATCACGCTGCATGTAGAACAGGGACAGCTCACCTTCCAGGGCATCGTCCCACCACAGGCCTTTGATGCCTGATTCGTAATTCCACAGGGTTTCTGCCTGGTAGGGAATGTATTCCGCACCCAAAGCAGCCACACCCTGTAATGCGGCCAACGAAGGGTTGAAGCCGCCGGCTTTGAAACCACGAGCAATGCGCATGTAGCCGTGCACTTCCGAACTGAAATCGAAACTCAGCGTCAGATGCCCGCCCCAGAGATTCTCGTTCGGGCTGCAATCGAATTGTGTGCAACTGCTGCCACCAGGTGGTTGACCAGGGTAGTTGATGTCTGACCAGTTATCGCGGTAATCCGCTGACCAGTGTTCGTAGCGCCAGCCGAAAGACAGCCCGAGTCTGTCATTCAATTGCGTATCCAGGCTCCCAAACACCGCCCAGGTGTCGGCCTGGTAGGCGCTTTGTAATTGGCGATTGGTCAGGCACGGGGTACAAAAGTCATCCAGCCCGCGATCGTCGTAGGTGCCGCTGGAAGATATTTGGTTGTCTTCTGCCAGCCGCTGCCAGAAAACACCCAGCACCCAGTCGGTGCTGTCATCGAACCAGCGACCTTCGGGCGTGGATAACAGGCGGAACTCCTGATTGAGTGAATCCCGTTGCCGCGGATTGATGTAGGAATAGTCATAGCTGTAAACACCAAAACCATTCCAGAATTCATCATTGCCCCAATCACCGTCATAGCTGAAACGGATGTCGCTGTCGGCAAAACTGCTGATGGAAACGAAATCAATACTGGGGTTTAACGCGCTCTTAATGCGTAGGGAAGCGGCGCTGGTCTGTTGCGCATCTTTGCCCGGATGGTCCGATTGCAGTTGGTTACCGTTGAGTATGCTCCAGCCGTCATAACCATTGTCAAAATCCATGTATAGCCCGGTTAGTAATGCGGACCAATTGTCGGAAATATTCCAGTTCAGTTTGGCGCGAGCGGTTAGTTCGTCGCGGTCATTGGTATCGTCGCGGCCCAGGTAGGTGTTGTTGCGAAAGCCGTCCTGCTGCAGCTTGCCCAGTGAAACATGGCCTTGCACACTTTCTGACAGGGCACCGCCAACTGCGGCAGCGGCGGAAAACAAACCATCACCACCCACCGTCAGCTCGGCATCGGCATGAGTTTCGCCAGTCGGGTCGGTGCTGCGCATATAGACCACGCCCGCAAGGGCACTGGCGCCATAACGTGCGCTTTGCGGCCCTTTGAGAACTTCCACCTGATAAATATCAAACAGGCTGGCCACGCCACCGATGCCGGAAAGGTCGATGTCATCGATGTAATAACCCACCGATGGATTGGGTGCGCCTTCGTATTGCTCACGCTCACCCACCCCGCGCAACTGGAAATAGCGCGCCCGCGAGCCTTCACCGGAAAAGTTCATGTTGGGTACCAGTGCCACCAGTTCTTCGAAATTGGCGATAGACGCTTCGCGAATGGTGGCTTCGTTCAGCACCGTGATGCTGGTGTCCATCTCCACTGCTGCGACCTGGCGGTAGGCAGATATGACGATTTCTTCCAGCAGCCTGTCTTCGGCAAACGCAGAGGTGTTAACTCCACCAGGAACAAGCAGCGTGAAAAATATTAAACAAAAAAAATCAGAAACTTTGAATGTCATCATCAGATCCGCGCTTGATTCGGGGACCGGTTGATGGCGAAGGGAGTGAAGGAAATCTTTTGGGCGTTCATCCTCTTCCTACGCCGGTATTAACCGGATCAGGTTCGAAGGGTTCCTGCCTAGTGCAGATCTCAGGCCCGGTTTGGGCCACCCCCAGGGAACATTGCTATCCTAGCGCATGCCTGTGAATAATGAAACAAACACATTTATGTTGCGTTCAGGGTTCAGCCTGTTGCTGTGATTATTTACCGAGTGTTCTAAACTAATTCTGCGCTAGCGTTTTCCACCCAATAGGAGAATCGATCATGACTGTTGCCCTGTTGTCTCTTTGGTCGCCGATTATGCTTTCAGCGGTGGCGGTATTTTTGGCTGGCAACCTGGTCTGGATCGTGCTGCAGCATCACAAGTCCGATTGGAAAAAATTACCGAATGAAGATGCCATTCGTGATGCCCTGAGAGGGCAGAAGCCAGGTAGCTATTCGGTTCCCTTTTGCGCAACTT
The DNA here is from genome assembly GCA_034440115.1 of Lysobacterales bacterium. GTDB lineage: Bacteria > Pseudomonadota > Gammaproteobacteria > Xanthomonadales > SZUA-36 > JAWXBM01. The sequence continues at coordinate 9,686 of JAWXBM010000109.1, read as the reverse complement.
TCAAAGGGCGGGAAGACGCTGCTTGGCAAGCCAGGTATGCGGAAGGGCCGGTGCTGGTGCTCAATGTCTATCCACGTGGCCCGGTTTCCAGCGTTAAGCCACTGGGGCAATGGATGTTGTATTGCTTCGTGATCTCAACCCTGGTGGCTTACGTGGCGGGTACAGCGCTGTCAGCCGGAACCCCCTCTATGAAAGTGTTTCAGGTGACCAGCACCGTGGCATTGATGGCATACTCCGGCTCGGCCGCCCTGGGATCAATCTGGTGGGGGCATAGCTGGAGCAGAACGGCCAAGGACATTTTCGATGGATTGCTATATGGCTTAATTACGGGTCGCATTTTTGGCTGGTTGTGGCCCTGATTGCTCCGTCATCCCGGACCCGGCTAATACGTCATCTCGGACCCGGCTAATACGTCATCTCGGACCCGGCTAATACGTCATCCCGGACCCGGCTAATACGTCATCCCGGACTTGATCCGGGATCCAGCCTTAATGCGGTTACAACCCGACTTTCCGTGAACGGTTCAGAAGATCCTGCAAAAGATCAACCACCCGCTCGCTGATCTCGTCACGGGTAGCTCGAAACTGACTCATGATTTGCTCTTCGGTGCCCTTTGCTTTGGCCGGATCGCTCAGTGGCCAATGCAACTTTAGTGCGTTTGTCGGCACCACCGGGCAATGTTCATCGGCATGGCCACAGACCGTAACTATGACATCGGCAACTTGCAGCATTTCCGTGGTTACGACCTTGGAAGCCTGCTTGCTGATATCCACTCCCGCATCAGACATGACTTGTAGGGCGCGAGGGTTTTTGCCATGCGCTTCGATTCCGGCCGATGCCACAGTGAAACGCTCTCCAGCCAGATGACGTGCCCAGCCTTCCGCCATCTGCGAACGACAGGAGTTACCGGTGCAAAGAAAAAGTATGTGCATCTGACCTGCCTTCTATTCGCCAATTCTCGCTATTAGCTGCTAACTTGCCGGACAATTATGACTGCTTGGTGACAGGCTGCCGACAATTGTGTTATTTGAAATAATGGTTGACTTCAAAAAAACCCTGTGGTCGAATCGAGTCATGCGCTTCCAAAGTAACCAAATAGCTGATACACAACGCCGTCGTGGCGTGGCTTCGGTTGTACAATGGGTGCCTGCCCAGTCGAATGTTCGGGCTGAGCTGTTGGCCCGCGGCCTGATCATTGTGGGCTTACTACCAGCTCTGCTCCTCATTCTCGGAAGAGGTGCGGGCTCAGGCTAGGCGATTACAAGATCAACCTGAAGAACCCGCACCCAGAAGGTGCGGGTTTTTTTTTACCAGCAACGAAATTTTCGTAACCACTAAAAGGCAGACGGAACCATGAAAAGCGACCAGATCAAGAAAGGCCCAGACCACGCCCCCGCCCGCGCCATGCTGCGCGCTGCCGGTATGGGTGACAAAGAACTTTCCCAACCCATGATCGCGGTGGTTAACACCTGGTCGGATGTAACGCCCTGCAATATGCACCTGCGCGAGCTGGCTGAGTATGTGAAAGCCGGCATTCGAGAAGCTGGTGGCACCCCGGTTGAGTTCGGCAGCATTGTGGTCACCGACGGTATCGCCATGGGCTCTGAGGGCATGAAGTGCTCGCTGATGTCGCGTGAACTGGTAGCTGATTCCATTGAGTTGGTCACTCGCGGACATTGCCTGGACGGCGTAGTGGCCCTGGTAGGCTGTGATAAAACCATACCCGCTGGTGCGATGGCGGTGGCGCGGCTGAATGTCCCCGGCATGGTGATATACGGCGGCTCCATCATGCCTGGCATGCACAAAGGCATACCCATCAGCATTCAGGATGTATTTGAAGCGGTGGGCGCACATGCTGCCGGCAAAATCGATGCGGCAGAATTACGCCAGATCGAAACCGCAGCTTGTCCCGGTGCCGGCGCCTGTGGCGGCCAATTCACTGCCAACACCATGGCTATGGCCTTGACCACTCTGGGCCTGTCGCCCATGGGCGTGAACGACATTCCGGCCATCCACCCCGACAAGGCAGAAGCCGTGCGCCAATGCGGCAGGCGCCTGGTGGAGTTGGTCAAAGAAGATGCGCACCCGCGCGAACTGGTCAGCCATGAATCATTACGCAATGCGGTCACCGTCGTTACAGCCACCGCCGGTTCAACCAATGCGGTGCTGCATTTGCTGGCCATTGCCCGTGAAGCCGGAGTGGATTTTGATATTGATGAGTTTGACGAAATCTCCCGCAAGACCCCCATCATCGGCGACCTGAAACCTGCCGGACGTTTTATGGCACCCGATTTGTTCACAGCGGGTGGTACACCGCTGGTCATCGAGCGTTTGCGCAAGGCCGGCCTGTTGACTGACACGCCAACCGTCAGCGGCCGCAGTCTGTTTGAAGAGTGTGCCAACGCGGTAGAAACACCGGGCCAGGAAGTGATCACCGCATTTGATAAGCCCATCAAACCTCGAGGCGGCTTCGGCATTCTGTATGGCAACATTGCCCCCGAAGGCTGCGTAGCCAAGCTGGCCGGCCATGGCGAATTCAGTTTTACTGGCCCGGCTCGTGTATTTGAAAGCGAGGAAGCGACCTTTGCTGCGGTACAGTCCAGGCAGATCAACTCCGGTGATGTGATTGTGATTCGCAACGAAGGCCCCAGCGGTGGGCCCGGTATGCGGGAAATGCTGGCAGTTACCGCCGCACTGGTTGGCCAGGGATTGGACAAGAATGTGGCACTGATCACCGACGGCCGCTTCAGTGGCGCCACCTACGGTTTCATGGTCGGCCATATCGCCCCCGAAGCAGCTCATGGTGGCCCGATTGCACTGCTGCGCGAAGGTGACAGCATCACCATCGATGTAGATGGACGGCAAATTTCCACCGACGCCGATCTCGAATCACGCCGCGCGGACTGGCAGCCGCGCGCACGCCAATACACTTCTGGCGCATTGGCCAAGTATGCCTATTTGGTGTCATCCGCCTCCAAAGGTGCGGTGACTTCATTCCCCCAATTCAACGACCAATTCAATTCTTGAATTCCAGCACTGGAATGAGGCGTATTTTCCCATGACCGTATTTTTTGAAAAAAACCACCAGCCAAACGCCGCAATACGATTTAACTGCCGGGCATAAGTCCGGCGGCATCAAGGAGTAAAAGCATGAACGCCAAGCAAGACAGTACCGGACAAAATAGTAATTACGTCCATATCTTTGATACCACTTTGCGCGATGGCGAGCAGTCCCCCGGCTGTTCCATGAATGTTCGCGAGAAACTACAGGTAGCAAAGGCGCTGGACGAGCTAGGCGTTGATGTCATCGAAGCCGGTTTTCCGGCGGCTTCCGATGGTGATTTTGAATCGGTGCGCGCGGTGGGTGCGCTGGGCCTTGCTGCCACCATCTGCGGTTTGTCGCGCACCCGCCAGGGCGATATGGAAGCCGTGGCGCGTTCGCTGGACGGTGCCAAGAGCAAGCGTCTGCATATCTTTATTGCCACCAGCCCGATTCATCGCGAATTCAAGCTGAACATGAGCAAGCAGCAGATCATCGATGAAATGTGCAAGGCGATGGAATTTGGCCGCCAACATTTCGACGATATCGAAGTGACCGCTGAAGATGCGGGCCGTACCGAAATCGATTACCTGACCGAATATTTCCAGGCCGCCATCGAAGCCGGTGCCCGAGTATTGAACGTGCCCGATACCGTGGGCTATGTCACACCCAGCGAAGCACGCCAGTTGTATCAGCATCTGACGGACAATCTGCGCCATGACGGCTCGGTGATCCTGAGCTGCCATAACCACAATGACCTTGGCCTGGCAGTGGCTAACAGCCTCGGTGCCATCGAAGGAGGTGCTCGGCAGGTGGAGTGCACCATCAATGGCATCGGCGAGCGCGCCGGTAACTGTTCGCTGGAAGAAGTGGTGATGGCCCTGCGCACCCGCTCGGACCGTTACCAGATGCAAACTGGCATCGACACCACGCGGCTGTATCCATGCAGTCGCCTGGTTAGCGCCGTTACCGGTTCACGAGTGCAGCCCAACAAGGCGATTGTGGGTCGCAATGCCTTCGCCCACGAAGCAGGCATTCATCAGGACGGCATGCTGAAGAACTCTGAAACCTACGAAATCATGAAACCTGAAACCGTGGGTGTGCCGGAAAACAGTCTGGTGCTGGGTAAGCACAGCGGCCGCCACGCCTTTCGTGATCGGCTGGAGACTCTGGGCTTTTCGGTCAACAAAGAACAGTTGGAAGAGTTGTTCAAAGAGTTCAAGGCGCTGGCAGATCGCAAGAAAAGCGTTTACGACGAAGACATCGAAGCACTGGTGCTGGGACACGAACAGGACGGCCCCTGGCATCTGGACGCCATCTCGATTCACACCGAGATTGCTGATTCGGATCAATCTGCCGAAGCCAGCGTCAAGTTGCGCTTTGATGGCCAGGCGCCGCGTGTGTTCAGCGGCCGCGGTGATGGCCCGGTGAATGCCATCGTAAACGCCATCAAGAGTTGCATGGACGAAGACCTGCACGTGGAAGAGTTCCAGGTCAGTGCGGTTTCAGGCGGCAGCGATGCCCAGGGTCGCGCCACGGTCAAAGCCACTGTGGGTGCCAGCCGCTACCAGGGCACCGGCGTTTCCACCGACATCGTTGAAGCTTCGGCCCGGGCGCTGGTTTCCATCATGAATCGTCATCAACAACACCAGGGCCGCAGCATTGCCGAACCGGCATTGAAAGCGGCGATTTAACGAAAATTATTTGGCAGGATTTTTTTATGTCACAAACGCCACCAACCACCCAGCGCACAACTCTATTTGAGAAAATCTGGCACAGCCATTTGGTTCGCGATGAGTCACTGGCATCCGGGGACGGTGCGCCGGCCATCCTCTACATCGATCTGCACCTGGTGCATGAGGTGACGTCGCCACAGGCTTTCACCGAGTTAAAGCAGCGCGGTTTGAAAGTTCGCCGCCCGGACCTGTGCCTGGCGACCATTGATCACTCCACGCCCACTACACCGGCAGATGCCAACGGTGAATACCACTACATCACCGAGCAGGCGAAAGAGCAGGTCGAAACCCTCTATCGCAACTGTGCCGAGCAAGGCCTGGTGCTGCACGGCTGGGACAGCCCGCACCGCGGCATTGTGCACGTGATGGGACCGGAGATGGGTGCGACCCAACCCGGCATGACCATCGTTTGTGGTGACAGCCATACCGCCACCCACGGCGCTTTTGGTGCATTGGCATTTGGCATCGGTACCACGGAAGTCGGCCACGTGCTGGCCACCCAATGCCTGTTGCAACGCAAACCACAGACACTCGGCATCAAGGTAGAAGGCGAGTTGAACCCCGGTGTCACGGCCAAGGATGTGATTCTGCATATCATTGGAAAAATCGGCGTTGATGGCGGCACCGGTTGCGTCATCGAATACCACGGCAGCACCATACGAGACATGGATATGGAAAGCCGCATGACCTTGTGCAATATGTCGATTGAATGCGGCGCACGCGCCGGCATGGTGGCGCCTGATCAAACCACCTTCGATTACCTGCAAGGCCGCACCATGGCACCTGCCGGAGACAACTGGAAAAAGGCGGTTAGCTACTGGCGCACATTGCAGACGGACGAAGGCGCGAGTTTCGACACGCTGGTCGAGGTCAACGCGGCTGAAATCGAGCCCAGCGTCACTTGGGGTACCAACCCCGGCATGGTAATTGGCATTCGCGATCGCGTACCCAATGATGCGAGTGCTGGCACTCAGGAAGCCCTGCAATACATGCAGTTGCAGGGCGGATCCGAAATCAGTGGCCAGCCGGTGAATATGGTTTTTATCGGCAGTTGCACCAATTCACGCATCAGCGACCTGCGCTCTGCCGCCAGTATTTTTGCAGGTCGCAAAGTAGCAGCCGGAACGCGGGTGATGATAGTGGCCGGCTCGGAAGCCACCAAGAAACAGGCTGAAGCGGAAGGTCTGCATCGGATTTTTATTGATGCCGGAGCAGAGTGGCGTGAGCCGGGCTGCTCCATGTGCATCGGTATGAACGGCGATATCGGCCAGCCGGGAGACCTGGTGGTCAGCACCAGTAACCGCAATTTCAAAGGTCGCCAGGGACGCGATGTGCGTACCATACTGGCCTCGCCATTAACCGCGGCGGCTTGTGCTGTTACCGGGCACATTACCGACCCCAGAACCCTGCTGCCTGAATCAGCACACTCAACCATGGAGGCCCGTGCATGAGCACCGCCGGAACTTTCACCACACACACCTACAACCTGCCGATCGAAAATATCGACACGGACCAGATCATTCCGGCGCAGTTCCTGACCACTACCGAGCGTGTTGGCTTGGGCAAATTCTGTTTTTACAACTGGCGCTACCAACCGAATGGCACACCCAAAGACGAACATCCTTTAAAGGAATTCGATCGCGATCAACACTCAGTGATCGTTGCCGGAACAAACTTCGGCTGCGGCTCTTCGCGCGAACACGCACCCTGGGCTTTGCTGGACATGGGCGTTAAAGCAGTGATCAGCAGCCGTTTTGCGGATATTTTCCGCAACAACTCGCTGAAGAATGGCTTGTTGCCGATTACGGTCAGCGATGAAGTCGCCGACTGGTTGCTGCAGCATCCCGGCGTGGAAATTGAAGTGAATATTCCAGCCACAAAATTCAGCGTGGCGGGCCTGGGCGAAATCGAATTTCCACTGGATTCATTTCCGGCTTATTGCCTCAGCCAGGGCATAGACCAACTCGACTTTCTGTTGCGGCACGAAAAGGACATCAGCGCGCATGAACAACGCCAACCCTGGTAACAATAACCGCTCCGAATTTCGCATTGTTGCCCTGCCCGGCGATGGTGTAGGGCCGGAAGTCTATGCGGCGGCCGTGGCTGTACTCGATGTGTTGGGCCCGCGCTTCGGCCTGAGTTTTGAACTGGACGAACAACTGATTGGTGGCGCTGCCCTGGATGCCACGGGCGACCCGCTTCCGGCTGCCACCATAGATGCCTGCCGTAAAGCCGATGCTATTCTGCTGGGTGCTGTGGGTGGCCCAAAGTGGGATCCAAATCCGCCCCAATTGCGACCCGAAAAAGGCCTGTTGCGTATACGCGCCGAATTTGGCCTGTACTGCAATCTGCGGCCCGTGGTCACTCACCCGGCTCTGCATGCCTTCTCACCTTTGCGTCCGGAAAAGTTGCAGAACGTTGATTTGATGATTGTGCGCGAACTCACCGGCGGGATTTATTTTGGAGACAAGTATCGCGAAGGTGATCGTGCCACAGACGTTTGCACTTACAGCCGCGATGAAATCACCCGCGTCACCCGCAAGGCTTGCAACATTGCGCTGCAAAGGGACCAGCGTGTCACGCAGGTAGACAAAGCCAACGTGCTGGAAACCTCCCGTTTGTGGCGGGAAGTCAGCACTCAGGTCGTGGCTGATGAATTTCCCGAGATCAAACTGGAGCACCAGTTGGTAGATTCCTGCGCCATGCACCTGCTCACCCGCCCTGCCAGTTTTGATGTGGTGCTGACCGAAAACCTGTTTGGCGACATACTCTCCGATGAGGCCTCCATGCTGTGCGGCTCTATGGGCCTGCTGCCCTCGGCCTCGTTGGCAGAAGGCACTTTCGGACTATACGACCCGGTGCACGGCTCTGCCCCGGATATCGCCGGCAAAGGCATCGCCAACCCTTACGCCATGTTGCTCAGCCTGGCCCTGTTGTTACGCCATTCTTTACAGCAGTTCGATGCAGCCGATGCACTGGAGCACGCCATATTCCAGTGTTGGGAAGACGGTATTTTGACTTGTGACCTGGTCAAGAATGGCCGTTCAACTATTGAGGTAACGGCCGAGGTGTGCACCAGGCTTAACCGCTCATCAACTTCGGCTACCGGCACAGCCCGATGACTACCACCGTCCAGTTTGAAAACAGGCTTCAGGCTGGGCAGAACGCCGCTATCGAACAGCGTCGCAAGGATTTGTACGAAACGTTCATGCCAAAGATCTTGCAGTGCCGGCTGGAAGACCTGGTACTGGAAACTCCTTTGCAAGCTATGCCGCAAATGTCCGAGCGGCTGGGCGTGAAGGTATTGATCAAGCGTGAGGATTTACAGCCGGTATTCTCTTTCAAGCTGCGCGGTGCTTATGCCAAGATCAAAAGTCTTAGTTCTGAACAGCGGCAACGCGGCGTGATTTGCGCCTCGGCCGGAAATCATGCCCAGGGCGTGGCCATGGCCGCGCAACACCTCGGTATAGATGCACTGGTGGTGATGCCTACCGTCACGCCGGAAATCAAGATCAAGGCAGTGCGAAAAATGGGTGCTCAAGTCATTATCGAAGGCGATGATTTTGATGCGGCCTGCGTTATCGCCAAGGCTCTGGCCGAAAAAGACGAACGCGTGTTCATCCATCCTTACGATGATCCGGAAGTGATCACCGGCCAGGCGACCATTGCGCTGGAACTGATACGGCAAGCGGCATGCCCCATCGACTACTTGTTTATTTGCATTGGTGGTGGTGGACTGGCAGCCGGTGTCTCCATGGTTGCACGCTACTTGCATCCCGGCATTCGGATCATCGGTGTTGAAGCGGAAGAATCTGCTTCCATGCAGGCGGCTTTTGCTGCGGGCAAGCCCGTCAGTCTCACTGATGTGGGACATTTTGCCGAAGGCGCTGCAGTTCGGCGGGTGGGAGACCTGAGCTATGAGATCTGCTCAGCCATGTTGGACGATATCCTGACCGTCAGCAGCGATGAAATCTGCGCTGCGGTGCAGGAAGTTTACGAAGACACTCGTGCCATTGCGGAGCCAGCGGGAGCCCTGGCGATGGCAGGCATCAGACAGTACTTCAGCCTGCACCCACATTCGGGCGCCTGTGTTGCTGGCATCCTCTCTGGAGCCAATGTGAATTTTGCCCGCTTGCGGCATATTGCTGAACGGGCTGCAGTGGGAGAGGAGCAAGAAGCGTTGCTGGCGGTGACGATGCCGGAGAAACCTGCAAGCTTATTGCGCTTTTGCGAACTGATCGGCAATAGGAACATAACCGAATTTAACTATCGTTTTGCGGATCCGTCAGAAGCACATATCTTTATCGGTATTGCTTTGCGTGGCGGCATTGCAGAAAAGCAGGAAATTGTTGCGCTGCTGTTGCGGAACGATTTTGCCGTTACTGATTTTTCAGCTAACGATATGGCGCGCTTGCATATTCGCCACATGGTGGGTGGGCGTGCCAATGTAGCTGATGAGCGTATTTACCGCTTCGAGTTTCCCGAACGCTCGGGTGCCCTGTTGAAATTCCTTCGCGGCATGCACTCGGACTGGAACATCAGCCTGTTCCACTACCGCAATTACGCGGCTGAATATGGCCGGGTGTTGATGGGCATTCAGGTTCCGAATGCCGACATGACTGATTTCCAGGCTTTCCTGGATTCAACCGCTTACCCCTACCAGGCGGAAAGCGAAAACCCTGCCTACCGCATGTTCGTGGGGCCAACGGGCGGCTGATTCTTTAGTCACCTAGGGCCTTTTCCACGTCACCCCGGATCTATTCCACGTCATCCCGGATCTTTTCCACGTCATCCCGGGCTTGACCCGGGATCCAGTTGCGATAGGTGATGGACCCCGGCTCGGGGGCCGGGGTGACGTTCGTGAAGGCCGGGGTGACGTTCGTGAAGGCCGGGGTGACGTTCGTGAAGGC
>JAWXBM010000108.1:0-3883 GCA_034440115.1 Lysobacterales bacterium | reverse complement strand
GGTCGCTGGACGCTGCGCGATAAAGCCGCGCAGCGCCGGTTAGCTCTACGTTAGGCAACAAGAAGGTACCTTTGCGCCATGGCTAGTCGGTCGTTGTTCTTCGCGTCGCCTCCCGTTTGGGTGGGTTTCATCGTGCTTTCGGCGCTTCAGGTTCTCGGAGCAGCTGCGCATCCAGTGGGCACGACATCAGACACGTTCTTTCTGTCCGCTCTGATCGCGCTAACGGCTGTAGGCCTCGGAGTCGTAGCTGCGTCCCTGGCCTCGCCGAGTGAAACGTCCGAGGGAGCAATGTTCAAGGTTGTCGCAGGCGTGCTCCTCACCTTTGCATCAGGCTTCTTGGTAACGAACTTCCTTGCAGAGATCAGGCAATTTGTAGCATTGCTTACTGGCTCGAACACGCTGTACGCAGCTAGGTTCTGGATGTTCGCGTCTTCCTTCGTCGCCGCGTCTATCTTCTCGTATGTCTTCCGTGCTTACTTTATGGCCCCTCAATCGAGCCGCGCTCTGATCACGGAGCTCGATGACGACCTTGTCAAATTCCAGGCAAAACTTCGCAAACTCACTCACTCGAAATAGGCGCGTGGTGTCGCCTAACCCTTCCATCGAGCGGACGTTCCAAAGGCCGCTTCGCGCCCTTTGGCCCGCCGCTCATGTCAAACGTTAGGCGGCACAAATCGCCGACGGTTCACTTCCATCACATTTAATGAAACCCATGCGGGCAATAGTCAACAAGTCGTGTGATGAATTTAGCCCAATGAACCACTAAGGAAAGACGACATGAGCGCCTACGTAATCTTTGATGTCGAGATTCGAGATATGCAGCGATATCAGGAATTCATGAGTGGAGTGAAGCCAGCACTTGAAGCCGCAGGAGCAAAGTATCTCGCTCGCGGCGGATCCCATAAAATCTACGAAGGGGACTGGCAACCAAGGCGGATCGTAATACTTGAATTTCCATCAATGAAAGCCTGGGAAGACTTCTATGCCGGTCCTGTCTATCAAGGATTAAAGACAGTCAGAGATGAATGCAGTTCAGCCAGGCTAGTTTCAGTCGAAGGACTTTAGTTCGGCTAAACCTACAGTGCAACGAGTGCCGCCTAACCGGGCGCTCAACCGGACGCTACACAGCTTGCCGGTATTTGGGCTACAAAATCCTAGCCCAAATACCGTCAATCTGTTCCGCGGGTTCGTCAGTAGAAACTGTGGGCGAGTGGCGGCTCGGGTAGTTTCCCAAGTACATGATATAGCGAGAGTTCTGTCACTTTGAAGGTGCGGAAGCCGTAGGATTTTCGTAAGCGCGCAGCCAACACACCTTGACGGCATTGCTGCGGCCGGCACGGTTATACAGTTACGCTGAGCCAAGCGTCCAGCGATGCGGCAGCAGTTCTTCGATCTGGCGGTTCTTGTGAGTCGGTAGCCGGGCCAGCACATCCTTCAAGTAGGCATACGGGTCGTGCCCGTTGAGTTTGGCGCTCTGAATCAAACTCATCACAGCGGCGGCACGCTGCCCGGCACGCAGTGAGCCGGCGAACAACCAATTGCCGCGTCCAATCGCAATCGGTCGAATCTGGTTCTCGATCCAGTTATTGTCTATCGGCAGTTGCCCGTCACCCAGAAACTGAGTCAGTGCAACCCAGCGCTTGAGGCTGTAGTCCAATGCTTTGGCCGTGGCCGATCCGTCCGTGATCTGTCGGCGCTGCAGCAGCATCCACTGGTGAAACGCTTGGGCCAGTGGTTTCGATTTTGTTTGTCGGATTTGCAGCCGCTCTTCAAAGCCCAGATGTTTGACCTCGCGCTCAACGTCGTACAGCTGTCCGATGTACGCACAAGCCTGCGCGGCAATCTGACTCTTGTTGCTGACATGCAAGTCAAAGAACTTTCGTCGCGAATGGGCCAGACATCCGGCCTCGGTGATGCCGCCGGCAAAGCTGGCTTTGTACCCACTGAAATCGTCACACACCAGGCTGCCTTTCCATTTGCCAAGGAAGGTTCTGGCATGTTCACCGGCTCGGGATTCGCAGAAGTCGTAGACCACCGCTTTCAAATTCTCAAAGGCACCCGGCGCATAAGCCCACAGGTAAGCCCGGTGCGTCTTCTTGTTGCCGGGCTTGAGCATGGCCACCGGTGTCTCGTCGGCATGCAGCACCGCATGCTTGAGCATGGAGTCCTTCAAGGCATCCACCAGCGGTTGCAACTGCACACCGCATGCGCCCACCCAGGCGGCAAGCGTGGAGCGGGGAATGGCAAAGCCTGAGCGGCCAAAGATGGTCTCTTGCCGATACAGCGGAAGGTGATCCGAATACTTGGCCACCAACACCTGGGCCAGCAGGCCCGAGGTCGGGATGCCCTTGTCGATGATTTGTGCAGGAACCGGTGCCTGGATCAAGGTCTCACACTTGGTGCAAGCCCACTTGCCGCGGATGTGCCGCTCTACCGACAGCACACCCGGTGTGTAGTCCAGCTTCTCGCTGACGTCTTCACCGATGCGCTTTAACTGGCAGCCACATCCGCAGGTAGTGGAATCGGGCTCATGGTGCATGTCAACACGGGGCAGCTCTGCTGGCAAGGATGCGCGCTTGGGTTTGCTGGCCGGCTCTTTGTCGGTCTTGGCTGTTGGTGCCAAGTCTTGCAGCTCCTGCTCGATGGCTGCGATGTCGGCGTCGATGGTCTCATCGAGCAGGCTGGTCTGACCTGCATCGAGTTGCTCGCGGCTGCGGCCAAACTTCCAGCGCTTGAGCACGGCCATCTCGTGCGTGAGCTTGTCGATCTTGGCCTGGCGGTAAATGATCTCGCGATCTTTGCTGGCGATGAGTTGATCGTTCAGTGTGATTTGCTGACTTTGCAGAACAACCTTTGCAATCAAATCGCCGGCCAATTCGCGCAGCTGTTGTGCGTTCAAACCGGATAGGGATTCAAGGGCTTCGACCATGAATAGTAGTGTCCCAGACCCATGTATTTTTGCCAATGAGAGCATCCCCCAATTGACCCAAAAATGATTGCAAAGGCAGAATCAAACCACGGTAATAATCCCGCCTTCACCAATGCGCGACCAGGGTAATCCGAGCACCAATGCATCGAGTTGAGGGCGGCTCAAACTGACCCGCTCAGCGGCGCTCCCGACAGGCCAGATAAAGTGGCCCTGGTGCAGTCGCCTGGCGGCCAGCCAGATGCCGATTCCGTCATGCACCAGCACCTTCATCCGGTTGGCCCGTCGGTTGGCAAAGAGGTAGGCGGTATGCGGGTGGGCGGCACCAAAGACCTGGACGACTCGGGCTAAGGCGCTGTCAGTTCCCGCGCGCATGTCCAGGGGAATCGTTGCCAGCCATACGGCGTCAATGCGGATCACGCTAACCACTCACGTAGCCACTGCGCGCAGGCAGCTCCTCCCTGCAAGGGCCAGTTGACGACGATGGTGGTGTTTGCACGCTGGACTTGGATGCGGATATCAGCCGGTGCCGGTGGCTCTGGCAGTGGTGGTGTTGACGGCGCCGTCAAAGTGACCGGCACGAATGCAAGTGGCTGAACTACCAGAGTGCCCTGACTATGCTCACGCAACCACCGGTGCACGATGTTGGCGTTGACGCCGTGTTTGAGAGCGACGGCTGCAATAGAGGCGCCAGCTTGGCCGCACTCACCAACAGCTTGGAGTTTGAACTCGGGACTGTAAAACCGGCGCTTGGGGACTTTGGGGCGAGCCTCGCTCGCCATGGTGTGCATGATGTTCATCGTGCACACTATCGCCAGGGTTCAGCACTTGCTCAAGATGTGTTCTCCGCGCGCTTACTGCGCCTGGCCATTCACTGCCGCTTCAAGCACCATTTCGTCGCTGAGGTCGCGCAGTTGCGGGCGCCAGAGAAAGTGTGTTTCGACCGGGTCCGCCAAT
>JAWXBM010000107.1:0-66944 GCA_034440115.1 Lysobacterales bacterium | reverse complement strand
GAGATACATTACACCCCAAAATATGGGAGTTGGCTGAACATTGCAGAGATAGAACTCAGTGTTTTGAAAAGACAATGTCTTGCAGGGCGAATTGATTGTATTGAAAAGATGCGAACTAAAGTGGCTGCATGGAATACCAACAGGAACAACCGCCAAACCCATGTTGACTGGCAGTTCGGTACCAATGATGCGAGACGTAAGTTAAAACGCTTATATCCGAAGTTTTAAAATATACAGTGTACTCCGTTGGTGAGCAACTCTAATTGCTAAAGAATCCAATGTTATCTCACCAATGGCTGGATACAGGTGGCCTGTATCCGCACATGATCTTTCATCAGTAGCTTCGAATGTCGACAAAAGCATTACTCGGCCTGTTTCATCTAAAAATGAAAGCCAAAATTGATGACCGAATTGATCCTTTGTACTAACCAACTCAGATGCAATACCTTTACCATTCTCAAACTCAAAAAAGCCATCCACAAAAACGGCGTCTTGAAGGACGACATTGAAATCTACTTCTTTGTTCGTCTCTGGGTGAAAATTGTTTTTGTATTTCACCGCTGGAACCAAAAACCAATCGGGAGTTGTGATGGAAATAAAAAGCCGCCCGTCAGAGTTAATCACTGCCTCCAACGCTTGAAACGCATCCCGCTCATCCATTGCTTTTAGTAGTTTCAAATTTTTCATTTTTCTCTTTCGCTACTGCACATTTAGATGGGGTATCCCCTTAGCTCCACAAGTGGCAAAGTTGCCCGATGGACAGCGCAAAGACAACCCCGATAGGCGGAATAGATTACCCAACGACTTGGGTTCAGTTTCTGGATTGGTTTGACTCCGAACTGGCGTGTCGGGAATACTTGGAGAAGCTGCGATGGGCTGATGGACTGAACTGCCCAAAGTGTGGCGTGACATCCCCCGTCGAGCGAATGAGTCGCAGCAGATTGATTTGCCCCGTATGCCGACATCAGACGACGGTAACGGCGGGTACTATTTTCGACAAGACCCGCACCGAGCTGCGCGTCTGGTTCGCCGCCATTTGGTAGATCACCAATCAAAAGCATGGCGTCAGTGCCTTGGGGCTACAACGGGTACTGGGGCTCGGCAGCTATGAGACAGCCTGGGCTATGCTGCATCGGCTGCGCCGGGCCATGGTTCGCGCTGACAGGGAGTTACTCCATGGCAAGGTTGAAGTCGATGAAACCTACTTTGCGCTCACCGATCGGCAAGACCCAATCAGCGCCGTTGGGCGCAAGAGCAACACCACCAAGGTGCTGGTGGTCATGGCTGTTGAAATACTGCATCCCAAGGGTTTTGGGAGAATTCGGATACGACAAATTGATAGCGGTGATCATGAGAATTTGATGCCCTTTATCAAGGCATCAATCCGTCCAGGAACGATCATTCATAGTGATGGGTCTGCCGCTTTTAGAGAGCTCGAAGAAAACGGCTACAAACACCGCCAAACGGTTCATCTTGGGTCAAGCACCCCAGCCCATGAGTCGATGCCCGGCGTTCATCGAGTGGCCTCATTGCTGCAACGCTGGATGATGGGAACGCACCATGGTGCGGTGCAGCCAAGACATTTGGACTATTACCTCGACGAGTATGTATTTAGGTTCAATCGTCGCACCTCGCGCTCCAGGGGACTACTGTTTTATCGTTTGCTTCAGCAAGCTGTTATCACCAAGCCAGTGACCTATGGAAGGATCGTGGGGACTCCCAAAAAATCAGCACACTGAAGAGTGTGGAGCTGAGGGGATACCCCATACATTTAGTCAGTATTCTTATGGGTCTGGATTGCGACCTGAACCTTCCAAGGCTCCGCCTGGACTTAAAAATCAAATCATGCCCTCTTGCTCAGTTGTACTACTGTGTTCTTCTCGCCTGAAACTATCCGCCTTAGATATGACTCCCAAGCCTCAATAGCTTCACGCTTTTCTACCAGATAATCATATCGGTCGATATGCTTGCTGGAGACATCCGACATTGCGTGGCCTTGTAACCGGTCTCGAATCTCTTTTGACACACCCAGCAAGCCCATTTGAGTCTTAACCGTGCGGCGGAGGTCCGTTGCCGTAAATGACTCAGCTTTATAATCAACACAGAAGCGCCGTAGAGCCTGCCCCAGACTGTCGGTCCGATATGGCCCTAACTCAACCTTCCCCGGGAATAGAAATGCGCTAATACCGTCTTTCGCTTCACTCTCCTCGGCTTCCTGTGTACGTCGGGCTTTGATTTTGCTCAACTCTTCCGCCATCAGTGATGTAATCGGCACAACATGAACTCTATTGGACTTAGTGCGGTTTGCCGGGAGGGTCCACAAATACTTCTGGAAATCGAACTCGCTCCACTCTGCACGTAGAGCTTCCTCCACCCGCTGGCCACCACTTGCCAAAATCAAGCGCAATACCTCCCCCGGAAACCCAAGTTCCCATTTTTTCCAAAGAACCTTGATCTCTTTCTCCTCCAGCACCCGTTCACCAGGAGCCTCGGACTTCAGCGGCTTGTCTACCACCTGAGCAGGATTCATGACAACATCGAAACGTATCTTAGAGGTGTAATTGGGTTTGTCCTTCCAGCTGATAGCGAAATTCAATGCGGCGACGAGGTAAGCTCGAACCCGATTTGCCAGCACAAATTTATTACGCCTAATTATTGGCCGAAGAACAGCCCTTATATCGTCAGGTTCAAGGTCAGCCACATAGAATCCCCCAATGACAGGTGAGATATAGGCTTTCTTAAACCGTCGGACTTGGCTGGCGGACCGCTTGCCTTGAAGTTCCAGCCACTCGATGTAGCTGTCAAACAGGCTATCAACGGTCCCTCTACTCTTCTTCCGTGCTTTCTCTTCAGCCTTGGCAACCTTTGCTTCATCCCGATTGTCTTGCGGATCTTCGCTTCTATCCAGTTGCTTACGAGCATCACGAGCTGAGCCCCTGGCCTCTGCCAGGGTCCAATCAGAAAAGCTTCCAAGATTCATGAATCGGCGCTTACCGTCCATTTGATACATCTGAAAGAATGAGACATGGCCGTTAGGTGTAACCCTCACGCCAAATCCAGGATCACCTAATGTCTTATCGAAAATGCGGTAGGCGTACTTCTTTCCCTTCAGCTTCTTCAACTTTGTATCAGTAAGCATTTCTGTGCTGACCCTCATGGTTACTTGTGGTCACTCTGGTGGTTACTTGAACGAGTGACTTACAGACAACTGAGATGATGCGTCGTGAAGCGGACTGAAACAAGTCAAAACAACCATAAAGCTTTCTGTATAGCCATTTAAAGGAATATATCTGAGAATTATTGAACTGATTTGATGTGACATGAAGAAGGTTGAAACTGGTTTTCGTGGTCACTCTTAAAGTGACTGTTAATCACTAGGTCCGCGGTTCAAATCCGTGCCGGGGAGCCATTTAAAAAAAGGCCCGCAAGCAATTGCGGGCCTTTTTTTGCTGGTTTTCAATTTCCACAGATAGAGATCACGGTCGATCTTTTGGCAGCGCGTTCCAATTGATCAGGGCATTCCACACCAAGCGATAATCGCTGCGATTCATGTCGCGATGGATGCCATTGAAATTGTATGTGATGACGTGGCCTGCACCGGCAGGAATATCCAGAATAGCCGGATGACCGGCCAGTTCGGCTTTGCCATGCATGCCGCCGCTAACCAGCATGTCAGCTTGCCCGCCCCAGGTCATGACCACGTGCCGAGTATCTTCTGGTCCGGTCAGGCAGGATGTGCAATAGGCCATGGTGATCCAGCGCCGTGGTGTGTTGTAAACCGGCAATTGGGTCCGGAATATCGAGGTTTCTGGCCCATACCCGTAAGCGATGGGGTGGTTTGTTTGTTGGAAAGTCGCGCGCAGCTCTGCTCCGGGTGTAAAAACTTTACTGTCGTTGTGCCTTTCAACATTCCGCACCAAACCACCTTCCAAAGCCAGGCTGGTGCCTTTCCCCAGCGTCAGCAGCACACCGCCCGATTCGACGAATTGTTGAAGTTGAGCCAATCCCAGGTAGCCGGGACCTCCGGTTATATCGTCCGAAGCCACTGGAACACCCAGGCTGGGATATTGCGTTGTACTCTTGAATGGGATGGGACCGTTGGTGGCGGCTAATCCATGAATTTGACCTGTTAGTTCAAGACGAGAAAAGGGCCCGTAAACGATAACATCCACCTGATCTTTCAATGCTCCGGCGCGTAAATCCTCATCGCGCAGGTAGGTGTAGGGTATTTTCTGTTGGTCCCAAACATAACGTATCCAACCCATCATGTCGGTGTCAGCCCAGGGCACCCATAAGCCGATTCGTGGCAATACAGCTTCGTGGCTCCGTACCTGTGGCAACTTACCGGTCGAGTGAAAATCCAGGGCCAGCTCCTTGCTAACAGACTCTAAAGTTGAGCTGAGTTGCTTCGCATTCGATTCGGCCACTGCTGAAATCATCCAGGAGCCAGGTGGGTATTCGATCTCGCCTTGAGTAAACGACTGTTCAGCTATTTCTACTTTGAAGGCAGACAATCGGAATCGGGCAGCAAGCAGAGACTCTTGGCCTTGATCGCGTAACAGATAGACGGGGCCTTTGCCCTGCACTATCCCTGACACGCTGGCATCATTCTCCAGCAGCCTTATCTCAAGTTGCTTTACTCGCTCATCCTCGATTGGCAATGTCGTGACATCAAAACCCACCGGATAAGCCCAGCTAACATCGTCATACGGCAATTGCTCATAGTCTTCCGGAAAATACTGGGGCTGTAATACGTCTACTGCGAAATTCCGGTATGGCTGGTCGAGCTTCACGATGTAATCGCCAGCTTCAAAGCGCCCTTCTTCCAGCGCGATTGCAGATTTCAGCTGGCCTACTTCGATGTGCTGTTTGCGCAAACGATTGATCATTTGCATAACCCGCAAGCGATCCGCTTGCTGCGCTGGAATGATGAATGCGTAGGGCTTTTCGGTGATACCTTTTTGCCAGGAGTTGTAGCCCGTCTGATAAAAATCCCACAACATTTCTTTGGCTTGCCGTGCCGACCGGTCGAGTATGGCCAAGGCGCCTGTTTGCTGATAATTCACGTTGTCCCGCATGGACCAGGAAAAAGTTTGTTCAGGTGGCCAGGGGCGGTACCATTCGCGGCTCAGGTCTTCGGGCTCAAGCTGCCGGGTCACCGTTTCGGCGGTTGCGTTGCCAAAAGTTTCATAACCACGGCCAATGCCGTTGTGATTGATGGCGATTGAGTCCAGATAGTGATGGCCAAAGCCTTCGCCGAAATTCCAGGTCCAGACCCCTGGCATCCCCATACCACTCATGGCACTCATTTCGTGAAAGCTCATTTCCAGCCAGCGCGTCGTGACAATGGGGTCAATGTGAGGGTTGTACGGGCCGGTTCCATTCCAGGAGAGCAGCAGCGCTATAGCCTCGTGCAGGTCATGTACCACTACCGGGTGGTAATCAAAATACATTTTGCTTACCGCCTGTGTGGTCGCAAAGGCTTTTTGGTGTGCATCACGATTGATGTCGACAAAAACATAGCGACCCCAATAAGGCGGGCTTTGCCTTGGCAGAGCAGCAAAATCCGTTTTGCCTTTCAGGTATTGATAAAACCAGTCGACCACCTTGTCGCGGCCATCAGGTTCGGACACTGGGTTGATCAATACCAAAAGGTTTTCGCGGATGGCTTTGATCATGGGTTGTTCAGAGACAGCCAGGCGATAAATCAGCTCCATACACATTTCGCCGCTGCCGGTTTCATCTGCATGGATATTGCAATTGAAATAGTAAGCGGGGCGTGCACTGGCAATAATTTTCTTGGCCTGCTCCGGGCTGGTGTTGCGTGGATCCGCCAGTGCCGCACTGGCTGCCTTCAGCTGGTCCAGATTACGGATACCGTCTTCATCAGCGATAACGACCAGGACGATATCCCGACCTTCTTCTGATAACCCAATGGTCTCTACATGCACACGTGGAGAACTGGCCGCGACTTTTCGTACGTAGTCGACAATTTTCGCAGAATGCGTCAGTTCACCCGGTGCCCCAATCACATGCCCTAAAACTGAAGTGGGTGACGGTACCGTCGTGGAGGCGGGAACATAGGCAACCCAGGGACTGACAAAACGGGCTTCGCTGGTGAATTCCGCGATGGCTGCGATGGATCCGGCTTCAGCCTGATCCGGAGACGGGTCTACTTCTGCAGCAAGCGCAGTGTTGGCAGCGAGGACGAGAATGGCGATCCATTCCAGCTTTGGTATTCGATTCATAAAACGGCCCGTATTTTTTGTGATTGGTCTGCTACTGAATAGCTGGATTCTTATAGTCGCACAGAATATTAAAGCAATAGTATCGTGTGCCGGCTGATTTCAACTCTCTCAGACCAGCCATATTACCAGCCTGCCTTCAAGCCATCCTGCCTAACCTTCTTCGGTCATCGACGAACGCCGGAACGCCAAGCGCATCTGCTTCTCTGTCTCGATGATTGCGAAGAACACCGCGCCAACAGCGACGACGAGCAGGCCGTCGCGGAAAGGTACCGCCTGCGTACCGAACACCGTCTGCAGCGGCGGTGCGTAGGTGATGGCGAACTGCGCCACGGTTACCGCAATCACGCAGGCCCAGACCACTGGCGTGGCGCGGGCTGCTTTCCAAGTCAGCGAGGTGCTATAGATGTTACGGATAAAGAAGAGGTGGAAAATTTCCAGTACTACCAGGGTATTGAGCGACAGCGTCTGAGCCAGCGCCAAATCGTAGCCGCGGTCGATCGCATACGTGAACATGCCGAAAACCGCACCGAGGAACAGGCCTGAAACGAGAACGATATGCCAGATTAAATCGCCCTTGAGCAAGGGTTCGTTACGCGGGCGGGGTTGCCTGAGCATGCTGCCGGGCTCGCTGGGCTCAAAGGCGAGTGCCAGCCCCAGAGTTATCCCGGTGATGAGGTTGACCCACAAAATCTGCACCGCTGTGATCGGCAACGCCAGGCCAAGGAAGAGCGCCACCACAATGGTCAGTGCCTCCCCAGCATTGGTCGGCAGGGTCCAGCTGATGACCTTCTTGATATTGTCATAGACCGTGCGTCCCTCGCGCACCGCCGCCGCAATCGAGGAAAAATTGTCATCGGCCAAAACCAAGTCGGCCGCCTCCTTAGCCGCCTCACTGCCCTTGAGGCCCATCGCTATCCCGGCGTCGGCACGTTTGAGCGCCGGCGCGTCGTTCACGCCGTCACCAGTCATGGCCACCGTCAGGCCACGCGACTGCAGTGCTGTTACCAGGCGCAGCTTGTGCCGGGGCGAGGTTCGGGCGAAAACGTCTGTCCCGACCACCACATCGGCAAGTGCAGCGTCGTCCATCGCCTCGATATCATCGCCGGTCAGAACGCGCTGGGTGTTCTTCAGACCGATCCGGCCAGCAATTGCACGGGCGGTCGCGGCATGATCACCCGTGATCATCTTTACCCGGATACCCGCCGCGTGACACTCAGCGACCGCGTCGATCGCCTCCGGGCGCGGCGGGTCTATGAGTCCGATCAATCCGACCAGCGTCACATGCCCCTCAATATCAGAGGTATTTAATACGGTGTGGTCCTGCGGCACATTGCGCGATGCGACGGCGATGACGCGCTGGCCCTCTGCAGCCAAGCGTTCGACCAGTTTGTGCCAATGGTCCGGGTCCAGTGGTTCCGTGCCGCCATCTGCCATACGTTGGCTGCTGCTCATAGCCAGCACCGCCTCGGGAGCGCCCTTGACGTGGATGCACCCATGCCCGTCATGGTCGTGATGCAGCACCGCCATATAGCGATGCACCGCGTCGAAGGGAATTGCGTCCGTGCGGGCCCACTCCTGGAACGGCTCCGGTCCCTCACCGCTGATCTTACCCGCGAGCGCCATCAGCGCACCCTCCATGGGATCGCCCTCGACTCGCCAGTCATTGGCGTGTCCGTGCAGCACCGCGTCATTGCAGAGGCCTGCAGCATGGGCGAACTCCATGAGCACTTCATGTATGGCTGGATCCGCATGGTCCTGGTGGAGTCGCACGGTCCCCGCAGGCGCGTAGCCGTTCCCGTCAACTGAATAGACATGCTCGTGCGCGGCAAGCGTCGCGACAATCATCTCGTTGCGCGTGAGCGTGCCGGTCTTGTCCGAGCAGATTACAGAGACCGAGCCCAGCGTCTCGATCGCGGGCAAACGGCGGACGATGGCATTTCGCCGCGCCATCGCCTGGACGCCAACCGCCAGCGTGATCGTAAGCACCGCCGGCAGACCTTCGGGAATGGCCGCCACGGAGAGTCCGACCACCGCCATGAAGAGCTCGGAAAATGGCAGGTGATCGACGAAATAACCGTACACAAGCAGGCTGGCTGCAAGCAACAAAATGAACACCGTCAGCCAGCGGGCAAAGATGTCCATCTGTTGCACCAAAGGGGTGCTTAGTGTTTCAACGCTGGCGAGCATCCCGCTGATCCGGCCTATCTGCGTCTTCGCCCCCGTCGCCACCACCACGCCGCGCCCTGTGCCTGCGGCGACGAGCGTGCCGCTGAACATCAACGAGCTTCTATCGCCCAGCGCGACCCCGGCGTCGACAGGCACGGTGCCTTTGTACACGGGCACCGACTCACCCGTCAGGATCGCCTCTTCAGCGGACAGCCCCCGCGCTTCGAGTAAACGCAGGTCCGCTGGCACCCGGTCGCCAGGCTCGACCAGCACGATGTCGCCGGGCACCAAATCTGCCGCGTCCACGCTGGTCCGCCGCCCGTCGCGCAGCACCGCAGAGCGCGGGGCCAACATCCCGCGAATCGCCAACATCGCCTGTTCGGCGCGCCCTTCCTGGATGAAGCCGATCAGGGCATTGACCAGAACCACCGCCAGGATGACGCCGGTATCGATTCCATGACCCAGTGCGGCGGTCACCGCTGCCGAGGCGAGCAGGACGTAGATAAGCAGATTGTGGAAGTGGGACAGAAACCGGAGGAACGCATTTCGACGCGGCGCCTCAGGCAGCAGATTGAGACCGTAAACCTCCTGTCGGCGCGTTACTTCATCATGGTTCAGACCTTCAGTGGACGCATCTACGGCCGCCAGTGCGTCAACCGCGGAGAGTGCATGGAAGGGCTGCTGTTGTTGTTCGGTTGTCATCGTGGTACTCGACCTCAATTGTTGCCTACCGCAGTCTTGAGCACTGCATTTTAAGCATAAAAAAAGAAATTGTGGACATCACCGTCAAAACGATTTGCACTGATGTTTTAGCAACTTCCTTTTCCATCGGCATCAACAACTGGAATTGCAGCCACCGGGTCATTCGATTTCCCCAACCGCCCGCCACGCCTGCATGATGGCCGCTTGCGTCATGGCTGATGAATCGGCATCCGAGTTGGCGATGTGAATACGCCCGAAAGGCTGGCGGCCAATCACCCAGGGTTTATCGGCTTCAGCGGCGTACTTGGGTTCCCAGATCAGGTTGCTTTCGTAGGCATAGCCGTGCGGCCAGCGATTGACGGTGATGCCGACAATATCACGATCGGCATCAAAACCTCCACCGGCCAGGGCCTGGTCCAGTTGATCTCGAACGTGATACTCGAAGGTGCTGAATGGCGTTTGCAATAACATACGTCGACCCTGACGCCATTGTTCCGGCCCTTTGACATCGGGCAGAAACGGCACGTGGCACATATGCAGGATCATCGGATCATTCGGTGTTTTGGCACACTCGTAGCCGCCAATTGAAACCGGGAAGTCCAGTTCCACTTGTTTGTAAAAATCATTGGTGTAATTGACAAAATCCAAACCCAGGTCGGCCATGGCACGCCAGTTGGGCACGGCAACCTTAACGTAGCTCAAAGGAACTTTAACACCGTAAGCCAAGCCTTCCTTTTGCCGTTGGGGCATTTCTGGACAAAGGTATGGAATGGACAAGTTGTAGCAAGCCATAACCACATTTTTTGCCCGGGCCTTGAAGGCATTCCCCTCATTCACGTAGGTAATGTCTACCGCACTTTCATCGGCTGTGTGTTGCACCTGCACGGCGGTGCTGTTCAGGCGTATACGAATGGCCTGACCTGCCTTATCCAGTTGTGAATAATCCAGCCGCGCCAGTACCGAATCTTCCTGGGTCTTTCCTGGCAATGCTGCGGGGATCAGCGAGCGCACCAGCAATCGGGCAATCGTTGCATTGCCATCGGGAAAGTGAAAAATGTAGGGGTCATCACCACGACTGCCATGCCGTGGCAAAGAATGTTCCGTACCCGGCATCCCTTCGTATTCCTGCACCTGGCTGGCCGGAATCTCATCTATCCCGACGCACCAGAAACTGGTGCCCCACTTGCGATACATTTCAATAATCTGCGGGTCGACCTTGGCATAATCGCGCAAAAACGTTTCATAGCTGATGCGTTGCATCAGGGCCTGCTTTTCTTCAAGGCTAAGGCCGGGCAAATAATCCTCAGTACTGGTTTGCAAACGTATAAGGTCTTTGCGGGCCTGCTCACTCAGGGGTGTTCGAAGAACGAATTCATTCCAGGGCAATAGCGCATAGCCCACCGCCAGCTTTTGTTGGCCAAAGGTTTGCTGATCAAACAGAATGCCACGGGACAGATTGAGTTGTGAATATATGGAAGCGTCATAGGCTTCATAAAACGCGTCCAGTCGAATACCAATTTTCTGCAGCAAATCCATGGCAGGCGGGCCAAAGGATGAGGGCGTATCTATAGCCTCAGTGCCACCATAGCCAATGCGGGTCTGACCATTGACGATAAATTCGTTGCGCTTGGCATGGCCACCAAAGTCATCGTGATTTTCCACAATCAGAATTTTCGCCTGCGGCTGCCTTTGCCGATAAAACCAGGCAGCAGAAAGGCCAGAAATTCCACCACCAACGACCACCAGGTCGTATTGCTCATCGGGCTCACCGGCGTCCCAGCTGCCACCTGCCACGCGGGCATGCATGGTTTCCCAGCTGCCATCATGGCTGCCACGCATGCCACTCAGGCCGGGTGGGTAATAGTTCGTGTCGGAATGAAAAACACCGATATCGTTACCAAACAACTCCGACCATGGCGTCAGCAAGGATGCGCCCAGGGCAACCTGGGTTCCATTGAGAAAATCACGCCGGCTGATTCCTTTTTTCATGTCGTTACCTTAACTTTCAAGTTGCACATCATGAAAGCAGCAACACTCGCGGGTCAAGCAGGCGGCTGACTTCCTGTTGACTGAGTGCTGGTAGTATGGGGATTCAGCATCGCCCTGGTGGGTCTGGGTTTTACCATCGGCATATCCGGTTCCTGGCTGACTGCCACCTCAGCGTTGAGCGTGATTCTTGCCTCTTTCCTGCTGGTGCCTGAAGTAAAACGCTGGGCAGGATATTTGCGTCGCCTACCGATCTGGTTTATTTCCATCGCCGCCCTGCAACGCAGCATTACCGCGCGTGATAAAAAACCCCACGGCGGGCCTTCCTGCTAACCGGCATACCCTTTGAATGGCCTCTGTTCGCTACTGGCAGCACGCTGCCGGGCCTGTTTTTCCCTATGCTGGGTTTGCTGTTCTGGCGCCGCACCACGGCCAGAGGAGCTTTCTGGAGCATGTTGCTGGGCGGCAGCAGCGCTGTGGTCTGGACTCTGGCAGGCGAGCCTTATGGTTTCAGCGCTTCCTGGATGGGCTGGCTGGTTTCTCTGCCGACTTTGGTGATTATCTCTTTACTGACTCAACACAGCGCAGAAGAGCAACCAGACCTGTTTTATGCGGCCTGAAAGCGCTAGCCCATCTGCCTATTCACGACACTGCTCAAACCGTGCTTTGGCTTGTGATAAATGATTCATCACTTGCTGTTTTTCCGCTGTGCTGTTGTAGTCAGGGTGTGCTTCGGCTGACTCGGCAATGCGGTCAATCCAGGCCATAAAGTAATCGGCATCTTTACTTGATTGCATGGGCTGATCGGCTACCTGCACGAACACCGGATTGGTCGTGGCATAAGGGTAGATATCCAGCACATCGACAGACGGGCCATCACTCCAGGCACGCAGCAGCACCCAGGAACTCTGCCGAATCTCCAGGCTGCCTCTGAGATCAGAACTGCGGCCACCTTTACTTAAATCCAGCTTGCGTACGACCGCTCCGTTGACCACAATTTCCAGATGATCCACAGCCACCATGGAGCGCAAAAAGCCGCTGTAATCGAGCTTCTGGCCTGCGGCCAATGTGATCTCGCTGCCGGGGCCCTGCCCGTCCAACTCAAATCCCAGCAAAGGCGCATTGGTGGCCATAGTCCGGCCGGCACGCAGCCCATTCAGCCAGGCAACTTTACGTTCTTCGGCTGTGGCACTGGAGAAGTCCAATTCGTTACCGGTATCGACGTAAACACGAGTGAGCCCGACTGGCCCGCGCAAGGATGCGTAATTGGCCATGGCATCGGTGCCCGCCGCCGCGGCCGGACGCATGCCGCAATTCAGTAAGCGATACCAAACGGAAGCAGTTTCCCGGTGCCAACTGAAGCCCAGGACTTCAAGGTAATCGAGCGAACCCAGGGCCGCGCTAACCGGCAAAGCATGTGTCAGGTGCTCGTCGGTAGCAGGGTCCGGCGGCTTATTAAAAGGATGCACATATCCTACTAATGCTGATTGTTCTTTAGCCAAATTCGCCACCGTCGGATTGTCGGGAAAAATACTGGCTGCCGCGGTATTCGGATAAGCCACATAATCCGGAATCAAATAATGTTCCTGCAAATCCAGCAGGCCCATATGACCCCAGTAGCTGGTGTGATACTCCTGGCCATGCAGCAACAGGGAAGCCTGGCTGGAAGCCGGATCCGGCTCAGGTGAGAAGAAAGCGATATCGGGAATGCGTTGTTCCTTGTTGACGATCAGGTTGTACATCAGGTCCAGGTCTTCCGCTTCGGCCTGCGCCACCAAATCGGCAGGCTGATTGCGGTAGGTTCCGCCATAGTTCATATGCACATGCAAATCACCGCTGTGCCATTGCGACCAACCCGCCGGCAAATCCAGTGGCTGAATAACGATGTTTCGATAGTCGGTGTCGCCACCCTTCAACTTGATGGTCTGGCTGACGATGGAATTTTCCAGTCCGCGCCAGACTTTGACCTGAGTATTCCCTTCAGGAATGGTCAGCGATATGGGTTCGTCAGTCACATGAAAATAGTGGACTTCTTCGTTTAGCTGGCTCCGATCGAAGCCATCATCGGCATGCATTCGTGCTGTGTCAGGCGCATAACTGCGGCCGTCGCTGCCGGTCACCGATACACGGGCTGACACGGGATCGCCATTGGCATCGGTCACCTGCAGTACCAGTTGACCCTGTTCGCGCAGATAAATACGCGAGTCGACTTTCAAAGCTCGTTTTTTGCCGCCGATTACATCCTGTATCCAGATACTGGTGTTGAACGCCTCGTTGGAAACGTACGCAAGTTGGCTGGTATCAGGTGACCAGCGAATGGCAGTGATATCAAACTCACCATAACTCAGTGGCAAAGGATCGCCACCACCGGCAGCTGTGGTCAGCCACAGCTGATGCCACTGTCGTCCTAGGTAAGAGGAATAAGCCACGCGCTTGCCATCCGGCGACCAGTCTGGATGGGTGCGCCAGCTGGTCTCTTCATCACGCACCAGGGTAGCCTCACCCTGACCGTCTGCCGAGCGTCGCCAGATAGCACCACTGCCGTAGATCTCATTCGGATTCGAAACGTAGATCAGTTCTTTGCCATCAGGCGACCAGCTTGGGCTGAGCTCATGATCGTATGCACTGTAGTAATAACGATCGCGTGGCTCGAGACGATCAGCCAGCAACATTCTGCCATCCAGGGTTTCCTTGCCAGGTTTGCCTTGAAAATCACCGGTGAACAATTTGAAACGACCCGTAGCTGCGGTGGATATCCAGGCGAGCTGCTGCCCATCAGAAGACCAGCGCGCATCCAGGTTAACACCCTGGTTGCTGGTCAACCGCCGCACTTTGCCGGTGGCCAGATCCAACAGGTGCAACTCCAGCGCATCGGCATGGTAGCGGGAGAACACAATTTTTCCGGTACTGGACCAGTCCGGCAGATAGTCGTAACCGGGGCCGTTGGTCAACTGCTCAGCTACTGTGTCATTGATGCCTTGTTTCCAAAGACTACCCGCCATCGAATACACCAGATGTTGACCATCCGGTGACCACGCCAGCGACGAAGGCCCGCTGGTCAGTTGGGGCAAATACATTTCACGGAAGTAGTAATCGTGCGGTACGTCGATCTGCTTCAGCACCGGCTCACGGGCAGCATGTGCCGTGTTAAGTGACGCCAACAGCGCTAGCAGCATGATGCCGATGCCAAGTTTCATTGTTTGTCTCCTTAGTGCTGAACAGAAATTGGACAGTGGATTTATGCCACTCTCAAAAGGCCTGCGATTCCCGCCCCTTGGTTTGTAATCGTTCGCGTGCTTCAACTGCGCTGGCCGATTCAAACCCCAGTTCTGCCAGAATTCGCCGTATCTTGCTGACCTGTTCTGCGTTACTTCTAGCCAACTGGCCGGCCGCAATGGTCAGGCTATCTTCCAACCCAACCCGCACATTGCCGCCCAACACGGCACCCATGGTGGCCAACTTCATCTGCATCCCGCCGGCAGCCAGCACGGAAAATTCATAGGCATCGCCCAGCAAGCGATCGGCCGCCGCCTTCATGGTCATTAAATTCTCCGGGCTGGCGCCCATGCCACCGAGAACGCCCATTACAAACTGCACGTACAAGGGTGCTTTCACCCTGCCTTTCTTCAAATAATAAGCCAGCGTTTCAATCTGGCCGATGTCATAACATTCAAATTCAAACTTCGCTCCGCGGTTGCCCCCGAGGTCATCCAGAATCATTTCAATATCTTCAAAGGTATTGCGGAAAGGAACACGGCGGGTGGCACCCAGTAGCTTGGGTTCCCAGTCGTGCTGCCAATCGGAATAGCGTTCGGCCAGGGGGAAAATACCGAAATTCATGCTGCCCATGTTCAATGAGCACATTTCCGGCTCCGCTCGTCGCGCTGGTGCCAACCGTTCATCCAGACTCATCAGGGAGCTGCCGCCGGTGGAAATATTCACCACCGCATCACACGCGGCGCGTATGCGTGGCAGAAACTGCATGAAGTGTTCAGGGTCTGCACTGGGTGCGCCTGTATCGGGTTGACGGGCATGCAGGTGAATAATGGCAGCACCTGCATGAGCGGCTGCAATGGAAGCGTCTGCTATTTGGGTTGGAGTCAGCGGTAAATGCGGGCTCATGGTCGGAGTGTGAATGGAGCCGGTTACAGCGCAGGTAATGATCACTTTTCTGGGCATTGGATTGCGATTACCATGGCCAGCAAGCCTGGCCTTTAGCGTGATGATGTTACCGGTCAATGGAACATCTTGCGAGCACCGTTGCCGTTTGATGTCGCGCCACGATTAAGACAGCAGCACCGGAACCAAGTCAGGGAAACCCTGTCTCAGGTGTGCACAACAAACCCCGAGGAGAGATTTATATGCGCAAGTCCCGTCTGTTATTGACAGGCCTCATGATTACTGCATGGTTTTCAACAGTGCAGGCATGGGAACCCGATCTGTCCAACAAATCTGAATTGGAAGTGCATACCGCAATTCTCGGCTTGCTTGAAAAAGATCCCGGTATGAAGGACTGGTTTGATAACTCAGCCGGTTATGCTGTCTTTCCCAAGGTGGGAAAAGGCGGAATAGGTATCGGTGGAGCATATGGTAAAGGCCTGGTTATTTCAGGCAACCAGGTCATAGGCAATACGTCGCTGAGCCAGCTCAGCATCGGTTTGCAACTGGGTGGCCAGGTCTACTCGGAATTCATTTTCTTTTACGACCAGACCGCCCTTGATGATTTCCAGCGCGGCAATTTCGAGGTAGGCGCACAGGTATCTGCTGTAGCTGCCACCGCCGGCGCGTCGGCTGATGCTTCTTACAACAAAGGTGTAGCGATTTTCACCAACGTGGGCGGCGGCCTGATGTATGAAGCTTCGGTAGGTGGTCAGAAATTCAAATACGAAGCAAAATAAGTTCCTGATCTTTTTTGGAAAGCCGGGTTATGCCCGGCTTTTCTTTGCCCGTAATATCGCCTCGGCCCAATCAAGCGAAACTGATCAGGCAAAAATTCTGAGCTCTCCGGGCAGGCAACGTATTCTGGCTGGAGTGGTGCCGACAAACTCCCCATCGATCATCAAGGGATAGTCAGTGGGCTCAATGATGCTGAATTCACGGCCCTGCACCACCATCACTTCCGGATAATCAACATGCTTGCCGGAGTAGATGGTTGGAAACAGCCGCAACAGCCTGATTCTGGGCAATCTGCGCAGCAAGGTCAGGTCCAGTAGCCCATCATCCAGCCTCGCACCTGGCGCCATCAAAAACGAGGTGCCGGTGTAGCGCGAATTGGATAATTCTACAAACAGATTGTCCTGTTCAATCAGCCTGCCATCCACTTCGATGCGCAGGCGGTGACCGCGCATTTTCAGCGTTTGCCACAAAGCTGAGAGCGTGTAAGCGCTGTGACCAATGTGTTTCAGTCTGCGCGCCGTGAGGCCCGCGTCAACCACAAAGCCCATGCCGGCAATATTCAGAAAATAAATTCGCCCGGCAGCACAATCAATTTGCCCGAGGTCGATTTGGCGGGTTTCGCCTTTGAAAATCAGCTCCAATGCGGATTGCCAATCACCAGCCTGCAGGCCAAGATCACGGCTGAAGGCGTTACCCGTGCCGATGGGCAATACGCCCAGCGGTGGGCGTGACTGCAGTGAGTGACACATCAGACCATTCACGGCTTCGAACAAAGTACCATCGCCACCAGCAGCCACTACGGCATCAATACCATTCAGGTTTTTCTGCCCCAGCCAGTTGCGAATGCTGGCCGAAGCACTGCTGCAGAAAACCTGCTGCTGGCTGACATGCTGGCCCAGCTCGTGTTCAATGGCAGGCAGTAACTTTGCAGCGCGTCCACCGCCGGCCTGTGGATTCATGACCAGTAAAATGTTTTTCAAGTCAGTAGATGCGTTTAAGTTGCATCCAGCCCATGGCCGATAAGCAACTGAATAAAGACTTTTTCGTCCACAACCTCAATACCCAGCGTTTCTGCCTTGCGCAATTTTGAGCCCGCATCGGCACCCGCCAGAAGCACGCTGGTTTTAGCCGAAACACTGCCGGTCACTCTTGCACCCAGCGATTCCAGCAGCGTCTTGGCCCGGGTTCTTGGCATGGCCAGGGTGCCGGTTAAAACCCAGATTTGTCCGGCCAAAGGTTGTTCTTCGCCTGACTCTTCAACCGCCAGCGCTTGCACACCCTCAGCCATCAGGTCAGCCAATACCTGCTGGTTATGTGGCTCCTGGAAAAAGGCAAATACATGACTGGCGACTACCGGCCCCACATCCGGAACGTCCATCAGGGCTTCCTGACTGGCTTCAGCCAGTGCCTGCAACGAACCAAATTGGCGTGCTAGTGATTGTGCGGTCACCTCGCCCACCTCACGGATACCCAGTGCGAACAGTAGACGACCCAGCTCCGGCGATTTGCTTTTGGCAATTTCCGTTACCAGTTTATAAGCCGATTTTTCCCCCATGCGCTCAAGACCGGACAACTGCTCCTGATCCAAACGGTATAAATCGACCAGAGTATGTACCAAGCCGCTTTCCACCAGTTGATCGATCAGTTTTTCGCCCAGACCCTCAATATTCATCGCCCGCCTTGAAGCAAAATGCATCAGGCTTTGCTTCCGCTGTGCCGGGCAGAACAGGCCGCCGGTGCAACGCGCTACTGCTTCGGACTCCAGTTGCTCAACGGCAGATCCACATACCGGGCATTCGGTGGGCATTTGAAACTCAACCGGCTCGCCCTGGCGTTTATCCAGCACCATGCGGGCTACTTCCGGTATGACGTCACCGGCGCGCCGCACCACCACCCAGTCACCGGGCCGGACATCCTTGCGGCGGATTTCATCCAGATTGTGCAAGGTGGCGTTGGTCACGGTTACGCCACCGACAAATACCGGCTGCAGGCGTGCTACCGGCGTTAAAGCTCCGGTGCGACCGACTTGCACGTCAATGGACAACAGGCGGGTCATTTCCTCCTGTGCGGGAAACTTGCGCGCTATGGCCCAACGTGGCGCACGGCTGACGAATCCCAGGGTTTCCTGATCGCGCTTCTGGTTGACCTTGAACACCACGCCATCGATGTCATAAGCCAGTGCAGCCCGGCGTTCTGCCAGGTTTTCGTAGAAGCCATCACAACCGACGTCATCCTGCACCAAACGCACTTCCGGATTAACCGGAAAGCCCCATTCACGTAATTGCTGCAGCAAATCATACTGATTGGTAGCTAATCCCTGATCCGCTGCGGCAGCATAAGCAAAAAACGCCAGCGGGCGCTGGGCTGTTAGGCATGAGTCCAACTGACGCAAACTACCCGCAGCCGCATTGCGTGGGTTGATCAGTTCCTTGCCACCCTGCTCGCGTTCCTTTCGGTTATAGGCAAGAAAACCCGCCAATGGCATGTAGATCTCACCGCGAACTGCAACTTCCTGCGGCCAGCCCCTGCTCCGTAATGAAAGTGGTATGGCGCGAATAGTGCGTACGTTGGCAGTAACGTCTTCGCCGCTGCTGCCGTCACCCCGAGTGGCCGCTTGTGTCAGTTTACCGTTCTCATAGCGCAGTGAAATGGCTACCCCGTCCAGCTTGGGTTCAGCCACATATTCCACATGCTCTGTTTCCAGCCCTTTCAACACACGCTGGTGAAACAGACTGGTCTCTTCAGCCGAAAAAGCGTTGGCCAGCGATAACATGGGATAACGGTGTCGAACTTCGTCGAAGCCTTCTGCAGGAATAGCACCTACCCGTTGGGTCGGCGAATCTGCCGTAAGCAGTTCAGGAAAATCGTCTTCAAGTTGCTGCAATGCGCGCAGCAAGCGATCATATTCAGCATCCGGAATGCTGGGTTCATCCAGCACGTAATAGCGGTAGTTATGGCCTTCAATTTGCTCGCGCAGTTCAGCTATCTGTGCAGCGGCTTGTTGCGAACTGAAGGCTGACTCACTAGCAGTCACTATAGTCCAGCCTCAGAGCAAAGCCTTGCGGGCACGTTCACGGTCAAAATGGCGCATTTCCTCACGGATTTTGCCTTCCTTCTGACGAGTCAGTGGCTGGTGCTCTTCGTCGTGTAATTCTGCATTCAACACACTGGCAATGCGCTTGACGGAAGCCAGCATGGTATCCCAGGCATCCAGTGCCAACATTGGCCCGGGCAAGGTAAGAAATACCACCAGGGCCTTGGTTTCAAAGCTGTTCCAGGCATCTTTGTCGAAATAGCCGGGCTTGTGCGCATTGGCCAGGCTGAATACTGGCGTATCACTGCCATCTGCCTGGCGATGAAAGATATCCATATCACCCAGTTCCAGACCGGTTTTCAAAGCGACCTGCAGCAGATCGGTGCCGTTTATTACCTGTTTATCCGTTGCGAGAATGAACAGAGTGACAATTTTTTCTGGTGGCGGACCCGCGGGCTTTTGCGACTTTGGAGGTTTGCGCGGCTCCGGCACAGCTTTCAATTCAGGCTCGATCCGGCCCGGGGGTTTGTCCATGGGCAATTCACCCTGCCCCTGCAACTCCAGTAGCTCAGCGGTTTCAGCCTCATGCTCAATCTCTGATTCGTCCAGAGTGGGCTCAAGCCGGCCGGCCCCATCCGTTGTCGGCTTGCGTCGCGACGCCCGTGGCTTCTGCTTCTTTTCAGGATTGCCAAACAGGAAAATTGTACCCAGGATAATGATCCCGATAGCAATAATGATCCATCTTAAAGTTGCTGTATCCATCTGCAAATCTCTTAACCGTCTTAGCTAATCACGCCTGCCCAGCGAGTTTGGCAGCTTCATCAATGTCCACTTGCACCAGGCGTGATACGCCCGGTTCACGCATGGTGACACCGCTCAGTTGATGCGCCATTTCCATGGTGATTTTATTATGCGTCACGTAGATGAACTGCACTGTCTCGGACATTTCCTTAACCATACTGGAGAAACGCACCACGTTGGAATCATCCAAAGGTGCATCCACTTCGTCCAGCAGGCAGAAAGGTGCCGGGTTCAACTGGAATATGGAAAACACGAAAGACACAGCCGTCAGGGCCTTTTCACCACCGGATAGCAGGTGAATACTACTGACCCGCTTGCCGGGTGGCCGGGCCATAATACTGACACCGGTAGTGAGCATGTCATCGCCGGTCAGTTCCAGATAAGCGTGTCCTCCGCCAAACAAGCGCGGGAAAATTTCCTGCACTCCTTTGTTCACCTTCTCAAAGGTTTCCTTGAAACGGGTCCGGGTTTTGCGGTCGATTTTGGCAATGGCTTCTTCCAAAGTAGAAAGTGCCAGACACAGATCCGCATCCTGGGCGTCGAGGTAGTCCTTACGCTTCTTCTCTTCTTCGTATTCCTCAATCGCTGCGAGGTTCACCGGTTCCAGCCGAATGATCTTTTCCTGTAAATCTTCCAGCTCTCTGGCCCATTCGTCAGCGTCCGCTTCTTCGGGCATCTGTTCAGCTATTTCTGTGGTATTGCCACCGAGTTCTTCCACCTGCCGCTGCAGTGTGCGAGTGTTCAGCTCCAGTTCTTGCTGCGCAAGGCGATAGCGTTCCAGTTGTTCGCGAATTTCATCCGATTGCTGCACCGAGGATTGGCGTTCGCCATCTTTCTGCCGGTATTTCTCTTCCAGCTCGTGCAAACCAGCGCGGGCATTGGCCAGGCGCTTTTCGGTTTCCACCCGGCGTTGCAACAAAGCGTCCATTTCTGTTCTGTGCGCCTGTTGCGGATCTTGCACCTTGGCGATTTCTTCGCTGAGGTTAACATAGCGCTGCTGCAATTGGCTGAGCTGGGTGTCCATGCGTTGCAGGGATTGAGTCAGGGAATCCAGACTGGCCCGGCGCGATTCAACTTTAAGGGCAAATTCGTGGCGATTTTCGCGGGCCGTCCTGGCCTCAGACCGGGCCGTTTCGCGGCGTTGCAACAGATCTGCACGCTGGCTGTCCAGCCGTTGCCGCTGCTGCTGCAGGGTGTTCATGACTTCAACTGATTGTTCTACCGCGCCACGCGCCTCTTTGACAGCGGCTTCGTCCTGCTCAAATTGCTGCCGCAACTCGGTATTTTCGGTGGCAATGGTTAACTGGCGCTTGTCCAGCAACTGGATATTGGCCCGGCGGCTTTGCGCCTGGCCCTCAATCTCATTCCGGCGGCGATGCAGGTTATTGGCTTCTACCTGGTCATCGCGGATTTTCTGTTCCAGTTGCGATAGCGCTTCACGCTCGGTTTCCATCTGCTGTTGTGCTGCGGCCACTTGCGGACCCAGTTCATCCAATTCCTGCCGCAGGTTAGCAATGGCTTTTTCCCGGGCCAACATACCTTCTTCACCCGGCTTGCCATGGGCCACTCGGATCCAGCCCTGGCCCAACCATTCGCCGGTCTGGGTCAGGAACGACTCGCCTTCTTGCAGTTGTGCCCGGTCATTCCAGGCCTGCTCCAGAGAATTGGCGCAACGCACCTGATTCAACCACCTCACCACCACATCTGGACCACTGACCTGAGCGGCCAGGCTGCCGGGTTTGGCTGCTACCTTGCCGCAAGCTCCATCGACCAAGTCGATAACAGAATCGTCCAACTGGGCCAGCGCCCGCACCCGGTCGTCATCTTCATCGGCCACTACCGACTGCAGCCAATGACCCAGAACCACTTCGGTGGCCGCTTCCCAGCCGTGTTTAACCTTAATCAGCTTGGCCAGCCGTGGTGCCTTGTTCAGCCCATGCGCGGCTAACCAATCCTGATTGTCGCCAGCGGCCAGTGCGGCGGCCTGCAATGAAAGCAACGATTCCAGCTTGCCTTCACCAGTATGCAGATCGCGCTGCTGCTGCTGCGCGGCTTTTTCCGCCTCACGCAAAGCTGACTGGCGATGGCTGAGTTCGCGGCGAATGGCATCCAACGCAGCTTGCTGCTGGCTGTCCTGTTCAGCCAGTTGCTTGGCTTCCCGGTCCAGTGACTCAACGGCTTGCAACATATCAGCGGTATCGGCACCGACGGTTTCCTGTTGCAGCGTTTCCATGCGCCGCACGTTTTGCAACATGCGCTGCTCCAGACTGCTGATCTGAGCTCTTTGCAAATCTGCCTGGCGCTGTGCATCCGCACTCTTCTGATGATGCTGTTCAAAGCTTTCCTGCCAGGCCTGCACTTCGGTTTCCACCGTCTGCAAGGTCTCATTGGCGGCTTCTTCCACGCCTTGAGCCTGTTTCAAGGCCGGCTCGGCTTCCGCCAGCGAGCGGGTCAGGTCTTCCACCTGGGCGCGGTCCAGCCCGATGTGCTTTTCAATATCGTTCAGTGCACTCGAAGTTTCTTCAAATTCTGATTTTTGCCGCGCGTGCAATTCGCGGGCATGCCGTATGGCCTGTTCCAGCCGGGCAATTTCGCCACCTACGGTGTACAACTCGCCCTGGATTTCACTGAATTGCTCGTTGGACAGAGTCTGCTGCTGGTGGATTTCTTCCAGCACTGCTTCGGCTGCACGTTGCGCCGCCACGCTTTGCTGCAAGCTGGTTTCCAACTTGGCCAGACCTTGCAAGCCATTTTCGGCTGCGGCTTTCAGATCACGCCAGCGCAGTGTCAGCAGACGCGAATCCAATTCACGTTTTTGCTGCTTCAGCTTGCGATAGCGATTGGCGGCGGCTGCCTGGCGCTGCAGACGATTCAAATGTTTGCCTACCTCGTCGCGCAGATCCGCCAAACGCGCCAAATTGTCACGGGTATGTTGGATGCGGTTTTCAGTTTCGCGGCGGCGTTCCTTGTATCGGGAAATTCCGGCCGCCTCTTCAAGATGAGCCCGGATTTCTTCCGGGCGGGCATCAACCACCTCAGAAATCATGCCCTGTTCGATAATCGAGTAGCTGCGAGAACCCAGGCCGGTGCCGAGGAACAGATCTTTCACATCCTTGCGACGCACCCGACTGCCGTTGAGGAAATACAACGAGATTCCGTCGCGTGTTACCTGCCGTTTGACCGAAATTTCGTTGTAACCGGCATAGGCACCGCCGACACGACCATCGGAATTATCGAACATCAGTTCCACTGTGGCGGTACCCACCGGTTTGCGGGTAGATGAGCCGGAGAAAATCACGTCAGCCATGGATTCGCCACGCAGCATCTTGGCCGAGGCTTCGCCCATCACCCAGCGCACCGCATCGATGATGTTGGATTTGCCACAACCATTGGGCCCGACAATGCCGGTCAGGTTAGTCGGCGCGTAGAAAGTCGTCGGGTCGACAAAGGATTTGAAGCCCGCCAACTTGACTGCTGTCAGCCTCATTCGACGGCTACTCCAGCCTTTGCTACACAGCTTAAGTGGCTGAGATGCGGTTGATTTTTCGTGTCTGCCATGGTCAGTATCTGGCCTGTCAGCCGCGTTCCGGGCTGCTGCCGCATTGAATGTTGTTTCATGAACTCGCTAAACTGCGTCGTTAACTATTATGTTTTTGGAATTTTTATTTAATTTTAAGGAGTTACCGTGAGTACCCAACCCAGCACTGAATTAGAGGTATTTCCCAATCCCAAACCGTCGCGGGATTATACCATCCAGATTGAAACTCCAGAATTTACTTGTCTCTGCCCCAAGACCGGCCAACCCGACTTCGCCACCCTGCTGCTGGAGTATATTCCGGATCAGCGCTGTGTCGAGCTGAAATCCTGGAAATTATACCTGTGGAGCTACCGCGATCAGGGCGGATTTCACGAAGATCTGACTAACCGAATCCTGGATGACCTGGTAACCGCAACCGATCCGCGCTTTGTGCGCCTGACCGCTGAGTTCAACGTACGCGGTGGGGTTTACACCACTGTCGTTGTAGAACATACCGCGAAAGGCTGGAACGGCCAAAAACCCTGATCAGGCGGCAAGTACGCGTCGAACATGTTGCGGGTCAGCTTGAATCATTCGTAGATAATTGGCCGCCGCGGAATCAGGTTTGCGTTTGCCTTGTTCCCAACCCTTCAGCGTGTCGAGACACAGTTGGAAGGATTGCGCGAAATCGGCCTGGGACATGTCAACACCGGTTCGAATGGATTTGATTTCAGACGGGCTTAAAACCACATAGACTGATTTCACAACCGCGCTTCCACTTACAACCTTAACGGCTTCTTGAAGATTAGCGTCAAGTTCCTTGAACAGTTTGTCATCCATCGCTTTTACCTTTGTTTGGCTGCGCAATTCGTACTTTTCGCAGCCCGCCCGTCGGTTGGATAATTCTGCCCGCTTTTGGTCTCCTCGCCAAAAGCTTCAGCATCTCATCAAAGCCAAGCTTACCCAGCAATCGAAGAGCTGTATGTTCAAAAGTGCCTACAGGGACCAGAGTTTGCATTAACTCGCAGCCGTCGAAGTCAACTGTAGTTCAATGAACCACATAACGTCAACTCTGCATTGAGAGTTGCTAGTCGCAAATAAGTTGTTATGAAGTATTGACACAAGAGCAGGATCGCATAGCCAAAATTCACCATCATCAGAAAATTACCCGAATTGTTGTAGGGCAATTTCTCGTGATCTGGAAATCAGTAAATTTGTTTAGCTTTTCAAATGGGCAGCTCAGCTTCAATAGCTAAAGCATGGATATCCGTTTGCATCAGGTCGCCCAAAGCGGCGTAAACCAGACGGTGCCGTTGCAGCGGCGATAAGCCTGCAAATTCAGCACTAACGATGTGCAGCTTGAAATGCCCGCGCCCATCACGGGCACCGGCGTGACCAACATGGTGGTGACTTTCGTCTTCTATCTCGAGCACAGTGGGCTGCAGGGCTTGCTGCAGCTTGTCACGCATGATCTCTATTCGAGACGCGGTCAACTCCGGTGCTGGGCTCATAGCGGCAATACCCGGTTGAAGGGGCTGACTTCTACCTTTTCATAAACTCCGGCAGCGATATAGGGGTCGGCATCCGCCCAGGCCTGGGCATCTTTTAATGAATCAAAGCGGGCAACCACCAATGAGCCCTGGAAACCAGCCGGGCCTGGATCCGCTGAATCGATGGCGGGCCGAGGACCAGCGAGCAATAAACGGCCTTGAGATAACAAGTCCTGCAAGCGTGCCAGATGCTCCGGGCGGGCCTGCAAGCGCTTTGGCAGGCTACCGGACTTATCGTGCGAGTAGATGACATACCACATGATCTGAAAATCCTCACGTAACGAAACAGACCGGCAGCTTAGAAGCCTGAGCAGTCAGACACAAGTTTGCCTTATTTTTTGTAGGAGGCCGCTCTTTTGTGCACGACTGCATGGATGCAGGAGGTAGAGCAACGCAGGAGCAGTTGCCGAGGATGCCCGAGAGCTATCCATGGATGTGCGAGAGCCATCGCCGATCAGCCAATCATTCGCGCGCAGAGCGCGCTCCTGCAAGAGGCAATGTCATTGTAGGAGGCCGATCAGCTAAAACCCGCTGTCACGCACGCCCCACCTGCATTAGAATGCCGCCTTAAAGACACCTATCGATTGTGGCATGAACACAACGAATAACAGACACCAAAAAATAAAACATCATGAGTGAACGACTGGAAATCCGGGCCGAAGGCCCTAATCCGCGACATATCGACCACATGGTGGCCGTGCTGGTACGTGGCGGTTTGATTGCCTACCCTACCGATTCCGGCTACACGCTGGGTTGGCGGGCCAGCAATCGCCGTGCGCAAGAGCGCGTCATTCGGCTGCGCCAGCTCAACCAGAACCATAACTTCACTTACTGCTGTCGCGATCTGTCTGATGTGGGCCAGTTAGCCCAAGTTGACAACTGGGCTTACCGTTACATCCGCCAGCTCACACCCGGGCCTTTTACCTTTATTTTGCCTGCTACCAATCAGGTACCGCGTTGGGCACAGCAGAAGAAACGCCGCACCATAGGCATTCGTATACCCAAGCACAGCGTGGCCCAGGCCTTGCTGCAAACCCTGGATGAGCCGCTGCTCAGCTCATCGTTGATTTTGCCCGAGCAGGATGAAGAAATTCTCGACACCGAAGACTTGTTCGACGCCGTACATGGCCTGCTGGACCTATTCGTCGATGCCGGCTACTGCCCGCTGGAACCTTCTACCATCGTCGACATGACCGACTCATCGCCGGTGATCCTGCGCCAGGGTCGGGGCGTGTTAGACTTCTGAGCGCCAGCCCAGTCGCCAGGAAATTTCGTCAGAAAATGTCGTCAGGTACCCAATTGGAAGCCATCAGCCCCGAAATCACGCCGGAATCGCCAGAATCCGTCAAGCAAGAGGAAATGCCCTTTGCCATAGTGCAAGGTCAGCCTTTCACTCAAATGCCGCAGGACCTGTACATTCCACCGGATGCGCTGGAAGTCATACTGGATGCCTTTGAAGGGCCTCTGGACCTGCTGCTCTACCTGATTCGCCGACAGAACCTGGACATTCTGGATATTCCGATTGCGGAAATTACCCGGCAATACATCAGCTATATTGATCTGCTGAAAGAGCTGCAGTTCGAACTGGCTGCTGAATACCTGGTGATGGCTGCGATCCTGGCCGAGATCAAGTCACGCCTGCTACTGCCACGGCCGAGAACCGAAGAAGGCGAAGAAGACGACCCGCGGGCCGAACTGGTACGACGTCTGCAGGAATATGAGCGCTTCAAACAGGCTGCCGAAGACATGGACGAACTGCCCCGCGAGGAACGCGATTTCGTGGTGCTGGAAGCCTTGGTGGAAGACCGCGAGGTAATCCGCGTGCCGCCCGAGATCGATTTGCAGGAAATGCTTCGGGCCTTGCGTGA
Source organism: Lysobacterales bacterium (assembly GCA_034440115.1). Lineage (GTDB taxonomy): Bacteria > Pseudomonadota > Gammaproteobacteria > Xanthomonadales > SZUA-36 > JAWXBM01. The sequence goes on along the minus strand of JAWXBM010000107.1, from coordinate 40,176 downwards.
TGTACTCAGCCGCGCCGAGCTGTTTACCCACCACCATATCCAGTCGGAGACCCTGTCGGTACGGGAACGCATGACACGCATCATTGATCGGTTGCGGGAGGAATCCTATATCGAGTTCCCCAATCTGTTTACTATCCAAGAAGGACGCATGGGGGTAGTGGTTACCTTTCTGGCGCTGATGGAATTGCTGCGCGAGAAGCTGGTGGATTTATTGCAACACAAGCCATTCGGCCAGATCTATATCAAGCGTCCAGGTGCCGAAGCGCCGGTGATAAATTGAACTCAGAAACGAATTATCAGGGATTATTGCAGGAGTAATGTCTTTCATGCCGCAAACCGCCACAGCATCCCAGCCAGAACTGAAGCATATACTGGAAGCCGCACTGCTGGCCGCAGGCGAGCCGCTGAGCGTGGCGCGAATGGTTGGCTTATTTGAAGGCAAGGATGTGCCCACACCAGCCGAGATCAACCAGGCTCTTGAAGAGTTATCGCATGATCTGCAAAACCGCGGGATTGAACTGAAAGAAGTCGCTTCCGGCTATCGGTTGAAAACCCGTGCGGAAATGATGCCGTGGATTTCGCGCCTGACAGAAGAACGGCCGCAACGCTATTCACGCGCCTTGCTGGAAACCCTGTCGCTGATTGCTTATCGCCAACCCATTACCCGCGGTGAAATTGAACAAGTGCGCGGCGTATCGGTCAGCTCCAATATTGTTCGCACGTTGCAGGAACGCGAGTGGATACGGGTAGTGGGCCATCGCGACGTACCCGGCAAACCGGCGCTGTTCGGCACCACCCGGGCCTTTCTGGATTATTTCGATTTAACCAGTCTGGATGATCTGCCTACCCTGGCTGAAATCCGCGATATGGCCAATCTCGAACCTGAGTTTGATTTCGATACCCGCCAAGCTGCCAATAGTGCCAACGCCAGTGAGGATGGCGACCACGAGGAGACCACTGAATCAGCCGAGAGCACTGGCCCAGCAGATGATGGTGTAGCAAAGACAGACGAAAATGAACCTGCTGCTGGCGAAAGCAGCGAAATCAATTTGGATGAGATCGACGACATCGAAGACTTAGATGACGACGACGATGACGATGACGACGACGATGACAAAGACGATGATGACGACGATGACAACATAGAACACGAAGACGACCATGAAAAACAGGTCTGATTCAGGCGGCCGCAAGCCGGCTGGCCAGAAAAAGTCTGGGGAGCGCAGCAACCCTTACAAGCCTGACCGCAATAAGTCGGCCGGAGCGAACGCGCCCAAGAAACCGGCGGAGCGCAACAAGGCCCACAAGCCTGACCGACGCGAACCGGCTGCAGCGAGCGGGCCAAAGAAAACTGGGGAACGTAGCAGCCCTTACAAGCCTGACCGCAATAAGTCGGCCGGAGCGAACGCGCCCAAGAAACTGGGAGAGCGCAGCAACCCTTACAAGCCTGATCGTCGCAAACGCCCTGATCAACGGCACAGTCAAAAGCCTCATACAGCAGAACCCACTACTGAAGAACTGCAGGCGCAGCCGGCCCGTTTGCACAAGATCATGGCCGCCACCGGGCTGGGTTCACGCCGCGCTTTGGAGCAACACATTCGGCAAGGTGAAATCCAGCTCAATGGCACCACCGCCACTCTTGGCCAATCCATCAAGCTGGGCGATCGCCTGCAATGGGGCGAGAAGGAATGGAAGGTAGTCGATGAACAGTCACAACACCGCAGCCTGATCTACAACAAACCCGAAGGTGAAATCACCAGCCGTTCAGACCCGGAAGGCCGGCCCACGGTGTTTGATCGCCTGCCCTTTCTCAAGGATGCGCGCTGGGTTGCGGTCGGCCGACTGGATATCAATACCACCGGTTTGTTGCTGCTGACCACTGATGGCGAACTGGCTAACGCCATGATGCATCCTTCCAACCAGGTCGATCGGGAATACGTTTGCCGGGTTCGAGGCCTGGTGAGTGATGAACAGGTTGAGCAGTTAAAGCAGGGAGTTGAGTTGGATGATGGCCCGGCGCACTTCAATGACGTGCAGCGCATGGGTGGGCCGTCCACGGCCGCGTCAGCCAACCAGTGGTACCAGGTTACCCTGCTGGAAGGTCGCAACCGCGAAGTCAGGCGCCTGTGGGAAGCCATGAACCATATGGTCAGTCGGCTCAAACGGGTGCGCTACGGAGCCGCAAAACTGCCGAAAGGCTTGAAAGTAGGTCATTATCATGAGATCGGCGAAAACGAGCACACGGTGCTGCGGGAAGACGTGGGTCTGGTGCACGTCACACCGGAGCTGAGCCTTCAGGCCGCAAGACCTGAATATGTGGGAGGTGCGCCGGGAGATCGCTCCCGCCATCGGGCTAACGACCCGCGCGCCTCCAATGAGAAACGCGAGTCAGGAAATCCCTGGGCCAACGCTGGCGGCAGAAGGTCTGGTCGGGGCAAACAAACCATTCGCAGTTCTGACATCGAGAAGCCGAGCAAGAAACGAGTCTCCAAACCTGGGTCACCTGCAGGCGCAGGCCGTCGAACTGTCGCCAAGCCCCGTGACAACAAACGCTGAAACAGGTCAACAATCATTTCATGAATCTGTCCGAACTGGAACGATTGTGCGCGGAGTTTATTGCCGGCGTAGTACCGGCCGACTCCGGTCATGACCTGGGCCATGTGTGTCGCGTGGTGCGCAACGTAGACCGGCTGACGGTTGAGGAATCTGCCGATGCCTGGATCACCTTGCCCGCGGCCTGGTTGCACGACTGCGTGGCCATTGCCAAGGACAGTCCGCTACGCTCAAAGGGCTCACAACTGGCCGCTGAGGCTGCCGCCAAATTCCTGCAGGGCATCGGTTATCCGCAAGAAAAGCTGGATGCAGTGCGGCACGCCATAGAAGCGCACAGCTTTTCTGCCGCTATTCCCACACGCAGCCTGGAAGCACAGGTGGTGCAGGATGGTGACCGGCTGGATTCTTTAGGCGCGATTGGAATTGCCCGCTGCTTGTTGGTGGGCGGCAAACTGAACCGATCACTGTGTGCTGCTGACGATCCTTTTTGCGAAACGCGCGAGCCAGATGATGGCCAGTACACCATCGATCATTTCTACACCAAGCTGTTCAAACTGCCCGCCATGATGCAAACGAAAGGCGGCAAGGCCGAAGCGCAGCGTCGTGTAGCCATCATGCGCGATTACCTGGACGAATTACGTGCGGAAATTACCCGCGCCTGAAGATTTTTTCTGTTAATTTCAAAAAATCGAAAGAACACGTTGGATTAAACTCCGTGGTCACAGACAACCTGATCATTCTGCGACATAGATTGCCCTAGCTTGCCCTGTCTTGTGCTGAGCGTTACCTGCCCATGAAGTTCTGCCTGATGCATCGTATGTCATGACAGGTGTGAGTTATCTCCCACACCTGAAAAAACAACACTGTTTGCTCCAAGTTTAGCTGCTTCCTTTTTCAAATCATCCACAACTTCATTCATTTTTTGCTGACCTTTAAGCGCCCAGGAACCCTGGCTAGAAGCGCTAAGAATTGCGATCTGCTCTGAACCCGCCGGCGCAGCCGAGTAAATTTTTACTCCTTCTGGATCAATTGGTGCACGTGTTTTCCTGTGAGAACGTGCGAACTAGTGCAAGCAGAAATTGCAAATAAAACTGTAAAAATTATTCCTATTTTCATCGTATCCCCCTTACGCAGTTCAATCTCTAGTTGGTTAGTCACGAATTGATGTCCCTCTGTATTGAATCTGACTTACTTTGAAAAGCAAGCTGTAATTTTTAAAACTGGGAATTCCAGATCATGAACTAATGCAAACATTTGAAAATATCTTCTTTTTCAAATGTTTTCTTACTTTCATTAGCATCCCAAAATTAATCAAACAAAGTGGCCCAAGCGGCTGCTACTCCCTGAACAGAAGCCCCTCAACCGCCAGTTGATCATCCATTTTTTCCCCCATCCAGTGGCTTTGTGGTGATTTCGGCGTGATTCGAATGGCCCGATTCTGATTCAGCTTGAACAGCTCGTCGGCGTTCCCGCGGGAACGTGGCTGGCAGCGCAGCCCGGAAAACGGCAACCGCCATCACGCCGCTGTAGAGCGCGCCGAATAGCGGGTAACCGTCCCCGAGAAGTGATTCTTCGCAAGGTCCCAGAGCGGGCGCGTCCAGTTCAAATCGAAGCAAGAAATATTCATCTCTTTTGCACTTGCTACCAGCAGGTTAAGCAGGCTCATCATTTGGGCGTTGGGACACTACCGGATCTTCATAAATACTAAATGCAGCCAATTAAAAATTGCCATGCATCTATTCAAATTCTCATTTAGTCACTAAATCGAACCGTCGATTGCCGTTTACGGTTCACTTTCAGGCGCGTGACATCCGGGCGCGAGTAATGCCCGGCCGGATCAAAGTTCTGCCGCTCACGGGCCACATCTTCGATGGCAACTTCGGCATAGTAGATGCCCTCTTCCCCTACCTGCGGCTCCAGCACCCACTGTCCATCCGGGCCCGCCACGCAGGATCCACCATCGCTCAGCCATGGCTCAGCCTTGGCTCTGATTTCGGCCGCGAAGGGGACGTCATCAGATACCCAATCCCGGTGCATCAGACCACTGACCGACACCACGAAAGAGCGTGATTCTTTGGCAATAAAGCGGGTGATGTCGTGCGTATTACGCTCACTGCCCGGCCATACAGCAATGTGCAGATTTTCACCTTGACCGTACAACGCAGCGCGCGGCAAAGGCATCCAGTTTTCCCAGCAATTGAGGCCGCCGACACGGAATTCGCCCAATTCGTGCACCCGCAGGCCATTGCCGTCACCCGGCGACCAAACCAGTCTTTCTTCATAGGTGGGCATCAGTTTGCGATGAACGGAACCTATTTCGCCTTGTGCATTGATGTATACCAGACTGGCAAACAGGCTAAAGCCGCCGCGGCTGGAAGACTTTTCAATCACTCCACAATACACCGCGATCTGCTGATGCCGTGCAGCTTCACATAAGGAATCCAGGTCACCTTTGGCAATGTCTGCGGCGTTATCAGCGTAGTGAGCAAACAGCTCTTTCTGTTTGGGTGATTCAAATACAGCACCACCCGTGAGTTTCGGCCAAAACGGATAGCCCGGTACCAGCCCTTCACCAAACACCACCAACTGCGCGTCGGCCGCGCCCGCGGTTGCAATATTCTTCCTGACCTCGGTCAAAGTGGCTTCACGGTTCAACCAAACCGGAGCGATTTGTGCCAAAGCGATTTTCAAACTCATGAATTATTCCTGGCCACGAGTCGGGTTGTAGATTTCACCGGCCATCTCAGCATACTCCTGCAACACTCGAGCGGCTTCCTGCCGCAGCACATGGACTTTGACATCCAGGCCACGAGCCGCAAGGTTTTGTGTCCAGTTGAGTGGTTTGTCGCCTTCATCAAAGCCCGCTGATTCCGCATCGATGCAATCGGCTCCGCAAACCAGACTGGCTACTCCCGACCAGGGCACAGCGCCCAGGCACATGGCACAGGGCTCACAGGAACTGATTAATTGCATGGGTGCAGTCGATCCCAGGTCCCAGCTTTTTGCCGAACGTTGCGCCAGGCTAAGCGCCACCACCTCGGCGTGTGCGGCTGATAAGCCGCTGCCCGTTACCAGGTTCACGCCTATTCCAGCCAGATGGCCAGTCTCTTGGCTCACCACAATGGCACCAAAAGGTCCACCGGTGCTTTGTTTGACGTTTTCTGCTGACAGCGCAATGGCCAGCAACATGCGATGCTCAAGCGTATCCAGCGGGGGACCTCCACCGTTCAGCCAATGGCCGATGAATGGCTCCACCCAGGCCGGCAAACGGACTTCGAAATGGTGATGCAAACTCATAAGTCGTCTCCCAAGCCGCCTACAAAGTCGCCTGATCAAGCGCTTCTTTGACGGATGATTTCAAACAAGCACACCCCGGTGGCTACCGATACATTCAGACTGCTGACCGAACCTGCCATGGGTATGCGTAGCTGAAAATCACACAGCTCCACGGTAAGCCGGCGCAGACCTTTGCCTTCGCTGCCCATCACCAAAGCCAAGGGGCCTTTCAGATCAGCCTGGTAAATTTCCTGATCGGCCTCATCGGCTGCTCCGGCCAGCCAGATGCCGCTGTCCTTCAATAATCGCAGCACCCGTGCCAGGTTGGTGATCACCACGATATCCAGCACTTCTGCAGCCCCGGCTGCAGCCCGGCGCGCGACAGGGGTTAGACTGGCTGACTTGTCCTTGGGTACGATGACCAGATGCACTCCAGCAGCCTCTGCGGTGCGCAAACAGGCACCGAGGTTGTGCGGGTCCTGTACACCGTCCAGCACCAGGATCAGCGGCGTGCCTTCGATACGATTGAGCAGTGCCGGCAAATCCGACTCGGCCCAGGTATTGGTGGCAGCAACTTCTGCCAACACATCCTGATGCCGTTCGCCCTCGGAGATGCGGTCGAGCTCGCGGCGCGAGCTACGCTCTACTTTGATACCTTGCTTGCGTGCCAGCTCTTCCAGTTCCAGCACGCGTGGATTGTGTGCTTCCTTGGCCAGTACCAAGCGGCTGATGCCCTGCTTGCCTGATGCCAACGCGGAAGAAACGGGATGAATGCCGATCAGCCATTGCAGTTTTTTTTCAGCCATACGTCAAAAACCTTATTCGACCAGGGTGAAGTCTACTTTACGATCATCGATATTGACTCCGGCAACCTTCACCTTCACACGTTGCGCCAATTGAAAAACGCGTCCCGCCCGCTCGCCGGTGAGGCGATGCGAGATGGGATCAAAGTGATAATAGTCATTGGGCAAGGAGGTGATGTGTATGAGCCCCGAGGTACGATTCTGCAACAACTCCACGAACAGGCCGAACGAGGTAACGCCGGTCACCTGGCCGCGGAATTCATCACCAATATGACGCTCCATGAAAACGCACTTGAGACGCTCACTGACATCACGCTCGGCTTCCTCAGAGCGCCGCGAGCAAAACGAACAATGCTCACTGAGCTTGACCATATCTTTTTCGCTATAGCGATAACCCTTGGCGCTGCGGTGTTGCAGCACATGGTGGATAGCTCTATGCACCAGCAAATCCGGGTAACGCCGAATGGGCGAGGTAAAGTGCGCATAGGCCGCCAGGGCCAGACCAAAATGCCCGCCGTTGCTGGCTTGATAAACCGCCATGCTTTGCGAGCGCAACAACATGGCCATGATCAGGGCTTCGTCGTCGCGGCCCTTGATGCTTTGCACAATGGCTTCAAAATCGCGTGGCTCGGGTTGCTCCTTCCAGGTTTTGCGTATCCCCAAACCTTTAAGGAACTGCTCGAGGTTTTCGATCTTGGCTTCCTGCGGCGGCTCATGCGTGCGATACGGCGCGGGAATGGCGTTCTGTTGCAAAAAGTTGGCAGCCTCGACATTGGCCGCGATCATGCATTCTTCGATCAGCATATGCGCATCGTTGCGCTCATATGGCAGGATATCGGCCACCGAGCCTGATTCATCGAACACAAAGCGCACTTCGGTACTGTCAAAATCAATCGCGCCGCGCTTGGTGCGTGCTTTGCGCATGGCCTTGTACAGGCTATACAGGTCTCGCAGGGATTGCGAAACCTCTTTGGCCCCAGGCCGGATTTCTTCCTTGCCGCTGGTAATCCAGTTCCACACCTGGTTGTAGGTGAGACGGGCTTTGGAATTGATTACGGCGGAATCAAACCGGGAGCGCGTGACTTTGCCATCTTCATTGATAGACATATCGCAAACCAGGCACAGCCGGTCGACTTCCGAATTCAGCGAACACAGACCGTTGGACAGCGCTTCGGGTAGCATGGGAATAACCCGACCAGGGAAATACACAGAAGTAGCGCGCTCCAGCGCCGATTCATCCAGCGCGGTGTCGGTTTGCACATAGCTGGAGACATCGGCAATGGCCACGACCAAGCGCCAGCCGTTGTTGCGCCGCTGGGCGAAGACCGCGTCGTCAAAATCACGCGCATCCTCGCCATCAATGGTCACCAAGGCCAGTTCGCGCAGATCACGCCGACCGTCTTTCATTTCTTCCGGCACACTGGAGCCATACGCTTCGGCCTGCGCTTCAACGCCTTCTGGCCACTCATGCGGCAAACTGAAATTACGGATGGCGATTTCCGTGGCCATACCCGGAGCACCGGTTTCACCCAGTATTTCTACCACCTTGCCCACCGGCGGTTTGTGTTCTGACGGAGGATCGACGATCCACGCCACCACCACCTGCCCCGGCTTGGCTCCAGCGGTATCATCCAGCGGAATCAACACGTCCTGGGTCAGGCGCGGATCATCCGGCACCACCAGGCAAACGCCACTTTCGCGCACAAAACGGCCGACGATTTTCTGGTGGGCGCGTTGCAATACTTCGGTGATGGCACCTTCACGACGGCCGCGATCATCCACGCCGGTAACACAGGCCAGTACCTGGTCGCCATGCTGTACCTGCTTCATCTGCCGGGGCGAGAGGTATAAATCGGTATCACCACTCTCGAGTATGAGGAAACCAAAGCCATCCTTGTGGGCGCTGATGCGACCACGCACCAGGTCCATTTTTTCCGGCAGGCCATAGCTGTTGTTGCGGCTTTTCACCAACTGGCCATCACGCAACATGGCTTTTAGCCGGCGGCGAAGGATTTCCCGGCTATCCGGCGACTCGACTTCAAGGCGCGAAGTGATCTCTTTGCGCTTTAATGGGCGCCCCTGATCGGTGAGCAAATCCAGTATGTCCTGGCGCTCTGGCGCCTCGGCATCAATGTGGCCGCCGGAATGTTGATCTTGGGTATTTTTCTGGTCTTTACTCATGAAACAGGTCTAATTCGTGCAGGGAAGCGCATTGTAGCCTGATTCATCAGGCCTCAACGCACTCCGGGTTGCTTTAAGTATTCAAAAAATAGCAGAAAATCAGATAGTAATAAGCCTATTTATTGGTTGACAGTCAGGGTGCGAATCACTAAAGTACGCACCGGTTCGCAGGTTCCCCCTTTCCTCGAACCACCCCGGGCAGAGGTTTCCCCTAAGCCTCTGCCCTCTAAAGCCCAGATGGCGGAATTGGTAGACGCGCTAGCTTCAGGTGCTAGTTATCGCAAGGTAGTGGAGGTTCAAGTCCTCTTCTGGGCACCAGTTTCAAGCGGGAAATGCGGTCCGTTGCAGGATTAATAACAAGAACGAACGCACAGAAGAAAAATAAGTGAAAATGCCCCGCATGCGGGGCATTTTTTTAACTAATTGCTTCCTTTCATGGCCTTTAGCGCCTCAAGACGCTCTAAGATCAAATCTTCCCGGCCCGGACTGCCGCGCACGATGCCCTGCACGGCATATTCAAAGTCTCTATGGTCCAGCAGAAAACTGACTTGTTCGGCTATGTAGTCGCGGACATCTGCATGAGCATCCGCAATCTCCGCGACAAGCGCTTCCCGGCCATCGACGAGATTGAGAATATCCTCAAGATCATGACTGGCCAGAGGATCGTCATTGCCACGTCCAAGGTAGGCTTCAAGCTTGGTTGCTACAAAAAACGGCCGTGTCAGCAACCTGATTGTCAGATCATCCTTCAATTGATAATTTTGAGCACACTCCAGGGCGGCTTCATACCACCGGTTGCTAAATCCCAAAATTTTTTCATCATCAGGCATGAAATCAACTTTTAGCTCCCCAAGGCGCATGCGGCAGATAACATCATCTTCCATGGACTCCCGAAATCCTTTATCGCGTAACCGGTCTTGAAACACGACCCACTGGGCATGACCAACAACATTGATAATCAGATCAACATCATCGGTGTAACGCACCTCTTCCTTAATGAATTCATCGGTAATCAGCAAGCCTGTTTTACAGCCACCGACAAAAGCCCCCTCTCTGAGAAGATCATCACCCAAAGCCCTGGCAACCGTTTCTATCATGCCTGCTAGCTGGTCACAGGCGCTGCTCATGGGGAGTTGAGTCTATCTTCAAGCATGCTAATAGCAAGCTTCGACTCACGAGGGTTCCCCAAACGTATGGCATCGACTAATACCAAATACTCATAAAGCAGCGAGTCCTTTTTTACAGCCTCCGGTACGCTTTTAAACAGAGGGCTAACAGATTGACCTTTCTCGTTACCTTTAGCATCGGGCCAGACATAAATGTATTCCCCGGCGCTCATAAGCGCGCCCTTTAATGCGGGTGCTTCAAAGGCCGTCGGGATACCTCTGGCTATCTCTGCTGGTTTGGCAGGAAAAACATACTTCAAGCCATGACAAATGAATTCAAGAAGAGCGCGACTATTCGCTTTGGGATGGCCCGTTATTCGGTCATGTTTTGCCATACCAACGGCGATGCTACGATTGATCGAAGCGTTCACTTCCGTTTTACTAATACCCAAGGTCGCCGCTAACCCCCTGGCAGAATAGCAATCACTGACTGCGTTTATATTAGCGGAGCCAACTGCCGCCGGCATCGCGCCGGATTCCTCCCGCCGAGACAAGCTCACAAGCTTGAGCAATATAAATATATCCTGACTTTTCATGGTCTCCTCACCGTCGCGTCCTCTGTCCTAGGACTAGGGACACTAGATCATGTTTCACCGTTTTCTGTCGACAGAATTGATGGTTACGTAAAGATAGGTTCCGGGAACCAGACAGTGACCAGTAAGAACAGAGCACAGAAGAAGAAAAAGTGAAAATGCCCCGCATGCGGGGCATTTTTTTTACTATTTTTTTGAAGCCTTCTTGGCATTCTTGACCGCTTTCTTTTCTTTCATGGTCAAAGCCGGCTTTTTCTTGGCTTCCTTCTTGACCTTCATTTCCTTGTTGCTCATATACATCCTCCTTTAAACGAACTCGAATAACTGAATTCTATACCTCTGTGCAAGCAAGGCAAGTCACTTTATCAAGCAAAAGGATATTGACGAATAATGTTCTCGTTGCGCTCTGGGCCAGTAGAAATAATATGCGCCGGCGCGCCCACCAGGCGCTCCATGGCTTCGATGTAGTTCCGCGCCGCCTGCGGCAAAGCCTCCATGTCGGTAGTCCCAGCCGTAGGTTCAGACCAGCCTGGAAAGCTTTCATAGATGGGCACGATATCCTGCCAGCGATCTGCATCGATGGGTATGGAATCCAGCACCTCACCGTCCAGCTTATAGGCCGTGCAGATTTTTAATTCTTCCAGCCCGTCCAGCACATCCAGCTTGGTGACACATAATCCACTCACGCCATTGAGCTCGATCATGCGCCGCAAGGCAACTGCATCCAGCCAGCCACAGCGACGCGCCCGGCCTGTTGTAGCACCGAATTCAGCACCCTTTTTACCCATATGCTTGCCATTGTCATCGAACAGCTCGGTGGGAAATGGGCCACCGCCCACGCGGGTGGTATAAGCCTTGGTGATACCCAAAACATAATCGATGGCATTGGGACCAACGCCTGCGCCGGTACAAACACCGCCAATAGTGGTGTTGGATGAGGTTACATAGGGATAGGTGCCGTGGTCGATATCCAGCAGGCTACCCTGCGCACCTTCGAACATGATGCGTTTACCCTGGGCCCGCAGTTCATGCACGCGACGGCTTACATCGATTACCATATGACTGAAATAGGCACCCAGCTCTACGGCTTCTTCTGTTACCTGCTTCAGGCCCAAAGGCTCAACAGCAAAGCGCTGCTGCAGTACGAAATTATGAAAATCCAATACCGGTTCGATCTTGTCCTGCAGACTGGCAGGCTTGAGCAGATCGGAAGTGCGTAGACCGCGCCTCGCGACTTTGTCCTCATAAGCCGGTCCAATGCCGCGACCCGTGGTTCCTATTGCCTTGTCGCCACGCGCCAGTTCACGCGCCTTATCCAGCAGCTCGTGATACGGCATGATGATGGCGCACGCAGGGGAAATTCGAATGCGCGAGCGCACATCCAGGCCGCGGAGCTCCAATACTTCGATCTCTTTCTTCAAGGCCTTGAGAGACAACACCACACCATTGCCAATCAGGCACTCTACTCCCGGCTGCAAAATGCCCGCCGGTATCAGGTGCAGAACGGTTTTCTCACCCGCGATGACCAGCGTGTGGCCGGCATTGTGGCCGCCTTGAAAACGCACCACAGCATCGGCATCGTGGCTGAGTAAATCAACGATTTTGCCCTTGCCCTCATCACCCCATTGGGTACCCAGTACCACTACGCTTTTATTCATTCCAGTAAGCTTTCTTCATGATTTCTTCTCGAGCCATGCGGCAGGAGGGTTAGTTTTCTATGAATTGGATCAGTGCAGAAATTGCAGCAGCAGGGCTCCCGCCAGCATGCTGACGATACCAGCAACCCGTACCGTTTTCGGATTCATGCGAATGATTTCTGCCAGGTATTTCTGCCAGGCTGCTGGTGCAATGCCTGGCATCAAACCTTCAATGATCAGCAACAAGGCAAACGCGCTCAGCAGGTCCTGCATCATGGACTTCAGCCCCTATCTGTGCTTACTGAATCAGCTTACTGAATCGACTCGTTGCCAAAATAATTGAAAAACTCCGACGATTTGTCCAGCACCATCACATCCTGGTTGCCACCAAAGGCCTTGGTGTAAGCCTCCAGGCTGCGATAGAAGGCATAGAATTCTTCATCTGCTCCATAGGACTTGGAATAAAGCTCGGTCGCACGCGCATCGCCTTCACCGCGCATGGTTTGGCCATCCCGCTCGGCTTCAGCCAGCAAGACCTGCACTTCCCGATCTGCATTGGCGGTTATGGCCTGAGCCTCTTCGCGACCCTGGGAGCGCAACAGATTGGCCTCTTTCTGCCGATCAGTGGCCATGCGGCGGAATACCGATTCACGCACGTCTTCAGGTAGTTCAATCGACTTGATACGCACATCCAGAACTTCGATGCCGAACTCATCGCCGGTGGCGATGCTGGCGGCTTCCTGGATACCGCGCATGATGTTCACACGTTCCTGCGACACCACTTCAACCAGGGTTTTGCTGGCAATCTGTGCCCGCATCCTGTCCTTGATGATCTGTTCCAGGCGATTGAGCGCACGTAACTCCATACCTTCAGTCGAGATGTAGAACTTGGATACGTCTTTGATCTGCCACTTGACGAAAGAATCCACGTTGACGAATTTCTGTTCGGAAGTCAGCATCAATTCAGAGGGCGTATCCAGGGTCAGTATGCGCCGGTCAAACTTGCGCACATTGTTCACAAACGGCAACTTGAAATGCAGGCCAGGCTGATAGTCTGCTTTCACTATGCGGCCCAATTGAAATTTTATCGCATACTCAGTTTCAGACACAACGAACATGCTGGACAGACCCAGAATCCCAAGTATCACCACCGCTATCAAAATTATTGTCTTGTTCATTGCCGACCCTCCTTGCGTGGTGTCCGACTGGATGATGAGCTGCCATTACTGTCCTGGCCGGATTGCGGCGTGACCAGCGGTGGCATGTTTGAGCCGCCCGATGAATCCGGCGCACCCACCATTTTATCCAGCGGCAGATACAGCACATTGCCATTGGATTGCGCATCCAGGAACACTTTGGAAGAACTGCCCAAAACACTTTCCATGGTCTGCAAATACAAGCGTTTGCGGGTAATTTGCGGCGCTTTGAGATATTCAGCCAAAACCAGGTCGAAACGCATGGCTTGACCTTCGGCCAGCGCAATGGTGGACTGCTTGTAGCCTTCAGCTTCCTGCAGAATCCGTGCCGCCTGACCTCTGGCCTCTGGCACCACGCTGTTGGCGTGTACCCGCGATTCTTCGATAAAGCGCTGGCGATCTTCACGGGCTTTATTCACATCCGAGAAGGCATCACGTACCTGCAGTGGCACATTGACATCCCTGAGGGTGAATTCGGTCACCTGGATACCGGCTTCGTACAGGTCCAGAGTCTCCTGCAGTGCCCGCTCGGTGTCTTGCGCTACTTTCTCTCGACCGGCACCCGCCAGAATGGTATCCATGCGATTGGTTCCCACCGACTCCCGCAAGGCGCTTTCGGCTGCAGATTGCAGGGTCAGCTCCGGGTCGCGCACGCGGAACAGGAAATCCTGGGCTTCCAGCACACGGTACTGGATGGTGAAATCGAGCTCGACGAGATTTTCGTCTTCGGTCAGCATCTGGCCCCGGTCTTCGACTGAACGTACATTGCTGATGTTGACCGTCATGAGGCTCTCGATCGGGCTGGGCAAAGTCACATTGATGCCAGGATCCAGCGTTCGATTGTATTTACCGAAACGCAACACAACGCCACGTTCTGCCTGATCAATAATGTGGACTGAATTCCAACCTACCCACAATAACGCCGCGATCACGATGATGGACAGGATGCCACCGGCACCGCTACCACCGCTGCTGGATTCCGAATTCCGACCACCGCCACCGCCGAATATCGACTTCAACTTGCGATTCACGTTACGAAAAACTTCATCCAGGTCAGGTGGTTGATCACCGGAATTCCACGGATCTTTATTACCTTTGCCAGGTTCTTTCCAGGGCATCAACTTCTCCAGTATTGCATCAGCTCAATTTGGTATGTAGGGTTAAAAATAAGACGCCCAGCATAGCTTGGGTTCAAGGGGCCATGTTTCAAGGCAATCTATTGTACGTTCAGTTGGCAGCTTATGCCGCCGTCAAATTCTTGGGCAAATTATTATTCAAAAGTTGCTGCTCTATGGCCGCGCCACCATTACCTGGCATGCGCGCCAGTCGCTGGGCGGTTTCCAAAGGTAAATCAACATGCAACAACCAGGCGCCATTGTCGGTAATCCGCTCTTCGCTGACAGCACCCAGTTCGAACAAAGCTGCCCGTAATCGTGCATCCTTGCCCTGCAGTTCTAGCCAGTGAACGAACCTGCTGCCAGACAAATGATCACTCATGGCCTGTTTAAGCAGTTCGATGCCTTCGCCACTCAATGCCGACACAGCAACGGTATGCACCTGGCCGTTTTCGTGAGCATGGCTTTGCGCTGGCTGGCCACTGCGATCTATCTTGTTCAACACCCGTATCACCGGAATGTCCGCCGCACCGATGGATTCCAGAACTTCCTCGACATCGGCCTGGCGTTCGGAATGGTAGGGATCAGAGGCGTCGATCACATGCAGCAGCAGATCCGCCTCACGGGCTTCCTGCAAAGTGGCGCGAAAAGCAGCAATCAGTTCGTGGGGTAGATCGCTGACAAAACCAACCGTGTCGGCCAACAGGATTTCGCCGCAGGAAAGGCCTTCCAGGCGACGCACGGTAGGGTCCAGGGTAGCGAACAACTGGTCCACGGCAATGACCTCAGCGCCGGTAAGCAAATTGAACAAGGTAGACTTGCCCGCATTGGTATAACCCACCAATGCGACCAAAGGATGGCGGGATTTCACCCGCTGACGTCGACTCTGTTCGCGCTGACTGGCAACTTTATCCAGCCGTTCATTCAACTGGCTAATGCGCGTTGCGATCAATCTGCGGTCGGTTTCGAACTGGGTTTCACCCGGGCGGCGCAAGCCCATACCGCCTTTTTGCCGCTCCAGATGGGTCCAGCCCCGAATCAGCCGAGTGGAAAGATGACGCAATTGCGCCAGCTCAACCTGCAGTTTGCCTTCATAGGATTGGGCGCGTTGGGCGAAAATGTCGAGTATCAGCGAATTGCGATCCAGCACACGGCAACCACAGGCTTTTTCGATATTGCGTTCCTGCACTGCACTGAGTGCCTGGCTGACCAAGACCAGGTCAGCTTCAGATTCCTTCACCAGCGCAACCAGTTGCTCAATCTTGCCTTTACCCACGTAATAGCGGGCGTCCGGTCTATCCCTGGGAGCAGTCAGAACACCTACAACCTCGGCCCCGGCGGAGCGCGCCAGTTCCTGATATTCGTCTAAGTATTCCGGCCCGGTAGAACGGAAAACCGGGTGGAGCACGATCGCACGATCGCCTCGCTCCGCCCGGTCAAACAAAATTAATCCTGCTGCTCATCGTCCTCGTCAAATACGCGCACATTACGAGCCGGAACAACGGTTGAAATGGCGTGCTTGTAGATCATCTGACTGACAGAGTTCTTCAGCAATACCACGAACTGGTCAAAAGATTCGACCTGTCCCTGCAGTTTGATGCCGTTAACAAGGTAGATGGAAACTGGAACACGTTCACGACGCAACGCATTCAAAAATGGTTCTTGTAATGATTGACCCTTTGTCATGGCCGTTCTCTCCTTTTTTTTGGTTTCATTCTCCGCCGCTCGACCCTACGACGCGAGATACGACTTATGTTGGTGCTACCGACTCATGATTCAAGGAATCGATCGAAGTCCAGCAGCACCGTTTTTCGCGCGCTTTCCCGCTGCAGATCATACCACAGGGCTTCGGTTTCCTGCCGCAACCAGGTTAATTGCCGTTTGGCGAGCTGGCGGGTGGCAGCCTGGGCCTTGCGAAGCATTTCTGACTGGTCAACTTCACCCTGTAAGTAGCCCCAGGCCTGGCGATAACCCACGCAACGGATGGCTGGCATAGCTGGGTCAAGATCACCACGCGCCATCAAGGCTCTTACTTCTTCAACAAAGCCCTGTTGCAGCATCTGTTCAAAGCGTTGCTCAATGCGCCGGTGCAGAACCGCCCGATCGTCGGGGCAGACCACCAACCGCAGAATTCGGTAGCTACAGTTTTCAGCCTGCTGCTGGCTTTGTTCAGTTTGTAGCTCGCTCATCGGGCGACCGCTAAGGCTGATGACTTCCAGCGCCCTTTGGATGCGCTGCGAGTCATTCGGGTGGATACGCTTGGCTATAACCGGGTCCAGTTCCGCCAGCCGCGCATGCAAGGCTGGCCAGCCCCATTCTGCTGCGTCCTGCTCCAACCGTGCCCTTAAGTCCGCATCAGCCGCTGGCAGATCGGCTAATCCACCCACCAGCGCACGGAAATACAACATAGTGCCACCCACCAACAACGGTATTCTCCCCTGCCGGGTTATTTGTGCCATATGTTGCAGTGCATCAGCACGAAACTCGGCCGCCGAATAGCTCTCTGCCGGGTCACGGATATCGATCAATCGGTGTGGCGCGCGGCGCAGCGTGTCGACATTCGGCTTGGCCGTACCGATATTCATGTCGCGGTACACCATGGCCGAATCCACACTGATGATGTCCACCGGGTAGCGCTCGACCAGCTCAACTGCCAGGCTGGTTTTGCCTGAAGCGGTCGGGCCCATGAGGAATATCGCGGGGGGTAATTGAGCGACCGCGGCCACGGCTATCGGCCGCGCAGGAACAGGCGGTCCAGCATGCCCATGTCGAGCTGTACCCAGGTCGGGCGGCCATGATTGCACTGCCCGGAACGTTCGGTCTGCTCCATATCGCGCAACAGAGCGTTCATTTCTGCCAACCCCAGAATGCGATTGGCGCGGACCGAGCCATGGCAAGCCATGGTTGACAATAACTCGTTGGTTTCATTTTCAATGCGCTGGCTCTGTCCGTCACGGGCCAGGTCTGCCACCACATCGCGCATCAGGCCGGCGCCATCGGCATCGGCGAGCAAGGCCGGCAACTCGCGTAGCAGCAGGGTTTCCGGGCCAGTGCGATCAAACACCAGGCCCAGGCTGGCCAGTTGCTCACGGTGATCCTCTGCCACGTCGGCTTCCGCTTCGCTCAGAACCACGCTGGCCGGTACCAGCAAACGCTGTGTGCGGATGCCCTCGCCTTCCAGCCGGGTTTTCATGCGCTCGTACGTGATGCGTTCATGGGCTGCATGCATATCGGTCAATACCAGGCCGGAGCGGTTTTGCGAAAGGATGTAGACGCCATGCAGTTGTGCCAGGGCGAACCCCAATGGCGGCAGTTCCGAATCCTGCCCGGTCGCAAAGGGCTGTGTTTGTAAAGGTGCACTCGCCAGCACCTGCTGGTAGGCGGCGATCTGATCGGCAACCGGCAGGCCAATGGCACCCTGGGAATAAGCCTGGGAATAAGCCTGGGAATAAGCCTGGGAATAAGCTGGCGCAAACGAAGAATTGTTCGCCGATGGGCTATTGGACCAGCCAGAATTTTGCTGCACAGAATCAACCTGCGGTAAACCACTGCCAGGACGCAATTGTCCTGATCCAGCGCCTGCATCTGCCAGCACATGGTGCAGGGTCGAGTACAGGAAATCATGGACGGAGCGTCCATCGCGAAAGCGCACCTCATGCTTTTGCGGATGCACGTTTACATCGACCAATGTGGGTGGCAAATCCAGGTACAAAACAAAGGCTGGATGCCTGCCGTGAAACAGCACATCCTGGAAAGCCTGGCGCACTGCGTGGGCGATCAGCCGATCATGCACGGCACGGCCATTGACGAAAAAAAACTGCCGGTCGGCCTGAGCCCGATTGAACCGGGGTTCAGCTACCCAGCCCCGCAAAGACAGATCACCTCGCTGCTCCGATATCTCCACCACGTGGTCGATGAACTCATCACCCATGGCAGCACGCAAACGCTTCTTTTGCAGCGCCTCGGTATTCGCCAGAGGGTAATAGGCTACCCGGCGGCCGTTGTGCTCCAACTGGAATGCGACATCAAAGCGAGCAAGAGCGAATTTTCGCACTAAGGCATCGCTGTGATTGAACTCAGTCCGGTCAGCACGCAGGAATTTTCGCCGCGCGGGTGTATTGAAAAATAGATCGGCAACTTCAACACGGGTTCCTTCAGCTAGCGCGTGAGGCTGGGGTTTGGAAATCACGCCATTGCGGCAATTCACCACCCAGCCATGTTCTTCTCCGCCGTGGCGCGAGGCAATTTCCATACGGGATACAGAAGCTATGCTGGGCAGGGCTTCACCGCGAAAGCCCATGCTGGCCACATGCTCAAGATCATCCAGAGAAGCGATCTTGCTGGTGGCGTGGCGCTGCAAGGCGAGCGCCAACTCTTCCCGGGCAATACCGGAACCATTGTCGCTAACCCGCAACAGGTTTTTGCCACCCTGCTCCAGCACGACGGTGATGTGACTGGCACCTGCATCCAGGCTGTTTTCAACCAATTCCTTGACCACCGATGCAGGTCGTTCAACCACTTCGCCGGCGGCAATCTGGTTAATCAGATGGTCTGGTAAGACCTGGATAGTCATGCAATCACGCTGGCAAACGAGGCTTCAAAAAAGTTCATTCGAGCACGCTAACAGGCGCCGGGCAGATTGCAAGGCTTTGTGGAAAATTGGCCCGCTTCAGGTGGTGGGGATCAACAACTCGCTACCGACCCGAATGACATCGCTTTTAAGATCATTGGCGTTGCGCAAACGATAAACGGTTACCTGGTAACGACTGGCTATATCGCCCAGCGTATCGCCACTGACGACACGATGACGGATGGCTTGGCGGTTGGCAGCAATCCAGGTGCCAGGCGGTGGACTGAGATAGAAGTAATCTTGCACGCCGTTGGCAATGGCACTGGCAATCCTTTTCTGCCAGCCTGGATCGCGCAGTCGTTGCTCTTCTGATGGGTTGCTGATAAATGCGGTTTCCACCAGTATCGAAGGCACATCAGGTGATTTCAGCACCATAAAATTAGCATGTTCGACGGTGTTCTTGTGCGTTTTCCCGACTGAGCGCATGTTGCTGAAAACGTTGCTGGCAACCAGGTTGCTGGCTTCCATGGTGGCGCTTTGAGACAGGTCCAGCAGCACTGAAGCCAACATTTCATCTTTGTCGCCCAGTGTTACGCCACCCACCAGGTCGGAGCTGTTTTCGCTATCCGCCATGCGTCGGGCGAATTCACTGGAAGCAGCACGGCTGGATAAAACAAATACCGAGGAACCCGTTACTGAAGACTTGGTGAAGGCATCCGCATGCACGGAAACAAACAGGTCGGCCCGGTTCTTGCGGGCTTTCTCATAGCGGTCCCGAAGTGGAATGTAGTAGTCGCCATCGCGCACCAGTACGGCCAGCATGCCGGGTTTTGCATCAATGGATTTTTTCAGTTCACGCGAAATAGCCAGCACCACGTCTTTTTCGCGCGTACGGTTGGGGCCCATGGCGCCTGGGTCTTCACCGCCGTGACCGGCATCGATGGCAACAATGACTTTGCGATCGGTAGCGCCCTGGTTGGCAACCTGTTTGACCGGCGCTGCCTTGGCTGCGTTGCC
This sequence comes from Lysobacterales bacterium, assembly GCA_034440115.1. Taxonomy (GTDB): domain Bacteria; phylum Pseudomonadota; class Gammaproteobacteria; order Xanthomonadales; family SZUA-36; genus JAWXBM01. Next base: position 20,129 of record JAWXBM010000107.1, on the reverse strand, counting down.
CTCTGGATATAAGTCGATCACCAGCCGGTGGCCGTACTGGCCGGTTGGATCGAGCATAAAGCTTTTGATCTTGCTGTTGGCGCTCAGGTCAAAAACGACCCGCAGTGTTTTATGTTCCGGCTCGCCATGACGAACGTTGGTGATAACGCCAGCATGGTCCTGTTCAAAATCAAGAGCCCGTTTAACCCCCGCGTTGTCGATGTCAATGACCACCCGGTCGGGATCTTGCAAGGTAAACACACGATATTCAGCACGTTCTGTGAGATCGATCACAGCACGGGTTTTTTCCGGGTCCGTCCAGACGCGGAAACCGCTAACCTCGGCGGCAAAGGCCGGGGCTGCAAACAGAATCAGCAGCAGTGCAATTACCAGGCGATTCTTCATTCTAATTTTCAAGCTCCGCATACTTGCTCCGTGAAGCTTCCTCTCCGTTTGTCCAATCATGAAGTTTTAATCATGAAAATGCAATACTTTCACTTAAAAAACCGCTAGATAGATAACTAAACTAGAAAGGAGATTTGCCAGAAATTGTGAAAATCAAGCTGATTTCAACGAGCCAATCACTTTCAGGCCCATTTCGCTGTTGACTTCGAACTCTATACTGCGGATTTCCCCTGATTCTTTGAAAATCATGCGAATGTCCGCGGCAGGCAAGGTTTCCAAGGCTTTCTCTGGCCATTCAATCAGCAGAACACCGTTTTCGGTAAACTGCTCGGAAATAGCCAAATATTCCAATTCTGCAGGGTTTTCAATGCGATAAAGGTCCAGATGCAAAAAATCAAAACCACCAACCTGGTAACTTTCCAGCAAGCCATAGGTCGGGCTTTTGACCCGGCCCGAATAACCCAGACCTTGTATCAGCGCCCGGGCAAAAGTGGTTTTGCCCGACCCCAGATCGCCTTGCAGGTAAATCACCAGAGGTGCGCGCAGGCAACGACCAAAGGCCAGGGCCAATTGCCTTAAGGCTGCTTCGTCGGGCAATTGCCACACCCGGCCGGCTTCCCACCTGTTGGGATTACTCAAGGATTCAGTACAGCAGGCAAGCGGGCGATTATGTCTGATGCAATCATGCCACGTTCGCCGATTTGAGCTGCCGCCAGATCACCAGCATGGGCATGTGCCACCACGCCCAGCATGGCACCCTCCCAGGCTGACAACCCCTGCGCCAGCATGGCACCAATAACACCGGCCAACACATCACCGGTACCCGCCGTAGCCATACCCGGGTTTCCCAACGGGCAAATGGCGTAAAACCCATCGGGTCGCGAAATAACCGTGCCACAACCTTTGAGCACCACAATCGCGTCATAGGCTTCAGCAATGCGTTGCGCTGCTGATACGCGATCCTGTTGGATTTCTCTTGCAGTGCAATCCAGCAATCTGCCGGCTTCCGCAGGATGGGGTGTCAGTATCCAATTGCCTCGCGGCAATCGGTTATGGCGTATACCCACCGGATGGTGCCGGGCCAGTATGTTCAGACCGTCTGCATCCAGCACCATGGGTGCCGTGGACTTCAAGCAGGTGTGGAACAAATCTTCCGACCAGGAGGTTTGCCCCAGGCCGGTACCCACCACACAGGCATTCACCTGCTCCAACAAGCTGCTCAGTTCCTTGCCCTTTTTCACACCGCGCACCATCAACTCCGGGCAGGTCAAATTGACCATGGCCGCATGCTCTGGAATGGTAGCCAGAGTGACCTTGCCGGCACCACTGCGCAAAGCCGCTTCGCCGCAAAGCCGCACTGCGCCACTCATATGGCTGTTGCCGCCGATGCCCAGCACCCAGCCAAACGAGCCTTTATGGCTGTTCCTGGGCCGGCGCGGTAACAGATACCCGACGATGTTTTGGCGAATCAGGATGCCGGAATCCTTGATGGATTCCTGCACTGAAGCGGGCGTTTGCAGTGCGCTGTACTGAACTTGGCCGCAGTGGTCCGGACCGTCCGCCGTGTACAAACCCCGTTTATTACCGATAAACGTGACGGTCAAAACCGCCTTCACTGCGTCGCCCATAGGGACACCGCTATCGGCATTCAGACCGGAAGGAATATCCAGCGCGATAACCGGCGCAGGATTCTGATTCATCCAACTGATGGCGCTGGCGAAGTCACCTTCGGGTTTGCGGTCCAGACCGGTACCCAGCAATGCATCAAAGATCAGGTCGGGTGCGGATTCAGCCGCCGGTGGCCAGGGATGTATTTGACCACCCGTTTCCAGCCAACTTTGTGCGGCGGTTGCTGCATCACCCTGCAATGCTTTGGCGGGTTTGAGCGCACAGATGGTTACCTTGATTCCTGCCTGCTGCGCCAGCCTCGCCAGCACATAGCCATCACCACCATTATTGCCTGCACCACAAAACACCAGCCAATGGGTACTTTTTGGAAAATGTTCGCAAGCAGCGGTGAAAACCGATTGGCCTGCTCGCTCCATCAACACAATTCCCGGAATACCGTGCGCTTCGATGGCGCTCTGATCCAGCAACTGCACTTGCTGGGCGGTATACAATCGGTCAGCTTGGCTTCTCATGGTTAAAATTATAGCGATGAATCGCACAAAACCCCATCGACAAAACAACTCTGCAACGACTACCGTTCTGCCAGGCGCCGGAAAGGTAGCTGGCTGGCCTGAGGAAAAGCTGCAGGAATTAAAGTCAGACATTCAACGCTGGGGCTCAGAACTGGGTTTTCAGCAACTGGGCGTTGCTGACATCGACCTGCAGGAGCACGAGCAGTATTTGCTGGATTGGCTGCAACAAGGGCTGCATGGGCAGATGTCATATATGCAGCGCCACAGCACACGCCGCAGCCGCCCGGCTGAACTGCTGCCGGGCACTCTGCGCGTGATCAGTGTGCGGATGGACTATTTGTCGGAGCAGGCAGAATCTGCAGAGCACTTGCTGCAGCAACCAGAGCAGGCACTGATATCCCGCTATGCGCTGGGCCGCGACTACCACAAGCTGATGCGTCAGCGTTTGCAAAAACTGGCCAGCCGCATCGAACAATCGATCGGGACTTTCGGCTATCGCGTGTTGGTCGATTCCGCGCCAGTGCTGGAAAAAGCCCTGGCGGCCAAGGCCGGACTGGGCTGGATAGGCAAACACAGCAATCTGCTGAACAAGGACGCAGGTAGCTGGTTTTTTCTCGGTGAGATTTACACCAATCTGCCCTTACCCATCGACCAGCCGGTGAACAATCACTGTGGCAGTTGCACGCGCTGCCTGGACATATGCCCGACCCAGGCCATCATTTCTCCCTATCGCGTTGATGCCAGACGCTGCATTTCTTACCTGACCATAGAATTACGTGAATCCATTCCAGTTGAATTGCGACCTTTGATGGGCAATCGTATCTTTGGCTGTGATGATTGCCAGTTTGTCTGTCCGTGGAATCGTTATGCTGAATTCAGCCGGGAAGATGATTTTGCACCCCGACCCGGGCTGGATGCGGCGCAATTGCTGGAGTTGTTCAGTTGGAGCGAGGAAGAATTTTTACAACGCACCGAAGGCAGTGCCATCCGCCGCATTGGGCACGCCTGCTGGCTGCGCAATATTGCTGTGGCCCTGGGCAATGCTCCATCGACTCCAAACATCATTAACGGCCTGAAGGCGCGCCTGGATCATCCGCTGGAAATGGTGCTGGAACATGTGCAGTGGGCCCTGGCTGAACATAAGCGTAAAGCTTGAGCAGTTTCTGTAAACCATAGGCCCTATGGTATTCTGCACAGCTTGAATCTATTAAGCGCGCGGGCCCCATTGCTGTTTACCGGTCCGTGTTGTTGTTTACACAGGAGTCTGTTTTATGGGTACTCAAAACCTGCCCATTGTTGAGAAATTGCGGGAATTACGTGAATTTGGCGGTGAGGCACAAACCAGTGGTTTGGCTGATGCCATCATTGTGCGCTTTGCTGCCTTGGACCACCGGCTGGAGGAAGCGGTTGATGCAGCCGTAACCCGCTTCCACCAGTTGTGCAACGAAGATCCTGATTTTATGGCTTTGGATGAAGACAGCCAGATTGCTTCCATCCAACAGGGATTTATCAATTTTTACCCCGAAGATGCAGTGAAGCCCTACTCCGCACTGGCTGGTCGAGGCCCGTGGATCATCACCATGAAAGGTGCGGTCATCCATGACTCGGGCGGTTACGGCATGTTGGGTCTGGGCCATGCGCCTGCAGAAATCCTGCAGGCCATGAATCAGCAACAGGTTATGGCCAACGTCATGACACCGAACATCAGTCAGAAGCGTTTGCACGATGCCCTGGTCAAAGAAATCGGCCATACCCGCAGTGATGGTTGCCCCTTGAATCAATTCCTGTGCCTCAACAGTGGCTCTGAGGCCGTCGGCCTGGCTGCCCGAATTTCCGACGTAAACGCCAAACTCATGACCGACCCAGGTGGCCGACACGCCAATAAGACCATTCGCATGGCCAGTCTTTGTGGCGGTTTCCATGGCCGCACGGACCGGCCTGCACAATTCTCTGACTCCAGCCGGCAAACCTATGTGCGCCACCTGGCCAGCTTCCGTGACCAGGATCGATTGCTGACGGTTGAGCCCAACAACGTCGAACAACTTCGGCAGATTTTTGATTGGGCTAAAACCAGTAATGTGTTCATCGAGTCCTTCTTCATGGAACCGGTCATGGGTGAGGGAAACCCGGGCCAGGCCATCAGTCGTGAATTCTACGATGCCGTCCGTGAACTCACTACCGAGCATGGCTGCTTGATGATGGTAGATTCCATCCAGGCCGGCCTGCGGGCGCATGGTGTGTTGTCCATTATTGACTACCCCGGTTTCCAGGATGCCATTCCGCCGGATATGGAAACCTACTCCAAGTCGCTCAATGCCGGCCAGTACCCCTTGTCGGTGCTGGCCTTAAGCCAACCTGCTGCGGGGCTGTATCGCAAGGGCATTTATGGCAACACCATGACCACCAATCCACGCGCCATGGACGTGGGCTGTGCGGTGTTGCAAGCATTGACCCCGGAAATACGCAAAAACATTGTTGAGCGCGGTCGGGAGTTTGTGGAAAAACTCACCGCTTTGCAGAAAGAACTCGGTGATCGCATCACGCGTGTGCAGGGTACGGGCCTGTTGTTCAGCCTGGAGCTCAACAGCAAGCTGTACAAATGTTATGGCGCCGATTCCACCGAGGAATACATGCGCATCCAGGGTTGCAACGTGATCCACGGTGGCCACAACGCTTTGCGCTATACACCCCATTTCCGCATCACCTCTGCCGAGGTCGACCTGATCATAGCCGCTACCCGGCAGGCCCTTTTGAAAGGCCCCATGCTGGCAGTCGCTCAAGAGTCTGCTGCTGCATAGCTTCTGCTTCCGCACAAGGACAAACCGGATAGAAAAGATTCAGATCAAACTCATTTCGGCCACTCGCAGTAGCAACAGGGCTGCAGCCGTTATGGTGAGAAAGCCCAGGGCATGGGCGACAACTGACATGCCAAACCCAATGGACTGGAAGGTGGTTGCCTTGCTCGCTGGAGCAAGAATGGGTTTGCGAGTGGCCTGAACCAGACGTCTGCTTCCGGCTCTGCTGGTTTGGAGCGGGTTGTATACCGGAACAAAATCTTGTCTAGCTTTCGGCCCAACTATTTGCTTGGCCTTTTGCCTGGGCTGCTGGTCAACTCCCGAAGGCTGTTCAGTATCGGCAGAAGGCGCCAGCAATAAATAAAGTGACAGGTTCATGGATGTACTCCTTAGTGCGTGGGTACATCAAAGCACCTGCTCTTCTCAAAGCATGAGAAAGTTGCCAGTGTGTCCTCTAGGGCGTCATCCCGGCCTCCGAGCCGGGATCCATAATTGACGTGGTATTGGATCCCGGGTCAGGCCCGGGATGACGGAGTGGTGTGGTTGCCGGGTCAGGCCCGGGAGGACGAAATAAAAATAATTCGGGAGGACGAAATAAAGAATTCGGAATGGCAAAACAAAAAAGGTCCAAAAATTCCCTGGCATATTTTATTCAAGCTGGTATAGCGGACGATCACCGCTGAAGGTAACGCGGCGCAGCTTGCGTTTATTGAACTACCACAACCCGTATTTTCGAACCTCATTACGCCCGACCACCATGTGATGCACTTCATCCGGCCCGTCGGCAAAACGCAGAGTGCGCTGAGAGGTGTACATGCTGGCCAGCGGCGTCCATTCTGAAAGCCCGGTTGCCCCGTGCATCTGGATGGCTTGGTCGATGATCTTGCAAACTTTTTCCGGAACCATCGCTTTGATCGCGCTCACATAGATGCGCGCTTCCTTGTTACCCAACACGTCCATGGCTTTGGCTGCCTGTAGCACCATCAAGCGGCAGGCATCGATTTCGATGCGCGCACGGGCTACCACCTCGAGGTTTTTGCCCAACTTGACAATCGGTTTACCGAACGCGATACGGGTACTGGCGCGTTTGACCATCAACTCCAGCGCTTTTTCCGCCTGGCCGATAGAACGCATGCAATGGTGGATACGGCCCGGGCCCAAACGCAACTGCGAGATCTCGAAGCCACGGCCTTCGCCAAGCAGTATGTTTTCCTCAGGTACTCGAACATTCTTGAAACGGATGTGCATATGTCCGTGAGGCGCGGAATCTTCGCCAAAGGCATGCATCGGCCCGACGATTTCGACCCCGGGCGTGTCCATGGGCACCAGGATCTGCGACTGTTGGTAAAACGGCTTGGCATCCGGACTGGTCTTGACCATGGTGATCATGATCCTGCAACGTGGGTCACCGGCGCCGGAGATGTAATACTTCTCACCGTTTATTACCCACTCGCCACCCTCCAGCACCGCCGAAGTACAGATGTTGGTCGCATCGGACGAAGCCACTGCTGGTTCAGTCATGGCATAAGCGGAACGGATTTCACCCGCCAGCAGCGGTTTCAACCAACGTTGCTTTTGCTCCGCCGTTCCCACACGTTCCAGCACTTCCATATTGCCGGTGTCAGGAGCACTGCAGTTGAGACTTTCCGAGGCCAGCGGACTCTTGCCCAGTTCAACCGCGATGTAGGCATAGTCCAGATTATTCAGCCCCTCGCCGGATCCGGCATCAGGCAGGAAAAAATTCCACAAACCAGCTTCCTTCGCTTTGCTCTTGGCACCCTCAAGCAACTCCAATTGCCGTGGTGTATAACTCCAGCGGTTTTCCTTGCCCACATTAAGCGAAAAAAACTCTTCGGTAATGGGGTCGACATGGTCTGCGATATGGCGCTTGACTGCGTCGAGCAGTGGCTGAGCCTCGGCGGACATCGTGAGGTTGAACAGTTCCGGGTGCATTGTACTCATGGTAGTTCTCCTTTTCAGCCCTGATCATATATTGTCAGCACTCGGGCTCGATACTACTCAGGTTATATATTCCTGAAACATTATGGAATCTCGATCAAAGACTTGACAGCCCAATCTTTGTGATGGCAGCCGCAAGCAGTTTACGCGGAGATACAGGGCCGTGAAACGAGCCGGGGGAACAGCAACGGGCACTATTCAGCGGGTGTTGGATCCCGGATCAGGTCCGGGATGACGCAGTGAGAGCCCGGGATGACGCAGTGAGAGCCCGGGATGACGCAGTGAGAGGCCGGGATGACGCAGTGAGAGCCCGGGATGACGCAGTGAGAGGCCGGGATGACGCAGTGAGAGCCCGGGATGACGCATTGGTGAACCTAAGTCTTGTATTGTTCCACTGTACGCTGAGCAACTTCGACGACGATATCCCGCAGAAAGTCAGGTGCCAGCACTTCCACATCGCTGCCATAGCGCAGGATGTCCATGACCAGTTCGCGGGCACTGCTGAAGGGTAATTTCAGTAGCCAACGTCCTTCTGTATCACATGAACCTTGCTGATCCGGATGCCATGATTCATCGGCCACCCAGCGCGACATTTCCTGGCTGAAACGCAGCTCCGCAATATGCTCTGCCGGCCCGGAAAAAATGCCGTAAGAACGATCAAAGTGAGCAGCCAGGTCCTTGTCACTAACCTCTTTAGCCATCTCATCCAGCAGCTTTTGCTCACGGACCCGTTCTAATGCAAAGCTTCTCAAACCATTGGCATCATGGCACCAGGCATCCAGATACCAGGAATTACGATATTGGGTCAAGCGTTGCGGTGAGATGCTGCGCTCGCTGACTTCATCTTTGCGCCGCCCGTGATAACTGATCTGCAGACGCTGACGTTTGATCAGTGCAGCCAGTATGTCCTGGAACATACGAGCGGGAACTGCTCGAGATGCAGCACTCTGGATATGGATACGCGAATCTCCGCCCTCGGCCTCGATGCCCTTCTGCCGCAGCAAAGCAGTAATGCGCCCCTGCAGGGATTCCAGCTCACCTTCCAGCAAACCCGGTTGCACATTGCCCAGCACCTGGCGGGCAGTCAGCAGAGCTTGCAGTTCGGCAGGACTGATCCAGATACCCGGCAAGTCGAAGGGCTGATCCAAGCCGCGATCGTAATAAAAACCCCGGTTGTCGGCATCCTGCTCAATCGGCGCGCCGAGAAAATCCCGCAACTCACCGACCAGACGGTACAGAGTCGCCTGTGAACATTCCAGCCGCTCCATCAGATCCTGCCGCGAAATCGGTGTACGCCGCTGATTCAGGATGTTATGCAGGTGGTATAGCCGCTCAACTTTCGACATTCACGCCCCTCAATACTTTCGAATGTGCAGCTTACTCTGCAGCACCACGCTGCTCGATAAACTGCAATGCCCGATCGATGCGCTCCAGGCTGCGATCTTTACCAACCAGCCACAGGGTTTTATCGATCGCCGGAGAAACTGAAGTGCCGGTCAGCGCCACGCGCAAAGGTTGCGCTACCTTGCCCATATTAACGCCCAGCCCTTCAGCGGTCTGGTGCACCGCTTGATCCAGTGCTTCGGGTTGCCAATCTACCACTGCTGCCAGACTGGCACGAATGGCCTGCAAAGGTTCCGCTGCCACTAGGCGCAAATGTTTTTTGGCGGCAGTGGGCTCAAAATCATCATAGTCCTGATAGTACACGGTACTGACTGCGGCCATTTCCTTCAGGGTTTTAACCCGCTCGGACTGCACAGTTACCAGATCGGCAAGAGCCGGTCCACTCTGCACATTCAAGCCAACATGATCCATATGCCAGCGCAGATGAGCAGCCACTTCAGATGCAGGCAGCTCCCGCATATAGTGTTGATTCAACCAATCCAGCTTGTTGTAATCAAAGGCTGCCGCCTTGCGATTAACATCAACTATATCGAAGTATTCGATCATTTCCGCCATGCTGAACACTTCCTGGTCACCATGCGACCAACCCAGCCGCACCAGATAATTCAGCAGTGCCTGCGGCAGATAACCGTCATCACGATACTGCATCACACCCACTGCACCGTGGCGTTTGGATAACCGCGCACCATCCGCACCCAGAATCATCGGCACATGGGCAAAGCGGGGTAATTCAGCGCCCAGGGCGCGATAAATATTAATCTGACGAGGTGTGTTGTTGATGTGGTCATCCCCGCGAATCACCAGCGAAACTGCCATATCGATGTCGTCAACCACCACGGTGAAATTGTAAGTGGGTGAGCCATCTGGCCGGGCAATCACCAGGTCATCCAGTTCGGTATTGGAAATACTGATCAGCCCACGAACGGCATCGTCCCAGCTTACATCGCCCTCGTCGGGATTGCGGAAACGCACCACCGGCTTGATGCTCCGGGAAATATCTTGGGGGATATCTTTACGATCACGACACAGGCCATCATAACGGGGCTTAAGACCTTGCTGCATCTGCTGTTCGCGCAATATTTCCAGGCGATCTTTGGGGCAGTAGCAGTGATAAGCCTTGTTCTCAGCCAGCAAAGTTCGGGTCACTTCGGCGTAACGCGCAAAGCGATGCGTCTGGAAAATCGGACCTTCGTCATAATCCAGCCCCAGCCAGTGCATGCCATTCAGAATGGCTTGCACCGACTCCTCGGTGGAACGCTCAAGATCGGTATCTTCGATACGCAAAATGAACTGGCCGCCTTTGGCCCTTGCCTGCAAATAGCAGAACAAGGCGGTGCGGGCACCGCCCACATGCAGGAAGCCAGTTGGGCTGGGGGCAAAACGGGTTCTGACGCTCAAGAAAACTCCAAATACTGCACCACAAAAGAGGCGGCATTTTAACAGAAGAATCTGGCTGACGAACTGGGCTAAATGGCTTGGTCGAAGAACTCTGCCCGAAAAGTGTGTTCAGATCATCAATGCACAACAATGGCATGCAGCGGCGGGCCCGATTATTATGTCCAGCCGGATGTCAGGCAAGCGCTACGTTTTTCCCTACCTGGAACACACTTGATGCGGTATACAGGCCCACAGTCCGTTATGGTCAATCAGTCTTCAGCTTGTGGAAACAGGCTGCAGATAGTAATGGACCAATCCTTGATCATTCCCCACAGGGCTTTCTGACCAACAGTGAAGCTGGCTCTGCAAAAACTATTGGCCTGGTTACTGCTGTTGCCACTGATTTATTCTGGTGATGATCAGCCCAACCTGCTGGAGCAAGTGCAACAACGCGGCAGCATCACTTTGCTCAGCCGCAATGGTGCCAGCAGTTATTATGAAGACGCATCAGGCCCCACGGGGCCGGAATTTGAGCTGGCCAAAGCCTTTGCCGAATTCCTCGGTGTAGAGATGCAAGTGAAACTGGCGGATGCTTTTGGCCAGCTTGAAGGCATGTTGCAGCAAGGGCAAGGCGACATGATCGCAGCCAACCTGAGCCGGACCAAAACTCGTGAACAATACTTCAATTTCGGGCCTGATTACCTGGAAACCTCGATTCTGGTCATCACCAGGCGCAGCAAAAAACAGCTAAAGAACCTGGCTGACTTGGCAGGTCGCAAAATCATGGTCGTCGCTGGCTCCAGTTACGTTGAAGTCCTTGAGCAAGCGCAGTTGGACCACCCTGCCCTGGAATGGGAAACCCGCGAAGATGTCGGCATTGAAAGCCTGTTACTGGCCTTATCCGACAAAGCCATTGATGCCACCTTGATCGACTCCAGCATTTTTGATTTGCACCGATCCTTTTATCCTCGCCTGGAAGCGGCCCTCAGCCTGCCTGGCACGGTGCCGCACGCCTGGGCGTTTCCGCCGGGCCCGGATACCAGCCTGGTGGAAGCGGCCAATGTGTTTATGCTCCAGGCCAGAAAAAATGGTCTGCTGGCCAATATCATGCGGCAGTTTTACGACGGAATTGCCAGCCATGAACCCATCGACATGGCGAATTTTCTGCAGCGCCTGCGGGAACGCCTGCCGACGCTGATCGGTGCTTTCCAGCAAGCGGGTGAAATCTATGACATGGATTGGCGCCTGTTGGCAGCCATCGGTTACCAGGAATCGAACTGGGATGCGGAGGCCAAGTCGATTACGGGTGTTCGCGGCATCATGATGTTGACCGAACAAACGGCGCGACAGCTGGGTGTGACCAATCGTTTGGACCCATACCAGAGCATTGATGGTGGTGGTCGTTACCTGGCGCGCTTGCGTGATCGTTTGCCCGAGCGCATTCCTGAGCCCGACAGAACCTGGATGGCGCTGGCCGGCTACAACCTCGGCCTGGGGCATTTACGCGATGTGCGCAAACTCACGCAGGCGCAAGGCCTTAACCCCGATAGCTGGGCCGATGTGCGTCAAAGCCTGAGCTTGCTGACCCAGGAAAAATACTTCAGCCAGACACGTCACGGCTATGCCCGTGGCAACGAGGCGCGCGCCTTTGTAGACAGTATCCAGCGCTATTATGAAATCCTGACCTGGATGGATACCCGCGATCATCCTTTGCTGGTTACTCAGCTTTGACCTTTGCGTACGTGGTTCTTACGCCATGATTAGAGCTGGCTAATCCCGTTCTCATTCATCTCCAACCACAAACAACTGCCAGAAGCCTTGCGGATAGCCTGCAACCGGTTCTGATGCAGTTCCAATTCATCCAGCCTGGGATACAGCACTCGCAGCGGCGGCCTGTTACCGGCGTCAATGTCTGTGCTGATCTCTGTGCGGCTCTGGCTGACTCCGAAACTGAGCCCCAGGTCGGTCTGACCGCCGGTCATGGCCAGGTAAACTTCAGCGAGGATTTGCGCATCCAGCAGAGCGCCATGCAGATTGCGGCTGCTGTTGTCTATTTCATAGCGTTTACATAAAGCATCCAGACTGTTTCTTTGCCCTGGATGCATCTCCCGCGCCAACTCCAGAGTATCGAGCACCGATGCAAAATCACTGACTCGCCCGGCTGGATCGGCCAACATGGCCAGTTCGGCGTCCAGAAAGCCCAGATCGAAGGCCGCATTGTGGATGACCAGTTCTGCATCCTGAATAAACTCAAGAAACTCCGCTGACACTTCAGCAAACAGGGGCTTATCCTGCAGAAAGTCTTCGGTAATTCCATGCACTTCCAAAGCACCTTCCTCTATTGAGCGCTGCGGATTGAGGTAATAATGAAATTGCTTGCCGGTAATTCTTCGTTCCAGCAATTCCACCGCGCCAATTTCAATCAGCCGATTGCCATCACTGACTTCCAGGCCGGTGGTTTCAGTGTCCAGAACGATTTGTCTCAAAGCCATGCCTCAATCCCTCTGCTCATTAGTTTTTTGCATTCCTTTTAAGCTCGTGCAATAGCCAAACGCGCCAACTCATCGGCACGTTCATTTTCGGGTACACCACTATGACCTTTAACCCAATTCCACTTTACCTGATGTGGTTGCACAGCCGCTTCCAGTTGTTGCCACAAATCAACATTTTTGACCGGCTGCCGGGACGCGGTGCGCCAATTACGTTTTTTCCACTGTGGCAGCCATTCGGTAATGCCTTTCAGCACGTAAATGGAGTCGGTAAAAAGATTTATGACACTAGGTTTTTTCAGCGCCTCCAAAGCGCGAATTACCGCCAGCATTTCCATGCGGTTGTTGGTGGTATCTTTTTCCCCACCGGAAAGCTCCCGCCGGTGGTCCCCCCACAGCAGCACACTGCCCCAACCACCCGGCCCCGGGTTGCCACTGCAGGCGCCATCCGTATAAATATCCAGGCTTTTTGAACTCATCATAAATACAGCCAACTCCGTGCTCTGAGAAATCCATGAATGGATTTATTCAGAGCTTCTTTATTATCCATCATGCAGTCGGTGCCACTTCCGCCCGAAAACGCTCCAGCCGAACCTGGCTGGCACTTGCCGGGTTGACCGCCTGTGCGCGTATCACCAACAAGTCAACTACCGGCAATAGCAAGGCACCGAAGCCGTTCTGTTGAAAAACCCTGTCGGCCAAACCAAACAAACCTGCGCCTAATAAACCTGTTCCCAATACACCGGTTACTTCCATACCCAGTTCCGACAACCGGCGGCTTAGTGCTTGGCGTTTCAGTCGTGGCAGATTCTTCGCTTGCTGGTACCTGCGGGCACGCAGACCTGCACTGTTAAGCCCAAGCAAGAGTAACTCGCCATCCGGCGCCAATACCCGGCAGGCCTCTGCCAGTTCTGCTTCCTGCCCGGTAGCAATCACATGCCACAGGGCAACCTGTTTGAAGGAAGATTCCAGAAAAGGCAATTCATCGCTGCGACTTTGCAAACCAGAATAGCGTTCGGCACTCTTACCTTGTTCGAGGTGAACAGCAAGGCCAAAAGACCGTTGGTTGCGTTCGATGCAACTCAGTTCCGGCCAGGGTAAAGCCGGGTGCTTGATGAGCAATACACTGCCCTGTCGTCCGGCTCGGCACGCCTTCTGTAACAAGGCTGCAGAATCCAGCGCCAGCGATTTGGCAGCACCAGACAAAGAACCGGACACAGGATTCACCCGTGTGCCGAAACCACGCAAGAAGCAGTGCGCATGCTGTTGGAATCTGCCAACATCAGCTATATCCTGTGAGACTGATCGACCATAAGAGATTAAACATGCCCGCAATCAATATCAGCGCCATTCCGGCATTCCAGGACAATTATATCTGGCTGCTGCATACCGGTGGCAAGGAATGCGCGGTAGTGGACCCGGGGGACGCAGAACCGGTACGCCGGGTGCTGCAGCAGACTGGCCTGCGATTAAGTACGATTTTGCTAACTCACCACCATGCCGACCATATTGGGGGGGTTTCCAGCCTGGCTGAAGAGTGGCATGCAAAATTGGTTGGGCCCGCTGATGCGCGCATTCCCGCTTTGCACTCCGTGGTTGGCCAGGGCGATATCGTTCAAGTTCCAGAGTTGGGCCTGGAATTCAAAGTTTTGGAAGTGCCCGGTCATACCCGCAGCCACATTGCCTTTTACGGGCACGGCAGCTTGTTCTGCGGCGATACCCTGTTCAGCGTCGGTTGCGGACGACTGTTTGAAGGCACTGCAGCACAAATGCAGCAATCGCTGGACAAAATGGCAGCTCTCCCCAGTGACACCCTGGTGTATTGCGCGCACGAATACACCGAGGCCAATTGCCGCTTTGCGCTTGAGGTTGAACCGAAAAACCCGGCATTGTTGGCAAAAACACAACGGGTACGGGCTGCCAGAGCCGCTGGAAAAATCACCTTGCCCAGTCGTCTGGATGAGGAATTGGCGGTAAATCCATTCTTGCGCAGCCGGGAATCCGCTGTCATCCACGCTGCGCAGCAACGTAACCCGACGGCAAGTGCAGGCGCCAGTACGTTGCAGGTCATTCGGCAATGGAAAGACGGCTACTGACCCGCTTCAGGCAAAAAAACTTGACCCGAACACCTGCGCGCGCATAATAGCCTGCGAAAACAAGAAACTGAGGATTCCTGGTGCCGGTAAAAATTTTGGCAGCGTTGGTCTTTCTGTTACTTGCCGGTTGTGCCGCGACGGGCACAAATAAGAATACTGGCGAAGTTCCGGAGTTAACTAGTCCTCTGGTGGAAAACCCACCCCCCATCGATGCCGCGGTTGTCGATGAACACCTGTTTGAACTGCCCCCGATTGAAAAAGGTCAAGCCTATGTCAACGTCTGGGAGCGCGTGGTTGATCGTTTTTCCCTGCCGGAGTGTTCCGACCGCGAAGTCAACCTGCAGTGGGCCCGTTGGTACGCTGACCGGCCGGAATACATGGCGCGTATCTTTAAACGTGCTGAGCCCTGGATCCACTATATTGCCGAGGAACTGGAACGGCGCAATATGCCGGGCGAACTGGCTTTGCTGCCCATCGTTGAATCGGCTTATGACCCTTTCGCTTTCTCCAGCGGTCGCGCCCTGGGAACCTGGCAATTCATCGCGGAAACAGGTCGCCGCTATGGGCTGAAGCAGAATTGGTGGTATGAAGGCAGGCGCGATGTCTGGTCTTCCACCCAGGCAGCGCTGGAATATCTGTCCTACATGAACGAAATGTTCGAAGGCGATTGGCTGCTGGCCCTGGCTGGATACAACACCGGCGAAGGCCGTGTGTCGCGCCAGGTCAAGCGCAATCGGGCCGCCGGCAAACCAACTGATTACTGGAATCTCAGCCTGCCCCGTGAAACCCGTGGTTATGTGCCCAAGCTGATGGGGTTGACCTGTTTGTTCAAATACCCCGAACGCTATGCCTTCAAAATGGCCGAGACAGCGGATGAACCCGTCATTGCTGCGGTGGATATTGGCCTACAGGCTGACCTGGTGCTGCTGTCACAAATGAGCAAGACGCCGATCGATGTGTTGTTCACGTTGAATCCTGGTTACAACCGCTGGGCTACTTCGCCCGAAGGGCCCTTCAGAGTGGTGCTGCCGTTGGAAAATGCTACATTACTGGAAGCCGCTCTGAAAACCATAGACCCAGCCTCGTTGATGCGCTGGGACCAGGTGGTGGTGGAGCGTGGCGATACCCTGTCCTCTCTGGCCAGCCGTCATCAAGTTCCGCTGGATGTACTCAAATCGAGTAATCAACTGAGTAACAACACCATTCAACCCGGGCAAAAGTTGTTGTTACCGCGTGACGAGCAATTATTGGTAGACCCGCAATACGCCGCAGCTGCCGCCGAATTACAAGAGTTGCAGTCCGGTCTGATTTCGGCTGATCGGATCACTCACAGGATACGCGCAGGTGAAAACCTGTCGGTGATTGCCAAGCGCTACCGTGTTTCAATCACCGAACTGCAGCAGTGGAATAACATCACTGATCCGCGCCGGCTGCGCATAGGCAAGGAATTGGTGGTGTTCCACACGCCCACACAAAGTCGTTCAGCCAATGGCAACAGCAGCGAAGTACGTTATGTCGTCACGCGCGGCGATTCGCTGTGGAGCATTGCGCGTAGATACAAGGTTCGAGTTAATGACCTGCGCAGTTGGAACAGCCTGGACAAAAGCGTGGTGCTGCAACCCGGTCAGAAACTGCGTATCCAGCTTTAACGCCTGAACCAATAATCTGAACTGATGATTCGTAAGGCGTTGCTGGTAAAGTTACATACTGCCGTAATAGCTGGTGTCGTGTTTTTCCCCATTGCGCTGCAGGCCCAAACCCAAATCAGCGGTGAAGTGATTCAGGGGGGCCTGATATTTGGCCAGTCCCAACCCGGCAGCACGGTTACCCTGGATGGTGAAAGCGTTTTGACCTCGGCTGACGGGCATTTTGTGATCGGCTTTGACCGGGATGAAAGCGGTACCCGCGAATTGGTTATCAGCAGCCCGGCACAAATGCCGGAAACCATGGCATTGACGGTACAAGCACGCCAATACGATGTCGAGCGGGTGGATGGCCTGCCGCCGCGCACAGTTACACCTGACCCCGAAGCTGCTGAGCGCATCAAGCAGGAAGCCGCCATGGTGGCGTCTGCGCGCAGGCTGCGCGATCAACGCATTGATTATCTATATGGATTTGAGTGGCCGGCTGCCGGGCGCATCAGTGGCGTCTATGGCAGTCAACGAGTTCTGAATGGCGAGCCGGGCCGACCACACTATGGGCTGGATATCGCTGCCCCCACTGGAGACCCGGTTTATGCACCGGCAGGCGGGATTGTTACGCTGGCCTACGATGACATGTATTTCTCAGGCGGCACGCTCATCGTTGATCACGGACAGGGCCTGTCTTCCACCTTCTTGCACCTGAGTGAAATTCTGGTGGAAACCGGCAGCACCGTAAGCCAGGGCGACCTCATTGCGCGTATTGGTGCGACCGGACGAGCATCCGGCCCGCACCTGGATTGGCGCATGAACTGGCTGAACCGTCGGGTCGATCCGCAATTACTGGTTAAGGGCGAGCCTGCCGCACTGGAATCTGCCAGCCAATAAGCCAGCATTCGCCTTAGGAGTTAGTTGCGCGCGATACTCAGAATTTATTTTCGCGCGACGCTCAGGCGCACCGGTGCACCGGCACCTGCCACGTAACCACCAGCAACACTTTTGGTAACCACGGCCACCGCATTGTGGGGATGCAGACTTTCATAGTGTGTGCAGCGTGCCCAGAAATCGAGTATTCGCTCATCGTTGTTCAGTGCCGTTTGAACGCGCCGACCAGCATCTTCGCAGAACATCAGGTTACTGCCATTCAACAAGGCAAAGGCCTGCTCATCTTCTCGCTTTACAGTTGCCTGAACGGGTGTCTTCAAAGCGCCTTCGATCTCGTCGATAAGCTCGACGATGGGGAACATTTCGAAACTGGGTGTCAGCCTCACGCGAATCTCCGCAGCGCTGCGTTGGCTGTGTGGCGTGGCCACAATGCCTTGCTCACTGCCCAACCAGCTCAGGACTTCTTCACGATTCAATTCTTTCCCGTCGGTAAAGTCATTGCGGAATTGATCCTGAATCAACTGCCGGGCCAAAGCCGCAGAACAGGGACAGGTACTGGAATAAAGGACTTCCAGGCCCATCTCCAGGCTGAACTCATTGCCTTCCAGAATACCGATCATGGACACGGGGTAACGACGCCAACCTTCGTTATCGCTCTCCAGCGCTGGCCTGCGGGTGATGTAATCGAAATCTACTCGAATTAGCGCCCGGTCACTGAGGCCGATGTGTGAGTCCAGGAAAGAGCGCAACAACTGGCGCAGAGTGCAGGGATTCAAAGGACGCTGTTCAAATGCCTGATCCAGGTGCAGGTACAGCCGCGACATGTGTATGCCACGCACCTGCGGATCGCTGAGATTGACGTAGGCCGTAACCATAGCAGTCGATTGAATCAGGCCACCCTTATCATCTTCGATGCGCACAGGCATTTCGATTTCATTCATGCCTACCCAAGCCAATTCACCGGCCACTTGAGCCTTGGCTTCGTTGGCGATGTCTGGCATATCGCGCAGGACGCTTTCAACAGGACACATAACATTCTCCGATTGCCCGGGAAACTCGTGCAACGAGTGAGCTTCCTTGTGCTCAAATGGCTGCAGATTGCACCCACCTGCAGCATTTATATATGGCTCTGCGTGAATTATCCGTCAAAGCCTGTCACAGGCCAAGTTAATTACCTTCAGACCTGTTCAGCACGAAACCGCTGGCAAAAAAAACGGCCCGGCAAAAAGTTTGCTACGAGCCGATTTTGAAGGAACTAAAGATCGATGGTCGGGGCGAGAGGATTTGAACCTCCGACCCCCACAACCCCATTGTGGTGCGCTACCAGGCTGCGCTACGCCCCGACGATTGACCCAAAACTCAACCTGACCCAGGCACAACAGCCCGGTCAGGGAGGCGGCATGGTAACAAAACAATGACTTACAGGAAAGGAAAGATTCCAGGTGGGTAGCAGCAGATTGCCGCCGCACTATCGTCAGACTACCTTTTGAGTACGTGCAGCACTTGTTCCAGTTCCATCCTTACCTGGCGGATGATTTGCTGGCTGCGGCTCACGTCATCCCGGGCTTCATCACCCTCCAGCATTTGTCGTGCACCGCCTATCGTATACCCCTGTTCGTAAAGCAAACTGCGAATCTGCCGTATCATCATCACGTCACCACGCTGGTAATAGCGTCTATTGCCGCGTCTCTTGACTGGTTTTAACTGTTCAAATTCCTGTTCCCAATAGCGCAGTACGTGCGGCTTTACACCACACAAATCACTGACTTCGCCTATCGTGAAATAACGTTTCGCCGGAATCGGCGGAAGATCACGGTCAATCCCCGGATCCAACATAGGCTTCTACCCTTGCACGAAGTTTTTGCCCTGGACGAAACGTAACAACACGGCGGGCAGAGATTGGAATCTCTTCGCCGGTTTTTGGATTTCGACCAGGACGTTGATTTTTTTCACGCAACTGAAAATTGCCGAAGCCTGAGAGCTTTACGTTCTCACCCCGTTCCAGTGCATCCCTGATGGCCTTGAAAAACGAATCAACGAATTCCTTGGCTTCCCTTTTATTCAAACCGACCTCTTCAAACAACTGGTCGGCGATTTCTGCTTTGGTGAGCGACATCTTTATCCTCTTAATTCCGCACTCAGCTTACTATGCAAATTACTGATAACCTGCTGTATGACAGGATCTGTAACATTATCGGTAAGAGTGCTAGAAACGTTCTGCAAAATCAAGCCAATTGCCAGACTTTTATAGCCTTTTTTCGACTTCTGATCATGGTAAACATCAAAAACGACCAAATTCTGTAATAATTCTCCGGCCGATTCCAGTATGCAGGCACGTACTTCAGCGTAAGTGGTCTGTTCTGGCAGCCAGATGGCAATATCCCGCCGAATGGATGGGAATTTTGAATATGGTCTGGCAATCTGTACCTGTCGGCGCTGTATCAGTTCCAGGTCCAGTTCGAAGGCAAAAACTTCGCAGTCTATGTCCAATGATTTCAAAACCTGTGGATGAACGGCGCCACACCAACCGATGCATTGCTCATCGATCAGTACTGAGGCACTGGCTCCTGGATGCGCCCAGGGCGCGTGTAAGCGTTCAAAGTTCACCTCATCGCAACCACGCAAGGCGAGCAAGCGTTCCACCTCGCCCTTGATATCAAAATAATCCATTCCCCTGGAATCTGCTGACCACTGTTCCGGCAATGCCGGGCCACATGCCACTGCGGCAATACGCGGTACTTCCAACAAAGACTCTGACTGCAGGAAAACCAGACCCGTTTCAAACAAACGCACGCGCGAGTGCTGACGACGCAGATTGCGATTCATCGCCGACAACAGGCCGGGTAACAAAGTGGTGCGTAAAACGCCCAAGTCGCCCGACAAAGGATTGGCCAGTGGCAAGGCATATTCGTCCTGGAACATCGCTGCCAGTTGTTTGATATCGACAAAGCTGTAATTG
>JAWXBM010000106.1:0-51165 GCA_034440115.1 Lysobacterales bacterium | reverse complement strand
GTGGAAAAGCGCCAAGGGTTAAAGGTAGCCTGCCCGGAGGAAATCGCCTATCGCAAAGGCTTCATCAACGCGGCCCAACTGAAAAAACTCGCGGCGCCGTTGCAGAAAACGGCTTATGGCAAGTATTTGCTGCGCTTGCTGACTGACCAGGTGTTCTGAAGAATGTCGTCAGGGCGGAAATTCCTGATATAACGAGCATCGAATCGAAAGTGTTCGGCGATAAGCGGGGATTGTTTACGAAAGCTTCCAAGCACAACCCTTCTCCGCGGCAACCCGTCTGTCGACAACGTTTGTGCAGGACAACCATTCGCGGTCAGTAAAAAATGGCCTGCGCGGGCTTCACTACCAGATCAAACAGCCCCGGGGAAACTGATGTGTGTCGTGGCCAGAGAGGTATTCGACGTCGCGGTTGACCTGCGGAAAAATTCCCCGAACTTTCGGAAAGTGGGCCGACTCCACTCCTTCCGCAGAAAACAAACGCATGATTGGCATGCCCGCCTGGGCGCGAACCATCGCCGAAACCAAGCTCGCGGCATTGAAAGCACATTACCGCGACCACGGCGGCCTTTATCACCTGACTGCAGCAGGAGCCGTAACGTGGTTTGGTTTCGCCAAAGCAATACTTGCCGAAGCCAAAATGCTACACCCGGATCTGCGCATGCCAGCACTCATCCCCATTTCGACCGGCGAATATCAGCTGCCTGCACCGAGACCGGCCAATTCCCGCCTCGACAACACCCGGCTGCACACCGCACTCGGCCTCTCGACTCCCGAATGGACCGTTTCGCTGGCGCAATGCATGCGGAAAATTCTGTCGCCTCACAACGACTGATCGTGCCGTTGCAGGGCTTTAGCGTGGAGTCACTCAAACCCTGTTTACATTGACATAAAACCCTCAAAAATCAATGTCTTCTGTGATAGAATTTACACTTCTTTCAGAAGCAAAAACTGCCGGGAAATAACTGGCAAACAACTAAAAGATGGGGCATTTGCGTGATCGTCATCCATGCACGCAAAATTCAACGTTATCCGCCAAAAACGTAATAACAGAGGCGCATTCTCCGTTGCTTTTGTTTCATATCAACCTCATTCCAACATGATTGAGAATCCTCGGCCACACCAGAAATTTTTGGTGGTATTCGGTACCAGGCCTGAAGCCATAAAAATGGCGCCTGTCGTCAAAGCCCTGCAAACCGTTGATCGCGCCAGGCTGACTGTCAATGTTTGTGTCACCGCACAGCACCGGTCAATGCTCGATCAGGTCCTTGACCTGTTTGCGATCAAACCCGATTTCGATCTGGATCTGATGAAAAACCGCCAGGACCTGACGCAGATCACGGTTGGCGTACTGAATGGGTTGCAGGGTGTGCTCGCCGAATGCAAACCCGATTTGGTGCTGGTGCACGGCGACACGACCACCACATTCGCGGCAAGCCTTGCTGCCTACTACCAACAAATAGACGTCGCACATGTCGAGGCCGGCCTGCGTACGCGCAACATTTACTCCCCATGGCCTGAAGAAATGAACCGGCGCTTGACCGGAAGTATCGCCCGCTATCACTTCGCTCCCACCGAGCAGGCGAAACAGAACCTTCTTGCCGAAGCGGTACTGGCAGAAAACATCTATGTCACCGGCAACACCGTAGTCGATGCGCTGCTGGAAACCACGCAAAAAATCCAGGCAAACTCGAATCTTGCAGACAGTTTGGCGCGCCGTTTTGACTTTCTGGACCCTGCCAAAAAAATGATCCTGGTCACGGGCCACCGCCGCGAAAGTTTTGGCCACGGCTTTGAAAACATCTGCATCGCGCTGCGACGCATTGCGGAACGCGATGATGTCCAGATCGTTTACCCGGTCCATCTCAACCCCAACGTCAGCACTCCGGTCAACCGGACGCTGGGCGGACTGAGCAACGTGTTTCTGCTGGACCCACTCGAATATCTGCCTTTTGTTTACCTGATGAGCCGCTCTTATCTGATAATCACCGATTCCGGTGGCATTCAGGAAGAGGCCCCATCACTGGGCAAACCAGTACTGGTCATGCGCGACACCACGGAGCGACCCGAAGCCGTGGTTGCGGGTACAGTCCTCCTAGTTGGTACTGACGAAAATCGCATAGTGAAGGAAGCACTGTGCTTGCTGGACAATACGGATCAATATCAACAAATGGCACGCGCTCACAATCCTTATGGTGACGGCCAAGCTGCGAGGAGAATCGTTGATGAACTCACGCGCACCTGAGTCCCTGAAAAAAGTCTGTATCTTGGGACTTGGCTACATCGGCCTGCCGACTGCCGCAGTATTTGCCAGCCGGGGGCTGCAAGTGATCGGCGTTGATGTGAACCCGCAGATCGTTGAAACGATCAATGCGGGTAACGTGCATATTGAAGAGCCCGATCTAGACATCATCGTTCGCAGCGTCGTGCTCTCCGGCAACCTGCGCGCAGCCACTAGTCCGGAACCGGCGGACGCTTTTATCGTCGCAGTACCGACGCCGTTCATGGAGGGACACAAGCCAGACATGTCTTATATCAAGTCCGCGGCCGATTCGCTCGCCCCGGTACTGCGCAAAGGCAATCTGGTGATTCTTGAATCCACCTCACCCGTTGGTGCAACCGAACAGCTTGGCACATGGCTTGCCGAGCGTCGCCCGGATCTGCGTTTTCCACAGCCCGGGCAGTCTGATGCCGACATCCATCTTGCGCATTGCCCCGAACGTGTGCTCCCTGGACAGGTGCTGACCGAACTCGTCGAAAACGACCGCGTCATCGGCGGCACCACTCCGCAATCGGTCAAACTGGCCACTGCGCTGTACAAAACCTTCGTCAAGGGTGAATGCGTTGCCACTGATGTGCGCACCGCGGAACTCGCCAAATTGACCGAGAACGCCTTTCGCGACGTCAACATCGCTTTTGCCAACGAGCTTTCCCTGATCTGTGATCGGCTGAACATTGATGTCTGGGAATTGATCAGTCTCGCCAACCGCCATCCGCGCGTCAACATCCTGCAGCCGGGACCTGGCGTCGGTGGCCACTGCATCGCGGTGGATCCCTGGTTCATCGTGGATTCCGCGCCGGAACAGGCCCGACTCATCCATACCGCGCGGATGGTGAACGACAGCAAGCCCGGATTTGTCGTGGATAAAATCCGGGCTGCCGCCAAGGGCGCCAACAACCCCGTTGTCGCGTGCCTCGGCCTCGCTTTCAAACCCAACATTGACGACCTGCGGGAAAGTCCGGCAGTCGAAGTCGTCCGGCACATCGCCGGCACGACGAACCTGCAGGTGCTTGCGGTTGAACCGCATGTGCAGGAATTACCTGAAGCACTCAAAGGCCTGCGGAACGTGCGCCTGGTTTCGGTGGAAGACGCCATTGCGCAGGCTACGGTGATTGCCCTGCTCGTCGATCACGACGCATTCCGCCAGATTGATCGCAGCCAGCTCGCAGACAAATCCATCGTGGACACCCGCGGTTTCTGGCGATGAAACAGGTGCTCACCAGCGCTGAAGGCATCAAGGTCGTCGATGTTCCGGCGCCGGGAGTCAGTGACAAAACCATTCTGGTCCGGGTCGAACACTCCTGCATTAGCGTTGGCACCGAAATTGCCGGCGTCAAAGCTGCAAGCGAGCCACTGTATCGCCGCGCGCTCCGGCAACCGGAGAAAGTGCTACGGGCCATCAACCTGTTGCGCGAAAAAGGTCTGGCCGCCACGGTGGATCGCATCCGCAGCGCGGGCTCTGGCGTGCCGCTGGGTTATTCGGCAGCCGGCACCGTGGTCGCCTGCGGCGCTGACGTCAGCCTGTTCGGCCCCGGTGATCGTGTTGCTTGTGCCGGTTCGGGCATCGCGAATCACGCCGAACTGATCGAAGTGCCGGTCAACCTCGCCGTTAAAATTCCGGCTGCGGTTGACTCTGCAGCAGCCTCCACTGTCGCACTGGGCGCCATTGCGCTGCAGGGCGTACGCAGGGCGACGCCGGCGCTGGGCGAAACCGTGCTCGTCGTCGGACTGGGCATACTGGGCCAGTTGACGGTGCAACTGCTAAAAAGCAATGGTTGCAGGGTCATCGGCGCCGACCCGATTGAGTCGCGCGCGCAAATCGCGCAGGCCGCCGGAATGGATCACGCTGCAAATCCGCTTGGTGACCCATATCTTGCTGAAATTCTGCGGCTCACTGACGGCCACGGCGCCGACGCCGTGATCATCACCGCCGCCACGCAGGACAGTCGCGTAATCAATGACGCCATTCGAGCCTGCCGCCGCAAAGGGCGCGTGATCATCGTTGGTGATGTCGGCCTCGATATAGATCGCACTGAACTCTATGTCCGTGAAATCGATCTGCTGATATCCACCTCTTACGGACCCGGTCGCTACGATGCGTCCTATGAACTCGAAGGACGCGATTACCCGCTGCCCTATGTGCGCTGGACTGAGAATCGAAACATGGAGGCCTATCTCGATCTGCTGGCCACCGGGAAAGTGCGGCTGGAACTGATCCCGACAAAAATCTCCGATATCAGCGCTGCGGTTGATGCTTATCGGGACATTCAGTCGGGGTCTTGCGATAACTTATTGTTTTTATTGAATTACCCTGAAAGTGCCGCAGTAAGCCCGCGTCGTATTTCGATCCCAACAACGCGCCCCAGTAGCGGAAATATTCGCATTGCCCTGATCGGTGCCGGCTCTTTTGCCCAAGGCATGCATCTGCCCAATCTCGCGCAGAAAGGCTCTCCCTACGCGCTGCACACGATTGCGAGTCGCAACGGCGCCACGGCACGTGCCCTCGCCGATCGTTACGGCGCCGCCTTCGCCAGCACCGATACTGATGAAGCATTGGCCAATCCCGATATCGATCTCGTATTCATCTCCACGCGACACCATCTGCACGCCGCGATTGCACTAAAGGCACTCGCTGCCGGCAAACACGTGTTTGTCGAAAAACCTCTGGCACTGAACGCGAGCGAACTGGAAGCCATCGAGGAATTTTTCAGCACTCATCCCGATGCGCCATTGCTGATGACCGGTTTCAACCGGCGTTTTTCACCGGCACTGGTACGCGCCCGTGATGCCCTGGCGTCACGGCAAGGTCCGGCCATGCTCAATTACCGAATCAATGCTGGTTTTCTGCCGCCGGAACATTGGGTACACGGTGAACAGGGCGGCGGCCGCAATATCGGCGAAGCCTGTCATTTCTATGATGTCTGCAACTTCCTGCTCGGGGGACATCCGCAACACACGCAGGCGCAGGCCATTGCACCCGCCTCCGCGCAATGGCGACGCAACGATAACTTTGTCGCCACGCTCACCTATCCCGACGGCTCGGTCTGCACCATCACCTACACCTCGCTCGGACACAACGATTACGCCAAAGAACGCATGGAAATTTTTGTCGATGGCATGGTGGTTGCGCTCGACGATTACAAATCATTGACGGTGACTGGTGCACGAGGCCAGAACTGGACTGGCGCCAGCACCGACAAAGGACATGTGCAGGAACTCGCCGCACTGGCAAAAGGCATCCAAAGCGGCCAATGGCCGATTTCGCTGGCCGACCAGATAGCCGCCACCCGCACCAGCTTTGCCGTTGAAACACAATTGCAAGGCAACAATAACGATGCCAGCTAATTCACCTAAAGCCTGTCATGCGTCAAATACTACTCAATAGTCAGGGTGCGATCGTTGTGCGAATGCCGCGACCGGCTGTCGCGGCCGGCGAAGTGCTCGTCCGCACCCGGTTTTCGCTGATCAGCACCGGAACCGAACTGGCTTCGTTGCGTCCCGGTCCGGAAACCGACGATGCTGACGCGCCTTCAATGCCGCGTGTCGCCGTCACCTATCTCGGCAAAGCCATCCGCAATCCGCGCAAAGCCGCGCACCGCCTCGCCGGTATCGCGCGTCGCACACTGGCGAAAGCGGTGCCGCAACGGTCCGTCACACCGCACCCGGTCGCTCTCGATACCCAACCAACCTGGTCCAAGGGAGATGCGGTCGAATTTAATGTGCAGGATCAGGGTTTCCAGCTACGCACGGATAACTCCGAATATGGCTATCAGGCGGTGTCGTCCCCCGTTCCGGTGCTCTCAGGCGCCATGCCCATCATCGACATCAAGGGCATCGTTGAACGCGGCACGGTATCGATCGGCATCCTGGATGGCGCCAAAACCCGCTGGCTGGGTCATCGCTTGTTCGAACAGGGTGCATTCCAGGACCAGCTGATTTTCAATCCCGCGGATTCAACAGAAATCGTCATCGTTATCGCCAATGCCGGCACGAAACAGCAAGCAGTGCTCGACATGGAATCGATCAACGTCACCATGGCGGCACCGGAAGTCGGCGGCTTGCCCCAATCCGAACTTGACGACCAGGGCTGGAATGTCGGCTACTCGCTTGCAGGCAAAGTCATTGCCGTGGGCACCGGCATTACTGACCTCGCCGTTGGTGATTGGGTTGCCTGCGCCGGCGCCGGCAAAGCCAACCATGCCGATTACGTCAGCGTGCCACGCAACTTGGTGTGTCGGGTGCCGCAGGGCTGTGATCTGAAGCTGGCGGCGACGACTACCGTCGGCACCATTGCACTGCAAGGCGTGCGCCGCGCCGCACCGCTGCTCGGCGAAACCGTGTGCGTCATCGGCCTGGGCCTGATCGGGCAAATCACCGCACAACTACTGCGCGCCAATGGCGTGAAAGTACTAGGGCTTGACCTCGACTCGCAGCGCGTCACCAAAGCACTGGGGCTCGGCATGGATGCCGGCGCCTCAACCACCGAGGCCTACCAACTGCTGGTGCGTGACCACACTGGTGGCCGGGGCGCTGACCGCGTGTTAATCACCGCCGCCGCGGAATCTGACGCCGTCATCAACCTCGCCATGGATGTGGCGCGTGCCAAAGGCCGGGTCGTGATCATCGGTGACGTCGGGCTCAACGTAAAGCGCGACATCTTCTACCGCAAGGAAATCGACCTGCTGATGAGCACATCGTACGGCCCCGGCCGCTACGACCGCGGCTACGAAGAAGAGGGTCGCGATTATCCATTTGCCCATGTGCGCTGGACGCTCAACCGCAACATGCAGGCCTATCTCGAGCTGATTGCCGCAGGGCGCATCGACATTGCGGCGTTGATCGAGCGCATCATTCCCGTGGCAGAAGCCCCTGCTGCGTACAGGGTACTTGCGGACAGTGATGCCGCGGCCATGCCGCTGGGCGTGCTGCTGCAATACCCCGATGACATGCGCCCATTGTCCGACGCGCCGGACTCGACGCGCATCCACGTACGTGGTCATCGAAAACCGCACGGCGACGTAATCCGTTACGCACTGGTGGGGGCCGGTGCATTCGGCACCGCGATGCTGGTGCCGCAGATGGCCAGACGCAAGGATCTGTTCTTCCTTAAAGGCATCGTCAGTCGCAATGCGGCTGCGGCAGGAAATTTTGCCAGACAGAACCAGATCGAGGTGCTCACTACCGAACTGGATGATGTGCTCAAGGATTCCGCGTTCGACCTCGTCGTCATCGCAACCCGGCATCACGAACATGCGGACCAGGTCGTGCGTTGCCTACAGGCCGGCAAACACGTATTCGTCGAAAAACCGCTGGCGCTGAACTGGGACGAACTGCAGCGCGTGGCAGACTGCTACGAAGCTCTGCCGAAAAAACCGTTGATGATGGTCGGCTTCAACCGTCGTTTTTCCCCCGCAGTGCAGGCACTGCAGACCGCGACAGCATCGCGTCGCTCGCCACTGATCATGAATTACCGGCTCAACGGCGGCTATATTCCGCTCGACAGTTGGATACAGGGAACGCAGGGCGGTGGCCGCAACATCGGCGAGGCCTGCCACATGTACGACGTGTTCCGCAGTCTGACTGGCGCTCCGGCGGTGTCCATCAACGCCGAAGCCATCGACCCGCGTGATCTGCCCTATCTGCGCAATGACAATTTCTGCGCCACCATTCGTTATGCCGACGGCAGCATTGGCAATCTGATTTATACGGCGCTCGGCCCGAAAACCGGCTTGCCCAAGGAACGACTGGAAGTATTTTGCGATGGTGAAGCCTACGTGTTGGATGACTATCGCAGCCTGGTGCGCGCCCGCGACAGCCATGTCTTGTGGCAGGCCGACAACGTCGATAAAGGTCACTTTGAAGAACTGTCGCGTTTCGGCAAGGCGATCACCAACGGTGACAGCGCACCGATTTCATTCGAAGAACTGATGGAAACGTCCGCCCTCGCCCTGCACATCGAGGATTTGCTGCAAGGCAAATCCTCGGAAAATTCCGCATGAGCAACCACTATCTTTACGCAACGGCTGCCGGCAGCGAATGGGGAGAAATACATGATCCCCTGCTAGCCGACTGCTCCGAACGTCATCGTCTAAAGCTTGCACCCACACAATATCGCCTGATCAGCGACGCCAAGGCCGCATTGTCGGAACCGTGCGTCGGAATTGTCATTGAAATGATTTACGGCTGGCCGAGCCGCGCGCATCTGCAACTGGCGAGACAGGCTTTACGTCTGGGACGGCGGGCTTTTTTTTACTGGCCGCGCGAAGAAGCCGTCGAACACATTGACGATGAACGTCTCGGCAGTTACCGGCGCTTATGGCTGCTGGTACACACCGCTTACCTCTATTCAAATGGCAAAACCCACCTGAAAAGTTCGCTGCGGGAGAAGATTCCTCCCGGAGTGAGAGATCGCCTGCGCCCGTGCTATCATCTGGCACGCAGCCTGACGCGACGCATCATCACCGAGAAAAAATTATCCGCGGACATGTTTATCCCGCATTATCTGGAACGCAAAACCACCAAAGCCTGCAACGAAGACCTGATCAATCTCGTCAGCAACGCAAAACCGGTCGCAATGCAGCTGGATTTCACTCCGACAACTCATGTCCGGATCGAAGGCACTGGAATCTACCTGCGCACCGACTTCTGGGCACAAATCAGTTCGGGCGGCAGCTACGGCCACACCTGCTTTGTTGCCAAGGAGCTCGCGGCGCTGACAGAGCGCTTCACCTGTTACATGCCCTATCGCTACACCCTGCTCGACGGCCTGGGTCTGCGGCAGACGGTGATGCATCCGCCGGGACATCAGGGTGATGAACTGACGATTCTCAGGGGGAGCAGGCACTGCCATACCCAGTTGGTTCCAATCCTGTCGAAGAACAAGCCGGCCTACATTTACGAGCGTATCTGCCTCGGCAATTATGCCGGCGCGCAATTGAGCCAGGAACTCGGCATCCCGTACATCGTCGAGTACAACGGCTCCGAGATTTCGATGATGCGCACATTCAGCGTCGGTGGCTACGTTCATGAAAACCTGTACCTGCTGGCCGAAGCCGCGGCTTTCCAGCAGGCCACCGTAATATCGGTAATTTCTGAAGCCGTCAGGGATGACGTGCTGAAGCGCGGCATTGATCCCCGCAAGGTTCTGGTCAATCCGAATGGTGCTGATCTCGATATCTACAAACCCGCCAACAAGGAAGGCAAAGCCGCATTGCGGCGCAAACTGGGATTCTCTGATGATGACCAGGTCATTGCATTTACCGGAACCTTCGGCGGCTGGCATGGCGTGGACATTCTGGCCGATGCCATACCGGAAATCTGCAGACAGGCGCCAGAAGCGCGTTTCCTGCTGATCGGCGACGGCAATTACAAACATCTGATTGATGCCCAGGTACGCCAACACGGACTGGAGTCCCGCGTACATTGCACCGGCCGCGTACCGCAGCAGGAAGGCGCTTACCTGCTGGGCGCCGCCGACATATTCGTGTCTCCCCACAACAGCCATATGGTCGACAGCCGGTTTTTCGGTTCACCAACCAAGCTATTTGAATACATGGCCATGGGCGGCGGCATTGTGGCCAGTGATCTAGAGCAGATCGGCGAAGTGCTGTCTCCGGCATTCCGCGCCGGCGCTCTGCCTAGCAATGTGACCGAAGTCGGCAACGAAAGAGCCGTATTATGCAAGCCAGGCGCGCTGGATGAATTCGTGGCTGCCACGCTGTTTCTGGTGCGGCATCCGGATATTGCCGCAACACTTGGAAAAAACGCTCGCGAGGCCGTCGAATCCGAATATTCCTGGGTACGCCACGTGGAGCGGCTTTGGGCTTTTGTTCGGGAACAGGACCATCAAAATCCAGCTCGCACCGAATTAACCTTATCGCAGCCCTGAGCGCAGCCCTGAAATGAGCGCCCCCTTCCACGAAATCGAAACCAGCGACCTCTACAAGGACGAGGTGCAGAAGCAATGGGATAACAATCCCTGCGGATCGCATTACGTCAAGGACGCCGCGGAGCATACGTTGGAGTGGTTTCTAGAGGCTGAACGTTACCGCTACGACGAATACGCCCCGTGGATGCAAGAGACCATGGAGTTCGCCCGGCATGCGGGTGAACAAGTGCTAGAAATCGGCGGCGGCATGGGCACCGACCTGTGCCAGTTTGCCCGGCACGGGGCATACACCACCGACATTGATCTTTCGGCCGGACATCTTGCGCTGGCTCAGGAAAACTTCCAGCTGCGCGGCCTCGACGGAAAATTCGTGCACCACGATGCTGAAAAACTACCATTTGCCGACAACACCTTCGATCTCGTCTACAGCAACGGCGTCATTCATCACACGCCGAATACCCGGACGGTGATCAACGACATCTACCGCGTACTCAAACCCGGCGGTAAAACCATCATCATGGTGTATGCAGAGAACTCCCTGCATTACTGGCGCAACCTTGTCTATGACCTCGGGCTCAAGCAGGATCTCCTTGGCACCTGCTCAATCGGCGAAATCATGTCGCGCTATGTTGAGATCACAGAGAACAATGCAAAACCTCTGGTCAAGGTTTATACCAAACCACGGATCATAAAAATGTTTAATAAATTCAATAATATAAGCATACTTCAGCGACAAATGGTGAGCGCGGAAGTGCCGCGCGCACTGCGCTGGCTGCCGCTGCCTTGGCTGGGCCAACTCATGGGCTGGAACCTGATCCTCAAAGCTCATAAACCGCGCTGACACGATGCGATCACTATTCGCGCGACTGAAGGCGGCCTGGCGCCCACAACAGCATCCATCCACCAAACCCTCGCCGACCACATTACTGCTGCAGTTGCAGGTTGCCGGGTGGGGGCCTAGCGATTGGATCGAACGTATCCGCAGCGCAAGCAGGCTGTATGGCGATCCTTCTGACGACACCCTTGCCCTGCTGCGCATGCGCCTGCCACGCACCGTGAAAGCCACGCTGGCCGCGGCAGCTGAGATTCACCTTCACCGATTCAACCTGCTGGGCAGCGGTCCCTACGTTCCGGTCGATGCCGATCGCCCTGTGCTTGATGGATACCTCCCGATTGACTGGACTCTGGACCCGATATCGGGTCTGCGTTTTCCCAAAGGCATACCGCACACACAATGGGACTTGCTCAAAATGCGACCCGGCAATGCCGACGTCAAGTTGCCTTGGGAGCTGGCGCGCTGCCAGCACTGGCCGGTACTGGGCCAGGCCTGGCGACTCACCGGCGATCACCGCCACGCCCTTGAAATGCTGCAGCAGCTTGAAGATTTCATGGAAGCCAATCCGGTAGGCATCGGCATCCATTGGACCTGCACCATGGATGTAGCCCTGCGTGCACTCAACTGGGCGCTGGGCCTGGCGCTGATCCGGAAATGCCCGGAGGCGGACAACAACACCCTGGCCATTGCCTACAGCCACCTGTTCGACCATGGCACATTCATATACAACAACCTGGAAAACAAATACGAGGTCACCAGCAACCATTTTCTGAGCAATGTGGTGGGCCTGTATTACCTCGCTGCCGTGTTCCACGATCTGCCGGAGGCCGCGGTCTGGAACACATTCTGCCGCGATGCGCTGGAGCGCGAGATGCAGGTCCAGGTACTGGATGACGGCGCCGATTATGAATCGTCCATTCCATACCATCGGCTGGTCACCGAACTGTTCCTCGGCGCGGCACGACTGGCCGATTTCCGCAGCCAGCCGCTCTCAGACGGCTACCGCACGCGCCTGAAATCCATGGTCAGCTTCATGGCCGCAGTACTGCGCCCCGACGGGCTGATGCCGCAGGTCGGTGATGCCGATGACGGCCGTTTGCACATCTTCTCCAGCTACGGCAATTGGAATCCCCAGGATCCGCGCCACCTGTTCGGTCCAGCCGCGCTGACGCTGAACGAACCGGGCTGGCTGAAACACGCGGGCCCCGATGGCACTTG
Source organism: Lysobacterales bacterium (assembly GCA_034440115.1). Classification (GTDB taxonomy): domain Bacteria; phylum Pseudomonadota; class Gammaproteobacteria; order Xanthomonadales; family SZUA-36; genus JAWXBM01. Next base: position 38,946 of record JAWXBM010000106.1, on the reverse strand, counting down.
GGAAACCGCATGGTGGGGATTCGACATCACCCAGGTGCCTTTTGCCGACAACGAACTGCCGGCCCATGCCAGGCTGTTCCCTGAAGCCGGCATCGCCGTATCCCGTCCTAAAGGGCAGTTCTTGCTGATCAGCAACGGCATCGTTGGCACCAAGGGGTTTGGCAACCACAAACACAATGACCAACTCGGCTTCGAACTGCACATGGACGGGAATCCATTGATCGTCGATCCGGGCAGCTACGTCTACACCTCCGATTTCGATGCCCGAAACCTGTTTCGCGGCACCGGTTATCACAATACGCTGGCTGTCGATGGCGAAGATCAGAACGAGTTGCGCCCTGAATGGCTGTTCCGGCTATTCGAAAACGCACATGCTGAACATCTCTATTTCCATGCTGATAAAAACAGCACGGAGTACCACGGCAGGCATGTCGGATATGACCGTCTGTCCAAAGGCAAGGTCCTGCACGAGCGGCGATTCCGCCTGCTGCACTCACAGCAGATGCTCGTCATCAGCGATATTCTAGACACTGACGGCACACATGATCTGGCTTGGCATTTCCATCTTGCGCCGGGCATCTCGGCAGCCATCCCGCAAACCGGCTTATGCCGATTCGAAGCCGGGGGCAAACACTACGCCCTCGCATCCCTCGACGGTCTGGCGCCTAACCTGAGCGATGCTTGGTATTCGCCCGCCTACGGGGTGCGCCAGCCGTGCCGCGCCGTGGATTTCGTGTATAAAAATACCGCTGCTGGCCGGTCACAATGGGGGTTCGCCATTGCACCTGAAGCCGGCTTCGATTTGCGAGCTGTCATGGCAGCACATATTGAACTGGCGAACCGGGACTTAACCGTACACTGACGTCTTATGGCCACACCCCGCCCCGAACTTTCTGCTATCGCCACTGCCCGCACGATACTGCGCCACCGCAAGATCCTGCTGTCAGTGACCCGCGTTGAGCTTGCCAAACGATATTCAGGCTCCGCATTTGGCCTGGCATGGGTATTCCTCTACCCCGCCTTGCTGCTGTCGATCTACCTGTTTGTTTATCTGGTGATCTTCAAGATGCGGTTTCCGGGCTACAGCGAAATGGATTACACGCTGTATGTCTTCTGCGGCCTGATCCCCTACATGGGTTTCATGGAATCGGTAACCGCAGGCGCCATGTCCATCAAGCAGAACATACATCTGATCCGCAACGTGATGCTGCCAATCGAACTAATACCGGTTCGCGCCGTTGCTGTCGGTCTGGCCAGTCAGAGTGTCGCACTGGTCATCCTGTTTGCGCTTGCCCTCTCCAACAACTCGCTATCGATCCACATCCTCTGGCTGCCCCTGGTCATCATGCTGCAGATGTTGCTGCTGATCGGCATTGTGCTGGTGGTATCAGCCCTGGCTGTAGCTTTGCCCGATGTCAGTTATTTCGTGAATCTCGGCGTCCTGTTGCTGATGTTCATTTCACCGATTGGATTCAAGCCGGACATGGTGCCCGCGGGCTTTGCGCCGCTGATTTATCTCAACCCGGTGCATTACATGACCGACGCCTTCCGCTCCAGCATTCTGGCAAATCATGTTATCGACATGACTAATCTCGGGATTTATGCCTTGATCTGTATCTCCACTTTTGCACTTGGGGCCGCGTTTTTCAGACGCTTTAAATATGCGCTAATGGATCATGAGTGACATCATCATAAAAGCGGTAAACCTCAGCAAGATCTACCGTCTGTATGCCAAGCCGCACCACCGGTTTCTCGACATGTTCGGACTCCTGCGCAATGCCGAGGGGGCATATACCGAACACCGCGCTCTGGATCAAGTCAATCTGGAGATCCGTCGCGGCGAAAAAATCGCTTTTATCGGCCGCAACGGCGCCGGTAAAAGCACGCTGCTGAAACTCATCTCGGGTGTTACACAGCCCACCTCCGGAACCTTGGAAGTCAGCCAAGGGGCGCATGCGCTTCTGCAGATCGGATCAGGATTTCATCCTGATTTCACGGGGCGACAAAACGCGCTTTCTTATTTGGCCCATCTCGGTGTTACAGGAATTGAAGCGCAGGAAAAACTCGAAAACATCGTAGATTTCTCCGAACTAGAGGAATACATTGACCAACCCATCAAAACCTATTCCACTGGAATGGTGGCAAGACTGATGTTCGCCACGTCCACCGTGATCGAACCAGAGTTGCTGATTCTCGATGAAATCCTCGGTGTTGGCGATGCGTATTTCTCAAACAAGAGTTTCGAGCGCATCCGGGAAATGTGCGCTGGTGGCCGAACCACCGTATTACTTGTTTCACATGACATTTATTCTGCCTCAAGAATCAGCGATCGAATGATCTGGCTGGATGGCGGTCATGTTGTCGCGGATGGAGCGGCCCCCAAAGTCATGAAGGGATACGAAGACTCGATAAGGGTGCAGGAGGAATCCAGACTGAGACGCAAAGCTCAGATGAATATGGCTGCGTTCAAAGATAATCACCAACGCGGCCATTGGTTAAAAATTGATATTCGCGGCATTACCAATATCCCAATGAATGGGCCATTGTTTGTAGCTGAAATCAAGCTGTGCCTTGAAAACTTCACTTCATTTGCTGATCTGAGTAACGAAGGATTGGACAAAGCCGCAGCCCTTGAGGGTGGTAAAGCCACCCGGTGGGGTCATTTTTCTGAACGCTTAGGAATTACATGCCGAGAAATGCTCGATCACGGTACTGCCTTGCATCGCGCGTCAGCGCTTTTGCCGCTGCCTGACAACGACCATGGCATTAACTTTAAAAATGGAAATATTTGTATTCGATACTTGAGTGAAGCTGACAGTGCCCTGGAACTCGTCGCCTATGGCCCCGGTTTTACATCTTATTTAGGGCCATTGCCGGCATCGAACGGCAAGTGGATCGATCATGTCTTTTCATTGCCCGGGGCTGCCCACCCAAGTGACGGGAAAAACTTGATCCTTGAAGCACCAGCAATTCATGGAACAAACGACATATTAATTACCAGTGTTTGCTCATTCGATAATGCAGGTAACGAAACGCTAATTTTTCGACACGGCGAACCCATGTCGCTGAAAATTGAATTTGAAATCCGAAACCCAAAACTATGTGAAGCCGCGGATCTTTTAGTAGGTCTTCATCGCGACGGCATTACTGATGCATGCCGATTTTTTACACAAAAACTGGAATTTAATGCCTCTACGACTCCATTGGGCATAGTAAAAATGGGCATCCCTAAGATTATCCTTGCTAACGGGACTTATACCGTATCGCTAACTTTGGCAAGGGCCGGCTACTATGCAAATCACCCCGTTATTTTCTATTCCATAAACCCCGATGTTTACACCTGTTTGTCACGGGTATTAGAAATACAAGTCTACGGCGGCGATTTAGTTGCCTCTGGGGCTGGCGTCGTAGGTGATGCAACATGGGAAATGCTGCCAAGTACGCGCGAAAATATGATTGTTAAGGAGATTTGATGGATCACCGCCCAGTCCTCGGTATTAATGGGTGCCAAGACACATTCCATGATGCTAGCGCATCATTGGTTCTAAACGATGCCGTCGCAGCCTCAATAGAGGAGGAGCGTTTCAACGGCATCAAGCACTCCAAAGGCATTCCTCACCGGGCAACCAAACGTGTATTAAGCGATTTCGGCATAGAACCCGGAGATTTAGGCGGAGTTGGGTTTTATTTGGATCCCTGGTTGCTGATGCGCCACTACTATCTTCATCCTGTCCGGAAATTTTATCCGGATAGCCTGGGGCTTTTTCAAGCGATGCCGTTCTATCTGAATTTCTTAAGATCACCGACACTTATCCGCGCCGCACTTCAGTTACCAAAGCATGTGCCTATCTTTTCTGTCAGACATCATTTGTGTCATGCAGCTGCAGCCTACTTTGGATCACAGTTTGAAGATGCTGCAATTCTCGTTGTTGACGGCAGTGGTGAGCGCGAAACATCTTCTTATTATTTCGGTGAAGGTTGCTCACTAAAAGAAATTGGTTCGCCCATGAACTACCCCACATCGATCGGGTTTTTTTATGAAGGTATCGCGAGTCATCTGGGGCTCGGATGGATCGGTGGCGCCGGGAAAATGATGGGGCTCGCTCCCTTTGGAAAACCAGTCCATTATAAAAAACTAAGAGCGTGGTTTGATTTTAAAAACGACGGTGCTGTGGTTATTGACCTGAGAAAAATGCAATATTATCTCAACAAGCCATTTTTCACGGAGGCGGGCTTGCTGGACATTGGCCCGGCAAGAGGTCCGGAAGAAGCGATTACTGAGCAACACGCGAATCTGGCGGCGAGCGCACAAGTATTGCTTGAGGAAGCAGTCACACATATGGCCATTTGCCTGCGCATCCGGACAGGCAAGGTAAATCTCTGCTATGCCGGTGGAGTTGCTTTGAACATTGACGCAAACTCTGCAATTCTGGAAAAGGCTGGTTTCAAGAATATTTACATCATGCCAGCCTCTTATGATGGCGGCACCTCTATTGGGGCCGCAATTGCCACTCATTTCGCCATCAATAAGGGCGCCAAGCGTATCGCCCCTCTCATTCGGGCTGATCTAGGTACCATTTATCGTGACGAAGATATCGCTAAAGCACTCACTGACGCGGGGGTCTCTTTTCGACGCATGGATGAAACTGAGCTCATTCAGCATGTTGCGTCGAGACTCTCGAAAGGTGCTGTTGTTGGCTGGTATCGTGGTCGGATGGAGTGTGGCCCCAGAGCCCTTGGCTTCCGAAGTATTTTGGCTAATCCCGAGCACAAGGCCATGGCCGACTATTTAAATACTCAGGTAAAGGGGCGCGAGGTATTTCGTCCCTATGCCCCTGCCGTACCCCTTGAGTTTGCAGATATTTACTTCAACGCTTCTGCCGCAAGCCCTTTCATGCTTTATAAATTTAAAGTTCGCGAAGAATTTCGAGACAAGCTGGCTGCAGTAACGCATGTAGATGGATCCGCTCGTGCGCAAACTGTTACTAAAGTTGAAAACGAAGCTTTTCACGCTTTGTTGCTTAAATTTGGAGAAATCAACGGAACCCCGGTACTGCTGAACACCAGCTTTAATTTAGGTGGTGAAACTTTAGTCGAAACACCAAGTCATGCAATAGCCAGCTTTTTAGCAGGAAAAATGGATGTGCTTGTAGTCGGTAATTTTGTTGTTGATGAAGGCAAGGCCCCTGGATTCGAATCCTTTACAGGATTGCCCCCCATGTCTCCCGGGGTAATTGCCCCGGCCCAAGCCGTTGGGAATTATAAAAAGCAAGAGCCCGATCGGTTTGATATACCGGAATCACGGCTCGAAAAGTGGGTGCGGCTATCGGTAGATAAGTATGGCGCTGAAGGCTTCTTCAGTAAATTTTACTCACGCCCCATTCTTGCTTTATTGAGCCTCGTACTCTGTATCGCGAATTATTTGGACAGACGAGTAATTCGCTCAATATAGAGTTAACTATAATTTCAACCTTCGCAGCACTCTGCGTCTAAGCCCTTGTTTTCCCAGAATAACAGGGCAATCAATAGCATAAACATAATGTCTGACGCCCGAAACGTCATTAACTACTACACCTCGTCAGATGCCGAACTCGCCCAGCGTTATATCGGCGGCCAGTTCGAGTTGGGCACGCGCGCTTATTACGAAGCCGCGCTGAAACATCGCTACGGCCTGTACCCGGAAATTCCCCGTATTGCTGCTTTTGATCAATTCGAAGGCAAGTCCGTGCTCGAAATCGGCGTGGGCCAAGGATCGGATCATTTCATGTTCTCCAGCGTGGGGGCGAAACTTACGGGCGTGGATCTGACGGAGAAGCACTGCCAGATGACGCGACAGTTTCTGCGCGCCTTCGATCTGGAGCCGCACGTCATCAACGCCAATGCATGCGATCTGCCTTTTCCGGATGCCAGCTTTGACCATGTGTATTCCTGTGGCGTCCTGCTGCTGGTGCCTGATCTGCCCCGGGCCATGGCGGAGATCCGGCGTGTTTTGCGGCCGGGAGGCACGGCAACCATCATGCTCTACAACAAAAGCAGCCTGCACTACTGGCTCAAGACACGCCTCTATTATGGTTGGGCGCTGGGCGAAGATGCGGCCATCGGGCGTCAGGCTGTGGATAACTGGTACACCGACGGCCCGGGCTACATCCAGGTCTATCATTACGGACCGCGCGATTTGCAATGGATCTTCGAAGGATTCGACGACATCGAATACCAGACTTCGTGCCTCACTCCGGAGCAGATTCCTGTCATCGGACTTCCTAACAACTTACGGACAAAGCAGTGGCTTGAAAGTCGATGGGGATTTTTCCTTTGGGGAAAGGCTGTCAAACGATGACATTTGAATGGCCGCGTCCCTGTCGTTACGCTGACCTTGCTCAGGCCAGCCAATCTGGCGAACTTCCAGCTTTGGCGCTGATTGCAGACGGCGAGCCACAAGAACTCGCTGCAACGATCAGCACTTGGCGATCAATGGTGCCTTCTACGAAGTTATCCGTTTTCCACACGCCAAGTTTTGCCGAAGCCCAGCAGATGACTATCAATACCGCACCCGCTCTCAAATTTATTGAGGTCTCGTCTTTCGCCACTCTCAAGAACTCTGCGGAAGCCTCAGCCTGCCGGATTTGGGCCTCGTGCGCACCGTATGACGCCTATGGCGTTTTAGTAAAAAATCTTTTAGAATCAAATATTTACGATATTATTCGCAACAATCATGGCGTTTACATGGCGCACGACCCTGCATACGGGGTGGTGCGCTGGTTTGGTGCGAACGGTCTGCGCGATCGGCTGCACTACCGGAAATTCAGGTTGTTAATCTATCGCTGGCTTTGCCGAGCTGGACTGGGGTCCGCTTGGATTTCCAGTCTTGTCAGTCCGGCGGTATTCAGGTGGCGCAAGATTCGATGACTCAACTCCATTTCGCGTTTTATTGTCAGATATGAAGCAGAACTACAATCATCTGGTATTCGTTCTACTCCGCCTGGCTGCCGAAATCGCGGCACGGGAGACCCATGCTGCTGAGGCTTCCAGTGCCTACGGCATTTCGACCCCGTTTTCCACGACCACCCAGTCCGACTGGGCTGAAGGTGTGCGGCTCTGGAACGAGAGTGGTCGCCATCTCATTGCCGGTCTTACTAAACGGCACTGCCCAGCCTGCGGACAGGATGATGCGCGATCATTGTTTCAATCTTACGACGGTTATCCCTATGTTGAATGCATCCCGTGCGGGTGCTGGTATGTGCCACTGAAAGTCGAGGCTGAGCTGTTCGAACGTTTTTTTACAGAAAATCCCAAAGCCTTCGAAGTATTACAACGCACTCTGGAAGGCCGCAGCACCGAAAACAGCCGTCAGTCCAATCTTGAACGGATCGGCGCTTATCTGGACGAACTCATCCCGTTGCTGTCAGGAACGAGTCCTTTGCGCTATCTCGACATGGGTTGCGGTCTCGGGCACTCCCTGCAGGCGGCGCATGCCCGGGGACTGCAGGCGACCGGCGTTGAGTCGTCCCGCGAATGCATTGCCCTATCGACCAAGACTGGTTTTAAGGTTTTCCATGTATCCGACCATGGTCTGCAGCAACAGCAATTCAATCTGATTTCGTTCTGGGAATCGCTTGAGCACATGGTCGAACCTGCTACGGTATTGCAGGATTGTCTCCAGCACTTGGCGCCCAATGGCCTGCTGGCATTTTCTGTGCCGAACCAGAACTCGCCGCTGGTGCGCATGCAACGCGAAGATTGCTCTTTCGTCAACGGCGGATACGACACGCCGGGTCATATTAATCTGTTCAACCCAGAAACCATCGAGCGTTTGCTGGATCGTTGTGGCTACCGACTGCTGGCTCTGGACGGACAATATGGACTTGATCTGTCCGAACTTGTTTCCTATGCGCTGGGCAAACAACGCGGGGCGTATTCATTGCTTCAAGGCCGGGTCACGGATAACAAACTTTCTGAAGAAAACAATTATCTGTTGCGTAGCATTGGGCTGCCGGTTGCCCTGCTCGAACGCTTGGCCCTGGCCACGCCCATCCTGTTCGGCTTTGCCTGCCGCAAGGAAGACGCTGCGCATTTTGAGCAACGAGTCTCCGATTACCAAAAACTGCGACGGGAAAAACTGCTCGCGCATATCCTCGAGATCGAACCTGTGCATGGAGATATAGCCTTGTTACAGAGCCAACTGGCCTCCACCTTGAATCAAGTTGCCATACTGGAAGATCAGCTTCGAGTGGCCCGCAATCCGTTGCGACGTTTGGTGCGCTTTGTGCGCAACCTGCGCAATCCACCCAAAGGCTGATCCATGTGTGGCATAGCAGGGGCTTATCGTCCCACAGGGCAAGCCGTATGTGATGATGGTGTATTGACCGCCATGCGCGACCGCATGGTGCACAGGGGTCCTGACGGTGGCGGATTGTGGCGCGCGGCAGACGGCCGCTGCGCACTGGCCCACCGCCGCCTGTCGATCATTGATCTCTCCACTGCCGCAGCCCAGCCGATGACTAACCACGACAACAGTGTCGTGGTGACTTTCAACGGTGAGATCTACAATCACGCCGAGCTGCGGCAGGAATTGATGGCTCTGGGCAAGTATCGCTGGGTCACCGACCACTCAGACACCGAAGTGCTGCTCCATGCCTATGAGGAATGGGGCCTTGACTGCGTGCACCGCTTTTACGGCATGTTTGCCTTTGCCATTTACGATATTCGTAACCGCGAACGCCCTGTTTTGCACCTGGTCCGGGATCGCGTGGGTATCAAACCCCTGTATTTCACCCGTACTGATGCCGGCGAATGGCTGTTTGCCTCGGAAATCCGCGCGCTTTTCGCACACCCCGCCGTTTCGCCGCAGATGGATCGCACCGCGTTCTGGCATTACCTGACGTTTATCGTGACCCCCGCCCCACTGACGCTGTTCCGGGGCATTTTCAAGCTGCCGGCCGGACATACCATCACCATCGACCACCGCGGACAGGCCACCTCAAACACCTACTGGGATTGCCGCCCGGATGCAGCAAGCACCCTGCGCCCATCGGATCTGAGCGAGCAGGACGCAACCGCCGAACTGACCCGTCTGCTCCGGCTATCCATCAAACGCCGCATGGTGTCCGACGTGCCCTTTGGAGTGCTGCTTTCGGGTGGCGTTGATTCCAGCATGAACGTGGCGCTGATGTCCGAACTGATGGACCGCCCCGTCTCCACCTTCACCATCGGTTACGAAGGCCAGGAAGACACCAATGAATTCCGTTACGCCCGCCGCCTGAGCGAACGCTATCGCACCGATCACCATGAATCGATCATCAACCACCGGGATGCGCAGAACTTCCTGCCGTTGCTGGTGCAGCTCCAAGATGAACCCATCGCCGACAACGTCTGCATCCCGCTGTATTTCCTCTCCAAACTGGTCAAAGACAGCGGGACTACCGTCGTCCAGGTCGGCGAAGGTGCGGACGAGAACTTCCTCGGCTACTGGTGGTGCGAGCATTACCGTAACAAATACGAATCTGTTTATCAGCCTGCGGCCCGCGGCGCTGCATCGTGGTGGCGCAACCTGCTGGGCGGCGCCCGCCAGGGGCTGACCGGGCGCCCTGCGGAAGACGTTGACATCATCAACCGTGCCCGCGCCGGGCAGGAAATGTTCTGGGGCGGCGCCGCCTGCTGGTGGGGCGGCATGCGCAACCAGCTGACCCCGAACGCAGGACCGTTTGCCGAAGAAATCCATTGCCCGGTGCCGGGTCTGCTGCCACCGGGATTTACCGCCACTGACAGCCATAACGTCGTCCAGCACTACCTCGGCGGACTGGATGTCCTCGATCCGGACGTGCTGCAGAAAATCCCGTACATGGAAATGAAACTCCGTCTGCCGGAGCACCTGCTAATGCGAGTGGACAAGCTGACCATGGCGCATTCAATCGAAGCGCGGGTGCCTTTCCTCGACCACGATGTCGTCAACTTCGCCACCAGCCTGCCGCCCAGCTACAAGCTGCGCGACGGCACCGGCAAATGGCTGCTGAAAAAAGCCGCAGAGCCATACCTGGATCACGACATGATTTACCGCACCAAACAGGGCTTCGGCGCCCCGATGGAGCAATGGTTCAGGGAAGAGAGTTTTGCCAAGCGTTGTGTTGCTGCATTCGAACGCTCACGTATCCGGAAAGACGGGTTTCTGGACAACGACTACTTCCGGGGCCTGTTAAAACAGCAGATCGAAGGGCGCGGCGGTTACAGTTTCCATCTGTGGACCGTGCTCAATGCCGTGTTGTGGCATGAATCGTGGATTGAGGGACGAGAGGATTGTTTTTGATGGGCCCCGAATCCATAAACACAAAGAAGTCAACGTCCGCACTGTCATTGGCAAGAACCCGTCAATTACTGCGCAACATTACCTTGCCAGAGCTCTTACGCTATTTAATGACTGGCGGGTTGAACGCAATACTCACATTTTTGATTTTTGTGGTTGGCCTTTATGTGCTGCAAATTCATTACCTTTTGGCGCTGATCGCGGCTTTTCTCGCTGGCACCATTTTTACCTATGTTCTCAATTTTGTCTGGGTATTCCGCCCGGAGACGGATTTCACGTTTCGGCATCGTTTTTTCAAACACTTGATTCCGAATGTCGGTACTTTTTTGATTAATCTGGCGGTGCTTTATCTTCTTGTTGACTACTGGGGCGGTGATCCTTTTCTCTGCCAGGTTTTGCTGATGATCGCGGTCGTGACAGCCAATTTTCTTTTTGCCAAATACTGGGCGTTTCGTCGATAAGCATGTTTTCCAGAATACCCGGCCGAGACCGGTTCAAACAAGCACTACCCATCATCCTGGTAGCCGCGGTGACGTTCTGGATGGGGCTCTCGGCCTACACTTGGGAGCGCGAGCGCGGCGTCAAGCCGTCGTTCTACCAGTCCTATTACGAGCCAGCCGTGCGCATGGCCTGCGGACAGCCATTCGGCGTCGATCCGTCAGGAAAGCTGACCGACGAGATGAAGCGCTTTCTCAGGACCGAAGTGCAAACGCTCACTTGTGAATCGGTCACCCCGGTTGCGAACCTCGACAGCCACCCATCAACGAGGGTCTGGTATCACCTGTTTGCGACAACGGCACAAATCTGGAAATTCACCGGTATTTCATGGCCAGCACTGGACGGACTGGCTGCTGGACTGCTGGCAATATCCGCAGTCATGGTTTTTGCACTGTTCCGGCTGCTGATGCCCGTGACGGTCGCCTTCGCATTGACGATCGTTTCGATTCTTCCGGCATTGCGATTCCTGCCATATCTGCGGGACATGAACAAGGCCCCCTTCATCCTCGCTGCGCTGTTTGTCATCGCCTGGCTGGTACTCAGAACGCCGACGCGGCTCCGGCTCTGCGGCGCCATGGCCGCACTGGGCCTATGGCTCGGGATTGGTTATGGATTCCGTCCTGATGTATTGATCGTGCTGCCCCTGCTCATTGCGACGATCTTGTTTTTCAGGCCTCTTCCGCTCAAAAGCGGACTTTTGGACGGGATGCTCGCATTACCGATTCTGCTTGGTTCTTTTGTTCTCGCCGCAAGCCCGGTACTTTCGGCATTTGTCAACGCCAACGTTGGCAGCTGCCAGTGGCATTTCGGTCTGCTTGGACTCAGTGACATCCACACGGGCATGCTAGGCCTGACATCGGCCAATTACTCATGGCTCAATCATTACGACGATCTCGTGGTATGGCGCTCGGTCGAGTCGTACGCCGAACGCGCATTTTCTTTGCCGGGCGTCGGCTACTGCACGTCATTGTATGACCAAGTCTCAAAAGCACTTTATCTTGAGATATTCAGAACCTTCCCGGCCGACTTTATGTTGCGGGGACTGGCATCAGCCCAGCAAGTGATCGGGCATGATTTCTGGAATATCCCTTGGCTTGAAATGCCTCTGTCCTGGGGCGCTTTTTTTGCCGATCACCGCGCCTTCTTCCATAGATCACTGCTCTTGGGATGGGTTGCCCTCGGACTGTTTGCATTGGCATGGAATGTTCGCATCGGCCTGTTTCTGATCCTTGCCGTAGCTTTCCTGAGCGCCTATCCAGCGATCCAGTTTGATTTCCGGCATTTTTTTCATCTCTCCTTTTTGGCGTGGTTGCCTGTCGGCATTATTTCGGGGTGGATTGCCCGTCTCTCGATTTCGACGTCAAGTCGGGGAAATGAATTCGCCCGGGAGACGTCTATCCGGTTGCCCACACCTGCAGCATGGATCCGTGGAGCGGCGATTCTGGTTGGAATTTGCGCAATTGCATATGGGGCTTATTCATGGGCGCGCCACGAGCAAACGGTATCCGTGCAACGCCTGTTCGGGCAGTACCTCGAGGCGAGCGGTACCGAGGCGGTCCTGACGGCAAGGCCGACGCCGGGGGGCGGGGTCGTTCTGGCAACCTCCGCTCCGAAATACCCAGGCGCTAACAAGATCCATGGCCACATGCTCAGGCTCGACATCGGCGGACCGGGATGTTCTTCCGGCACAAAAAAAATGTCCGCGGGGCTTGGGCGCCCGGACAATCCCAACTATTACTTCAAGAAAGAGCTCGTGTTCGATTTTGGCCCTGCCCGGGAACACGCGACGGTTTTTTTCCCTGCCTACTTCCAACAGGGTGCCCTGTCTGACTTTTCGCTAGTGCTGCCCCGCGAGGATGCCGGCTGCATCAGGCATGCCGCGTGGCTGCGCTCTGACGAACTGCCGTCGCTCTGGGTGCAGGCAATCCTCTATCCGGACTGGCGCCAGGCACGGCTTTACCAGTGGAAATGAGACGGCGGGTGTGGTCGGACACAGGGCCTGATAATATTGATTGCCCGGCTTACAGGTCATTCTGGTGAGGGCGCCCGCAATGAAACACCCCGGTAGCGGACTGCCCGCTATCCGGGCCAATAACAAAGCTGCCATGCGCACAAAAAACATCTACGTTACCCAACCAGCCCTGCCTCCACTTGAGGAGTTCATTCCGTACCTAGAGGTAATCTGGGGCAACAAGATACTGACCAACGGCGGCCCCTTTCACCAGCAGCTGGAGCGGGCGCTCTGCGAATATCTCGGAGTCGAACACATCTGCCTGTTCACCAACGGCACCCTCTCCCTGGTCACTGCGCTGCAGGCGCTGCGTGTTACGGGTGAAGTCATCACCACGCCGTATTCGTTTGTGGCGACCTCGCATTCCCTGCTCTGGAACGGCATCAAGCCGGTGTTTGTGGATGTCGACCCAGATACGCTCAACCTCGATCCGTCGAAAATCGAAGAGGCCATCACTCCCCAGACCACCGCGATCCTGCCGGTGCATTGTTATGGAAACCCCTGCGACATAGCGGCCATCCAGAAGATCGCCGATACCTACAACCTCAAGGTAATCTACGACGCAGCGCATGCCTTTGGCGTCAGGGACGCGCATGGCAGCATCATCCGGCATGGCGACCTGTCAGTCCTGAGCTTTCACGCCACGAAAGTATTCAACACATTTGAGGGCGGCGCGATCGTATGCCCAGACGAAAAAACCAAGGTGCGTATTGACCAACTAAAAAATTTCGGACATGCCGGAGAAATTACGGTCGTGGCGCCCGGCATCAACGGCAAGATGAGCGAATTCAACGCGGCCTTGGGTTTGTTACAGCTGAAATACATTGACCGCGCACTCGAAAGCCGCCGACAGATTGACGCCGCCTACCGGGGACGGCTGAAGGAGATCCGGGGCATCCGCTGCCTCGGCAACGCCGGCGCCACGGTAGCCAACTATGCCTATTTCCCGATCCTGGTCGAATCCGCATACCCGATTAGCCGGGATGATCTTTACCTGAAGCTCAAGGAGCAGGGCATCCATCCCAGGCGCTATTTTTACCCGCTGATTTCCGACTTCCCGATGTACAGGGGCCTGTCTTCCGCCAGCAGCAAGAACCTGCCTGCGGCGACCGCCGCCGCACGGCAGATCCTCTGCCTGCCGATCTATCCGGATCTCGATATGTCGATCGTCGAGGAAATCTGCGGCTTCATGGCTACCCGCTGAACCCGGCGCCCCGGATCCATGTTCGACCTGGCGGGCATGGCCAGATGAAACTGGCCGTGATGCAACCTTACTTTTTCCCTTACATCGGCTATTTTCAGCTGATTGCGGCTGCGGATCTGTTCATCGTATACGACAATATCAAGTATACGAAAAAAGGCTGGATCAACCGCAACCGCATGCTGCAGAACGGCAAAGATGTCATATTCACGCTGCCCCTGAAGCAGGACTCTGATCATCTTGATGTGCGCGAGAGGGAGGTCGCCGTGAACTTCAACCGGGATAAATTTCTCGCGCAGATCGGGGGGGCGTACCGCAAGGCGCCGTATTATTCACAGACCATGCCCCTGGTGGAAGAAATCGTGAGAAATGGAGAATCCAACCTGTTTCGCATGCTCCATTACTCGATCCTCAGAGTCGCCGGACATCTGGGCATCGAAACACCGATCAGGATTTCCTCCGAAGTGCCCATCGATCACAGCCTGAGGAACCAGGACAAAGTGCTTGCTTTTTGCGAAGCTGTTGGCGCAAAAACCTACTTGAACGCTATCGGCGGACTGGAACTGTATTCAAGGGAAATCTTCGCGGAAAAAGGCATCACGTTGCAATTCATAAAACAAAAACCGTTCGAGTATCCGCAATTTGACAAGACATTCGTGCCTTGGCTGTCGATCATTGACGTGATGATGTTCAATCCAATCGATGCAATCCGGAAGTGCGTATCGACCAATTACGAATTGATTTGACCCATGTTCAAGTGGAAAAAGCTGGGGAAGGCCTTCACGCCCCAAGAAATCGGCGGGCGTTCTTGGCTGAAAGAGTTCGCCCAGGCGCCTGCAACCCTGATATTCGACGATTTTGTGCGCGTCTATTTCTCCTGTCGCCCGGCCGCGGACCGCAACGGGCAGTACGTCAGCTATTCCGCCTACGTCGACCTGGACCGCAACGACCTGTTCAAGATCAGGCAAATCAGCGAATGCCCGATTCTTAACCTGGGCGGATTAGGCGAGTTTGACGAGTTTGGCACCTATCCCGTATCTGTCATCCGTCACGGCGATGAAATTCGAGCCTACTACGCCGGATGGACCCGCTGCGAATCCGTGCCTTTCAACGTAGCCATAGGGATGGCCACCAGCCGTGATGACGGCAAGACGTTCTCCAGATCCGGTAATGGTCCAATCCTGTCGTATTCGCCCGACGAACCTTTCGTCTTGAGCGGCCCGAAGATCAGGCGTTTTAATGATGTCTGGTATCTATGGTATATCGCCGGGCGAAAATGGAAAATGGTCAGCGACAAAGCGGAACCCGTTTACAAAATCCGCATGGCGTCATCGCAGGATGGTATCTGCTGGAACAAGCTCCATAAGGATCTGATTGTAAGCAAAGTAGAGGAAGACGAAGCCCAGGCAAGCCCGGATGTTTTTTTCAGCAATGGCAAGTACCACATGTTCTTTTGCTATCGCTACAGCAGCGACTACCGGGGTGGAAAATATGGCTATCGCATCGGGTACGCTTCAAGCACGAACCTGATCGATTGGGTGCGCGATGACGCCCGGGCGGGGATCGACGTATCGGATGACGGCTGGGACTCCCAGATGATCAGTTATCCACACGTCTTCGAACTCGATGGCAGTATCTGGCTGGCCTATCTCGGCAACCACGTCGGGCGGGAAGGTTTTGGCCTCGCCGTGTTGGATGGAAGGCTGGAATAGAACATGCGCACAATGATCTGGAAAAAGCTCGGCCGGATATTCGATCCGGAGCAGCACAAACTCCCGAATAGCTGCACCCAGTTCGCACAGTCCCCCCAAGCCTTGGTGTTTGACGACTTCGTCCGTATTTATTTTTCAACACGCGCGATAGATCCGGGCAATGGAAAGTATCTTAGCCACATCGCTTTTGTTGACATGCAAAAGAACCTCCGTGACGTGATTCGGGTATCCGACAAGCCAGTCATTCCCCTCGGCAGACTGGGTTGCTTCGACGAGCATGGAATTTTCCCAATGAGCGTCCTGCGCCATGGCGGTGCAGTTTACGGATACACCTGCGGCTGGAATCGCCGGGTCTCTGTTTCCGTCGATACCGCAATCGGCCTGGCAATCAGCCGTGACAACGGACTTACCTTTCAGCGCGTAGGGGACGGACCTGTGCTGGCAGCTTCGCTGCACGAACCCAGTCTAGTCGGCGACGGCTTCGTGAAAGTCATCGGGAATGTATTCCACATGTGGTATATATTTGGCACCGGCTGGAAAAAGTTTTCACTCGAAGCCGCACCAGACCGAATCTACAAAATCGGGCATGCGATCTCCAAAGACGGCATCAACTGGGTTAAGGAAGAGGCTCGCCAGATTGTGGCAGACCGTTTGGGTAAAGACGAAAGTCAGGCTCTGCCAACAGTAATTGAGATCGAAGGCCGATATCACATGTTCTTTTGTTATCGTCAATCTTTCGATTTTCGGAAAAACAAGGATCGCGGTTATCGGATTGGCCACGCATATTCCGATGACCTGATGAACTGGACACGCCAAGACGAGAATCCTCTCCTTGACGTCACACCGGGGTACTGGGATTCGGACATGCTGTGCTATCCGCATGCTTTTGAATGCGACGGCAAGGTATATTTGCTCTACAACGGCAACGAGTTCGGTCGCCACGGCTTCGGGCTGGCGGTGCTGGAGAAATGAGTTCTGCGGTTGTATACCGGCTAAACGGGGCAACTGATGCCGAAATAGGTGCTCATCTGCGTGCCTGTGATTCCGATTTCATCCCTTCATTGTGTTCGAGGATCGAAATAGACGACTATGCATTTAAGATTGCAAGCAATGCCCTACGATTTGAGGCATGGTCCCAAGGGGTGCTGATCGGATTGGTAGCGGGATACTGCAACGACCGGGGAAAACAGGTGGCTTACATCACGAGTGTCAGCGTTCTAAAGGACTGGACCGGCAAGGGTATTGCGGCACAATTGATCAGCCGATTCGTCGAACACGCTCGGAACTCCGGAATGCAACGGATCAGTCTGCAGGTAGGGCAAAAAAATCTGCCTGCCATCAGGCTATATGAAAAGCACGGCTTTTCTGCAGTCGAGACAAATCAGCCGTTCATCGACATGGATCTGCATCTGGATAAGCAGGGGGGGGCATGACCACTGAGCGTGACTATAACGTCGAGATCAATGACACTGCCGACTGCAAGTACGCCTACGGCTTCGACCTCGATGTGATGCACCCCTTCATGATCGAGTCGTTCAAACCCTTTTTTAACAAGGGAAGCCTGCTTGAGCTGGGCAGTTTCAAGGGGGACTTCACCAGAAGGTTTCTGCCTTATTTTGACAATATTACCTGCGTTGAGGCTTCAAGCGTCGCGGTCGGGGATGCCCGGCAAAAACTGGGCAACAAGGTCAAGTTCGTCAATTCGACTTTCGAGGAAGCCGTCCTTCTTGAACACTATGAAAACATCGTATTGACCCACGTGCTGGAACACCTGGATGATCCGGTGCTAGTCTTAAAAAGGATCAACGACGAATGGCTGTCTGACAACGGCCGGCTTTTCCTGGTCTGCCCGAACGCGAATGCGCCGTCGCGGCAGATCGCGGGCAAGATGGGGCTGATCTCCCATAACTCGGCGATCACGCCCGCTGAGGCGGAGCACGGTCACCGATGCACCTATTCCCTTGATACCCTGGAACGCGACGCCGTGGCCGCCGGCCTCAGGGTGGTCCACCGATCAGGTATATTTTTTAAGGCCCTGGCCAATTTCCAATGGGATCGTCTTTTGCAAACAGACATCATCACCAAAGAGTATCTGGAGGGCTGCTACAAACTCGGGCAACAGTACCCTGACCTGTGCTCCAGCATTTTCCTGATGTGTGAACGGGGAGAAGAAAAATGAAGATTTCTTTTGTTGTGGCTGTCTATCACAACGAGGGGGCGCTTTCCAAAACACATGAAAAGATACAGTCCGTTTTTTCCACGAAACTTACGCATCACGATTATGAAATCGTTTTCGTGGATGACGGCTCGAAAGACGGGTCTTTGCAGGAGATATTAAATCTGAGGAAACAAGACCCTCGGGTAAAGGCAATCACCTTTACTCGAAACTTCGGCCAGATGGCGGCGATGCTGGCCGGATTTAAGGATGCCACCGGCAACGCGATCATCAATATTTCGGCTGACCTGCAAGATCCTGTTGAGCTGATCCCGCAAATGGTTGAAAAATGGGAAGAAAGCTCCGAGATTGTTATTTGCCACCGGATCGATCGCGCAGATTCGTTATTCTCGAAAATGTTTTCGCGCCTGGCTTACAAAATGCTTCGCCTGTCAATGCCGCAGATACCTCCGGGTGGGTTCGATTTTGTTTTGATGGACAGGAAAGTGATGGACGCATTCAATGCGATTGACGTGCGACATCGATTCTTTCAGGGTGACCTGCTGTGGACTGGATATCGAACCAGCTTCATTCCATATGTTCGCTTGAAAAGAACCATAGGAAAATCCCAATATAATTTCGGAAAGAAATTAAAAAATTTTTTGGATGCGGTACTGGACGCCTCCTACCTGCCAATCCGTTTTATTTCGCTTTTCGGACTAATAACGTCCACCGTGGGTGTGTTGTATAGCGTGACCGTCGTTATCAGCTGGCTGCGGGGTGAAACTCCATTCGAAGGATGGGCACCCATCATGATCGCTATCATGTTGATAGGGGGGCTAATCATGGTGATGCTGGGCGTGATAGGCGAATATATCTGGCGGATTTATGAAGAAGTCCGAAAAAAACCTAATTATGTTGTCAGAGACAAGTTTCTATGAGCGGGCCGCCACAATTCATTGTGCGCGACGGTATCAAATGCTACCACCCGGAACTTGCGAATGACTTTGATGGTTATCCAAGCTCAGGCTTCGATGTCACTGATGATGTTGAAGATGGCAGCTTTTGGGTTTGGTCTCGCACACGTTTACTGACCCGCGAAGTCTTGCGTGTCGTATCGGACATTCCGCAAGCGCGTTTTTTTGAGATTGGCTGTGGTACCGGGGCTTTTCTGCGTTCGCTGTCTTCTGAGGGATCACTCCAACTGCTCGGTTCTGAGATCTATTTACGGGGGCTTCGCTCGGCAATCACGCGATCTCCGAACATTGAATTTATCCAGTTGGACGCGACAGGGATTCCCTTTGAATCAGAATTTGACGCAGTTGGCGCATTTGACGTAATCGAGCATATTGACGATGACAGTGCAGTGTTGCAGGGGATCCGTCAAGCATTGAAGCCCGGCGGCCATCTCATTCTGACTGTGCCGCAACATCAGTTTCTGTGGAGCAGTATTGACGAGTTCGTCCATCACAGGAGACGGTACAGCCGAAAAGATCTATTGGCCAAACTCGAATCGGCCGGGTTCCAGGTTACATATACGACATCATTTGTATTCATGCTTTTTCCTCTGATGCTGGTTTCGCGCTTGTTCGACAGAAAACGTAAAACACGGGCTACGGCTGATGAATTTAGCAAGCAGGTTCGTTTTAATTCTTTAACCAATCGGGTTTTTGACTGGTTTATGTGTATGGACGAAGCCATGATTGCCCGCCGATGGTCGCTGCCGTGGGGCGGTACATTGCTTGTAGTGGCGCAAAAAAGGGTTTGAAGAATATTTTCGAACCGCTGATTATGGCCAATATTTTCGATGTTGCTGCCGCAACCGGGTTTGCTGGTCCGGTGCGCTCTTGCAGCACAAAAAAATGGGAAGCACATCTTGCTGAAATCGTTATTGCTGACCTTTGCTGGTTTTTTTATTAAAGCTGGCATCCTGATTACGGCACCGGTTTACTATTTTGTTGCCCGTACCGGCGTTGGCGCCGACTTATGCCGGAAGTTTGGATTCCAGCCGATCCGCCTCCATTACTACCAGCCCATCCCCCGTTACGAAACCCTGCCGGACTCGGTGTTCACCGAGCCCCAGTCCTTGCTGGGCATTCAACTGGATCGTGACCTTTTTTCCGCCACTCTCAGACGCTTGTCCGAAAAATCCGGCGAGGCGCAGTGGCCTGACAAGGCAGGCGCTTTGGGCCAGTACCACAGCAGCAACGACAACTTCGGTTTCAGTTCTGCCACGCTGCTGCATACGATGATCCGCACGCACGCCACGCGCAAGGTCATCGAGATTGGCGGTGGTTTTTCTTCGCTGATCAGCCTGCATGCCCTTCGGTTGAACCATGGCAATGGCTTCCGCTTCGATTGCGTCGAGCCCTATCCGTGGCCCTGGCTGGAAGAGTCCCTGCGCGCCCAGTCCGGTGCCCGCTTGCTCAAGCAGCACGTGGAGCAACTGGACCCGGACATACTGGCTGATCTGGCTGAAAACGACATTCTGTTCATCGACAGCTCGCATTGTGTCCGCTTGGCCAGCGATGTGAACTTTCTTTATCTGCAGGTGATTCCACGACTCAAGCCCGGGGTCATCGTGCACATCCATGACATCTATATCCCTTACGAATATCCGCGCGTGCATTTCCATGGCCGCCAGAAGCTGTTCTGGAATGAGCAGTATCTGCTGCAGGCGCTGCTGACCGATAATCCCCGCCTCGAGGTCATATTGCCCGGTTTTTATGTGCAAAAAGACATGGAAAACGAGTTCGCCGCAGCCTTCCCCGCATACGATCCGGCAAAACATCGCAGGACGTCGAGTTTCTGGATGCGTGTCCGCGGCTGAGCGCCGCTGCTTCCAGTTAAAATGGCAGCGGTGCGCCGGCTTCGTCGTTCCGGCTCGATTTAACCGTAGCGACGCAACCGCATTGGCGCTAGGTATTGGCGTTAACTTTCCGGCGATACAGAGTGGATATCAACCAACAAGTACGCTCCTATTGGGAGCAGGGGCCCTGCGGCACCGACAAGGGCATCGTCGGTGAACTGGAGCCGTTGTCGCTGGAGTGGTTCGAGCAGGTCGAGGAGCACCGATATGCGGTGGAGCCGTTTATCCACTCTGCCGTCCAGTTCACCCGCCACCACGGCAAAACCATGCTCGAAGTCGGCGTCGGCGCTGGCACGGATCATCTGCAATGGGCCCGCGCAGGCTGCGTGTGCCATGGTGTAGACCTCACCGAAGCCGCCATCGAAACCACGCGCGCGCGGTTTGCGCTGTATAGCCTGCACAGCGCCTTGCAGCGGTTTGATGCCGAAACGCTGCCCTACCCGGACGCCACGTTTGATCTGGTTTATTCCTGGGGCGTCATCCATCACTCCGAAGATCCGTCACGCATCATCGCGGAAATCCATCGTGTGCTGAAACCCGGCGGACGTTTTATCGGGATGATTTACGGTCGCCGCTCTCCTGCGGTTTTCAAACTGTGGGTGCGCTACGGGTTGCTGCGCGGCCGTCCATGGCGCAGTTTTGCGGACATCGTCTGGCATCACATGGAAAGCATCGGCACCAAGTCCTACACCCCTGCCGAAACTGCCGCTTTGCTGGGCTCTTTCCGCGCCTGCGCCATCCGCACGATCATGACCAGCTACGATCTGGCTTCGTGGCCAGCATGGATAGGACGCATGTTCCCCGAGCGCTGGGGCTGGTTCATCACCTTTGACGCGACCAAATAGATGTGCGGCGTCGTCGGCACGCTGATTTTCGATTCAGGCAACGATCGGGTCGATGCCGGCCTGCTGGAACGGATGCGCGACACGATGACGCACCGGGGCCCGGATGGCGCCGGCATCTGGATCAGCAACGACGGCAAGGTCGGCCTGGGGCACCGGCGCTTGTCCATCATCGATTTGTCGACCACTGCCACCCAGCCGATGAGCAACGAGGACGATTCGCTTTGGGTGAGCTTCAACGGCGAAATCTATAACCACGCAGATATCCGCCGCGAGCTGGAACAGACCGGGCGTCATCGCTGGAAAACCGATCATTCGGATACTGAAGTCATTCTTCATGCCTTCGAGGAATGGGGCATTGACTGCCTGCAGCGCTTCCGCGGCATGTTCGCTTTTGCGCTGTGGGACACCCGCCGACGTGAACTGTGGCTGGTCCGTGACCGGATTGGCGTCAAGCCGCTGTATTACAGCCTGCATCACGGTAAGATTAATTTTTCCTCTGAAATCAAGGGGTTACTGGAAGACCCCGATCAGGAGCGTGCAGTCAACGAAGAAGCGCTGTTTCATTACCTGTCGTTTCTGACTACTCCCTCGCCGCAGACGCTGTTTTCCGGAATCCGCAAGCTGGCGGGCGGCACCTGGCTGCGCATCCGCGCCAGCGGTGAGATGGAAGAGCGCCGCTACTGGGACGCCCTGACCCACGCCCAACCGTTGACTGGAATCAGCGACGAGGAAATCGCCGAACGCGTGCTCGCCGAGTTGCGCATTGCGGTCAATTTGCGCAAAGTTAGTGACGTGCCGGTGGGCGTGTTCCTCTCCGGTGGCATCGACTCCAGCACCAACACGGCGCTGTTTTCGGAAGGCGAAGGCGGACCGGTCAAAACATTTTCAATCGGATACCGCGGTCAGTATCAAAGTTATGAAAACGAATTGAATTACGCGCGCCAGATGGCCGGTGAGGTCGGTGCCGAATATCACGAGACTTTGCTGGACGTCGATGATCTGATCAATTTCCTGCCAGAAATGATCCGGTTACAGGATGAGCCGATTGCCGATCCGGTCTGTGTACCGGTGTATTACGTATCAAAACTGGCCCGCGACAACGGCGTGGTCGTCTGTCAGGTCGGCGAAGGCGCGGACGAATTGTTCTGGGGATATCCCCAATGGAAAACAGCGTTGATGCTGCAGAAAATGGACGATCTTCCGGTGCCGCGTTTTGCCAAACGCATGGCCCTGGCAGTATTGCGCGGGCTCGGCCAGCAGGGCTCATTCCGTTATGAGTGGCTGCGTCGAGGCGCCGCCGGATTGCCGATTTTCTGGGGCGGCGCCGAAGCCTTTACCGAAACCCAGAAGCAGCAATTGCTGTCGCCGCGACTGAGAAAACAATTTGCAGGCCGTACCTCGTGGGAGGCCGTGGCCCCCATTCGCAAACGCTTTGACGAGAATGCCCGTGACCCCTCGACGCTGAACTGGATGACGTATGTCGACCTCAACATGCGTCTGCCGGAACTGCTGCTGATGCGTGTGGACAAAATGAGCATGGGTGTCAGCCTGGAAGCCCGTGTGCCTTTTCTTGATCACAAATTCGTTGAGCTGGCTATGGGCATCCCGCAATCAGCCAAAACCCGGAACGGCACTCTCAAGCACATTCTGAAAAAGGCGGTGCGCGGACTGATTCCGGATGAATTGATTGACCGTAAAAAACAAGGCTTCGGCGTGCCCGTTTACGAGTGGTTTTTTGACAAGCTCGGAGTTTACGCACGCAAGGAACTTGATTTCTTTTGTTCGCATACCGATTATCTGGACCGGGAGCAGGTATTCCGCTTGCTCGATTCGGGCAATGGCCCCCAAGCCTGGTACTTGCTCAACCTTGCGCTGTGGTGGAAACAGCATGTTTACCGCTGAAGATACTTACGGCACGCGCAAACGATTCGAGTTCTGCCGGGTTCTCGTGCGCGAAATGCGCCCGGCGCTGGTACTGGACGTAGGCTGCGGCACGGGCACACAACTGACCAGGCCCCTTGCCGAGGCATTCCCAGAAGTGCGGTTTATCGGTGTGGATCCCGATGAGGCCAGCATTCGCCATGCGCAAAGCCTGCCGGCACTGCCCAATCTGCAATTCGGAGGGGCCGCCCTGCTCGACAGCCATCTGAAGGCCGATCTGGTGATCGCCTCCGAAGTCGTCGAACACGTCGAAAATCCAGAGCAGTTCCTCGCCGACCTTCGTCGCCGGTTACCCGAAAACGGCAGACTGGTGATCACGGTTCCCAACGGTTACGGCCCTTATGAAATGGTCGCCGCACTGGAATGCCTGCTGCGCATCCTGCGGGTTTACTGGGTGATGCGCAAAATCAAACGCTGGCTGCTGAATCAACCGGCGCCGGAGCGCGCGGTGATGCAGGATTCGCTGGCCATCAGTCCGCACCTGAGTTTTTTTTCTGTGTCCTGCCTTCAGCGCTTGTTCCACAACACCGGGTTGCGGATTGTCCGTTATCAGCCGCGCACTTTTCTTTGCGGCTTCGGTTTCGACAAACTGCTGCCGCGGTTCGGGTTGTGTGACTGGAATGCCGTTGTTGCCGACCGGTTGCCCCAGTGTTGCAACAGCGCATGGATGTTCATCCTGGCCAGCACCGAGGCCCATCCCGGAAAACCGTTTGAACGAGGCTTGCTGTCCAGGCTGAGACGCCGGCTCAACGAAGCCTGCGCGCGACTGGCCTAGCCGCATGTCGCTGCATCGTCCGGTCATTCTCGTTTTTTCGGCGGATCTGGCATCAAAAATCCTGCTCGGCCTGACTTGGCTGTTGCTGATCCGCTATTTGCCCACGGAAGAATTCGCCCTCCTCACGCTGGCCACATCGGTGGCCACGGTAGCGAGCCAGATGCTGGGCTCCAGCATCAACCGGATTTACATTCTGGACAACACCGCTGGCAGTGTCGATCCGGCGCCGCTGGTGACCTTTCAGGCCGCCGCCTTGCTGCTGCTGGGAATTGCCGGACTCCTTTTCTCGGACGCTCTGCCGGGCGTGATCTATCTGCTGACCGTGCTGCTGGCATTGGGCATGCTGCTCTCCGATTTCGGCAAGACCATGTATCAAAAACAATTGAGATTTTCCGCGTTTTCGTTCATTGAACTGGCGCGTGCCGCCCTGGTTTCAACAGCGCTCATCGTGCTGCTGATGCGATATGGAAACGAAGTGCGCACCTGGCAGGTCATTGCCGTGCAAGCCGCCGCACTGGGATTGTTGTCACTGATCGTGATCAGCCGTCATATCAACCTGCGTGAAGCGCTGAATTTGCAACATGGCATGGATTTGCTTAAACCGGTATTTGGTAACGGGCATGGTTATTTGTTCGCCTATTTTTTTGCGCTCGCATTTTTTTCCCAGGCTGACATCTTCCTGATCAAGGTGCTGTCCGACCAGGAGACGCTAGCCTCTTTCGGTTCTGCATCGCGTTATTACCAGCTGCTTTCGCTGGCCCTTGGCGCTGTACATGCGGTTTTTCTGCCCACCATGCAGCAACTCGCAAGCCGGGCAGCTGTGGATGATTTTTTCACGCGGCACTTCAGGATGCTGCTGGCATTTGCCCCCTTGGTCGGCATTTGCGCACTGGCGGCCCCCTGGGTGCTGCCGTGGATTGATCTTGGCCGATATCCAGACGCCGTTCCGACATTCCAGATTTTGTGCTTGTCAGCAATCATTTCCTTCGCGTTCAGCCCGCACGTCAATCTTGTATTCACGCATCGCCGCTTCCGCTTCCTGCTCGTGCTGATTGTGCTGGCTCTGGCGGTAAACATCGTGTTGGGCGTGCTGCTGATTCCTTCTTACGGCGGGCAAGGGGCCGCCGTGGCGACGCTGATTGCCTCGGCCTGCGTCACCGTGCCCATATTCATCCTTTCCCGGAAATTGCGTCAGCCGCCCGCTGCCGACCCGGGCCATGACCAGCCAGCCAGTTAAAATAGCAGCATGAACGTCACCCGCCCTGAATTTTCCTCGGTCTACCAGGCCTGCGTACGCGAAATGACCGAACGCATGCCTTCAGACTGGTCGGCTCTGGCCAAACACAACGCCGGCTGGCGCAAGGCACGCTTTGACGCCGAAAGTTATCTGGTGACGTCGGAAAAACGCTATTGGCATGCGCTGCGCTTCATGATGTCAAACGAAGTTCACAGCGTGCTGGATGTTGGTGGATTTCTCGGTCCCTTTCCGCTGGCGCTTAAACGCCTGGGTTATGACGTGGCCATTGCCGAACGTTATAGTTATTACGGCAATGCCATGGAACGGATTGCCTCCCATCTGGATGCCAACGGGGTTTGTGTGATTGATGCCGACCTTGCTGAACCTGCGGGGCTGTCGACGGATCTGAACGGTCGGTTTGATGCATTGACCTGCATGGCTGTTGCCGAGCACCTCGCACATTCTCCCAAGGCGCTACTGGACAACCTCCGCGATGCTCTTCGTCCCGGAGGCACATTGGTATTTGAGGTGCCGAACGTGGCGTACTGGCCCAAACGCTATGCCTTTTTCTTCCGCGGGGAAACCGTGCATTCGCCGATTGAGGAGGTGTATCACTCGGCAATTCCGTTTACCGGACATCATCGCGAATATACGCTGCGGGATGCCCGTTATGTTCTGAACGAGGCGGGTTTCGAAATTGCCGAAGAGCAGACATTCAACTACACCGTCGGTCCGCAGCGTCCGCTCCAATTTCTGAAATATCTGCCGGCATTCCTGTTCAGGGAATGGGCTGAAGTGATCATGCTGGGATGCCGCAAGCCGACCGCCTCCTGATGCTCCCTTTAAAAATCCGTGGCACAGCTCCGGTGTCCGGCCATGGGTGACATCAAATCCCGATTGCTCCGTTATGCAGCCACTCCTCCAGGCACGCTATGGCGCAAGGCTGTGCGCCGCCTCAAAACCACTGTGGCGAAAAAAACGCATCGGGCACGTGACCAGTACTACAGCAGTTACGCAACTGACATCACCCAGGCACCGTTGTGCCTGCACATCAAGGATTTTCCGTTGCAGGATGCGGCATCAGCTCAGGAATCGCTGAAAGCACTCACCGAACATTATCTGTTGCACCGGTTTGATCTGCTCGGATCAGGCTGGGTACCGGTGTATCACGGCGCTGAATGCCGCGGCGTCGAGGGGCATCGTCATGCACAGCGGCAACAGGAGCTACTGGTGCCCGACCGGGTCAATAACGCCAATCGCCAGGAATCATCGCGGCTGTGCGCGCTGCTGGACGGCAATTACCGACCCATCGACTGGCAGCTGGACTTCAAAAGCGGTTTTCGCTGGCGAGAGGACTGCTGGTACAAGGACATTGCCATCATCACCGGTTGTCCTGGCGCAGACATCAAGGTGCCTTGGGAACTGGCACGTTGCCAGCACTTGCCGCAACTCGCCCTCGCCTACGGGCTGGCTTGGGCTGGTATCCCGGGGTTTCGTGATGGCAATGAATACCTGTGCGAATTCCGCAATCAGGTCATCGACTTTATCGCGGCCAATCCGCCACGTTTTGGCGTCAACTGGACATGCCCCATGGACGTCGGTATCCGGGTGGCCAACTGTTTGATGGCGTATGACTTGTTTGTCGCTGCCGGCGCGAAGTTTGACGATGCTTTTGTATCGGTATTTCACCGCAGCGTATATGAGCATGGCCTGCACATTGCCGGCAACCTGGAATGGAATGACGCCTTTCGCAGCAATCATTATCTGGCTGATCTGGCCGGGCTGCTGTTTGCTGGCGCCTATCTTCCCCCGGGAGCCGCAGCCGATGAATGGATACGCACGGCGACGGTTGAATTGCTGATCGAGATTCCCGCGCAATTCAATGAAGACGGCTCCAATTTTGAAGCATCCACGTCCTATCACCGCTTGTCCGCAGAGCTGGTCGCGTATTCGGTGGCGCTGATGCTCTCCGTCCTGCGACAACGGCTACCACTTCCCTGGCAAGTGCCCGCAACGCGGCATGGCGGCACTCCGACATTTTGGACAACTGAATCACATTTTTTCCCGTCCAGCATGACTGGGATTCTCGAGCGGGCGGCGGAGTTCAGCATGCACGCAACAAAAGAGGATAACCACGTAGTTCAGGTTGGTGACAATGACAGCGGTCGTTTTTTCAAGCTGCAGCCTGCCGGCAAGTCGATTACGGTCGAACAGGCGCGCCATCAGCAGGAAAATCTCTCTGGGTATTCCGTGCTGCGAGACGACGATGACTATTGGCTGGACGATTGTCTTGATCATCGTCACCTTGTCGCCACCATCAGTGCTCTGTTCGGGCGCGACGACCTGACGGCTTTCGCCAAACCGTTCACGCTGGATGGAGCCATCATTCGCATACTGGCCGGAGACCGCCGATTTCCGGTCTACCGGAGAGACGCACAGTCCACCCAGGCACTTACCGTGCGCAGGGGATCCGATCAACAATTCATTGAAATCACGGCCAACCTGCAGACAACCCGTGATCCGGGCAGTCAACGCTACCGGTTTCCGTTGCCTGAAACAGTGCATCGGAGTGCCATAAAAACTTTCGGCTATCCTGACTTCGGGCTGTTCATTTTCAGGACCGACGGCCTGTATCTCGCCATTCGTTGCGGCCCTCACGGTCAAGCCGGAAACGGCGGTCACGCTCACAACGATCAACTCTCGGTGGAACTGATCATCGATGGCCATGCGCACGCGTGCGATCCCGGCACTTATCTCTACACGGCGCTACCAGAGCGCCGTAACGAATATCGGAGCGCCCCCGCACACTTCGCACCACGGATCACTGGCCGGGAGCCAGGAGACCTTTCCCTGTTGTTCTCGCTTCCGGATGCGTCACAGGCCAAGTGCCTGTATTTCGGTCGGCACGGTTTTGTCGGCACGCATCAGGGTTATGGTAAGCCCGTGTACCGTGTTGTGGCTTTCGAAGAAGGCCACGTTGAAATTCGCGACTACGCGGTTGCCGGCACACTGGAAGCATGCTGTTTTGTTGATACCGTGACAGCTCAGAGCCGTTTTATCGGCCCACCTTTTTCCGCAGGTTATGGCTTGCGCGCACGCGTCCTGCCGGGAAACTGACATGAGATTGCTGATTCTCAGCTTCTCTTACGCCCCGCGTGCCAACGCCCGTGCAACGCGCTGGACTACTCTAGCCGAAGAATTTGCCCGCGAAGGACATTCGGTACTGGTTGTAACTTCATGGCAGCAGGGCTTGCCGGAGCAGGAAATCGTCAACGGTGTACAGGTTTACCGCGTCGGCATGCGATTGCTGGAACACCTGCGGCGGAGGCTCTCGGCAAACCAGCCTGCGGGTACGACAGTCCCGCGTTCCGCGATGCAGACTGAAGGGGCAGCGCAGGGCAGCATAGCCTTACGCTTGCTGAAGACGCTAAATCAGATAATTTGGCGCAAGCTGTGGTGGCCGGACAGTGCCTGCATCTGGTTGCGGCCCGCACTCAACACTGCACGCAGGCTGCTGGCTGAGCAGCCGGCGGATGCGGTCATTTCGGTATCCCCGACGTTTTCGGCAGTGGTTGCAGGCCATCTTCTCGCCCGCGACAAACAGCGCTGCGGCCGCTGGATTATCGACCTTGGGGATCCTTTCAGCTTCATGGAACAGGCAGCACCCAACAATGATCTGATTTATGGCTGGCTCAATCGCTGGTTTGAAAAGCGTGCTTTTCTCCGAGCGGACGGAATTTCGGTGACCACAGATGGAACCCGGGATATGTATTACCGCCTGTATCCGGAATGTGCTGCCAAAATCGCGGTGATCCCCCCCCTTTTTTCGCCGCTTCCTGAACCTGCGCCTCATGGTCTTTTCGCCATCAATAACAGCGTGACGCGGCTGGTTTTCATCGGGACCCTCTACCGCAATCTGCGACGACCGGATTACTTGCTGCAGCTTTTTTCAGCCATGCTGAAAATTCATCCGGCATTCAATTGCGAACTGCATCTGATCGGCGATACGCACGAATGCAGGGAAAGTCTCGACTCTTATCAGCAGCGCCTCGGCAAACGATTGGTCGTACATGCTCCAGTCAGCCGCAGCGTGGCGGCACGCGCTATGGCTGAGGCCGATATTCTGGTCAATCTGGGCAATGCGACCGCATTTCAGTTGCCGAGCAAGCTCGTCGAATATGCCGCGACTGGTAAACGCATCCTCAATATTTCCAGCCTCGCGGTAGACAGTTCGACGGCTTTTCTTGAGAATTATCCTGCCGCACTGTGTCTTGAAGATCAAGGCGCGGGACCTTCTCTGGCACAGGCTCGGGAATTTTCCATGTTTTGCGAAAACCGGAGCACCTCTGGGATTAACGCGTCTGCACTTGAGAGTTTTTTAAGGCCTTTCAGCCTGCGGGTAGTGTCCCGGCGTTACCACGACCTTCTTGCAGCATCATTGCCTAAATCGTGACGCATTTGCGGCTCATCCTGATTTAAAAAATATGAATTCAATACCAGTTTGTTTTTTTGCTGCATGCGATGCATCCTGAAAAAATGAAAATTTTCTCAGAAACCGGGGAGGCTTTCGGACCGCTGCCTTTCGCACCGATATCAGTGGTTGTTCCCTGCTATCGCAGCAGCAAAACGATACGCCGCGCCATAAATTCTATCGCAGCACAAACCTGTCGCCTCCTCGAAGTTATTCTGGTCGATGACGGCAGCGGCGACGACACCCTCGATACATTGCTCGATCTGCAACATCAATACGGTTCCGACTGGATCAAGGTCATCCCGCTTGCGGTGAATGGTGGCGCGTCGGCAGCGCGTAATGCGGGATGGGATGCCGCCGCGGGTGAGTTGATCGCTTTTCTTGACGCGGACGACGCCTGGCACCCGGAAAAAATCCGGATTCAGCATGGCTTCATGGCCGCCCATCCGGAATTTACGCTGACTGGTCATGGCCATGGCCAGCTGGATGATGTGCCGTCCGATTACCGACCCGTCGGACAAGTCACGCATGATGATGTTTCGTATCACTCCCTGCTGCTGTCGAACCGGTTCATCACCCCCTCCGCAATGATCCGGCGTGACGTGCCCTTCCGGTTTGACAGCAAAAAACGGCACATGGAAGATTTTTACCTGTGGCTGACCGTTGCGGTAAACGGTCACCGCATCGCCATGCTCAAGGCCGAAATGGCTTACATCTTCAAGGCGCCGTTCGGCGAACAGGGGTTGAGCGGTGACATCGTTGCGATGGAAAAGGGGGAACTGGACTGTTACTGGAAACTGCATCGCGAAGGCCATCTGGGGACATTGCAGACGGCGGCGCTTTCCGCATATTCATGCACAAAATTTATAAGACGCATCGCTGTCTCCGTGCTGCTGGGTCGGCGAGCAGCGATGCCGTGGCTGTTCCCTCTGGTTTATCTCGCTGTCACCCATTCGACGACAGCACTGTTGATCATCGTCGGATTGCTGGGTCGGCCGGAAATAGCAACTGATATTGCGCTGATACAAGGGGCCACCCTTGCCACTTTTTATGCGCTGTCAGCGAATACCAGGAACCTGATTCTCCGACGATCATCACCGCTGCTGGCCACCGAGGTTCTGCTGGCCAGACTGGTACTGCTGGCCCCTTTGATGGGGGTTTCCCTGCTGCTTTCGCTCACCGGCACCGCCGTGCCATGGTGGTTGGCAGTATGCATAGTCATCAGACGCGGGGTTGAATGGATTAACGAAGTGCATCTTTGCGAAGCGGAGCTTTTGCACAAAACGCGGTTCGCAGTTTCATTCCTGCTACTGCAATGCACGCTGCTTTCCCTCGCCGCAGCGAGCCTTGCCTTTGAGTGGCCGTCTGCGATGCCCGTCATGATGTTATGGGCGATCCTGCCACTGATTTTCAGCATCCGTTTCCTGAGCTCCGCTGCCCGCGCCACGCTGCAATCCCTTAAGCGCATTTTTGGAGTTCTTACGTCCCACGTCGGCTCAACGCTGATCATTGGTTTGCGCATTTATGCCTTCCGTATTCTCGTCGTGCTGATGGTGGTCAAGGACGTTGCGGGGGATTTATTTACGGCCATGGCCATCGGCAGTTTTCTGGGCACGCTGTTTGCCAATGTATTCGGCCCCAGCATAGAACTGCATCGGGAACGCGCGGGAAAAACCTACTACCCCCCTGCCTTGAAGTTTGCGCTTGCTACAAGCCTTTTGACGGGCTTTTCACTGCTGACTGCATTGCGCTTTTTCCCGGAAGCGTTTCCGTTAATGGGAAAATCCGGATTTTTCTGGCTGTCCTGTGGGCTTTCCCTGATTGGCGGCGCCGTGATGGTTTCAGCGCAGGGCGTGCGGTTGCGCTTGCTGCGTGCCAGTGACGGGCGTGATGTATTCGGGCCTGATGTAATTATTCACATCACCATTCTCGGCACGGTACCATTGGCTTATTTTCTGCTGGGGGTGCAGGGCTTGGCCGGGCTTTATCTGATTGACGCCCTGCTGTGTTACTTTTTTTACAAGAGTTCCGAAATGGGTTTGCTGCAGGATCACTTTACGAGGCCGTCCGTGTCATCATTTTTCCCCGCGATTCTTTCATTTCTGCTGGTCTTTCCGCTGTTTTTCCAACTCTCCGGCAGGATTTACAACAGTATTGATCCGGTCGTTGACTCCGGCGGAGTTCTGGCGAACCTGCCGCTACCGATTTCGATCATTGCCTGTTTCGTAGGCATACTCCTGCTCGCGCGTTACCGCCATGCAACCCGGTCATTCACTTTTATCCTGATTTTTTTCGCGGTGATGCTATTATCCGCGGCACTTACCACCAGCGGCTCCCTTGAGCGCGGCAAACTTCTGCTGCTGATTCAGTTCCTGTTACCGGCGTTCGGGCTGATACTCGGCGAAATGATTGAGGGCGGCAACACGGATACCCTGTCTACAGAGAAGGGGTTTATCTGGGCCTGCGCGGCAATCATTCCTTTGCAGTTACTTGCGTCCTGGGCGCAGGGTCAAATAAGCCTTACTCATCACCTCGGTTTGTTTTCGGTTTACCAACACTGGCAATTCGTGCCGGTTGTGGTGGTCACAGCCACACTGATTTCAACTGCGGCGCTGCATACAACACCCCGGTACCATTTTCTGGCCTCATTGCTGCCTCTGGCGAGTTTGATTTATGCAATTTCGGCTTTTTCCATGATCGCAAGTGCTCTGGCGCTGGTCGGAGTAGTCAGCATTGTGGTTTCCCATTACAAAAACCGTTTGGTAATGACGGCCATTATCGGTATAGCTCTCAGCAGTCTTGCTGGATATATGTACCTCTTGCGCAGTGAGCCTGAATACTCTACCAAGTTTGTTCTTCCAATTACGAATGAACGCATGCTGTCTCCTCCTTGTGTAAGCAGCCCTGCGCGATACATTTCAGATGCTGTTCAACCAGTAGGCTCAGAATGTTTGATCAGAGGGGAATTCCGTCATCGCTTTGGTTATCTTATTACGCTTCCGTTGCATAAAGTTAAAAAATCAGCCGTACTGGTCGTTGAAGGAGAAATTGTCTCTGGTGGCGTAACCGTTGGGGTCGTGCAAGCCGGCAAATGGGCCAAACAGGAGAATGTCAATAAACCGGGGCCTTTCAAAATTGAGTTAAGCCTTGGTGAAGGTCGTTTCGAAGCAGTTCTTGCCAACTACTTACCCGAAACTAATTTCAATGAAGTGCGAATTTCACGCATTGGATGGAGTCGCCGCGAATTTTCTGAAATTCCTGGGAACAATGCAGAATTACAGCATAGAGAGCTCCCGGATTGGGCCTATGACTATTTACCATCCAATCTTCTGGAACGCGTCGAGGACTGGGTGCTTTTTGGTGCGCCCATCTTCTCCAGCCCCACCAGTTTCTTTTTTGGCCACCCGCCGATGAGCCGCTCGGTCAGAACGAGCGCGCATAATTATTACATCGACCTGGCATACAATTTTGGAGTGATCGCGTTATTGCCTATCGCACTGCTCTTCGCATACACCGCGAAACTACTGTGGCTTCAGCGGAAAAAAGTTAAGGGGTCAAAGCGACTGCTGTGGTTGGCCGCTCTGGTCGCATTTTTTCTCGTCATAGACAGTAATTTCAAGGTTACGCTGCGTCAGCCGTACCCCGGGATTTTTGCCTTCTTCCTTTGGGGATTATTGCTGGCGCGACTCCGTAATACGGGACTCGGGCCCCAGCCTGACAATGGCAGCGGTCGCTAACACGGTGTCCGTTATCGGGCCCACTCACGACAAAATCACCTTGTCTGTGGTGAGCCATGGACAAGCCCGTTTGATAGCTATGCTTTTTCAGGACCTGGAAAAACATTGCGGCTCCGCTGTAGAAGTCACTCTCACACTCAATCTGCCGGAATCACTGCCGTTTGACCCTTCGGCAATGCCTTTTAAGGTCCGCGTCATCGAAAATCCACGGCCCAAGGGGTTTGGCGACAACCATAACGCTGCATTTGCTTCGGGTTGTGCCGGTTTTTTTTGTGTACTCAATCCTGATATCCGCTTGCTGAACAACCCCTTTCCGGCGCTGACCGAAGCCCTTGGAAATCCGCGGGTTGGTGTTGTCGCTCCGCTTATCCTGGACTCGCAAAAGACAGTTGCCGACAGCGCGAGGAAATTTCCAACTGTCATTTCGATCCTGGGAAAGGTATTCCGCAAAAAAACCAGCCCTGATTATGCGATCACCGACCAGTTATTGTTCCCGGATTGGGTAGCCGGGATGTTCATGCTTTTTCGCCGCGATGTTTATGATGAACTTCACGGGTTCGACAAAAATTATTTCCTGTATTACGAAGATGCTGATCTTTGTGCTCGCCTCCGACTCGCCGGGTACCTCACGGCACTGTGTCCCGGCGTATCCGCCATTCACGATGCCCAACGGGAAAGTCATCGCAAGTTCCGCTACCTCAAATGGCATCTCCGCAGCATGTTGCGTTTTTTTGCTCTGTCTGCCCGCCGGAAAATCAGTCCTGGCAGATCAAAGACCATGTGACCGGTAACCCGCTTATAACGATACCGATAAACCGGAAACCGCATGCACCCCAGACTAAAAGCCAATAATTTTGATTTACTCCGGTTTCTTTTCGCCGGAACTGTATTTCTGGTGCATGCCTACGTACTGTCGGGGCATCCTGACCTGCAGTTTTTGAGCACGGCACTGTCCTCCGAAGTCGCCGTGCGAGGTTTTTTCGTCGTCAGCGGCATACTTGTTTTCATGAGCTTCGAAAACTCCCGTAGCTTCCGGTCTTACGCGGAAAAACGTTTGCGCCGGATTTACCCAGCCTATTTTGTTGCCGTTATGCTTGGCGCAATGCTCCTGGTAATTCTGAGTACCGCTGCGCCTGTGGACTATTTTTCCTTTGAATGGATCAAATATGTCCTGGCAAACTTGGTTTTTCTCAATTTCATCCACCCCACTTTGCCTGGCGTATTCCCAGACAACATATTTCACGAGATCAATGGCGCACTGTGGACCCTTAAGATAGAAGTCATGTTCTATGCGGTGATTCCGGTGATCGTCCTCGCTTGCCGCCGTTTTGGGCGACTGTGGATACTCACCTTCACCTACGCCGCTTCGGCGCTCTACACTTTCGTCCTGACAGGTCTTGCCGAAACCACCGGCTCGCCGATGTATGTGGTGCTGGCACGGCAGCTTCCCGGACAACTAACTTATTTTGTTTCGGGGGCGCTGATTTATTACTATCTGGATGTTTTTGAAAAACATCTGCTCAAGTTCCTGATCCCGGCTGTGTGTGTATTGATCGCGCACAAGCTTTACCCGTTGCCCGTACTGGAGCCTTTGGCACTGGCAACTGTCGTCGCGTTTTTCGGGTTTTTCCTTTACGCAGGTAATTTCGGCAAACACGGGGATTTTTCCTACGGTATCTACATCCTTCATTTCCCCATTCTTCAAGCCTTGGTTCATATGGGATTTTTTGAGCGGTCACCGTATTTTGCACTCGCCGTGGCCTTTGTTCTGGTCCTGGGAGCAGCAGTACTAATGTGGAATTTCGTGGAAAAACGGTTTTTGCTGCGATCCTCCCACTACATCACCTCCGAACGTGATGCCGCTAAACCATAGCCGCATCCTCGTCACTGGAGCCACCGGCTTTGTTGGCCGGGCATTACTGGCTCGCCTGCAGAACTCAGGGCGCCCGGTTCGCGTGGCCCTGCGTACGCCAGCATCGATTTGCGCTGCTGGCGAAAAAACCGTGGTTGGCGATATAGGCCCGGATACCGACTGGCAGCTGGCGCTGCAAGGCGTTGGCTGTGTTGTACATCTGGCCGCGCGCACTCATGTGCTGGATGAAGACAGTGCCGACCCGATGTCCGCATACAGGGATATCAATGTACTAGGTTCGATCCGGCTGGCGCAGCAAGCTGCTGCGGCAGGGGTAAGCCGCCTGATATTCATGAGTTCAGTCAAGGTCAATGGCGAAGCCACTCGCCTGCACCCTTTTACCGAAACTGACGTGCCGGCCCCGCTCGATGCCTACGGCGTCACCAAGGCAAAAGCTGAAAATGCCTTGCAACGCATTGGTACCGAAACAGGAATAGAAATAATCATCCTGCGCCCACCGTTGGTTTACGGGCCCGGCGTCAAAGGAAACCTCTTGCGACTGCTTGATCTGGTCCACCGTGGAATCCCCCTGCCGCTGGCCTCGGTCCGGAATCAGCGCAGCCTGCTCTATGTCGACAACTTGGCCGATGCCATTGTATGTTGTGTCGATGCACCTGCCGCCGGTGGTGCAATCTATATGGTCAGTGATGGCGAAGACATATCTACACCCGGGCTCATCAACAAACTCGCTGTCGCCATGGGCAAAATGCCGCGATTGCTACCCTGTCCTCCTACTTTACTCACTTTTGGCGCCGGGATTCTGGGAAAACGCGCCATGGCATTGCGCCTCACCGGGTCACTGGCCGTCGACAGTTCGCGCATCCGCCGCAACCTTGGTTGGGAACCGCGATGCTCGCTGGATCAAGGACTTAATGCAATGGTGCAGTGGTATCATCGCGGCAAATTCTGACAACATTCAGGACTCACGTTGATCGTGTGGCTCGCCATTTCCGTTCTCCTGATCTCGTTTTTTGTCGCCTTGTTGTGCATAGGCTGGCTGGCACACAGCCATGTTGCACGGTTGGCACTCGACGAACCCAACGCACGGTCACTGCATAGCATTCCGGTGCCGCGCACGGGGGGCATCGGCCTGCTGATCGGGATTGCCGCAGGATGGGCCTTGATTGCACCTCAGCTCCCCTGGTTTTTCTGGGCTGCGCTGGCACTACTGATTGCGATATCGCTGATTGATGATTTGCGGGGACTGTCTGCAGCTTTGCGCATGATTATCCATTTGTGCGCCGCACTGTTATTGGTTCGGGCATTGCCAGAATTACAAGAGTCCTTGGTCTTGTCTGTGGTTGCGATCTTTCTAATTGGCTGGATGTGCAACCTCTACAATTTCATGGATGGCTCCGACGGCCTGGCCGGAGGCATGGCTGTATCCGGGTTCCTGGTTTATGCAGTTGCAGCATGGCTCTCCGGGAGCATGCAGTTCGCATTGCTTAACCTTGCTGTGGCCGCCGCCGCCGCTGGCTTCCTGGTGCATAACTTTCATCCAGCGCGTATTTTTCTCGGTGATGCCGGGGCCGTACCCTTGGGCTTTCTGGCATCAACCTTCGGTATCATCGGCTGGCTGCAACATGACTGGGCATGGTGGTTTCCGATACTGGTTTTTTCACCGTTCATCGTCGATGCAAGCGTGACCCTCGCGAGACGACTGTTATCGGGTGCCCGGGTCTGGGAAGCCCACCGCGATCATTACTATCAGCGCTTGGTGCAAATGGGGCTGGGCCATCGCGGCACTGCACTCGCCGAATATGGGCTGATGGTGACATGCGGAATCGTCGCATTATGGACAGCCTCTCTAGAAAATCGCCTGCAGTTGGCAGTACTCATCGCAGTCGGCGTTCTCTATGCCGGATTGATCTTGGTCATTCAACGCCATTGGCGTAAACGGCAACACATTCATGCTTAACTATCGCATCTTACTAGCCATCGTCCATGACCTGCTGGCTGCCACAGCCGCATGGCTGATTGCCTATTGGCTACGATTCAACCTGGAACTCCCTGAGCTATATAACGAGCAATCTTTGCGATCCTTGCTCTGGGTTGTGCCGTTGTACGGGGGATTATTTCTGGTCTCAGGCCTTTACCGCGGAATATGGCGCTTCGCCAGCCTGCCTGATTTACGACGCATCATCATTTCTGTCGCAATTGGCGCCTTGGCTGTACCCGCACTGCTGTTTATGCTGCAGGTATCAGTCCCACGCTCTGTTCTGGTGTTAAGTCCCTTGCTGCTCGTCGTGTTCATGGGCGGGAGCAGATTGGCTTACCGCGCGTGGAAAGAGCGCCGACTCGGGGCATTGATTCAGGGTAACCGGGATCCTGTGGTTGTACTTGGAGCCACGGACGCTGCCGCCGCACTGATTAAAGACCTGCTGCGCAGCCCACAATGGCAGGTCATCGGGGTATTTGACGATGACCGAGCACACCACCGCCGGCAAATTCACGGTGCAACTGTTCACGGCGCAATCAGTGATCTGCCAGAAATTCAGCAACGATTACAAGCTCGCTACGCCATCATCGCCATGCCGGCGGCCAACCACAGCGAAAGACGCCAAGCGGTTGAAACTGCGCGCGCGGCAGGCCTGCAGGTATTAACCGTCCCCTCTTTCGATGACCTGATGAGTGGCCGCGTTACCGTATCCCAGATCCGCAACGTTGAACTCGACGATCTGCTCGGTCGTGACCCGATTCGCCTGGATACCAGTGGGTTGCAAGGCTGGCTTGGAAATCGCGTGGTACTTGTATCGGGTGCCGGTGGCTCTATCGGATCCGAGTTATGCCGGCAAATCGCACGTTATCAGCCACAGCGGCTCGTCCTGCTCGAAAACAGCGAATTCTCCCTGTATACGGTAGAGCAGGAATTTATCCGGCATTTCCCGGGAATTCCAATCAACCTCGCAATAGGGGACGTTAAAGACAGGGATCGAGTGGCTCAAGTACTGTCGACCCAAAAACCTTCCGTCATATTTCATGCTGCCGCATACAAACATGTGCCGCTAATGGAAAATGAGAATGCATGGCAAGCCGTACGCAACAATGTTTTTGGTACCCGGGTTCTCGCTGAGTCAGCGATTGCCCATGAGGTCGAAAAATTCGTATTGATTTCCACCGACAAGGCAGTCAATCCCACCAACGTGATGGGCGCCACCAAACGCCTGGCAGAACTGGTCTGCCAGGCGCTGCAGCAGCGCGGCGGCACCCGTTTCGTCATCGTGCGTTTCGGCAACGTGCTCGGCTCCACCGGCAGCGTGATCCCCAAATTCCGCGAACAGATTG
>JAWXBM010000105.1:0-29779 GCA_034440115.1 Lysobacterales bacterium | reverse complement strand
TGGTCGTCTCATCGCTTCTCTCCAGAGCACAGGGCTCATGATGAAGGAAAGCACTTAGCGGAGTCCAATTGTTGTCCAGGGAGTGGGGTCCACTTCTTAGCGAGGGAAATTATTAGTTGGTGCCTACCAATCAGATTTATTGGCCGATGCTTTTTTCAGGTTTTGATCGCGTTAATGCCTTGGCTAGCCCCATAAAAATTCGGAAGTGGTGAGTCTGGCTGAGCGTGAGCGTGCCATCATGTTGAATCGCCCGGGGTTACGGGTAACTAAACCACTCTTCATTCGCTATCACTAGCAGAGTTATGCTGCTGCCATCGCCAAGCATCGGCGCACATATCATTTATGTTTAACTCAGCGGACCAGTCCAGCTCCGTTTTTGCAAGGGTTGGATCGCCATAGATCGCTGGGGCATCCCCCGCCCTGCGGCCAACAATTTTGAACTGGACTGGCTTTCCTGTTGCTTTTTCAAATCCTTTAACGAACTCCAAAACAGAATAGCCCTGCCCGGTTCCCAGATTATGAATGATTACGCCTGGGTTCTCGTCTAGCTTTTGTAATGCCTTGATATGGCCTTTGGCCAGATCCACTACATGGATGTAGTCCCGGATGCAGGTGCCGTCGGGCGTGTCGTAGTCACCACCAAATACTGCCAACTCATCCAATTCACCAACGGCGACTTTGGTGATATAGGGCATCAGGTTGTTGGGTATGCCTAGGGGGTCTTCACCAATCAAGCCGCTCGAGTGTGCGCCAACTGGGTTGAAGTAGCGCAGGATAGAGATGTTCCAGTCCGGGGCGGATGCGGCCAGGTCTTTGAGCATGAATTCGATGGTGAGTTTGGTTTGGCCGTACGGGTTTACGGCGCATAGGGGTGCAGATTCATCGATGGGCAGAATTTTTGGTACGCCGTAAACGGTACAAGATGAGCTGAAGACGATGTTTTTACAGCCTGCTTCTTGCATTACTGACAACAGGGTTTCTGTGCCTGAAACGTTATTGCGGTAGTACCACAGTGGTTTTTGGACTGATTCGCCTACGGCTTTGAGGCCGGCGAAATGGATTACGGCTGCGGGTTGGTATTGTTTAAGTACTTTGGCTAGGCCGTCAGCATCAAGCAAATCGCATTTTATGAATTCAACGGGTTTTCCGGTGATTTTTTTAACTCTTTTTAGCGACTCGGCTTTGCTGTTGGAGAGGTTGTCGATTACGACTACCTGGTAGCCGGCTTCGAGTAGTTCTACGCAGGTGTGGGAGCCTATGTAGCCGCAGCCGCCTGTTACGAGGATTGTGTTGTTCATTCTGTCCACGAATTATGGATCCCGGATCAAGTCCGGGATGACGGTGTAGTTGTCCGGGATGACGGTGTAGTTGTCCGGGATGACGTAGGAGTCGGTTGTCATTTTAGCGGGCTCAATGGATTGGTCGGCCGCAAGCGGCCTCCTACAAAGCCTTGAAAAAGGATATGGTTTTTGGCAAGCCTTCTTCCAGAACAACCTTCGGCTCCCATCCCAATTTTTCCTTGGCTTGCGAAATATCGGGCTTTCGTTGTGTGGGGTCATCTTGTGGCAATGGTTTGTAGACTATTTTTGAAGCAGAGCCCGTCAGTTCGATGACTTTTTCTGCCAATTGTTTGATGGAAAACTCTCCCGGGTTACCGAGGTTTACCGGGCCAGTTACTTCTTCGCTACTTTCCATCAGCCGCATCAGGCCTTCGACAAGGTCATCTACATAGCAGAATGACCGGGTCTGGCTGCCATCGCCGTAAATGGTGATGTCCCTGCCCTCCAGGGCCTGGACGATGAAGTTGGATACTACGCGGCCATCGTTGGGCAGCATGCGTGGACCGTAGGTATTGAATATGCGGGCTACTTTGATGGGTAGTTTGTGTTGGCGCCAGTAATCGAAAAACAAGGTTTCTGCGCAGCGTTTGCCTTCGTCGTAGCAACTGCGAATGCCAATGGGGTTTACGTTGCCCCAGTAGGATTCTGGTTGTGGATGTATGTCCGGATCGCCATACACTTCGCTGGTTGAGGCTTGGAGGATTCGGGCGCCGGTGCGCTTGGCAAGCCCCAGCATGTTAATGGCACCATGGACGCTGGTTTTGGTGGTTTGTACGGGGTCGCGCTGGTAGTGGATGGGTGATGCCGGGCAAGCCATGTTGTAGATACGATCCACTTCCACGTATAGCGGAAAGGTTACGTCGTGGCGCTTGAGTTCGAAATTGGGGTGCTCCAACAAGGGGATGATATTACGACGGGTGCTGGTATAGAAGTTGTCGACACACAACACGTCGTGACCCTGTTCAAGCAGGCGTTCGCAGAGGTGAGAACCGAGGAATCCGGCGCCACCGGTCACCAGAACGCGTAGAGGGCCGCCGCCGCTGGCTGCTGGGATCATTCGGTGACTTCTCCGTCAAGGTTTTTCATCGGGCCGTATTATTGCATGTAGGAGCGAGCCACGCTCGCCACTAAAGTAGGTATCGGCAGCACGGCTGCCTCCCACACTGCCTCGATTACCGAGTGATTCTTTCCTCGACGGTGAAATCGTGGTGTATGAAATGCCGGCCGAGGAATTTTTGTGAGGCCCAGCAGTGACGAAGGTAAAAATAATAGGTAAATGCAACCACCATAAATACGTAAAAACTGTATTGTCCGGGCAGTGAACTTAGCTCGATGGTAACTCCGATTGTCGCCAGCATAAGCGCAAGTCCGGTTATGGCGAGCCAGGTGGCTTCGACACTGAAGCCAGCCCGCAAAAATGCATGGTGTAAATGGTAATTATCCGCCTTAAACACGGATCGGCCCTGGCGCCAGCGTGTCCAGATAAGTGTTGAAGTATCCAACAAGGGCACAGCAAACAACCAGACTGCCGTCATCGGCATGAATACCTGCTTTGGGCCATTCCCCAGCAAGATAAAAAACCACGCCAATACAAAACCCAACAGCAGCGAGCCGGAGTTTCCGAGAAAGGCTCTGGCCTTTGGGTTCCATGGAAAACGCGCATTGAACATCAAAAATCCTGCAACCGACACCAAGGTCAACAACAGCACCCACGCGCTACCAAATTGCCCGCCATGTATTGCGAAAGCAGTCATTCCAGACATCGCAATGATCAGGATGCTACAACTCAACCCATCCATTCCATCGATCATGTTGAACGCATTGATCACACCCAGAGCAGCAAACAGCGTGACAGGTACCGATAGTAAGCCGAGGTCCTGTACTTGACTGGAAAATAATGTTCCAAAATTACTAAGGACTACGCCGCCAGGTTTAATCATAATCAGGCAGACGCAAATTTGTAGCAAAAACCTTAGCGGTGGACTCAGATGATGACTGTCGTCTACCACACCAGTAGCTAGCAGCAATAGGGCTCCCAGCCATAACCATGAAAACTCCTGAAACCAAGCAGGCATCAACCAGCAGGTGGCTAAAAAAGCAACCGACAACGCAATGTAGATCGCCACACCACCAACAACCGGAGTCGCCTGCTCGTGTACTTTGCGAGTATTCGGCAAATCCACCCAGTTCCATTTCAAGGCCAAGGGTATGAAAGCCCAGGTGATACCCACCGACATCACAAAAGTGATCAGTAGAATGAGGCCGATGTTGTTGGAAAGCAAATTCATAAGGGTTTGTGACCAAAATTCCGTTTTCAGTGAAATACAATTTTAGCGGGATTGGTGTGGGAAGTATGTA
Source organism: Lysobacterales bacterium (assembly GCA_034440115.1). Taxonomy (GTDB): domain Bacteria; phylum Pseudomonadota; class Gammaproteobacteria; order Xanthomonadales; family SZUA-36; genus JAWXBM01. The sequence goes on along the minus strand of JAWXBM010000105.1, from coordinate 26,081 downwards.
ATTAGGTTTTGTGGGAGGTAGCCTTGCTGCCGAATGTCCTAGACTTCGAATCGGGGGCAAGGCCCCCTCCTGCAAGGGACGAGAAGGACTGTGCGCAGGCCAGGCCCATAATAAAGGCATAGAGAAAGGCCACAGCCGGTATTTGCAGGCTGAAATCAACCATTGCATGCACGCCAACCAAAACCGAAGCACTGGCGCCAACTGCAGGAATAATCCAATCCCTTTGCCGTGTAAATACGCCTCGGAAACAGATTAATGCGAGGCCAAACTGCGGCAGTATCAGGCACAACGCAGCTGGAACACCCAGATCAAAGAAACTTTCCAGGTAACTGTTATGAGCGTAGTTGACCAGCTTTGAAATATCTTCGGTGCGATAAAGCCGAAATGCATCTTCAAAGTTTCCATGGCCGTATCCCAGCCAGGGATTGTCAGCAATGGCCTGACCTACTTTGGCATATACCAATGTCCGTCCAGGTGCGTCCATGCCGCTTACGCCATAACGCTGCAGCAGAATATCGCTGTTTACCCAAAATGCCAGTGCAGAAATAAAAATTACAGACGCGATAATCGCCCTGATCCTGGTGGTTACACGACCTCGCTTTCGGTCAACCAATATCAACATCACTACACAGGCACACAAACTGGCTGCAAACCCACCCCGTGAGTGACTGGATACCAACGCAGAAACAATCATAATCAAACCGGCTAGAGGCAGCCATGCCCGTGCCAGAAAGCGATTGATTCGGTCTTGCTTGTTCTGCATGGCTAGCATGGGGTAATTCGGGATCTGAAACATTCGGTCGAAAAACGCACCCAGGCCACAAATCAAGGTTAATCCTGCCCAGGTCGCAAAATGATTACGATTTACAAAAGTGGCACGAACGTCTCTCCCAAAAGAATCGTCGGCGTACCACATGAGCTCCCGTAACACTCCAAAATAAGACAACAATCCATATACCGAGAAAAGGACACCGGCAATAAAAAGCCAGTTAAGGCCCCGGTGAGCCAACTCACGGTTTCTGCCCAACTGGAAGGCCAGGCAAAATACCAGGCCATATCCCAGCGTTCGCATGATCGCTACCCGGGTATCTTCCGGTGCCAGTGAAATGGAGCCAGGCAAATGTCGCCCAAGTGATTCACTGGCCAAATCCCAGGCCGGGTGATGCCAAGTTGCCGGCATCCAGGATACTGTCTGTAGCCAGGCCCAGGCCATCGCAAGCAAAAACAACAGAGGAATCACAGGGTACAGGCCCAGGAACAACGGCTTGCGCGCCACTAGACTGAAAAGCAGATACAGCCCCAAAAGAACCGCTGCAATAAAAACCGCCAAAGTCCATGACCAGGGTTGGTTGCTACCCAACGGCAGGGCAGCCAGCACGCAAAGTGTCAGCAACAGCGCGAAAAGTACAGAATCAATTCGTGCCACGGTTGGCCTCGTTGCTCAGATACTCTGCCTGTCTTTTCTCAATCAAGCCTTGCACCATCTCAAAGCGCCTGATCCACAATTGCCTGGGTTTGGCCAGACTGCGTGGAAATTTGTTTTGCGCACTACGCGCTTCATCCAGGCTGACGTAGTCACCCTGAACCAGAACATAGAGCGGTGCTTCTGGCTCACCCTGCTGATAAACCGCGAATGGTCTCATTTCTGGGTGTGCGTCAATCAGTCGCGTCATGTTTTGCAGGTTTTTGAGGGCTATTACCTGAATGGTGTAATGCATGGGGTCGCGGGAAGCGATCCACGATTCGGTTCTTGCTTGTGGCAAATCTACATCAACCTTGGGCAGCAGCTCCGATTGAGGGTCCGCAGATGTGGTAGTAGGAATAACTGCATTTTCCGGCAAGGTTGCGGTCTCTGTTGTTGGCAGTGGGGCAGTCGCAGGAGCATCATCACTATCAACCAATTTATGGGAAGCTGATCCATCCGCTAAAACGGCTGATTCACCACTCACCTGACCAAATGCAGTATTGGCCTCGAATGAACCACGGCGGCGATATTCCTGAACAACTTCGACAGAAACTGGATCACCATTCGATGCCGCTTCTTCAAACCATCGCAAGGCTTTGGCGCTATCCGCTTCTGTCCCAACTCCATCACGATACATAACGGCCAGGTTGTACTGAGCATCTGCATCACCCTGCCGGGCGGCCATTTCCAACCATTTCTGAGCTTCGAAATTGCTTGGCGCAACGCCCTGGCCTATCAGGTACAAATAGCCCAATTTGGATTGGGCGCCAGAGTGATTCAAATCAGCAGCCTGCTGCAGAAAGCCGGCTGCGGTTGCTGTATCCTGCGGAACTCCTTGCCCCAGCCAGTACAACATCGCAACGGCGTAGAGCGTTTCTGCTCTTTCCTGCGGATGAACATCGGCTGGCGAGCTTTCCAGGACCTGCTGCCATTCTTGCAAGGCTCTTTCAAAATTTCCCTGTTGGTATGCAGCAACACCGCCCGGGTAATCAGCAACAGCGCACACAGTTGCGCCTACACTCAAAATCAACACTGCAATCTGGCGTATTTTCACATTCAAAACTGCCCACCTTTGCCAGTTTGCAGCAGTGACTGGGATTCACCCTCCAGTACCAATGCGGTTAGCACCCCGGTATGAAAGGCACCGGTATCAATGCCAATTCGATTCGCCAACAATTCAGCGTTTGTTGTAATGCTGTGGCCGTGCACTATGATGGCTTCATGTTGTTGCTGGCTGCGGGTGAATTCTTCCCGAATCCATAACTGATCACCCAGCTCCTGCTTTTGCAACGGTATTCCGGGGCGGATACCCGCATGCACAAAATAGTAGTTCCCCAGTGCATAACTGGATTGCAACGATTGATAGAATTGAATATGTCGATCTGGCAGTTTCTCTTTGAGCTGACCAGCCAAAAACTCCATGTGTTCCAGGTAGATAGTAGGTGGCAAAGTTATGCCATAACTGCTCAAAGTTTCTTTCCCGCCCCAATTCATCCAGGCCGCCATGGCCTTGGCATCCACCAGGAAATCCAGCAAGGCCTGTTCGTGGTTGCCCAGTAGAAATACCGATTCAAAATCCAACGGTGGATGGTCCAGCAGACGTTCAATGACTTGCATGGAAGCGGGACCCCGATCGATATAGTCGCCGAGGTAGACAATTAGCTTTTCGCCCTCGAATCGATCTGCGTCTGCAACGATCATTTCATGCAGTTCGGCTAACAGGTCATCCCGTCCGTGTATATCTCCGACAGCATATATCCGCATGTCAGGCGGAGTTTGAGCACTGCCTGCCTGCTTTTGGCTACGAGACCAATTAAAGCGTGACAGGGCCAAGGGTTTCTTCCATTTCCTGCACTACATCGGGATGAGTTGCGGCCATTAACTGGTTGATTTTGGAACGGTTTAACTGGCCTTTACGCAATGCGCTGAGCAATTCGTGCCTCTTCGAATTCCAGGCCAAGAGCACCTGGTCACGCAGCAGACTCAAACCCTCTTCATCCAGCTGCGGCAATAACAGGAAACCCATTTGCAAACGTGTCATCACATGTGTGGGCTCGACACGACCAGCCCAGATTGCCATGCGAAAGTCGGCGACCAGTTCGTCTGCAGGCATAAAAAGCTGTACACCGGACTGCAGCATGAGTAACCAAAGGTCGGGTTGCAATGGTGCTCCAGCGAGCGCAATACGAGCTTCATCAATGGATTCTTCCAGAGATTGACGCCTGGCGTAGAGACTGGATCGGGTATCAATACCTTGCAGGTAGTGCAACAGACTCAAAGCCGAGTGATAGGTGAATGCATCATGGTAGCGGATGGCCAATTGGCTGCGGGCAATCAGGGCTGCGAGATCCACCTCTGCAGTCGCGTTGCTCGAAAACAGCCTGGGTTGAACCTGCTGCACAGGCAAGAACTGCAGGCTGGCCAATAAACGCGGCCACGCCATTGCAATCAGCCCTGTAACCAGGCAGGCAAGCATCAGGAAAGTCACGCTTTGCTTGATGGTTGATGACATACTCAAGTGCCGACTCTGCGTTCGTCTGCTAACGATACAGCACTAGCCTTTGCTGTAGTAACTGCCGTATTTACCGTAATGGTAATAATAGCCGGAATCACCATAACCGATGCGGCTGTAGCGTTTAAGATCGACACTTTGTAAAACGACACCAGCGATGTGGGCCTGTGCGGCGTCTAATTGTTTCAGCGCAGCTTTAGCGACTTTAACTGGTGTTTTGTTCCAGCGAATGACAAACAAGGTGGTTTCGACAAAACGGCTGATCTGTCTGGCATCCGCTACCGCCATAACAGGAGGTGCATCAAATATGACGTAGTCGAAACGTTCTCGCAATGCGTCAACGATTTTCTTCATTCGCTGGGAAGACAGTACATCTGTGGCATTCACATACTCCGCGCTGCCCGGCGCAAGGACTGCTACTTCACTCTTTGGATCTTTACTTAAATAGTCTTCTAACTGTGCATCAGGCGCCAGAGCCAGGTCGGACAGCCCCACGTCCCGGCGCTTCAAGCCCAACCTCTTCTCAACGGCTGCGCGGCGCAAATCACCATCCACCAAAACCACTGATTTGCCATTGGCGGCCAGCTGCCTGGCCAACGAAATAGCCAAGGTCGTTTTACCTTCTTCAGGGATCGAAGATGTGACCTGAAACACACGTGGATCGTGATCGGGATTGGTCAGCGCCAGGGAAACCAGCAGTGAATTCAAAGATTCAACGTAAACCGACTGTGGATTGTCCAGAGGTTGGTCTTCGGGTGCCCCTTTTGCAACGAATGGCACTATACCCAGCGTATGTCTGCGCAGTTCCTTTTCGGCTTGCTCAGGATTGGTAATGCCGGGAGTCAAAGCTTCCAATGCCAATACCAAGAGAATTCCCAATACAAGTCCGCCGAAAGTGAAAGCGATGGTTTGCTTTTGCACATCAGGATAGTAAGCGCTACCGGGCACTTCAGCTTTGGATAGTATACGTGCGCCAGGCTCATTCAATCCTTCGGTTGTACTGGCCGTTTTGAATTGCTCCAGAAAAGTCTCAAACAGCGCTCGGCTGGCCTGGGCTTCGCGTTCCAACGCACGTAATTGGATCGCTTCACGATTCTGCTCACCAGTAGCCAGTTCTGCTTCACTCAGGCTGGCTCCTAAGCCCTGCTCGCGAGCACGGGCAAACTGCAACTCACTACGCAACTGGGATTCAATTTTCTCCACCTCCAGCGCAATGCGTTGTTTGATCTGATCGACCTCTGCTTCGGCTTGGATCATGCGAGGGTGTTTTGGGCCATATTCCACCGACAACTCGGAAATACGCTGTGAAGCTTCCAGTTCCTGGGTGCGTAACTGCTGGATCAGGGTTGCGCCGGATAGTTTGGTGGCAGCTTCAGCTCCACCATCTTCCTGTTGTAGTAATAGCTGTACTTGCCGTAAACGTGCTTCCGCTTCAGCTCGTTCCGCACGGGCGATGATTAATTGACTGTTGAGAACCGAAAGTTGCTCAGTTACCAAGCCTGTGCCACCCACATCAGTCAAACCGTATTCGGCACGATATATCTCAACTGCCCGCTCAGCATTCTCAACTTCCTGGCGCAACTCATCTAACTGTTCACTCAACCACTTGGTGGCTTTTTGGGTTGAATCGTACTTCGCCTGCAGGTTGGAAACGATATAAGCCTCTGGCATTTCATTGGCGATCAGTGCGGCAATTTTGGCGCTGGTGGATTGATAGCCCACTGTAATGACGTTGGAATAATCTTCATTGCTGAGCGTCAATCCGCCCAGCAGGATATTGATCGCATTAACGATCTGGCGCTCATTTTTATCCTGTTCAATCGCAAGCTCTGAAGGCATCTCGGTGTGCTGACGATCAAGTGTGCTCTTCAGGCTCTCTTTCCACTCATCCGGGATCCAATCAGAAGGGCTGAAGCCTTCCAAAAAGCCCGGTTCCTGCTTGGTTCGAAGAGATGGATTGAACTCGGGGTAGGTCAATAATTCGTAATCCTCAACCACCTTTCGTGCGAGACTGCGGGATTGCATGACCTCAAGTTCATCACCTACCTTGGATTGATTGAAATAAGCCAGCATCATCATTTCTGGCGTAGTGACGCCAGTAATTGGGCTACCGATAAGTACTGTGGAATTGGCCATGTACTGTGGCGTCTGCTGGTTGACCCACAGCCAGCCCAAAATTCCTGCGAACACGGTAAAGGCAATAATGATCCAGCGTCGAAACCATAAAAGTTGCAGGTACTCCAGGATAGGCAAAGCCTCTTCCTGCGGAACGCCCATTCCGGAATCCTGACGCAAAGGGTCAAAGGCGGGGTTGCTGTTATTCACAAAGAGAAGCGCTCAGAAGAACCGCTCAGCCACGCGGATGATGTCGCCGGGCTGAACTTTATCATTAACATCCAATTTCAACTCTTCGTCACCTTCGTTTCCAGCTCGGGTCACATAGACCACGTCTTTTTTGGCACGGTATGAATAACCACCGGCCATGGCAATGGCTGTCAGATAATTGATGCCTTCAACATAAGGGAAAGAGCCAGTTGACTTGACCTCACCAATCAGAAAATAAGGTCGGTAGTTGGCGACTTCGACGGAAACCCGTGGGCTAATCAGGTAATCGGGTTTCAGCCTGTCGATGATGCGCTGAGAGAGCTCCAATGGAGTGAGTCCCTTCGCATTCATGGTGCCAATGAGCGGCATGGCGAAGCGACCTTCGCCATCCAGCACATAGTCGCCAGTCAAATCGTTCTGGTTGAAAACGGAAACACGAATCTGGTCGCGTGGTCCAAGCCGGTAACCTTCATCAGAACTATCTGCCGAATTGTCAGCCGAATGGGCTTCCTGCGCCAGCAAAGTGGTGATGGAAAGCAAACTGGCCAGTATGCTGATGCAAAACCGGCGCCAGACAATTGCAGAACAAACCTTACTTCTCAAAACCGAGCACAAGCCAAGCACGATTCACCTTGTAGCCGTCATTAGCCACATTGGTTGACATATCCTGGAAGTCATAAGATGCGCCTACAAACATCCAGCGATTGATGAAGTAGTTCATGCCTATGCCCGCCCGCCAAATCTGATCGTTGGAACGGGAACCGGGAGGTGCACCTACTACCGACTGATAATCACTGTCGGAATAGGAAAGCCGTCCACTCAGCTGCAGATTCCGCAGCAATTCATGATCTACACGTAAAGAATAAAGCGTACGGAAGTAACCCGAAGCATCAGCGCTGGTGGTGTCTTCAATGCCAGAAGAAACTGAAGCTCTCACCGTGGTGAGTTGTGTGGGGGACCAGCTTAAACCAGCGCCCAAGCCGATGCCGTCAACACTCTCCAGTTGTGGATCATCGTATTCACGCTTGTGATAACCAACGGAAACATCACCAATCAGCAAGCTGGTAATAGTGAAGTTCAGTCCGCCACTGATGAAATAGCCGCTGGAGTCTCTATGAAAACCATTGCGATCAATCGGTTGATCGTACTCAGTTTCGTCCCAGCCAAAGGTCAGGAATGCCTGCTTATCCGTTTTGAATTGGTAACTTGCTTTAAGCGATGCCAACATCTGGTTGCGATCACGGTCTTCGTTATCAATGATGTTTCCATCCTCACCCAGTACATCGTCATAGGTCAATTGACGCCAGTCGAGAGCAGCGCCGAGGGAAAGACGGTTGAAATAATGATCGTAGTTGAGGCCCGCACCGAGCAAATTGTAAACCGTGGGCTCGATGCCCTGCTCTGAATCACGTGAATTCAAATCTTCATGCAGTTGCAAAATGTCAAAGCGATAACCCAGTGTATTTCGTGCAGCAAAATCGAACTTGCCTTCTGCTGTGACGAAATAATCTTCGTAGTCGCGGATGTCGAAATCGGCGTAACGGGCCACGTCAGCCGCAAGGCGCAGACTGAAGGAGTGGCGACTCCAGGTACTTTGAGCGGTTATGTAAGGGCGAACATGGAAAATGGTGTCGCTTTGTTCGTTCTGGTAACTGTAAAAAACATTATCGTTGTAATCGACTGCCAGCTCTACACCCGGGTGCAACATGAAGCTGCCCGCTCGAAAACCAAGAGGTTTGTAGTCCTGCGGTTGAGAAACAACGGGTTGTTGACCCAGTGCAGGGTCATCATAGTTCTGAGCATAAACCGCTGTTGTGGCGAAGCAAAATGCCACACCCAACGCGACCGTTCCCAGACGTAAGCTTTTCAAATTACTTGAGCGCACGAAACAACTCCCCTGCAGTTTTTTGTTCACTGGTAAAAAGATTATACACAGTTAGCCATTCTTCAGTAGGTTCAAGCGTACACCTGTTGCAAATCAAGGAATAAATGCCAGAACGTCAAACAATATACCAACACCTGCTATGATAGTTTATTATTGGACCGCATGAATTTATATGTAGGGGCTTAGCGAAGTGAAAAAATACAGCACTCGGGGTGTCTTGAAACATACAAAACTTCTGAGCAGGGCAGCGCTTCCAGCTCTGATTGCCAGCGCACTCGTTTCAACCGGTGCCTATGCTCAATCAGACGGTTGTGAAGATCTGCAGGGTACGCCTCCGGGTTTGTATGTCACGACAGATGAGGGCAAAACATTCCTTTCCAAAGACGGAAAAGTGTTAGAAGTCGCCCCAGGGCAATCCGCCTTTGCGGGTAATGGCAAACTAGCCTGCATAAAGAATGTGCCACAATTTCTCGACTGGCCTTGCGCAACAGACGCTGCAAACAGCCGTAAATTCGCCACCTTCGCCATCTCTGACTTGACTGGTCAAGGTATGGCAGGTCCAAAATTAGCACGTGAAGTGGTTCGGCGTTATTTCGAGATTCCCGAGGTCATTGAACCGGTGCCAGACTGGTTGGAAGGTGAATATCATACGAAGCTGGCATATAGCGATATTATTCAGTTTTCTTCTAGTGAGTATTGGTACCATCCAGCCAACGAGTCCACATTGACTGATGAACGGCGACCCAAAGTTCTACAGCTTTCACTGTACGTCGGAACTAACTCTGTTGTAGTTGATACCCACATGGTGGAGATTCTCAAGAAGCACTATGGCTCTGAGGAAATTCCAGTCATGTTCGTTTTCAACGATTCAAACACCGTTCCAATCAGCTACTTTGGTCCAAACGTCAGCCTGGAAGAAATTCACAAGGCTTTCAATGAGCGCAGCATTAAAATTGCAGATGTAGCGATGTGGCCTTTGGGAGACTATACGCTGGCCCCTACTGGCGAAGAGTTCGAGAAATTTTTCGATTTGCCGACCTTGGATGAAATTGACCCAATACGTCGCGAAGCATTGACCGCACAGCTGGAAACTTATGGTTTTAGCAAAAAACCTGCTTTCGTGACAATGATTTCAGGCAGTGGACGTATTTATGTAGATGATCCTGCCTTGATTCGGGTAGCCTTGTCGATGGGTATTGATCGCATCCCAACCGCTTTGACTTTTGTTGAAGCTGATGCTCACTTGACTCGTTGTGGACCAGGCACCCCTGTAGGCACATCGTCCACAACGGTTTCCGGCGAATCCACACCACCAGGTGGCGCCGTTGTTCCTCCGGGTGGTGGAATTTCGCCTCCTCCTCCTGAGCAACCCATCAGTCCGGCAGGTGGCAATTCGGGTTGATCGTTCTTTGTAGGAGGCCGCTTTGCGGCCGACCGTTGACCCCATCGCGCGCAGAGCGCGCTCTTACAGACAAAAAAAGACCGACATAAAGTCGGTCTTTTCATTTTTTGCAGCGAACCGAACCTTGGTTTGATTCCCAAACCACTCTCGATCCAATATTCTTTTAAACCAATCAGGCCTCAGGCCTGATTAATGGACTTACTCGATTACGCTTTGCTCACAGACCTCATCACCGCAAAGCTGCACGGAGAACTCAGTTCCGCGTACACCCATCAAAGCTACTGGCGTTTTCAGCTTGTAGTTTTCGGGGTTGCTTTTAGCCATGGCGCCGGTGATAACCCGCAGGCCGCCAGAAACCAGGCTCAAAGTGGCTTTGTCACCGGAATTGCCGTTGTAGACGTAATCTTCGATAACCAGCTCTGAATCCGGTTTGATGGTTACTTTCGCGCCATCAAGAAACTGGACCACTGCGAAGCTTTTTGGGCCGGTCATGATTTGATCTTCAACGAAGACTTCATCACCTTGTTTCAGCTCACGCGAATCGGCTGCGCCGGAAGCGATTACGGTGCCGCGAGACGCGACCACCAGTCCTTTAGCTTCGGCTGCGAATGCGTTGGTTGCACAGGCACTGATGCCAAGGATCAAAACTGCCAGATATTTGCTGCATTTATTCATCTTTTCTCAAACCCTTTTCGGTGACTCCGTTAGCCAGACTTAACTACATTACCCGTGAAAGGCAAAATAGTTGGTTTTTTATACTCCTGGTATTGAGCATTCAAAACCCTAATTCATTCAGGCTAGCGGGGCGTCGCTCACATTGATGCCAGTTGCCCAGCTAATCCCCATAAATCCAATGACGCGAGACGACCATCAGACTTGGTTGATAGTATCACATTAATTAACAAAAGCCATGCCGCTCAATTATTTGCAGTCTACCGTTCAAGCGCCCAGAATGACCACAAGGCGCCCGTCGGACTTAACAATCGGTCACGTCCAACCGGCCTCTGGCCAGCTTACTTGGTCTTGTAAACAAATACGCCATCCCAATCCGCTTCCGGCGGATCCTGCTTGAAAATTTCCACCCTTTCCAGGTATAGCTTGAATAAAAAGCTGTCTGGTTCAACGATTATCAGCTCACTGAGTATTTTTCCTGCTTCAGCCCACTTCTGCTCGCGGTAATGACGCAAGGCATTTTCAAATAATTTAGCATCATCAATAACTTGCGTTGACAACTGATCCTTCATACCCAAGGGCTCATAAATGGTCACGGGTTCCGCTTTACCTTTTACCCGAACCCGATCCAGCTCACGATAGAAAAATTCCGGGGCCGCCCAGCGGGTAAACTCGCTGACGATGAAGGCAACGCCATAGGACTTGGTCAAGCCTTCCAAGCGTGAACCCAGGTTCACCGCATCGCCCATCACGGTATAAGCCTGGCGGAATTCCGAGCCCATGTTGCCCACGCTCATAGGGCCGGTATTGATGCCCACACCAATGGCGATATGGGGCCAGCCCTTCTTTTTGAATTCGTCGTTGAGGGTATCGAGCGCCGACAACATTTCCATTCCTGCGCCCACAGCACGCGCGGCATGATGGGAATCTTTCAAAGGCGCACCCCAAAAAGCCATGACAGCATCACCAATATACTTGTCGATGGTGCCCTTGGTAACGTGCACTATGCGCGTCATAGGCGTGAGGTATTGGTTAATCAGGTCGGATAATTCAGCGGCATCCAGGCCTTCTGAAATCGAGGTGAAATCGCGAATATCGCTGAACAACACGCTGAGCTCGAGCTTCTGACTGGCCAGAGAGTAGTTCTCCGGGTCACGGCTCATTTCCTTTACCAGATCGGGTGGCACGTATTGGCCAAACAGGCTGTCCATGTGTGTGCGTGTGCGGGTTTCGAACAAATAGCCAAACACCATGTTGAGCGTATAAATGCCGATCAGCGTCAAAAGAGTTACGGCCAAAGGCAGGATGTGCAGCTCAACACTCCACATATACAAATTGACCGCCAGTGCCATAACCACCAATCCGAAAAACGCCAGCGTGGCGATAATGGGTGACAGAATCGGCAATAAAAAAGATGTCAGCAATCCAAACACGGTCACCACCAGCATTTCGGCGGCAGAGGTGTAAGCCGGTTCCCAACGGAAGTTGCCATCAAGAATGCCGCTGATAATGTTGGCATGCACCTCCACCCCCGGGTAAATCGACCCAAAGGGTGTGGAGCGGATATCTTCCATACCAGGCGCGGTGGCGCCCACCAATGCGATGGTGCCTTTCATGTATTCGGGATTTTTCACCGTGCCTTCGATGACTTCGGTGGCGGAAACATAGGGAAAGCTGCCCCGGGGTCCACGAAACGGTACCAAAACTGCGCCCTGGGGGTCGATGGGGATGGGCACACCGGCCAGTTCCAGGCCTTCCAACGGCGGATAATCGCCCATCCAGGTATTCGCATCCACGAAAACGGGTATTGAAATTTCATTGCGAAACGCAGCAGCGGTGGCCAGCGATAGCGACTCGTAAGCACTGAATTGGTACTCGTGCAGCAAAGGTGCACGACGCACTACGCCATCATCATCAATCAATGGGTTGTTGATAAAACCTGCGCTGTACGCGGCTGCCATCAGCTCTGGCCGATTGGAACTGTAACCCTTGCCGCGTGGCAGAAAAATACTGTCGGCCATGGACTCGTGAAAATCAAATGCCGGTATGGGCAAGTCACCGGTCTCGTAGGCCGTGGCTTCATTGGTATCGAAGAAATACCCGAGAACGTTGGGGCCTGAGGCGAGGGCTTCAGCGAAAATGAGGTCGCGATCAAGCTGCGGCTCCAACTCGGTCAGGGTTGCCATGAATCCGGCGTCACCGCGCGCTTCGGCCAGGCGATGCAGCCGGTCAATATCTGCACTCTCATCGCGTTCAGCAAACAACATATCCCAACCGATAACCACCACCCCGTAGGCCAACAGGTTGTCGACCAAACGCGCCAGTTTGTCGCGCGTCCACGGCCAATGCCCTTGGGCCTGCAAGCTGGCTTCATCAACTGCGACGATGAGGATGCGCTCGTCCTGTCCGCCCGGAGCTGTCAGGCGGACACGGGTGTCATACAGCAGGTTTTCGATCTGATCGACGTAAAACAGGGCGTACTTGTTGGCAACGTGCCCCAACAGAAACAGGGTTAGCAGAATTCCGGCAACCGCTCTGATGAGATAACGTTTCATGGCTTATCAAACTTAGGTGAACTTAAAAGTAAATAAGAGAAATTCGGCCTCATTTGCGCAACGAGCCGCGCATTCTGTCTTTCAGGGTTTCCCAGCTCAGGCCCGATTCATGGTCAATACGCCGATCTGCAGCCCAATTCGGCCACGGCACGGCACCGCTGACAAAACCTCTGCCTTCGCCCATCCATTGGTGCATTACCGGTGGAGCCGCACGCTCATCAAAGGCGGGAGCATGATCATTGCCACGGGCGGCAATCAATTGGTGCGCTGTACTGCCGGCCATGTAAACGGGTACGTGGCCGTTGCGGCCGTAAGTGTCGCTGTGGCCATGCCCACTGATGATCAATTGCACCTGTTGATTTTGCGCCAGTATTACTGAAATTCCCGCATACCATTGCGCTCCAACCATGTCGATAAACTCGATACCGGTTTGCATGGGTGGGTGATGAATTGCGATCAATGTGGGTCTTTCCGATTCGCCCAGCGATTTCTGCAACCAATCCAGACGGCGCTGGCAAAAGTGTGGCATTTCAGAATTGGCGTAATGGCTGTTCAAAGCGAGTATACGAAACTCAAAATCATCGAGCGAGTACTGGAAAGTTTCATCTGTGACTGGAAACAAGGAACTGCGGCCGAAATGCTCCTGCATCAGCCGCGGGGAATCATGATTGCCCGGTAGCAGAAAAACAGGCGCGCGCAGCGGTTCGATCAGCTGGGCAAAATGACCATAGGTTTCAGCACCTGGATGCTCAACCAGATCGCCAGTGATCATGACCAGGTCGGGCTGGGGAGACATTCTGTTGACCTGCTCTACTGCATCAGCGAGATGTGCCGCAGTATCAACTTTGCCGTAAAGCAACTGCCCCGTCTCGACAACATGTGTGTCGGTCAGCTGCACCAAAAAGCTCATTCAAGGCTCCTTTGCTACCCCTTGGTGATTACTTTAACATTCCACCAGGGATAATTCTTGTTAAGAAACTTCTGTTTCATTAAGCGTGGTTATTGAATGCCCTGTTGTGAGAGGCCGCTTTGCGGGCGACCGCATCAGCCACCCATCGCGCGCAGAGCGCGTTCCTACAGATTGACGGGTAAGGGATCAATCCAGCACTTCTTTTCTATCAGCGGTGTACAAATTCATGGTTGCACGCTTTTCGCGGAACACTTCAATTTGATCAGACAATGCCTGTTCAACAGCCTCACCCAACCCACGCGCAGCTTCCAGCCTGGACTGATAAACCCAGTCTGCCCCGGCTGCATATATTTCTTCTACTTGGCTCAGGCTGACTGAGTTGGCAATGATCACAGCGTCCGGACACATACCGCGCACCACGCGTACCAGTGAGCGGTTCGATATTCCGCGCAACAAATCATCCGGAATAGTACAAACAATTACCCGAGCCTGATCCAGGCCAACATGATGCAGTGTTTCGGTGTTGGACAAATCGCCATAGTGCACATTCGCTCCAGCTTGCGTAATCGCCGGATGCAGGGCAACGTTGAAATCGACCACCAAAGTCTCATGCAGCAATTCCGGATTGGTTTGCTTGAGGTTGAACAGCAATGACGATGCATCACGATAAAAGCCCAGCAATGCCAGTTTGTATTGCTTGGCTTGCTCCATTTTCAATTCCGGTGGTGCCTTGAAGCCGAGTTTTTCCAACAACGGCCTCAACCACTTATGCACCTCATAGGCCTTGCGGTACATAATCGGCGTAGTGATGGCCGTGATGATAAAACCAAAAATCACTGCACTGGTAAAACTGGCGCTTAAATGCCCCAGCTTCACGCCGAGAAACGCAATGACCAACCCGAATTCTGAAATTTGTGCCAAGCGAATCGAAGACACCTGCGCATTGCGCTGATCAACCTTGGAAAAATAAAACAAGGGGAAGAAAATCACCTGGCGAGCAATGATGGCCAGAACCGCTATGGCTACTGCCAGGATAAGCACATCGGCACTTTCCGGCGTGGGTATGGAAATGCCAAGTGCGACAAAAAACAAGGTGATAAAAAAGTCTTTTACGGTAGTGACCTTGGTAATGATCTCAGTAGACGAAGGTAAATTCGCAATGCTGGCTCCAGCGATCAACGCACCCATGCCAGCCCCTACCGACATGTGAAAACTCTGACCAATCAGATAGTCAAAAATATGATCCAACTGGAGCCCGACAAATACAATCAGGAAGCACCACGCCAGCGCGCCTGTCATGGCCAACTCTGGTGATTTGGCAATCCAGTTAAAGGCGCGGCCAACGTAAGACCAAGACAGCAACATCGTAAACAGGCTCAACAACAAAATGCCGAAGAAGCTCAGAGCTATCTGGCTTACCTCCGGATGCTGCAAATTGGGTTGAATGATGATGGCTACGATGACCCATATATCCTGGAAAATCAGCAGACCCAACGCAAGCCGACCTGGCTCGGTGTCCAGTTCAAAATTCTCCTGGAACAACTTCACCACTAAAAGCGTGGATGAGCCCGCAATGATGATGCCGATGTAAAGTCCTGCGTACTCGCTTTCTGCTAACAAAGAACCACCAATGCCCAGCCACAACATCAGCTTTACACCCACTATGCCGAACAGGATGGTGAGGGGGTATTGCAGCAATCCGGCAACAATAATGGGCTTGCCACTGGCGAGAATACGCTTGAAGTCGATTTCCATGCCGATCAGGAACAGCAGCAGGATAAAACCCAGTTGGGCGATGGTGTCAACGTTTACCGGGTCGGTCACAATGCCCAGGCCGATCGGACCAATGACCAAGCCTGCGGCCAAATAGGCAGCAATACTGGGAATGTGCAAGCGGGCAAATATGATGGCCAGCACACCTGCGGCCAGCAAACTGACGCCGATGTCCTGCACCAGGGAAGGTAAATCACCGCCGGCAGCCCAGGCGCTGGAGGAGACAAGCAAAAACAACAGGCCGACTATCCCGCACAGTGTTGTTTTGCCGTGTTTCGCTGAACCTTTTTCGGGATTTATGCCGGTCATTATTATTGAGCGCCAGGGCCGGTTTGAATAGCTGAGTAGGCTACCAGTTTTTAAGGTCTTACGTCACCTGTGTTGTACGAGGTCGCTCTGCGGCCGACCTTTTCATCTGATCATTCGCTCGCAAAGCGCGCTCCTGCAAATGGCCTGTCATCTTCGCTGTAGGAGGTCGCTTTGCGGCCGACCTTTTCATCTGATCAATCGCGCGCAGAGCGCGCTCCTACAAAATGCCTTGCACCAAATCGCGCGCAAGGCGCGCTCCTACAGCATAGCTAGCGTAGTTCCTGGATCAAGCGCCGGTTCATGTAGGTGATACGCGTACCTAAGGTGCGGGCTACCAATTCATGAATGGACGAGACCAGGCGGGAATCGCTCTCATCCAGACTCTGGAACGTACCTGCAGCCAGGTGATAAAGCACAGAAGGCTCATTGGCTATGATGGTGGCGGTACGTTTGCGGTCAGCGGTGTAACTGGACATCTCACCGATCACCGAGCCGGCATTGAATTTCTTAACCCGCTTCATGCCATTGGTGGGCGTACCAATAAGCGCAGTCATTGAGCCGCTTTCGAGCATGAACAATCCGGTATCGTCATCACCCTGTTGGAACAGCGTCTGCCCAACCTTGACGTCGATGCGTTTCATGGCTGACAACAACAACTTGACCTTGTCAGCTTCAGGGAACAGTTCATTGAGGTAATCTGCAATGGTCTTGGTACTGTCGCTTTCTCCCAACTCAGCCAGGATGGTGTTCTCGATGAATTCAACCGCGTAATCAGCTTCCTTGAAGAACAACGGTTTGCCCTGCTCGCGGCTGACCGCATCCATCATAACGATACGCTGCTCCGTGCCCCTGGGCACACCGGCATACATCAGCTTGACCCCGGTAGCATCACACAGCGCGCGTATCTGCATAAATGTTTTAAGAGCGGAAATATCCATACCCGTTACCCGCTTGAGATCCAGCAGGATGGCTTTCAGCTTGCCTTCGCGTATGCCGGAATCGTCACGGATCAGGTCGAGGATGGAATTGGCTGTTCCAAAAAACAGAAAGCCCCGCAGCGTGTACACCAGCGCCACAGCGCCATGCTCATCCAGTAACTGACTGGCGCGTGGCGAGCGTTCTACCGAACTGCGATAGGCAGCCAGCGAATACTGTCCCTGCACCGCACTGATCATGCTGTAGCGCATCACAAACAAAAGCAAAGCCAGTAATATGCCGACCAGTACACCCGACATGAAGCCAAGGAATATCACTGTGCCCAAAATGATGCAAACAATGGCGTAGTCCACTGGCTGGAAGCCGCGCACTGCGATGTACATCCATTCGTACAGCATCTGGAATGAGAACAGGAACACCACGGATCCCACCAACACGGTTGGCATGTAGCTGATCAAAAATCCGCCTACCATGGCAATCAGCAACATGACGCCATAGGATGAAAGCGACATCCAGCGACTGGAAGCGCCAAACTGCTTGTACAACAATGATGAGGTAACATCATTGTAAGCGGAAGGTGCGCCCATCAAGCCAAGCATTACGTTGCCCACTCCGGCAACTTGCATTTCTTCTGCAGTACTCATCTCCTGATTGCCGCCTGCCACCATGGCGGACAAGGACATGGACATAGTAAGCACGGCCAAGAAGGCTATGGTCAGTATTTGCGGCACTACAGAAAGAACAAAACTCACATCAATCTCGAATATTGAACGCAGTGCCAGGATATCCCTGGCCCCGCCTGCCTCCGCGTTGATCTGGAACAGCCAGCCATCAGCTTGTAACTGCACTTTTGAATAACCCGCCAGGTTAGCCGCAATGAAAAAAGTGACCCCAATCGCCAACGCCGCAAGGGGCAGAGACCAGGCATGGTTGCTGCGTTTGGTAATGAACAACAACACAAAACCACCTGCGACCATGATGCCCAGTCGCAGCAGGTTTTCCGGATCTGACAAGGCACGTAACAATTCAATAGAGATCGGCAAATCCACTGCAATGCCCACACCGGCTTGCAACAACAGCCAGGCGATACCGGCCATAAAACCGCAGATGACCGGATAGGGGATCAACTCCAGTATTCGGGTCAGGTGAAAACGCCCCACGATCAGGAACGACAAAGCCACAACCAGAGTGGTGAGTGAAACAACCGCGAGTATGGTGGACAGCCCGCGTGGACCACTGGCCGCGTCGCCCATTTCTGCGACCATCAGGCCACCAATGGTAGAAAGAATGACAACGGCCTGTTCATCCAGGTTGACCAGGTGCACTGACGCACGCGAGGTCATGGCGATTAAAATACCCACCAGCGACCAACCCACCAGCATCAGCACCAGCATCAGCGGCATGAAACCGGCCAGTGCACCGGAAAAAATGATGGCAGCAAAGCCATAACACCAAAGGGCGTTATCTATGCCATCAAAAAAACCCAGCGCGAGGTCAGAGACCAGCGATTTGGATTTATAGCCGCTTTTTTGAAAAGTGATCATTCTTATGGTTTATCGATCGCTGCTGCTTCCAGTGCAGACCACCCAACATGGCCCTGGCCCGTTTCATCGGGCATCTTATTCTAACTCAGTAGCCAACGCGACTCGTAAAAGCTGGCTGGATTACAGATGCGACTCCTGTCGGTCTGGAATGACCTGGCTATATTGACTTGACGTTCCAATTGTTGTGCTGCTGCCTTATTTGGTCTGACGCCATATTTGATCTGAGGTATTACTGTTTAGCTGATGGGATAACGTTGCAAAGCCGGTCCCAGAGCATCTTTCAAGGGCTCAAGGAAAGGTTCAAAATTACGCCATTGCTCCAAACCGCTGCGATAGATAGGCTGCCGCACCTGTTCAGCACTGGGTGTGCGCACGGCCCGTTCGGTCTCCCAGAAACGCAAACACTGTTCTTCAAACGGCAAGCCACAATAATCCAGCACCCGGCGAATCTGCTCATCGGTGTGTTCAACCATGTCTTCATACTGATTAAGGAAAACGCGCCCTGGCAACACGGCTTCCCAGTGATCCATCAGGATCATGTAATCGCGGTAAAACTGTCCCATACCGGAAAGGTCATAGGTGTAGGTCTGGCCTTTGGCGAACAGTTGCTTGAAGCCTGAGAAACAGCAAGCCATCGGATGTCGGCGGGCATCAATGATCTTCGCATTGGGTAATATCAAATGGATCAAACCCACATGTTGAAAATTATTGGGCATCTTGTCGATAAAAAATGGACGGTCCCCACGCTGCACCCGGGTTGTTTCCAGATACTGCTCGCCCAGTTCACGGCACTGCTGTTCGCTCAGCGTGGCCAGCACTTCGGGATATTTTGAAGCCGGGTTTTCTTTAGAGCGTTCGCCCAGACGACGCGATATCTGAATGATGTCCATCAACTCGGCTGTACCCTCAACCTGAGAGTGGCTGGCCAGAATCTGTTCCATCAGGGTTGAGCCAGAGCGGGGTAAACCGACGATGAAAATAGGATCTGGCTCGGGACAGCCCCAGCCCTGGCGCGCGGCATAGAACTCCTTTGTCAGTGCCTTGATTTGCCGCACCGTGTTGAACACGTTGATCTTGACGTTGTGCCGGTGGTGAATCTTGCGAATTTCATTGCCGCGCGAGTAGTAATTGAATGACTGCTCAAAATCACCGTTGTCTTCAAAGGCCTTACCCAGGGCAAAAGCCAGGTGCGACTGATCGTCCGGATCGCCACCCTCCTCCACCAGCTGCGACCGCATCAGTTTGATTTCCTCATCACTGAAACGATAAGTCTTGAGATTAGCCAGGCTCCAATAGGCCTCGCCAATACCCGGGTTCATTTTAATGCAGCGATGGTAAGCAGCTATGGACTCCTCCACCCGACCAACGGTTTTCAGCGTATGGGCATAGTTCATCTGCGCCCGGGCTTGATTCGGATAGAATTTCAGCACCCGCTCATAGATTTCCAAAGCCGGCTTATGATCACCGCTTTGCACCAGGATAGTCCCTTTCAGGAGCTGGTAATTCGCATTACCCGGATCAATTGCCAATAACCGCTCAATTTGCTGACGGGCTTCATCCAGACGATTCTGCCGCGTCAGCACCACAGCATAATTGTGCCGCGCCAAATGAAAATCCGGTGCCAGTTGCAGACAACGCTCCAACAGCGAGCGTGCATCGTCATAGCGACTGAGCTTCATGGCAAGGTCAGCCAGCATGCGCAGCCCGTTGACATCATCAGGATGTTGTTTCAAAAATGCCCGCACCAGAGGCTCGGCTTTACCGAGCTTGCCCGTGCGCATCAACTCGGCAGCTTCTGCCAATTCGGGAAACCGTACCGTTAAAGCGCTGTAACGCTGGTAGGCCTTTTGCGCGCCAGCCTCATCGCCCGCAAGCATGCGTTGATCGCCCAGCACACGCCAGGCATCTGGCTGGTTTGGATCCAACTGAACAGCTCGCTGCAAGGCAGACAAAGCTTCCTGGTTTCTTCCTGCTGCTGCCAAAGACTGGCCCCATTCATTGAGAAAGCCGGCTGAGCCCTGGTTAATTTCAACCAGACTCTGCAACTGCTCCAGACTGGCTTCTGCTTTGCCCTGGCCGCGTAAAGCAGCCGCCAGAATCCGCCTGCCCGGTTCGGAATCTGGAATCACCTTGAGCACTTCACGCGCCTGCTCTTCTGCTAATGCGGGATTGCTGCGCAATAGCTTGGCGGCATGCTGCAAAGCAGTTTTTATACTGCCGCGTGGTTCAGAATCAGTTTGGTTCATTTAATTCCCTACTTGCACGAAGACTTACGTAGATTGATAATGTTTCTGGAATCATTTTGGGCCAAGCCTACACCGGCTATTGCCAAACAGTAAAACATGCTGGGTTAAGTTTTTTAAATCTTAATTTGCTGTTAAGGCCGAAGTCAGCATAAACTGAGCCTACAATAATTCAATAGCAGCCAACTGTCGTGCAGTCTGAAATGCATTCAAAACGCGATTCAGAGTTTTAATAAACGCTCTGCCCGTCAGTTAAACGTGGGGAATCCATTGGGGATATCCTTGAGTCCAGCCATCATCTCCGGGGAGATCTTTGCATGAGAAAACTACACCGAGCACCGCTCAGCCATTCCATTTCATTGGCCTTAGCGGGTGCCTTTGTCGCAACCATAGCCTCACCAGCAATGGCAGCCAGTGCGTTGGAAGAAGTTGTGGTCACCGCACAGAAACGAACTGAAAACCTTCAGGACGTGCCCGTTTCCATCCAGGTGCTGGGAAATGAGCAACTGGAAAACCTACAGGTCAAGGGTTTTGACGATTACATCCTGTACATGCCAACTGTCAGTTACACCTCTAATGGCCCAGGCTATGGTCAGGTTTATATGCGGGGTATTTCCAGTGGCGGAGACGGTATCCACTCTGGTTCCATGCCCAGTGTGGGTGTTTACCTCGACGAGCAGCCAGTCACAACCATTAACCAGATTCTCGATGTCCACGTTTACGACATCGAACGCATAGAAGCGTTGTCCGGTCCGCAGGGAACCCTGTATGGACAAGGCAGCCAGGCCGGTACCATTCGCATTATCACCAACAAGCCGGTCATCGGTGAGTTCCAGGGTGGCTACGACATATACGGCGACACAGTTTCACATGGCGGGGAAGGCTTCGGGCTGGATGGCTTTGTCAACATCCCCATCAACGACAACATGGCCGTCAGGCTGGTGGCCTGGTACCAGGATGAAGCCGGCTGGATTGACAATGTTGAAGGTGAGCTCCTTTTCCTGGGCAGTGGCATCGTTAATAATAACGCGGCACTGGTTGATGATGATTTCAATACGGTAAAGACTGCCGGTTTCCGCAGCCTGTTGAAAATCGACCTGAATGAAAATTGGACCGTCACACCGGGCCTCATGTACCAGGATTCCGAAGTTAATGGGTCCTGGCTGGAGAACCCGGAATTCACCGGTGGCGACCAGCAAACTTCGTTCTTCTTCCCCAACTGGTCAGATGAAAACTGGTATCAGGCTAGTTTGACTGTGGACGGTGACATCGGCAATATGAACCTGGTATATGCCGGCGCCTATCTGGATCGGGATGTTTTAAGTTCCTATGACTACTCCGGCTATGCTGAATATTTGGAATCATTCGGTTCCTGCTATTACTACGATGCTAATGGCGATTGTGCTGATCCTTCGCAGTATGTTTCTGGCGATCAGAACTTCAATCGCAACAGCCACGAAATCCGTTTGCAGTCATCGCCCGATGGCAGCATTCGCTGGGTGACGGGTTTGTTCTACCAAAGGCAAGAGCACTTGTTCGACCTCCAGTGGATAGTGCCCGATATGAACCCTGCTGATTCCGTCATTGAAAATGGACATACAACCTGGCAGACCTTCCAACGTCGTGTCGATAAAGATGCTGCCTTGTTTGGTGAAGCCTACATCGATTTAGGCTCTGCCTTCACCCTGACGCTGGGTGCTCGATATTTTGAATATGACAACTCGCTGTTTGGCTTCAATGGGTTTATCGGCCATTGCACCGGTTTCTACGACGCAAGCGGTGATTTTGTTGAAGACCGGGTTAACGGTACGCCGCAATATCCCTGCTTTAACACCGGCATTCTGGATGATGTATCAAGCGGTGACGACTGGGCCGGCAAGGTCAGTCTGGAGTGGGAAGTCACCGACGATAAGATGATTTATTTCACCTGGTCGGAGGGTTTCCGCGCCGGTGGTGTAAACCGCGCCCGGGTTCCTGGCATTCCCAAATATGAGCCTGACTTTGTGGAAAACTATGAAATCGGCTGGAAAACCCAGTGGGCTGACGGCACTGTGCGTTTCAATGGTGCAGCCTACATCGTCGACTGGAATGACTTCCAGTACGGTTTTCTGGATTTCACCATATCCAATCTGACCATCATCCAAAACGTAGGTAATGCCCGTACCAAGGGTATTGAATTCGACCTGGATTGGGCCGCAACTGATAATCTGTTGCTGTCACTGGCGGGCTCATACAACGATGCGTCACTGGCCGAATCCTTCTGGCGCGATGATCAGGATCGTATAGATGGGCTGCCGCCTGATGCGCCAGACGGCACGCCCATGCCTTTTGTGCCTGAGTTGCAATACACCTTTATCAGTCGCTATACCTTTGATGCAGGCAGTTTGCCGATGTTTGCCCAGGTAGCCTGGTCTTACCGAGACGGTGCCTGGAACGACCTGGAAGTGTCAAACACGCGGCGTAGGTGGATGGATTCTTACGGTGTATTGGGCCTGACTACCGGAATCGAGAAAGATAACTGGTCAATCACACTGTATGCCAACAACGTGACCAACGAACGCGGTGTAATCAACTATGGCGACCCTGGCTATGACAGCCCGAGCGGCATCGATGATCGTACCAACTTTATCAGGCCACGCAGTTTTGGCATTCGCTGGGCGCAACGCTTCTGACAGCTTGCTCTGAGCAAAAAAGCAAAACGCCCGCAAAAGCGGGCGTTTTGATATCAAGCCCCTGTAGGAGCGCGCCTTTTTGGTTTGCCGCTCGGTGCACTTGGCTTTCTTGCCTTGGGGCGAGGTTGTTCATTACTCAAAGCAATATCCATCCTTTTGCCACAGACCTTGACTGATTTAAGGCCGTTCAGAATGTCATCGGGCATACCGGCAGGAAGGTCCACCAGGCAGTAGGTATTTTCTATCGAAATATTGCCAATGTGCTGTCCATCCAAACCGGCTTCGTTGGTAATGGCTCCAACAATATTGCCGGGCTTCACACCGTCTTTGCGTCCAACCGAAATGCGATAGGTCTGCATGCCACCAAACAACTTGGGCTTGCCTTCTTTCTTTGGGCCTTGTTTGCCCTTGCCCTCACGTTGTTGCCGAGGCTCTTTTTCGCGGCTGAACCGGGTCGAGGCAGGAGGGTCGGGTTGCAGCAATAAAGGCGCATCACCCAGCGTCATCTTGGCCAGGGCCGCCGCCACGGTTATGGCCGGAATAGCATGCTCTTGCTGGTATTGCTCCAGCAGGTTTTGCATGAAATCCAGCTCTCCAACAGCGAGCGTGTCACTGATGGACTGCTTGAAATCCGCAATGCGCTTGTTGTTTACCCGCTCGGTTGAGGGTAGTTCCAGTTGGGCAATTTCCTGCCGGGTGGCCTGTTCAATGGCGCGCAACATACGCTGTTCACGCGGCGCAACGAACAGGATGGCATCACCGGTACGCCCGGCCCGACCGGTGCGGCCAATGCGGTGAATATAAGCTTCGGTATCGTGCGGAATATCAAAATTGAGCACATGGCTGATCCTGTCCACATCCAGCCCGCGGGCAGCGACATCGGTGGCGACCAACAAATCCAGCTTGCCATTTTTGAGTTGGGTGATTTTTCGCTCACGATCTTTCTGGGCCATGTCGCCATTCAGCGCTTCTGCGGCAAAACCCCTGGCTTGCAACTTTTCAGCCAACTCGGTGGTGGCGATGCGAGTGCGGACAAATATCAGCATGGCATCGAAAGGCTCCACCTCCAGAATGCGGGTAAGCGCATCCAGCTTGTGCATTCCATTGACCAGCCAGTAACGCTGGCGGATGGTGGCCGGCGATGCCGTTTTAGTCTTGATGGAAATTTCACTGGGGTTTTGCAGATGCTTGCGGGCAATCTTCTGGATTTCGGCAGGCATGGTGGCGGAGAAAAGTGCAATTTGCCGACCAGGAGGCGTCTGTTCCAATACCCACTGCACATCATCAATAAAGCCCATGCGCAGCATTTCATCGGCCTCATCCAAAACCAGGGCTTTTAGCCCAGCCAGTTTCAACGTGCCCTTGCGCATGTGGTCCATCACCCGGCCAGGCGTACCCACCACCACGTGCACACCCCGCTTCAACTGCCTTATCTGGCCGGCATACTCCTGCCCACCGTAAATCGGCAAAACATGAAAACCTTTGATATGGCCGGCATAGCGCTGAAACGCTTCGGCCACCTGGATGGCCAGTTCGCGCGTGGGCACCAAAACCAGAACCTGTACGGCGCTGTCCTTCACATCGGTGTTGGCCAGCAAAGGCAAAGCAAAAGCCGCTGTTTTGCCTGTGCCGGTAGGTGCATGACCGAGCAGATCGCGCCCTTCCAATAATGGCGGAATGGCCTGTTCCTGAATAGGAGTCGGACTCTCGTAGCCCACTTCCTGCAAGGTTGAAAGTAGAAAATCGGGCAGGTTCAGTTGTTTGAAACCGCTCTGCGTTGGTGTGGCTTTGGACATCGGAAAATCCTGTCTGAATAAGATCGCTGCAAAGCTGATGACTTGCAGGAGCTAAGGGGCCGCTATCATACCCCTTCCAGACAGCCGATATCTCCGTTTAAAGTAACCAAAGTGATAACGCGCAAAAAGTGCTGGTCAACGATAATTGGGGCTGAGCATCGAACCGGCAAAATAAAAAACCCCGCAAAAGCGGGGTTTTCTATTTGGCGGAGAGAGAGTCTGAATTTACGCTGTTCTCCCCTGTTCGCTGGGGGCCGTATATGTCCGCTGTATCCGTTGCCCTGTCTACGTCTGCCGTTCTTTGCTGTTTATCGCTGTCCGTTGCAAACCGTAC
Source organism: Lysobacterales bacterium (assembly GCA_034440115.1). GTDB lineage: Bacteria > Pseudomonadota > Gammaproteobacteria > Xanthomonadales > SZUA-36 > JAWXBM01. The sequence goes on along the minus strand of JAWXBM010000105.1, from coordinate 748 downwards.
ACGTCCGGAGTATCCTGTATGGAACAAAGTAAAGAACACAAAAAACAGGCTGGGCGGACGCACCGTCCGTCAAACTAAAACCAACGGAGACCAGGCATGAATAGGACACCCGGAAAGCGCGTAGAACCACTCACACCAGGCAAGGTGGCAAAAGAGACAAGGGCCGGTCGATATGCTGACGGCGGCGGCCTGTATCTTTGGATCAAGGAAGACGGCCGCAAGACCTGGACCTATCGCTGGCGTGACCGCATCACCGGCAAGTTGCGGGAGGCCGGTCTGGGCTCGCTGACCAATCAGCGAGTGTCGTTGGCACAGGCTCGCGAACGCGCGGACAGTTACCGCGCGCAAGTCTGGAATGGCCTGGATCCGATCAAGGTTAAACAGGCCGCATTGCAGGAGGCCCGCGAAGCCATGGCGCACACGTTCCAAAATTGCATGGGCCGCTACATCGATGCGCACAAGGCATCATGGCGCAATGACAAGCACACCGCGCAATGGACAAGCACTTTGTCCACCTACGCGGCATTGTTGCTGCCGTTGCCGGTAGCCGAGATCAAAGACGAGCATGTTCTGGCTTGCCTGGAACCGATCTGGACCGAAAAAACCGAAACCGCTACGCGGGTACGCCAGCGCATTGAATCCGTGCTGGATTGGGCCACGGCGCGAAAGTATCGCGCCGGCGAGAATCCAGCACGATGGCGCGGGCATTTGGATAATTTGCTACCCAGGCCAACGAAACTTAAAAACG
>JAWXBM010000104.1:0-10504 GCA_034440115.1 Lysobacterales bacterium | reverse complement strand
TTAAGCCTCAAAATGGCGGGTTTAAGGCCGCTTCAACCCAGGATTTTTCTACTAGTTTTAATTAAATTAGCGTGTTGCGCTGGTCCGACCCCAAGTTGCCACCCCAAGTTGCACCCTCTGGTCCGACCCCAAGTTGCACAGGATTTTTCTACTAGTTTTAATCAAATTAGCGTGTTGCGCTGGTGCGACCCCAAGTTGCACGGTCCGACCCCAAGTTGCAAGTTAAAGGGACAGAGTAAACCCACATGCAGATGGTTAATTACCCTTCGATGGCACCTTGTTCGAGGGCCCACGCGTTTGGGGTGAAGACCCAACTTTGGTCACCGCACCACCTGTACCTGTACCTGCAACTGGCTGACGATCAGGAAAGCAGCGACCAGGCTGCCACTCCGAGGAATGAGCCCATAGCGTTACCGAGGGTTCCGGCCATAATGCCCGGCACGATCAGGTCTTGCCAACCCTTGGCGGAAGCGATGGCACTGGCTGTGACCATGCCACCTATGCAAGCGGTAGAGCCTATCACCACAGCGCGGACATCCATGGGCGTCAGTCTGCGCATAAAGCGGGCCACCAACAGCAGCAACAAGGTGTGCACGCTTAGCACAATGGCGATGTAGACCAGGAAAATAGGGCCGGTTTCGATCAGCTTCCAGACATCAGCCTCTGCGGCTACGGCGATCAGGAACAGGTAGATCAGGAAAGTACCAAACTCGTAGTCGCCTGACATGCGTGTCACCAACGGCTTGCAGAAATTACTGATCAGCAAGGCCAGGGCAGAAGTAATCAGAATGGCCAGCGAAGGCTTGGCCAGCCAGGCGGCGATGGCATCACCGGCCGCCACCAGGGCGAATGCCACGGCCAGAGACAGGGTCAAGCCAAACAGGTCCAGCTCACGCAGGATAAACGGCTTGATGGGTTTGTCCACTGCCCCTGCTTGCTGTGAAGTTTTAGCACCCAACCAGCGGCAGACCAGTGGAATACCCGGTAAAGCAATCAACACCATGGTCTGCACATTGGTGGCGATAACATCAGCCGCCACCATGGCAGTCAACTCATTGCCCTCGCTGAAACCGGTGGCGATGGCGACTGCTGCAAAATTGGCGCTGCCACCGATATAGGTAGCCGTGAAAAGCCCGGCGGCTATTCCAGACAGCTCGCCCAAGGGAACCAGCACATGCGCTAAAGCGACGCCCAACATCACGGTGACGGCACCAATACCAAAGGCCCAAAGGGTAGGCCCACCGACGCGCATGGCTTCACGCACATCGGCGCGAAACAAAAGCATGGGAATGGCCAACGGCAGAATGTGCTTGAAAATGCTGCCGTAAACAGGCGCTTCCGCGGGCATGATTTTCAGATTGGACAGCAGCATGGCCGCGGCCATGGCAATGATGATGCCGGTAAGGGCTTTGCCCCAGCGGGTATTCTGCTCTGACCAGAAGCCAAAGGCGGCGATGCCCAGGATAGCGGCCCACAGCAGCGCAGTGGACTCAGCCCCGATCAATGACATGGAAAGTTTCACTCTGCTGATGGCTTTGTTGTTGCCCATCATACGGGATTGAAGTCCTTATGCCAGACCTCTTGCTGCTCCATAACTGGAATGAATCAAACCGACCACAGCAGGAAACGGATTGAGGCAGAAAAAGACTAGCGCAAACCGCTGATCAGGACCGCCAGGATGGCCAAAGGCGCAACATAACGCAGCAATATTAACCAGCTTTTGAACAGCCAGCCCCGTCCCAGGTTCAGTTCATCAGCCACCCGCTCGGGTTTGAGCCTCCAGCCTACGAACAGGGCAATCAAGATGGCGCTGACTGGCGTCATTACATTGATGGTGAAGTAGTCCAGCAGGTCAAACAGGGTTTTGCCTTCAAAGACGGAAAAATAATCCAAAGGTGTGTAGCCAGCCCAGATGTTGAAAGAGAAAACGCTGGCAAGACCCAGCACCCAGGCCATCATTCCGAAAAATACGCAGGCCTTGCTGCGTTGCCAAGCCCAGCGTTCCTCGGCATAAGCAATCGCAGGTTCCAGGACGGCAATAACCGAGGTGATGGCAGCAAAAGCCAGCAGCAGGAAAAAAACCATGCCAAATATGCTGCCTCCTGGCATTGCGGCAAAAGCAGTTGGCAGGGTCACGAACACCAAGCCAGGACCTTGGGCTGGATCCAGACCATTGGCGAAAACCAGTGGGAAAATCATCAGGCCGGCGAGTACGGCGACCAGCGTGTCGGCGCCGGCAATAAAAAGCACCGAGCGCCCCAGCGATACCGAGCGCGGAATGTAGGCGCCGTACGCCATCATCAGGCCCATACCCACGCCGATTGAGAAAAAAGCCTGGCCGGTGGCTGCCAGGACCACGGAACCATCGATACGGCTGAAATCGGTACTGAACAGGAAATCCCATCCGGCCTGAAAATCACCTGCTACGGCCGCGTACGCAATCATGCCCAGCAGCATGACAAACAAAGCGGGCATCAGAATGGTAACAGCCCGCTCGATGCCCTGATTCACACCTCGTCCAACAATCAGCAATGCCGCGACCAGGAACACGCTCTGCCACAGGATCATGCGCTCCGGACTGGCCAGCAACTGCGCGAAAACCTGCTCGGAAGAACGATCGCCGCCAAACCCCTGGTAAGCCTCCAGAATGTAGGCAAGTGTCCAGCCGGCGATCACGCTGTAGTAGGTCGCAATCAGGAAACCGATGACCATGCCCAGCCAGCCCAATGCCACCCAACGGCCGGATAAACCTGATTGCGTGGCGACCTGGCGCATGGCCAGTGGTGGACTCTTGTGGCCCATCCGCCCCAGCATCAATTCGCCCAGCAGTATGGGTACCACGATTAAAACCACGCATAAAACGTAAACCAGCAGAAAGGCACCACCGCCGCTGACACCAGCAATGTAGGGGAATTTCCAGATATTACCCAGGCCAACCGCGGCACCGATGGCGGCCAATGTGAACGTCAGGCCGGAGGACCAGCTCGGGCTGCTTGGTGTTTTCAACTGGGTGACCATTGCCAGATGACCGTCCAAGTGGATCGTGTTCGCATATACGCTCTGCTATGGGCTTGACCGACTTTCACTATAATCCATGCATGAGCTCCATATCACTGCCGCGCATGAAAAACTTCCACCATGCAGATTGACCAGAAAGCCCGCCTCGCCGTTGATATCGGCGGCACTTTTACCGACGTGGTGTTGGAGCTGGCCAATGGCGGGCGCGTCAGCACCAAAGTGCTCACTACCTACGACCATCCCGGCCGCGCGGTGCTCGGTGGTATCGATCTGGTACTGCAACAGGCTGGCATCACGCCGTCACAAGTAGGCCTGATCATTCATGGCACCACGCTGGCCACTAACGCCCTGATAGAACGACGTGGCGCACGTACCGCATTGTTGACCACCGCTGGTCATCGCGACGCGCTGGAAATGGCGCACGAAGATCGTTTTGAACAGTACGACATTATGATAGACCGGCCGAAACCATTGGTGCCACGCTATTTGCGTCTGCCGGTCAAAGAGCGGTTGAATGCGGCTGGTGAGATTCTGCTGCCGCTGGTTCACCAATCACTGCAAGCCACCTTGCCAGTGCTGGATAAGGAACAGGTGGAGAGCGTTGCCATCGGCTATTTGCATGCCTTCGTCAACCCACAACACGAGCTGGAAACTGCTGACTGGCTGAGCAGGCAACGCCCCGGCCTGTCCATCACGCTGGCTTCGGAAGTCTGCCCGGAAATCCGTGAGTTTGAACGCTTGTCTACCGCTTGCGCCAATGCCTATGTGCAACCACTGATGGCGCGCTATCTGCATCGGCTGGCCAGGGAACTGCAGCATATGGGCCTGCATTGCCCCTTTTTACTGATGACTTCGGGTGGCGGTCTGACTACGCTGGAGACTGCTGCAAAGTTTCCTATCCGCCTGGTTGAGTCCGGCCCCGCTGGCGGCGCCATCCTGGCGCAGCGCATCGCCCAGCAAGCCGGACTGAACCGCTTACTGTCTTTTGATATGGGCGGCACCACCGCCAAGCTGTGTCTGCTGGATGACGGCGAGCCCCTAAGTTCGCGCAGCTTTGAAGTGGATCGGGTTTATCGCTTCAAAAAGGGCAGCGGCCTGCCGGTGCGGATTCCGGTGATTGAGATGGTTGAGATCGGCGCGGGCGGCGGTTCGATTGCTGCCATCGACAAACTCGGCCGCATCACCGTGGGGCCGGAAAGTGCCGGTTCCGAACCCGGTCCAGCCGCTTATGGACGCGGCGGTCAACGAGCGACAGTAACCGATGCGGATGTTTGCCTGGGCCGTGTGCATGCCCCTTCATTTGCTGGCGGTGCATTTCGGCTGGACACCGCGGCTGCTGCAAAAGTTTTGCACGAACAATTAGGTTTCGAGTTGGGGCTGGATGCCGAACATGCTGCATTTGGGCTGGCCGAGGTGGTGGAAGAAAACATGGCCGCAGCAGCGCGCGCCCATGCGGCTGAGTTTGGTCTGGATATCAGCAGTCGTGACATGGTGGCCTTTGGCGGTGCTGCGCCGTTGCATGCCACGCGCCTGGGCGAGAAGCTGGGCGTAAAACGCATCATCATTCCCGCCCAAGCCGGCGTTGGCTCGGCTGTGGGGTTTTTGCTGGCGCCAGTGGCCTACGAAGTGGTGCGTAGTCGTCACCAGTTGCTGTCCAGTCTGGATACAGCCGTGGTCAGCCGTCTGTTTGCTGAAATGCAGCAGGAAGCTGCGGCAGTTGTTAACCAGGGCGCTGCCGGATTGCCCCACGGTGAAACCCGCCAGGCCTATATGCGCTATGTCGGCCAGGGTCATGAAATTCCGGTCAAACTGCCCTTGACGCTTTGCGATAGCAACAGCGCTACAGAATACCAGCAAGCTTTTGAACAGGCTTATCGCAAACTTTATGGCCGCAGTATTGCAGGCGTTGGCATTGAGATTCTCAGTTGGACTTTGACCATCACGGCGCAGTCAGAAACAGCCGAACCAAAAGAAGATCCCGCGACTGTCACCCTGCCGGACATTGTGCAGCCAACACTTGAGCCGCTGGCGCACCAGGCTTTGTTCGATGCCAGCAGCGGGGAATCTACCACCGCGCCGGTCTTTCACCGCGACCAATTGCCAGTGGGCAGCCGCGTGCAAGGCCCAGCGCTGATCACCGAGGACCAGACCACCACCGTGGTGGGTGCATTATGGGCTGCCCAGATCGACGCTGATCTGAATATCGTGCTGACCAGGAATGATGTCAATCGCGAGCATGGCGGCCTCCCACATGTAGGCGGTCGCCTTGCGGCCGATCAACCATCCAATCGCGCGCAAAGCGCGCATTGTGCAGGGATGTACCGGTGCCGCGAAGGGCAGGAGCCCGAGAGCGGCCTCCTCCAACACCAACTCGCTTGGTCGCGCTTGCTGGCCATTGTGGAGGAGCAGGCACAAACCCTGATACGCACGGCTTTTTCAACCACCGTGCGTGAAGCCGGTGATTTATCTGCTGGTGTGTTCGACCGCCAGGGGCGCATGTTGGCCCAGGCCATTACCGGCACACCCGGGCATGTAAATGCCATGGCGGCCAGCGTGGGATTTTTCCTCGAGAAATACCCGTTGGAAAAACTGCAGGTGGGTGATGTGCTGCTGACCAACGACCCCTGGCATGGCACCGGTCATTTGAACGATTTCACCGTGGTCACCCCGGTGTTTCATGAAGGCCAGCCTGTGGCACTGTTTGCCTCCACCTCGCATATCGCCGATGTCGGCGGGCTGGGCTTTGGTGCTGATGGACGGCAGGTATTCGAAGAAGGTCTGAACATTCCGATCGGCTATCTGTTCAAAGCCGGAGCTGCCAATGAAACTTTGCTGGAGATCCTGCGCGCCAATGTGCGTGATCCGATTGCGGCCGAAGGCGATCTCTACTCGCTGGCTACCTGTAACCAGGCCGGTGCTGAGCGTTTGTTGGAAACGCTGCAGGAATTTGAACTGGCTGATCTGGATGAGCTGGGCGACTACATTATCAAACAATCGCACGACGCGATGCTGGCGGAAATCCGCCAATTACCGATGGGGAGCTGGAATTACCGCATGCGCGTGGACGGCTACGACCAAGCAATCGACCTGCTGGGCAAGGTCAGCATTCATGCTGATGCTATCGAAGTCGATTTCGCAGGCAGCTCGCCAGCCAGCGGGCGCGGCATCAACGTGCCACTGACCTACACCCAGGCTTATGCCAGCTTTGGTGTGCGCTGTGTGATCGGCAACGACATCCCCAACAACGCGGGCTCATTGGCAGCAGTTCAAGTAAAGGCTCCGGAGGGCTGCATACTCAATGCCCCACGGCCGGCCGCGGTATCCGCCCGCCACGCCATCGGCCAGATGTTGCCCGACGTAGTGTTGGGTTGCCTGGAAACCCCTCTGCGCGGCAACGTTCCAGCCGAAGGTGCATCCTGCTTGTTTGGGCCGGTGTTCCTGGGCGGCAAAGGCCTGATACCCGGCAGCGAAAGTCCGCCGTTTGTCATCAATGCTTTCTACGCTGGTGGCACCGGCGGCCGCCCCGGCAAAGACGGTTTGAACAGCACCGCTTTTCCATCCGGTGTGCGCAGCACGCCAGTGGAGATTACCGAAAATGCGGCACCTTTGATCCTATGGCGCAAAGAGTACCGCCCCGGTTCCGGCGGCGCCGGCGCCAGCCGCGGAGGCCTTGGCCAGACCATTGAATTTGCTCATGCGCAGGGCGAAGCCTTTGCCGTATCCAAGATGTTTGATCGCATTCGGCATCCGCCGCGTGGCCGCCAGGGGGGTGGTTCCGGAGCTGCTGCCGCGGTGTATGAGCAGCACCCGGACGGCAGCCGTAAACCCTTGCGCGGCATGGGCCGCGAGTTGATATCTGCGAGTGCCAGCATGGTACTAAAAACCGCAGGTGGCGGCGGCCTGGGGGCGCCGGGCATGCGTGACCCGGCCGATATTGAAGCTGATCGGCGCAATGATTTGCTGCTGCCCAGTGGCAGCATGCCTGATGAGGATTGATGCATTGAGCCACCGCACTGCTGCACCCTACTGCTACGATTCAGGCCTATGCCTCAACCAATAACAATTACCGGTAAATGGCGGCGTCCACTGAGGGCGATTGGCCTGCTGCTGGTGTTATTACACACTGCCAATGCCGCTTGGGCAAAGGATGAAGCCTGCCCAGCACACGCACAACTGCGCCCACTGCTGAACAGTGAGCGTATTCAAAGCTGTTTTGGCAGCTATGGTGTGGAGGTGCTGGAGCAGCAGGGCAATCTGCGCATCTCCAGTCTCTACAGTCTTGCTGCCGATCCGACAGGCAATCGCGAGCAAGGCCCGCTGCCACAAGCAGGAGGCCGCTCTCGCACTCCTGCCCTTCGCGGCACCGGTGCATCCCTGCACAATGGCAGTCTTGCTGCCGAAATCAGCATCACCCGCACCCTGGCCATCGCCGAATTTGCCAGCCATATACCTGGCGATCTGCAACCAGCTTACCAGGCTATTCGGGCCGGCGCGTCCATGGGCTCCAGTCTCCAAGCCGCTGGCTGGCGGCTCGAAAAGCGCCAACGATATTTTGGTGAAGTGCCGGTCAGCGATTTCTTTCGCTGCATGTCCGGCCTGCCGGAAAATCATCCACAACAATTGTTGGCGGTACAGGTCTACGACCTTTACGTTTTACGCGAAGATGAAGAGGTGCGTTTTGCCCTGCTGGCCGAACTGCACGATCCGCGTTACCTGACATTGCAGGACCTGCAGCAGATTTACTCCGGCCTGGTCGGTCAGTTACAGAACGCAGATGAGGCATCAACCCTGATACTGCAACGGGCGGCGCAGGTTTGTGGCCTTCGTTGAATGGACCGGCTTTCGCCCCATATTGGAGTCGGTTTGGCGGCCGGACAGGTGCTCAGTGCGGACAAATCTGGCGGACTTTCAGCAAGAACCATCGAAGTTGAGCCATTTGGCCGACAAGCCCTGACGAAACGAACTCCCCGAGCAGCAGACAGATGACCCAAAAGATTCCAGCCCACGGAAATGCTGTGCTCGTCGTCTGCAGCGACGCTGCTGACTACCTGCCATTGCTGGATAGCCTGTCAACGCAGGGCGTGGCTTTGAGTTATGCCGAGACGCCGGCAAAGGCCCTGCAAATCTACCAGGGCCAGGCCGTATTGCTGGCCCAACCCGACATGGCCGCAGCCATCATCGACCAGTTGCCAAACGTCCGCTGGGTGCAATCCACCTGGGCCGGCATTACGTCACTTTTGAAATCCCAGCGGCAGGATTTTTTGCTCACGGGGGTCAAAGATATTTTTGGCCCACAGATGGCTGAATACGCCCTGGGGTACATCCTTGCGCATGAACTAAAGCTGTTACAACGCCAGCAGAAGCAATCGGCGGGTAGGTGGTGGCGCCAACCTTCCGGCAGCGTAATGGGAAAAACCCTGGGCGTTATGGGTACCGGCTCGATTGGTTGCCATATTGCCCGCTCAGCAGTGTGTTTTGGCTTGGAAGTGATCGGGTTCAGCCGCAGTGGCGCTGCCCGTGACGAGTTCAAGCAGGTGTTTGCCGCAGATCAGTTGCACGACTTCCTGGCCGAGTCGGATTACGTAGTCGGAGTATTACCGAACACGGCCGCAACCAGTGGAATGATGGATGCCGCCAGCTTTGCTGCAATGAAGGATACTGCCCTGTTTATCAATATCGGCCGTGGCAACCTGGTGGATGAAGCAGCTTTGGTTGCCGCGCTGGCAGCGGGCACACTCGCGGGTGCCGTTCTGGATGTGTTCCAGCATGAGCCATTGCCGCAATCCAGTCCTTTGTGGCAAACGCCAAAGTTAGTGGTCACGGGTCATGTCGCAGCGCGTAGCTGGCCGCGGGATATTGCCGGAATATTCACGGCCAATTACCAGCGCTTCACGGCGGGCCAGCCGCTGGAAAACCTGATCGACCGTCAGCGAGGACACTGAATTCAACCAGTGGCCAAGGCGCTCGCTATTTCCGCTCCCAACCTGGCATTGTTCAGCAGTAAAGCCTGGTTGGTAAGCAGGCTTTTTCCAACCGTAAGCTGCTCCAGCCTGGCCAGCAACCAAGGTGTCAATGCCTTGCCGCTGATTCCGCCTTTGGCCGCTTCGTCTATTGCCGTTGCAATAGCCAGCTCCGTGGTTTTTCGGTCCAGCGCCATTTCCTGCGGCACCGGGTTGGCAACGACCGCGCCTGCCATACCCAAAGCCCATTGAATTTGCAGTAATTGCGCAATCTCGGCAGCCGAATCCAGCCGCTTATCGACCGCAAACCCACTGTCACGGCTATAAAATGCCGGCAGCAGATCGCATTGGTAACCAATCACCGGCACACCATGGGTTTCGAGGTATTCCAGCGTCAAACCAATGTCAAGTATGGCTTTGGGGCCGGCACAAACCACTGCGACCGGCGTGCGCGCCAGCTCCTGCAAGTCAGCGGAAATATCAAAAGTCTCACTGGCACCGCGATGAACACCGCCCAGGCCACCCGTTGCAAAAATGCGGATTCCCGCCATGGCGGCAATCATCATGGTGGCGGCGACCGTGGTTCCGCCAGAACCGCTCGCTTGCAGCACAAAGGGCAAATCCCGATGGCTGCACTTCTCTGCTTTTGGCCCCAATCTGGCCAGCGCTTCCAATTCTTTCGCGTCGAGCCCAACTTGCAACTTTCCGTGCAACACTGCCACGGTGGCAGGGATTACCTGCTGCTCCCGCACGACCTGCTCAATGGCTTGGGCAATACCCAGGTTTTCTGGCCACGGCAGGCCGTGGGTGATAACGGTGGATTCCAGCGCCAAAACCGGCTGGCCATTCGCCAGAGCTTGTTTTACCTCACTGGAAAACTGCAGCAAATCATTCACTTTCACTCTGGTAATTTCATTCAATCAATCACACCCAAACGATTTCACCCAATCAACTTTACTCTGGCACACGATGGTGCAAAGCACCGACCCAGGCAATCGGGACATTCTGGTTCTCCCAAATCAATGACGTTGCAGTATAGCCAAGCGAGCTGCCAAGCATAGTTCCCGGCAGGGTTCCCGGCCGTACTTAGCTTTTTTAATTCATGGCGAAGGTGACGCTATTGGTCAGTTTATCCTGAATCCGAGTAAATCTAACAGCGCTCTGGGATTCATTTCTACACGCTATCCTAATAACGACGACAAGGTCATAGAGGTCTGCATCGGGCTCCTGCACAGAGCCCAATCGCCCCGGCCTTCACGTGCGAGCTGATGGGCGACTTCAAATGAACCCACGTGACTGCCGCGCAAACCCATGAGACCGGGTGGATAATAAGACGCGCTGGCACCTTCCAGTCGCAGCATCTCGTCCGCGAATGACCGGCCGGGCACAAAGGCGCTTGCCGCTACAAATAATATAGACACCCATGATTTTCCCTAGGCAAATCGATGCGTACATGACGGGTGTAGCTTGCCATCATCACAAGTACGGGTGGTTAAGTCATTCTTTGACGAGGTTGAGTGGTTTCT
>JAWXBM010000103.1:0-3320 GCA_034440115.1 Lysobacterales bacterium | reverse complement strand
TTTACCATCGAAACACCCTCCCGAAAAATTTAAACGCGCTGTAGCTCGTTTTAGAGCATCCAGTTTTTTGGAATCGGTTAAGTCCGACAGGCTGCTAGGGGCCTCGCGTCCGGCATAAATAGCCGCGGCAAAACGGCTCAAGCTGCCACTTTAGACTTCCTGAATCGGGACAGCGCATCCCACACCAGGCCACCGACACAAAAGTACGCATGCGAGGCCGATAGCGCGATTCCCAGAAGCGTAAATAACGTCCGCCAGCCATGGCTGCCAAAACTCGGTCCAAGCAGCGCAGGCAGCCCCAGCGAAACGAAGGCAGAAAAGGCCAAAACGCAGCTGAAGCGAAGGTCTTGATTAAACACAGGCAGCCCTTGTCCGATCAAAGCTCGCGAGATCAAAACATAGCCTGCGAGGTTGCCCAAGCCAACACCGATGATAAAACCTCGAATTCCGTCCAGGTGGTAACCGGCAAGGCAGGCGACAGCCGTCACAACCAGATTGATGAAATTGCTGCCGGCCAGCGCCTTGGCGTTGCCAAGTGCCAGCAATGCCCTGTCCGCCGTGGCTTGCAACAGTGATATCCAGACAACCCCTGCCATCAGTGGGGAGTACTGCCCAGCCGCCGCATAACGCGGGTCATAGATGATCTCGAAGAACAACGGTGCACAGGCGATAAAACCGGCAAACCCGAGTTGCGAAACTGCCAGAATCGCACCCCGAGACTCCAACAGCTTGCCATGCAATGCCCCGCGGTCATCACGAGCGACCGAGGCCAGGGCAGGAAAAAGAACGATCTGCGCGAGGCGAGAACCGATTTCATAGGGAAGCCTGGCAAACATAAGTGCAATGCTGTAAACCCCCACAGTTGTCATCGAAACCAGTTTGCCAAGTATCAATCGATCCAATTGCCCCGCAAAAAAAGTCAACATCGTGCTCGCTGTCACCCACCCACCAAATCTGAGGATGGTTTTTACCGCGCATTTCTCCCAGCACAATCTGTTGCGAATCCCGGGCAGAATCGCATGGGTCAATACGCAGCCGACCGCATAGCTGATTGCAGCGCCCCAGATCAGGGCCCATACAGAGGGCCATATCAGCGCCCAAAGGATCGTGATCGCTGCCTTGAGAACAGCCTCGGAAACCCCCCAGATGGCGATTGGCCGCAAGTTCAGCGATCGACTACAGGTATGTACCGCCGTCGACTGCAAACCAGTGAGAATGAAGCTGACACCGCAGGCAGGTATGATCAGGGCCAATTGCGGCTCCCCGTAAAACCACGCCACTGGCCACGCTACTGCAACTGAAAACATAAACAGCAATAGACCGCGCAGAATTTGCAGGGTCCATGCCGTATTCAGGAAGTCAGGATCCGTACCCCGGTTGCTGTGGACAATGGCTGGACCAATGCCGATGTCGGAAAGCATTTCAAGCCCCTGAATGACAATTGCGGCATATGCAACGAGCGCGAATGCTTCGGGAAACAGCGCATATGCCAGAACGAGGTTGGAACCCAGCCGCAGGAAAGTGTTAACGACATATTGCGCCATGGTCCATGCCGATCCGGACATTGCGCGGGCCCGGAGATTTTCAGGCTTGGCGCCGGTCTCTGGTTTTACTTCATCCGTCATTCAGCGCTTCGGAAACGGAAATCAAGGTTTGCTTTGAACTGAGGCCGTTAGAGCAGCATATTGAGAAGCGGCCCGGGACACCATGGCCTCAACGCTAAATTGCTTTTCAGCTGCTTTTCGGCCGGCTATGGCGAACCGCATTCTTTGCTCGGGCGAACTGAGCATTTTCCGCAAGGCATTCGTCAGCAGCTCCTCGTTCTTGGGCGGGATCAGGAATCCTGTCTTTCCATCAGTTATCGCCATTGAAGTATCACCGACATCGGTCGCCACGATTGAGATCCCGGCCATCATGTGCTCCATTAAAGCAATGCTCATTCCCTCGGTGTGAGATGTCTGCACGCTGATTTCGGCACGGGACATGATGTCATGCAAATCAGCATCCGACACGAATCCTGGAGCGCTGACAATATCCCCGAGCCGGAGTTTGCGGATCAAGTCACGGGTTTCATCCATATACCACACGGTGCTGGGGATCGGCTTGCCGGCAATGCAAACCTTGAACCTGAAACCTTCGTCGCGCAGACGGGCAGCCGCCCGGATCAGAATCTGCGGATCCTTGGGTGGGACGACACGTCCAAGCCAAAGAATCAAAGGATTGGTGGTCGACTTGAATTCCGGTGCTTTCAACAATGGCACGCCGCCGTGGAACACGCCGACGTCATTCAATCCTGCGCGTTCAGTCAGTTTCCTTGCGACAAGGCGGGACGAACCCGAAACCGCGTCGCACCGATGCATAGCCCAGATCATCAACCGCCTTGAAATCCCGCGCTTATCGAGCACGGATTCGGAGTCCTGCCATGTAAAAACAAGTTTTGGATTGTGGCGCATGAAACGGGTTGCACAGACGACGAAAGGCAGCGATGGCGCACCGTGAACATGTATCAGGTCAATGTGCTCGTCCCTGATCAGACGCCTCAACGCAAAAAAGGCCCTCAAAACGCTCAAGGGTTTTTGGGGTTCAGCCTGCAACGCCAGCAGATGGCAACCTTGAGCACCTTCGGCATAGCTGCCTGCTGCACGCAGGGCAATACCCAGTGAACGCATCCCACGTTGCGCCATTCCAGTAGCAAGGTTATAGGCCAAGCGCTGCGCTCCACCACCGCCAAATGATCCGATCAACTGCGCCACGCATAGCTCAGCACCAGTTTCTGCCGTGATGTTCCTCATTCCACCATCGCGATTCGATACGTGTTTTGCAAACGGACCGCTTTAAAAATCGCTTAAAGCTATTTTTTGGCCGCTAGCGAGTCGATCAGGCAGTCACAAACCAGATCAACCTGACCGTTGGTCATTGTCGGATACATGGGGAGGGTTATCTGCCGCTCCGCAAGCCTCTCAGTCAACAAGTGCCTTTTTGCAATCGTTGGCTTGTTTAAAAACGCCGAAAATAAATGAATCGGGCGATAGTGCATTGAAGACTGGATGCCATTCTCCTTCAGCCTCGCCGCAACCCCATCACGATCAATGCCCTCTGGCACCAAAACCGGCATGATGTGATAACCGACGGAGTCACCCGGTGCAGAAATCCGCTTCCATTCAAAATCGGGAATGGTAATTTCACTGCTTTGCAGTCGTTCGCAATAACGCGCCCTGACCCGCCGGCGCTCGGCAAGAAACCCGTCCAAACGCCCCAATTGCACCAGGGCAAGCGCACTGCGGATTTCATCAATGCGATAGTTATAGCCATGCGAAATC
>JAWXBM010000102.1:0-23973 GCA_034440115.1 Lysobacterales bacterium | reverse complement strand
GCCCAACCCCGCTTTGACACGGTTAAGCGGATACTGAACGCTTTGGGTGTTACGCTGGAAGTAACTCCATCAAGCTGATTTCTTACCTCGCCCCGAGTAGAAATCCCAATGACATCCAATCTAAAAGCTCGAATACTGAAGTCGAGATTATGCAACGTTTCTATTGCAGGTTTTTGGTCTGCGCTAAACGGCGCATCTAATCAACTGTGTTTCAATTGTTTAACGGTTGGCGTTAAACGTGCTACATTATGTCTGCACACATTGATACAGAGTTTTGCAAACAAATCGACAGCGCAACTCTTTGGCGGTACGTGCCGTCGCCAATGGCAGTTTGTGCGGAAATCAGCAGAACGAAAGCTGGCTTTTCTAAATATTGAGGTCGTACTTATGCCCAAGAACGGTATGCGCCCCATACACCCCGGTGAAATACTCCGCGAAGAATACCTGCAGCCTTTAGGGCTAACGGCTAACGCGCTGGCCATCGCGCTGCGTGTTCCGGCCCCGCGCATCAATGACATAGTCCTGGAACGGCGAGCCATTACGCCAAATACTGCATTGCGACTGGCGCGCTATTTTGGCGGAGATGCCGAAGCCTGGATGAACCTGCAAATTTCTTTTGATTTGAAGCAGGCCGAGCTTGCAGAAGGCCAACAGATTCGCGCCGAAATAAATCCAAGAGCGGCTTGATTTATTGGCCAAAGGGTCGGGCCTAAAAATACATTTAGCCATGAATCTTGAAATGGGGAGGGTCTGAAGCTGGAAGCGACAAAGTGCTCTATTGTTGTAGGAAAATACCGCCGCCTGGCAAACAGGACTGGATCGAATTCAGAAACTTAGGAAACGTTCCCGCGGAGCGTGTTTTGATGAAATCACGCCAAAGAATCGAGCTAATTACCTACACAACAAAGCAGCAATTACCCATCGATGCGATGGCCTGATTCGCGCAACATGCACTTCTGATGGAAAATACAATTCAATTGATCGTCCCCAAGAAGGGATATACCATTCCTTTTATGGGAACGAATAAGACCAGTGTAGGTGAAGTGCTATTCACCAAAACCCAGCAACGGGTTTTGGGATTGCTGTTTGGTAACCCCGATCGAAGCTTTTATGCCAACGAGATCGTGCGCCATGCCGGCGTTGGTATTGGCTCCGTGCAGCGTGAACTGGAACGCCTGGAATCGGTGCAGTTGCTTACCAGCACCCGAGTGGGCAATCAGAAACACTACCAAGCCAATCGCCAGGCACCCATCTTTGCGGAGTTGTGCGGCATTGTCTTGAAGACGTTTGGTGTGGCGGATCATCTGCGGCAGGCTTTGGCACCCCTGCAACAACACATTTTGTTGGCGTTCATTTATGGCTCTGTGGCCAACAGCACCGATAAGGCGCTGAGCGATATTGACTTGATGATCATAAGCGACTCACTGGATTATCGCGATTTATTGCAACACTTGGTTCCGGTGGAAGGTGAAACGCAGCGGCCCATCAACCCAAACATCTACAAGCGCGAAGAATGGCAGCGAAAAAGCGCAGATAAAGACGGCTTTATCAGCCGTGTTCTAAAGCAACCCAAAATTCTCCTGATTGGCAACGAAAGTGATCTCGTCGAAGCTGGAAAACCTTCTCAAGACCGGTAAGCTCAAAGCCGATCAGGTCAGCCAGGCGGAGTTTGATGGCATGGTTCTCTCGGGCGACAGGCGATTGGCCGATGCAAAACACGACAGCCTTTCCATGGCCAGCCGCTTTGACCTGGCCTACAATGCTTCGCACGCGTTTGCCCTTGCCGCAATGCGTTGGCACGGCTACCGCTCGAATAATCGTTACCTGGTTTTTCAATGCCTGCCCTTGACGCTTGGGCTCGAAGCAAAATTGTGGCGCGTGTTGGAGCTCTGTCACAGGCGACGAAATCTGGCGGAGTACGAAGGTTATCTTGATGTCGAAGAGAGGTTGCTGGAAGACCTGCTTCGGGTTACTGAAGAGTTACAAAAAGTGGTGGCCAAGTTGGGCGCAGTCAGCAACGAGTAAATGGTCAGTCTCTTCCGCAAGTTGCGGTTGACTGGTAGCGCGCATTAAGAGCTTGTTTTAATATCCGCATACGCTTCGGGATAAGACCAACAATAAAAAATGCGTACCACCGGCAAAATCACCCACTGGAGCCCGGAAAAGGGCTTTGGCTTTATCACTCCTGAATCTGGTGGGGCGCGTGTGTTTGCTCACATCAGCGCATTCAATTCGCGCTTACCCCCGCCCAAAGTGGGTGAGTCAGTACACTTCGTTCTGTCCACGGATCGTCAGGGGCGACCCTGTGCTGATCAGGTATTACGCGAAGGTGAAACCCCACGCATAGAACCAACGTCACTGCGAAAGGGCAGGCACCGGCTCCAAAGTTTCACTGTGATGGCCGCCAGCATTGCTGGCAGATGAGCAGTTGCGCAGAGGCAACTTACTTCATACGGCATTGTCCCGGCACACAGATGGATGGTGATCATGATGGCATTCCCTGTGAAAGCCAGTGGTGTAGTTAATCTGCACCGTCAACTTTTTCAGCTGCCATGGACCGCCGAATAGAGCGCCCAATAAGCTTGTTATAATATCCGCATCAGCAACACGAAAAATTCAACAACTAAAAAGCGATCAAAAATGCGCACAACCGGAAAAGTAACCCACTGGAACACCCAAAAAGGCTACGGTTTTATCACGCCGGATTCGGGTGACAAGAATGTCTTTGTTCACATCAGTTCTTTTACCCCTCGAGTAGAGCCGCCAGAGCTGGATCAGGCCGTGAGTTTCGAGCAGTCAATCGACAAACGAGGAAGGGTTTGTGCTGAGCAAGTGACGCTTGCGGGTGCCGAAAATTCTCATCCGTTTAAACGTAACGCTACCAAGTCTTATTATTGGGCCGCCGCACTATTCCTGATCTTATTAGCCGCAGTGGCCATAGGCGGAATGCTGCCTGTGCCGATTCTGTTTGTTTACCTGCTCCTGAGCTGCCTGACGTATTTGGTGTATTTTTTCGACAAAAAGGCGGCCGAAAACGACACTCGGCGCATGCCTGAAAAAACCATGCACACGCTTGCTCTGTTGGGTGGCTGGCCCGGTGCCATGATTGCTCAGCAGCTGTTTCGGCATAAATCGCGCAAGAACTTATTTAGAGTGGTGTTCTGGATGACGGTGGTGCTTAATGTTGCGCTGTTGGTTTGGCTGATGACGGCTTCGGGTGCTTCATTTCTGGCGAACTTGTTGAATTAGCTTTAGCTCGCCTGGCCAAAGGACTTTGCCCGCTGGTCGCAAAACGTTTCAGCTGAAACGTCATCCGGCTTTGCGTAATTCCTCACGTATGACTTTCCGCAGTGGTGCACAATAGCAATATGGAAAAACGCTTGCTGCCGGTATTGTTGTTCTCCGTTGCCTATATGTTGTTTGCCGCTGTCTGGGTGGTGAGCCATGGCAATAGCGAGTTCCTCGCTTACATCGGAATACTGCTGGTGTTGGCGGGAGTGGTCTGGTGGGTTCATCGCACCATTAATATTCCACTCAGTTTGCTGTGGTGCCTGAGCATTTGGGGCGCGGCGCACCTGGCGGGTGGCTTGGTGGCTATTCCCGAAACCTGGCCCCGTAGTGGCGATACCGCAGTGCTGTACAACCTCTGGCTGTGGCCTGGCTGGCTCAAATATGACCAACTAACGCATGCCTACGGCTTTGGTATTACCACCTGGCTTTGTTGGCGTGGTTTGTGTGCTGCATTTGAACGCAAGGGTGTAACTGCCCAGCCCACTGTGGGCTTGCTCACCCTGGCGGCAGCGGCCAGCACCGGCTTTGGTGCTCTGAATGAGGTGATCGAATTCATCGTCACGGTGCTGGTGCCGGAAAACAACGTGGGCGGTTACGTCAACACCGCGCTGGATTTGTGCTTCAACTTGCTGGGGGCGTTGATTGCGGTGGTACTGATCCGGTTAAAAGCAAATCACACCCCCATCATTACAAGTAATGGATTGAGGTAGCCATCTTGAGGCACGTTTTTGGCCGAGAGGGTGCCCTGGGTCACGATGTTGGAGTGTGTCTTCCAAAATAACGGCATCACTCAGCTTGCACAAGCAGTGCGAGAAGATTTCCTACGCAAATTAACTGCAATGGCTGACTGAACTGGATTGCGATCAATGGCACCATGGATGCATGGTTGTTCTAGCTCATCGGTCTCCAATAAGGCACGAAAAAATGCATCAAATGATGTACTATTATGTGCCGGACTTTATGGGAGACTCGCTGTGCGTACCACCTTGAACATTGATGATGCATTGCTGGCTGAAGCGCAAAGGCTGACAGGCTTGAGCGCCAAAGCGGAATTGGTTCGCGAGGGCTTACAGGCACTGATCGAGCGGGAAAGTGCGCGGCGCTTGGCTCGTCTGGGAGGGAGCGAGCCGCAATTGCAATCGGTACCTCGGCGAAGAGTTAGCAAGAGCAAGGCTGAGTAGGGCTAGTTAGATGCAAGTTCTGGTCGACACGTCAGTCTGGATTGATCACCTGAAGAAGGGTGAACCCCGCCTGGTTGATTTGCTTAAGCAAAACCGAGTGTTGATGCATCCGTTCGTAATGGGTGAATTGGCCTGCGGCAACCTGAAAAACCGGCAAGCCATAATGATATTGTTGGGTGATTTACCTTCGGCTGTTGTCGCAAGTGATAAAGAAGTGATGGGTTTTATCGAACATCATTCCCTGATGGGCTTGGGCATCGGCTATGTGGATGCCCATCTACTGGCAGCTACCATGCTTAACAATTCGGCTTGCATCTGGAGCAGAGATCGCAGCCTGGCAGAACAAGCGGCGAGGCTAGGTATTGGAATTTAACTTCTGAACCCCACACAATTCCCCACCGGTCCGGCTGAAAATCCTACCAAGGCATTGGCCAACGCAGCTTCACAAATCCTCCCCTTACAATTCTTCATCGGCAACCACCCGCAGCGGCAGCAGGTCGCTGTTCATGGTAATGACCAGAGATTTGTCGATGCGCACACAACTTCCGGCGTACTTTCCTAGAACCGAGAAAGTGCAGACCTGGGTTCGATAACCGTCAATGGTAGGTAGCTTCCTCAGCTCCTGGTAGATATTGTCCTGATGATCGAATTGCCCGGTGGTTTCTTTCAGCACCCGGTCATTCTTGTCATACAGAGTAATGTTCAGGCCACAACGTCCGGCAATGGGCTTGGTGACGTAACCGCGTTGGGCCATTTCACCGTTCAGCTCATAACGTGAATTCAGCAGGTAGGGATGGTTCGGAAAAATTTGCCACAGTATGGGCAGGATCGCCTTGTTGCTGGGGATCAAAGTCCAAAAAGGTTCAAATGCCTTAACCTCCGAACGCAACAGCACATCCATTAACCGGGGCGGCTTGCTGGTATCCACGGCTGCCCGCAGAAACGGCTTGGCATCATCGTCTTCACATTCTTCCCGCAGTTGATCGAGTGCGGTTTCCCAGGCCCAGGTTTTCCACACAAATCGAATGGGCACACCATTCGGATCCAGCACTTCACCTTGCTCGTTCCAGCTCAGGCCATCGAGGCCCATGATGATCTTGCAGGGATGTCCGGCCGCTTCAGCCGCTGCTTTCATGAATTCTGCGTGGTAGGTTTCCTCAGAAACCCTGTCCTGCATGATGTGTAGCATGCCTACAACATCCACGGTACTCCAGGCGTGGATCAGTGCATCAAATAATTCGGCGCCGGCATCATCGCCTTCACGCACGCCAAAGTGCGGTGCCCACTTGCCTTGAATACGTCCCGCTTCCAGGTGACACGAGGCTGAATCGGCGTTGTATTCATAGACCTTGATGCCGTTATCGGTAACGCAAAAATCAAATCGACCGGTGACCATCTGGTTGCGGCGATTGGCCCAGGAGGTTTTCAGTCGCGGCCACAGGGCTTTAGGGATATTGAACCTTGCCAGCAGGCTATCGTCCTGCAGCACGGCCTGTGTGGCATGCAGGAACATCAAATGCAGCTCATTGGTGGCGCGACGCAGTTCCGCATCGGCCGTTTCCGACAAGCGGAAATAACGGTAGTGTTCCAGCACTGATTCCGCTTCGCTCAAGCGATGGCCGTGCATGGCTTTAACAAAGGCTGCCTCGGCGGGGTCATTGACATCCAGCCAGTCGGAAAGGTGTTGCTCTTTTTGCTGCGCAAGGCGTGTGTTGAGGTTGTACAAGGCCGGATCTTTGGCTACCGGCAATTCAGCGTGCGCGGCATCTTCAGTTTGAACCATCCAGCCCAGAACATGCGATTCAGCAAAAGGGGCACTGATGAAATAGCCGCCTTCATCGGTGCGGTTCATTGCCAGTTCACGCGACCAGTTACGACCTTCAGGCAGCAGACGATGGCCAATGTTCTGCTCGGCAAAGCGCACGTGTTGTTCCAGCACCTCGGTAACGATGGCCACATGACCCGTCACTTCAAATTCTCCCCCTTCCTCCCAGATCAGCATGCAACCGGGTTCGGGTGGCCTGAGCGCGCCATTGCGAAAAGAATGCAAAGGTAACAGTTGCTGGTCAGCCAGGCGCGTGACGGAATGCAGGCGAAATATGTCATAGGCCATGGCCACGTCATCAAACACATAGCCATGATTCACATACAGCCAGCGGCGGGCAAACTCGACACATTGCCACTTGTAACCCATGTAAACACCATCAAGCTCACTTCTGAATGATTTTCGATCGGGGTGCTCATTACTATCCACGCTGGGGTAGTGGGAAGAATAAATCGGCACGTTGCCGGGCGCATGGCCCAGCAGGGTGCCAAATTTTTCAGGCGTTGCCGCGTTTGGGACAGCGCTTTCGTTAGTGTTAGAGACGGTGTTGGTTGTGTTGCTGGATTGGGCCACAGAGTCGCTCCGATGTCTGCCGCTCATGATGGGAGTGGCCTGTGGGTTTTGCAAGGTCGGCCAGGTCGTTTCGCTTGCGGCCAAACAGGTTTAACATGTTTCCATCAAACCCAAAACAGACACCAAAGTCGCAATCGGGAAACAGAACTGGCGCAAGCCAAAGAATGCTCAGCAAGGAGATTTGGTTAATGAGTGATCAAAAAGAAAACACCGGTAAGCCGGTAAACAAAGACGCTATCGAGCTTTATAACGTTTACATCCACGGCGACCTGCCACGGCGGGATTTTTTGCGTAAGTTGGCGGGCATTGCTGGCAGTGCTGCGGCAGCTACGATGCTATTGCCTTTGCTGGAACCCAACTATGTTTTTGCCCAGCAGGTGGCCACCGATGATGATCGGCTGGAAACGGGCTATGTGGAATATTCGGGAGGGAATGGGTTGGTGAAAGCTTACTTTGCCAAACCCGCAGGCCAATCCGGAAAGCTACCTGGCGTGTTGGTCATTCATGAAAACCGTGGCCTGAACGCGCATATCGAAGATGTAGCGCGGCGGGCAGCGCTGGCGGGTTATGTGGCCCTGGCACCGGATGGCTTGACGTATGTCGGTGGTGCCTTGGAAGATCAGGAAGCGTCGCGCGACCTGTTTGGTCAGTCTGATGGGGAGCGCATTAGCGCCGATGTGATTGCCGGTGTGCCTTATCTGGCGGCTCGTTCAGATTGCAGCGGCAAACTGGGTAGCGTGGGTTTTTGTTATGGCGGTGGAGTGGCGCTGCAATGTGCGGCTGCGTATCCGGACATCATTGGCGCTGGTGTGTGTTTTTATGGGAGCCCGTTAGATCGCGAGCAAATCGCGCAAGTGAAAGCGCCGCTGATGATGCATTACGCTGGCGAGGATGAGCGGATTAACGCAACCATTCCCGAATTTCGTGCCTTGCTGGATGAGTTCAAGATCGCTTACAGCTTGCACATGTACCCCGGTACGGGGCATGGTTTCCACAACGACTCCAGCGCAGCGCGTTACAACGAGGCGGCCTCAAAGTTGGCCTGGCAACGCACGCTGAATTTGTTTGCGGGGAGTTTGAGCTAGTCGTTCTGCCAAGCGATGGGATGAACGGTAAAAGTATCGGCTTTGCGCCGGATTTGCGCCAGGTCGTAGTGCACTTGCAGCTGCAGCCAACCCTCAGCAGTGCCCCAACCCATTTTCTCAAAACGAATGGCCATTTCGGCTGAAATACCTGCTTTTTCATTGACCAGGTTGTTCAGCGCCTGGCGACTGATGCCCAAAGCCTTGGCGCCTGAGGTTACCGACAAGCCCAGCGGTTCCAGGCAAGTGCCTCGAACGTTCGATCCTGGATGGGGTGGGTTGAACATAAGCATATTCGCGTTCCTTTAGTGATAGTCGATCAGGTCTAAGTTCGAGGCCTCACCGGCATCAAAGCTGAATATGAGGCGCCAATTGCCCGATACATCGATAGCAAACTGGTGGCTCATATTTCCTTTCAAGCGATGCAAGCGATATCCAGGCCGATTCAGGTGCTCAATAGTGGTTGCTGCATCAAGATCCTCGAGTAACCATAAAAGTTTTTTCACCAATAATGGATTTAACTTGTTCCGATCGCCTCGCTCATACAAGCGCTTCAGGCCTCTATGCTTGAAGCTTCGGATCATGACTGATGGCTATAATACGATTGACAAGTCATGCTTGTCAATCGGGTGTGTGTGGCGGGTTGCTCATGCCAGCAGTGTGTTGTGTTTTGCGAGTGGGGAAAAGCGGTGATTAACCTGGGTTTGTGTAAGAAATTTCCGTGACTGCTCAGTTAATGCGAGTTTTGAGTTGGTGACCCAGTTCCAGCAACTGGTGTTCGCTGCCTGACCACTGCACCGTGGTCACTGACGCATTGGCTGGCAGAAAACACACCACGCGGTCGCGTTGCTGCAATGAACCGACGATGGCGTTCAATACCATAAAGTGGGTAAACACCACCGCGTGCTCCCGGACATTTCCCAACTCGGCCAATAAAGCCTTACGCCAGGTTTGCACCATGTCGTGTTGAACCTGCCAGTCCTGCAGGGCGATGGTACGCAACCACTCATGCCGGTCAGCCTTTTCCACCGGCGTTGGGATTTCTCGAAAGCTTTCAATGATGGTGGGCGCCATGCCCAGCGCATCAGCCAACGGTTGGGCCGTCTCACGCGCACGTACCATCGGGCTGCTGATCAGGCGCACATCCGCTCCGAGTTGCGGCAGCAATTGCTGAGCTGCTTCCAGGGCTTGTTGATGACCTAACTCACTCAGGCCCGGGTCGTCGGCTTTGTGCCAGTGCTCGGCCGCTTCGCCGTGGCGTATGAGGTAAATTTTCATAGCGGGTCGGGTAGCTCGATTTGTTCGAAGTTACGCACCTGATGGTGTGCCGCTTGACCGCTCAGTTCTCCCTCGCGCACCAGCCAGCAGGTATTTATGCCAGCTTCTGTGGCGGCATCCAGCTCGGCTTCAATATCAGACAGAAAGAGGATTTCGTCTGCGGGCAGGTCGATCCGCTCGGCGATGGCTCGATAAGAACCGCTTTCTTGTTTGGCACCCACCTGCGTATCAAAGTAACCGCTGAACAGTGGGGTCAGGTCGCCGGCATCGCTGTGGCCGAACAATAGTTTCTGAGCGTATACCGAGCCGGAGGAGTAAACGTACAAACGCAAACCCTGCTCATGCCAGCGTCGCAAATATTCGGCGGCATCGGCGTAAACATGCCCGGTGAAATCACCGTCGCGGTAACCCGCTTCCCAAATCAGGCCTTGCAAGGCTTTCAACGGGGTGACTTTGCGGTCTTCATCGATCCATTGGCGAAGTTGTTCCACAGCCTGCTCATCGTCCAGCTCCTTGCCAGCAACTTCACTGACTTGTAACAGCAATTTCCTGACGTTGCTTTCCTGGCCGTGCTCACGCACAAAGCCGGGCAGTCGGTCACGGGCGTAGGGAAACAAAACATCCTTGACGAAGGACAGGGAGGATGTGGTGCCCTCGATGTCGGTAACGATGGCGCGGATCATGGCTAACCCGTCATGCCGGCCCTTGAGCCGGCATCCATGATTGCTGTAACGCTGGATCCCGAATCAAGGTAGGTGTGCGCTTTAATAACTGATCTTGCATGTCGTTTTTCCATCGTGAGTGTGGATCCCGGAGCAAGCCCGGGATGACGGAGTTGATGAACCTGTCCGGGATGATTGTTAACCCGTCATGCCGGGCTCGACCCGGCATCCATGTTCTGTGCCCGGGATGACGGAGTTGATGAACTGTCCGGGATGATTGTTAACCCGTCATGCCGGGCTCGACCCCGCATCCATGTTCTGTGCCCGGGATGACGGAGTTGATGAACTGTCCGGGATGATTGTTAACCCGTCATGCCGGGCTCGACCCGGCATCCATGTTCTGTGCCCGGGATGACGGAGTTGATGAACCTGTCCGGGATGATTGTTAACCCGTCATGCCGGGCTCGCCCCGGCATCCATGATTGCTGTAACGCTGGATCCCGGATCAAGGTAGGTGTGCGCTTTGATAACTGATCTTGCATGTCGTTTTTCCATCGTGAGTGTGGATCCCGGATCAAGTCCGGGATGACGGAGTTGATGAACCTGTCCGGGATGACGGAGTTGATAAGCCTGTCCGGGATGACGGAGATGATGAACTGTCCGGGACGACGGTGGGGGAGCGCTGGGCCAGGAACTCGCCCATTTTGGGCAAACCATCGGCAATGGAGTCGCCGGTATATTGCGCTACCCAGCCTTCGGTGGTGGTAAACAGGCGGATCGCCTTGAGGTTGGGTTCGGCTCCGGTATCAAACCAGTGTTTCATATTGGCCGGCACGCTCAGCAGGTCGTTTTTCTCGCAGTACACAGCATAAACATGCTCATCCGGATGCAGGCAGAACAGGCCGTGACCATCCACAAAGAAGCGCACCTCAAATTCACTGTGGGTGTGCTCAGAGAGAAACTTCTGGCGCAAAGCGACCTTGTCGGGAAAGTTCGGACCCACGCTGATCACATCGGCAGATTTGAAGCCATGCTTCTGCATCAGCTGTTCGACTTGCTCATGATAAGCAGACAGAATGGCTTCCTGGTCAGCATCATCGTCTATTGGTTCTGATGCAGACCAACGTTCAAAGCCCACACCAATGGCATCCAGTCGCCGGGCGATTTCGGCGGGATCGTGGATAAGCTCAGACTGGTCAGGGTCGGAATGGTTGTAGATGGTCAACATGCTCATGAATGCTTCACTCCGTGCAAACGATTTTCAATATTCAGCATAAACTCCAGCGCTTCAATATGGCGCAGCGCTTCTTCTACCGACTCTCCCCAGGTGTAAAGCCCGTGGCTGTGAATGATGTAGCCATAACAACTGGTCTGTTCTTCATCATTGGCAGACAGATAACCAGCCACTTCATCTGCCAAACGGGCAATGTCCTGGTCATTGTCGAAGATCGGCAGGACCACGGTAGATTCGTGCGTGATGATGCCGTGCAAGGCTTTGAGCAATTCGTAATCTTCCAGGATGACCGCATCGTCGAACAGTCTCGAGGCCAGCACCGCTGCAGGCGAATGGCTGTGCAACACCGATCCCAGGCCCGGGTAGCGCGCATACAAGCTGGTGTGCAATAACGTTTCAGCTGAAGGCTTCTTGCCATCCAGTGAAGCGCCTTGATGATCCACCAGCATGATGTCATCGGCGGTGAGATGACCTTTGTGACAGCCCGATACGGTGATGGCAATACTGGCCTCATCCAGCCGCGCGGAAAGATTGCCGCTGGTGGCGGGTACCCAGCCGTGCTCGTCCAGGTATTTGCCGACGGCAATCAGTTCTTCAGTGCGCTGCTGATAAGCATTGTTTGTCATGGGTTTGTTGTGTCTCATCAATTGAGTGTGGATTGTAGAGTGCGCAGCCGGTGAGCTCAATTGCGGCATCTGTTTCCGTCATGCCCGGCCTGATTCCCACCGTCATGCCCGGCTTGATTCCCACCGTCATGCCGGCCCCGAGCCGGCATCCATTTGCCGACACAGTCTCTTGGTGAATTGGATCCCGGATCAAGTCCGGGATGACGGGCTATTGTCCGGGATGACGGGCTATTGTCCGGGATGACGGGCTATTGTCCGGGATGACGAGCTATTGTCCGGGATGACGGGCTATTGTCCGGGATGACGGGCCAATGCCCGCCTGACTTGTCTTATACTGCCCGTTGCATTATTTCAGAGCAGCAAGCCACCCAATGCACAATCTGCAAGGTATCCTCGGACTGGCCGTCATCATCATCGCTTGTTGGGCACTGAGCAGCAACCGTGCTGCCATCAGCCCATCACTGGTGGTGCGCAGCCTGATTTTGCAACTGGTACTCGCACTGCTGTTGCTGAAGTTGCCCGGCTCGCAGCACCTGTTCGCTGTTCTCAACAAGGGCATCATGGTGTTGCAGGAAGCAACACATGCCGGAACCTCGTTTATATTCGGCTACATCGGTGGCGCTGA
The DNA here is from genome assembly GCA_034440115.1 of Lysobacterales bacterium. Lineage (GTDB taxonomy): Bacteria > Pseudomonadota > Gammaproteobacteria > Xanthomonadales > SZUA-36 > JAWXBM01. Next base: position 11,596 of record JAWXBM010000102.1, on the reverse strand, counting down.
CACCCCCTTTACCGTTACCAATGAAATGGCTGGTCTGGTACTGGCCTTTCAAACCCTGCCGCTGGTCATCGTGCTCAGCGTGCTGTCGGGCTTGTTGATTTACTTCGGTATTCTGCCGTGGATTTTGCGGCTGATGTCCATGCTACTGGAGCGTACCCTTAAACTCGGCGGCGCACCGGGTTTCGCCATTGCCTCCAACGCCTTTCTTGGCATGGTTGAAGCACCGCTGCTGATACGCCCGTACCTGGCCAAACTCAGCAGTGCCGAATTGTTTTCAGTGATGGTGGCGGGCATGGCTACCATTGCGGGTTCCATGATGGCGATTGAAGCAGCGGTGATCAGTAATGTCATGCCCAATGCGGTAGGGCATCTGCTCAGCGCCTCGCTGATCACCCTGCCGGGTGTGGTTTATATCAGTCATCTGTTGATGCCCAACACTGAAGCGGTGACGGCACGCGATGGCCAGGTGGAGCGTGGCGGCAACAGCGTGATGGACGTGATTGTTTCGAGCACGCAAATGGGCTTGCAGATCGTGATCAACATCGTGGCCATGGTGATCGTGATCGTGGCACTGGTTTACTTGTTCAATGCGGCGCTCGGCCTGTTGCCGGATTTAGCCGGCCGCCCCATAACCTTGGAGCGATTGCTGGGATATTTGCTAGCACCAGTCGCCTGGCTGATCGGTATATCGTGGCAGGATGCGTTAATCAGTGGTGAGTTGCTGGGCACCAAGCCGGTGCTGACCGAGTTTATCGCCTACGTGCGGCTGGGAGAATTACCTGCCGACGCCATGAGCCTGCGCAGCCGCACCATCCTGACTTATGCCTTGTGCGGCTTTGCCAATTTCATCAGTCTTGGCATTATGTTGGCGGGATTGATTACTATGGTGCCGGAGCGGCGCGATGAACTACTGCAGCTTGGTCTGAAGTCGCTGGTGGCAGGCGGGGTCGCTACTTTGACCAGCGCCTGCTTTGCGGGTATGTTGTTTTGAAGTTCAATCAGAGAAGCTTTTATAAGGGAGTAGATGAATGTTGAACAAATTGTGGAACCATTGCTTGATGTTGTTGGCAGCGTCGCTATTGTTTACGAGCGCCTTTGCGGCTGATGAAGACCGCGGCACGGCGGAAGAGGCGCAGGCGCTGGTAGCCAATGCCATTGCTTTTTACGATGAGAACGGCCGCGAAGCTGCATTTGCAGCGTATGAAGATAAAGAAGGCCAGTTTGTCGATTACGACCTGTATATTTTTATTTATGGACCGGGGCGTACGATTGAAGCTCATGGGGCAGATGTCAACTTGAACGGCACGCCTGTGGATACCCTGATCGATATGAATGGTATGCCGTTTGGTGCTGCATTGATGGATGGTGCCACCGAGGAAGGCGTTTGGATCGATTACACCTGGTACAACCCGGTGACGCGTGAATTGCATGCTAAGTCCAGCTGGGTGGTACGGCATGACGATTATGTTTTTGGTGCCGGAATCTACTTGCAAGCTGAGATGGAAGACTAACACCCCCCGTCATGCATGGTGACTATCAATCACCGTCATGCCGGACTTGATCCGGTATCCAGTATTTTCTCTGGGTATGGATCCCGGCTCCCCGGATCGGGCCCGGGATGACGCAAGAAGAGCAATCCGGGATGACGGTTTAGGAGCAATCCAGGATGCCGATCAGGCAAGCCCGGGATGACGAAATAATTGAGGAATAATCATGACTGAACTCGATAAGCAAACCCAAACCGAACTCGAAGCGGCGGCATTCCGCACATTGATCGCGCATCTCAACAAGCGCAGTGATGTGCAGAACATTGACTTGATGAACCTCGCTGGATTCTGTCGTAATTGCTTGAGCAAATGGTACGTTGCCGCTGCCGATGAGAAGGGCTTGGATGTTTCCATGGACGATGCGCGACAACACATCTATGGCATGACTTACGAGCAGTGGAAAGCGGAATATCAGAAAGACGCCACGCCGGAGCAGGTTGAGGCATTCAAGCAAGTGATGGCCGATCCGGAGTTGACCAGTTAGTTTCCCTTCATGCCGGGCTTGACCTTCACCACCGTCATGCCGGGCTTGACCCGGCATCCAATACCTGCCGAATGAAGGACCCCGAATCAGGTCCGGGATGACGGAATGGTCGATAGCGAGGATCGCTACAAGGGATTTGCAAAACCCCTATCGCGCAATAAGGCATCGATCTGGGCATCGCGGCCACGGAAGGCGCGATAGGCATCGGCAGGGTCCATGGCGTTGCGTACCGCGAACAGATAGTCCACCAGTTTCTGCGCCACTTCTTCGTCATAGAATCCACCCGGAGCTTCGACAAATGCTTCCGCTGCATCTGCAGCCAGTACGTCAGCCCACAAATAGCCGTAATAACCAGCCGCATAACTTTCACCAGAGAAGATATGCGTGAACTGCGTGCTGCGATGGCGCATCACCACTTCTGCAGGCAGCCCAAGTGCGGTCAGTGTGTCGCGCTCAAAAGCCTGCGGGTCTACGCCATCCGGATCAGCGGTGTGATATTTCATATCCATCAAAGCTGAGGCCAGGTATTCGGTGGTGCTGAAACCTTTGTTGAAGGTAGCGGCTTTGTTGATCTTGGCCACCAGATCGTCCGGAATCGGTTCACCGGTTTGGTAGTGCACCAGGAACTGGTCGATCACCTTGTCCGTGGTGATCCAGCGTTCCAGTAACTGCGACTGGAACTCCGTGTAATCACGCACGCCGCCATTCAGCGTGGGATATTCCACATTGGCAGACAGCGCATGCAGCGCGTGGCCAAACTCGTGGAAATAGGTGCGCGCATCATCCCAGGAAATCAGCACCGGCTCACCGGGTGCGCCCTTGTTGAAATTGGAGTTGTTGGAGGACAGCACGGTCTTCTTGCCGTTGTAAGTTGAATGACTACGGTAAGCGGTTGCCCAGGCGCCTGAACGTTTACCAGCGCGGGCAAACGGATCCAGGTACCACAAACCCACCAACTCGCCACTGTCGCTATCAGTAACTTCCCAGACTTGCACATCCGGATGAAACACCGGTACTGAGCCTTCTGGCACCGGGCTGAAATTGAAGTTGAAGATTTCGCCAGCCACAAAGAACATGGCATCACGCAGTTTGTCCAGTTGCAGATATTGTTTTACTACATCAGAATCCAGGTCGTACTTGGCTTTGCGGACCTTTTCCGAATAATAACGGTAATCCCACGGAGCGATGGTGATATCCGCTCCCTCCTCTTCAGCCACCGCTTGCATATCGGCCACTTCTTCATCCACCCGCGCAATGGCGGCCGGCCAAACGGCCAACATCAGCTCCATGGCGGCAGCAGGCGTTTTGGCCATGCGGTTCTGTATCTGCCATTCGGCGAAGTTGTTGTACCCCAGCAGTTGCGCGCGCTCTTCGCGCAGCTGCAGAATCTCCGCGATCATGGCGTTGTTATCGTGCTCACCGCCATTGTTGCCACGGCTGTAGTAGTTGCGCCAAACGGTTTCGCGCAAATCGCGCAGGTTTGAGTAAGCCAGGAATGGGTCCATCGACGAGCGGGTGTTTTTGATGGCCCATTTCTCCGGCTGACCGAGATCGGTGGCAGCCTGTGCGGCGGCACTTATTACGGAGTCAGGCAGTCCTGCCAACTGGTCTTTTTCCAGCCAGGTCACATAGCCCTCTTCATCTGCCAGCACGTTGTTGGCGAATTTTGTTTGTAACTCAGCCAATTGCTGGTTGATGGCGGCATAACGCGCTTTTGCTTCACCTTCCAGAGTGGCGCCATTGCTGGCAAAGCTGTCGTAAACCAACCAGGTTAAACGCTGTTGATCGGGCCGCAGTGTTTTAAACTCTTCGCCTTCATAAACCGCCCTGATGCGCGCAAACAAGGCGTTGTTCTGCCGCATTGTGGAATAATAATCAGCGATCTTGGGCGCCAGGCGCTGCTCGATTTCGCGGAATTCCGGAGTGGACAAATTGGAGCTCCAGATGCCGTAAATCGGCTGTACGCGATCCAGTTCAGTATTAGCTCCTTCCATGGCCAGGATGGTGTTTTCAAATGTTGGCGCTGCGCTTTGTTGCGCGATGACATCAAGTGCAGCCAGGCTATTGGCCATGGCAACTTCCATGGCCGGTTCGATATCGGCCAGGTTCATTTCATCGAAAGCGGGCACGCCACCGTAGGGGCCGCTCCATTGTTCCAGCAAAGCGTTGTCCGGGGCTTCTGCTACAAGGGCTTCTTCGACTACGAGTTCTTCAGCAGCCGGCTCAATGGCCACGCTGGGTTCTGGGGTCTTGTCACAGGCAGCCAGCAGGCACAATAAGGCCAGGCTGGCCAACATGATTTTTGTCAGATGCATTACGCTCTCACTATGTTTGTGTTTGAAAAAAAAGATTAACGAGGCAGTATAGCAATTGGAGGGAACGCATAGCCGGGTACTGGCGCCCGGCTCCCAGGATCGAGTCCAGGGCAAGCGGGGGCCGGGGTGACGAATAGAACGCCATACCCGTCGTGCCGGGCTTGACCCGGTATCCAGCCTCTCATGGTGAATTAGATCCCGGGTCGAGCCCGGGATGACGGTTTGACGGCCGGGATGACGGTTTGACGGCCGGGATGACGGTTTGACGGCCGGGATGACGGATAGAAAGTCCGGGATGATGAACTAAGTGGCCGGGACTGTTGGCGACACTAGTTCACTTGGCGTTCAAAACCCTGCCAGTAAGGCTCGCGAAGTTTGAATTTCTGCAGCTTGCCGGTGGCGGTGCGCGCCAATTCGCTGCGGAACTCAATACGTTTGGGGCATTTGTAACTGGCCAGGCGGGTTTTGACAAAGGCGATCAGTTCCTGTTCGGTCAGCTCCGAGTCGGCGACTTTCACCACCAGTGCCAGTACCAGCTCACCCCACTTCTCGTCGGGCACACCGATAACGGCCACTTCAGTCACGTCCGGATGGCTGAACACAGCGTCTTCCACCTCAATGGAGCTGATATTCTCGCCGCCACTGATAATCACATCTTTCTTACGATCGGCAATGGTCAGCAACTGGTTCTCATCCATGTGGCCGCCATCGCCGGTATGAAACCAGCCGTCGACGATGCATTGGTTGGTCTCTTCCGGTTGGTTCCAGTATCCCCCCATCACCGTGTTGGATCGGGCCAACACTTCACCTGACTTATCAACCCGTGTTTCCACGCCCAAACAAGGAGTGCCGGCGTTGACCAGCCGGGCCGCTTTCTCAGCGGGTGTCTTGTCATCAAACTCCGGACCCAAGCGGTTCATGGTGAGCAATGGTGAGGTTTCTGTCAGTCCATAAATCTGGATCATTTCCCACCCGAGTTCGGATTCCATGCGCTCGATGGTGCGATGTGGCGGTGGCGCGCCTGCGACCACCATGCGAATGCGCCCAAAGCCCGGGACTTTACCCGGCCAGTGCTGCGCTGCATCGAGAATCATGTTGACCACTGCCGGCGCACCACACATCAGCGTGACACCATGCTCTTCCACGCGTCGTAAAATCTCCATGCCATCCACTTTGCGTTGGATGATGTGTTTGCCGCCCATCGCGGTCAGCGCATAAACCATGCCCCAACCGTTGCAGTGAAACTGCGGCACCAGATGCAGGTAAACATCGCGTTCATTCACACCCAGGTGCCAACCAAAGCTTGCAGCATTCAGCCACAGGTTGCGATGGGTTAGTTGCACACCCTTGGGTCGTGCTGTGGTTCCGCTGGTGTAGTTGATGGTGGCGGTAGCGTCTTCATCCCGCTCATTCCAGGGCTCCGGTTCGGTGTCAAAACGATAAAGCAGTTCGTCCGACTCAGAACCAATAACAAAACGATGTTTGGCAGTGACGTTTTTCAGAGCATCATCCAGCTCCGGATCGACCAGCAATACCTCGGCACCGCAGTGCTTGACGATGTAGTCGATCTCCGCAGCCACCAGGCGAAAGTTTATGGGTGCGAGGATACGTCCCCAGGCACTGACGCCGTAGAAAGCGGTTAGCAGTCGCGCCGAATTCTGGCTGACGATGGCCACCCGCGCCCCTCGTTCTATACCCAGCGCATCCAGCCCTGCGGCCTGAGCTCCAGCCCGTCGCGCCATTTCACGATACGTGCCGGTGCCCCAGGAAGAGGCGGGCTGATCGGCTTCGTCGATATAAGCGATTCGGTCTGGAAACACCTGCTCAGCACGCCGCAGGTGGTCAATAATTGTCAAAGGTACTTTCATACAATTTTCCGGCTAATAATGATGGGTTTCAGTTTTCCATCCCCCCTGCGTAGGGCTGAAGGAGTAGAGTATAAGGCAGACCAGAACTATTTCGGCGGAACAAAGAAAGATAGAGGGAGGTACACATGTTTATGGTGTTGAAGGCCTTGTGCCTGGCGGTGTTTGGACTGGCGATTTTGGCCAATTTTGTGGCCATGCCAGAGTGACTGGCGTCCGGCGTTCAGACCCTGGCGGTGATCCTGTTATTTGTACATGTGATCGAGGTGTTTTTCTTCTGGCGCTACGTAAAGATGTGGCAGGGGCCGCTGATCGGCAGCATTGTGCTGACCCTGTTGTTTGGCATCCTGCACTGGAAGCCCATGTTGGATGATGAATAGGCTTTTTCTGTAGGAGCGAGCCACGCTCGCGACAGGCTGGTTATGAGGTCGGCAGCGTGGCTGCCTCCTACATGTTTTTATTCTTAGGTGGTTTTTGCTTGGCACCAATATGCCGCTCGCCGCGCGCTTTGGCCAGATCAATCTGCCTGGCCCGCTCCAGCAAGCCTTCGCGCTTGGGTTCGGTCAGCCGCTGGTGGCAACGCGGGCAAGAAACATGCAACTCGAACAGCGGTGATAATCGGTCCTCAGCACTCAGCGGCATACGGCAAGCCGGGCACTGATCAAAATCGCCTTCTTCCAGGTCGTGATCAACGGTGACGCGGTTGTCGAACACAAAGCAATCGCCTTGCCACAGGCTGTCTTCGGCCTTTACCGTTTCAAGATAATTCAGAATGCCACCATCGAGGTGGTAGACATTTTCAAAGCCCAAACCCAGCAAATATGAAGTGGCCTTCTCACAGCGTATGCCGCCAGTGCAGAACATGGCCACACTGCGATCTTTCTGTGGATCCAGTTTGTGCTTTACCCAATCGGGAAAATCGCGGAAAGATTCGGTGTTCGGATCCTCCGCACGGGCAAAGCTGCCCAGTTCATATTCATAATGATTGCGCGTATCCACCACCCGCACATCATCGCGTGAAATCAAGGCGTTCCAGTCTTCTGGGGCAACGTACTGGCCAACTTTATTGCGTGGATCGACACCTTCCACACCCAAACTGACAATCTCCTTCTTCAGCCTCACCCGCATGCGGTAAAAAGGATTGTCGGATGCCCAGGATTCCTTGTAGTGCAGGTCTGCAAAACGGCTGTCTTCACGCAAACGCTGGAACAGTTTGTGCACCTTGTCAGGTGCGCCACTGATGGTGCCGTTAACACCTTCATCGGCGAGCAATATGGTGCCCAGGAGTCCCAGGTCTTCGCAGCGCTGCTGCAAAGGAGCGCGTAAGTCCTCGTAGTCCGTCAGCTCAACGAACTTGTAGAAAGCGGCAACCAGGAAGGGCCTGGCTGCCGTGGCTGACGTAGCTTTAACCGACATGCTTTTTCCGTGCTAATGATGGGGTCAGCTATCGCCCAGAAAATCGCGTTTGCCCACATCAACACCGCAGGCTCGCAGGATGCTGTAGGCCGTGGTCATGTGGAAATAGAAGTTGGGCAGTACAAAACTTGCAACATAGTCTTTGCCGCTGAAGTTAACCGTGCGCGGCCCCAGCTTGAGCTCAATGGCGCGTTCATCGGCTGCTGCAAAGTCTTCGGCTTTGAAGCCAGACAGGAAGTTGATCGCCTTACCAATACGTTCATGCACCTCGGCGAAGGTCTCCTCATCATCGGCCCATGCAGGCACTTCGCTGCCGGACAGGCGTGCAGCCGCACCTTTGGCGGTATCGGTGGCAACCCGAATTTGAAACACAAAGGGCCGCATATTAGGGAACAGGCGCGCCTGCACCAGAGTGGCCTCTTCGAGGTTATCGTCAGCAGCCAGATGTGCTTCTGCCTTGCTGATGATAGTGTCGAGGTTCTTCAGACTGCGCAGTATGGGCGCTATGGCCAGGTCGTAAACGGGGTATTGCATGATTTCTCCTAAAGTTTAATTGACGCGGGTTTGACCACTATCGCCATCATCCCAGGCTTGACCATTCTCATCATCATACCGGGCCTTTCCCAACCGTCATGCCGGACCTGATCCGGGATGACGAGAGAAATCCGGCATGCGTTAAGGCTTAACAAACTTAAGCGACCAGCGATCGGTATTACCGGTAACCGTTTTGCGGCCTACTTCATACCGCAACTCGTCGTCGGGAATGTGGTGCAGGTTGGTGAAGTCCACCAGCATGAAACCCGCTTCCTGGATTTCCTTGATGGCCAGCACCGGGTCAACGCGACGACCGTTTTCGGGGTTATCATTTTCCATGTGGCGACGGGTGTGATCGACCACAGCATAGATACCGCCGGATTTCAGCGCGTCGTAAGATACTTTGTTCATGGCAGCGCGGCCTTCCGGGCCAAAATTATGGTAATTACGGAATGTCAGAACCATGTCGGCATTCTTCACGCCCAGGTCAGCATTCTCAATCACATAAGTACCAGAACCTTCGGGGCGGAAAATTTTAGCCTCTTCCGCGGTTACGTTGATTTTCTCAAAGCCGGGCTGACCGCTGAGAGCGCCCTTGGCACTTCCCGTGCCCAGCGCCATGTAGTATTCGCCGTTTTCCGCCATCACCGGTGCCAGTATCTTGCTGTACCAGCCGCCACCGGGCAGCAGTTCAATGATTTTCATGTCATCGCGCAAGCCAAAGAACTGCAGCGTTTCCAACGGCAAACGATTGCTGTCGCGCTCCACTTCTTCAGGCGTGCGGATCTCGGCCGACATAGCTGCTTTGATCTTGGTTTTGGTGGCGGTGAAATCATCGGCAAAGCCATTAGTGGATAACAAGGTGGCGCTGAGCAGTAACAGGTAGCGGGCAAGTTTCATTGATTTGATCTCTGTCTGGTCGTGAGGAAGGGTAAGGATAGCAAATTCGAGCCTCTTTCATGGTGATCTGATCGCTATTTCGTCATCCCGGACAGCGCGCAGCGCGAGATCCGGGATCCAGAACCCAGGCGACTTTGGATGCCGGATCAGGTCCGGCATGACGGGTAAAAAAGAGTTAAACTGCTTTACCGATACTCTGGAGATACAGGCTATGGAAGGCTTGGTCTTACCGGTCCTGCTGTTTACCGTCTTCTGCGTAGTGCTGGGCATCAAGCTGGGCGCTGTGAATGCTCTGCGCCACCGCTGGGATACTTATCGAATCCGCAAGCTGCTGCAGTTGGAATTACCCCGCTCGCACTACACCGTCATGCAAAACGTATCCCTGGCGGGACAGAAACAGCCGGTGTGTATCGATCACCTGGTAGTTTCTGCCTACGGCATTTTCGCCATCAAGCAAATTACTGGCGGCGGCCGTATTTCCGGCAAACCCGGCGATGCCCGCTGGATTCGTTCCAGTCGAAGGAGTCAGCAGGCGTTTGCCAACCCCTTGTTTGAATGCCTGAATGAAGTCAACGCCCTGCGTGACGTATTGGGGCTGGATGCCAGCTTGTTGAACTTCGTGCTGGTGTTTGCCGGCAAGGTAAAATTCAGTTCACCCCTGCCGGTCAACGTGACCAAGCTGGATGGCTTGCCCTTGTTTATTGAGGGCAGGGACAAACTGTTGATCGATTTTGATAACTTGCCGGTACTGGTGGGGCGTATCAAAGCAGCGCGCCCCAGAAGTAACTTTTTGCGTAACCACTTCCAGCCAGCACCGCGCTAGTCAATCTCCCCAGACAGGAAAAGCCCAGCCAAAGCCGGGCACGCTTTGTCGCCCGGTGTATGGTCCCCCAGCCGCTGTCCTGCCGCTATTCTGAGCGTTTCTGAGTCAGCGTGGTTTTGCTTGCAGGCCTGGTGGAAAAGGTGATTTTCTCGAAATTCAGGCTGAAGGTCTCAGTGGGTATGCCGCCATCAGCGCCCGATCCTGAGACTTGGTAGGAGCTGATCAGGACATTTTCCAATTCATATTGCTGGGTTTGACCTGGATTCTTGGGGTCGGCAACGTTCAGGGTGGCTGATGGGAAATGCGTACCGTCATTCGCTGCCTTTTTCAGCATAGGGGAGGTAGCATCAATGGACTTGGTAATAATGAAGGGCTTGTGCTGGCGTTTTTGTGCGGTGCCGCTGGAGCCCGCCGCCAGGGGCATGTTGGGTGATGACATGGATTCGATAATGATCCAGCCTTTGTGGTCTTTATCCATGGACTCGCCCTTTACACCTTCAATTTTCAGGAAAGTGTCGACAGCAGCAAGGGCCTGGCCTGCAAACAGCAGCGCCAACATCAGTGTGACGGTCAGAAAAACAATCTTTGGTGCAGAAAAATACGGTGCGTGTGACATGGTGATATCTCCGGCAGCAAGGCTTAAGGAGTTATCAGTATAGTCTTCGCTCAAAAATTTGCTTGCTGTTTACAACGCCTGCCCGGCCGCATAGCCGGATGACCAGGCCCACTGGAAATTGAAGCCACCCAGGTGGCCAGCCACATCCACCACTTCACCGATAAAAAACAGGCCAGGAGTGGTCGATTCCATGGTTTTGGAAGAAAGATCACGCGTGTCGACGCCGCCCAGAGTCACTTCTGCGGTTCGATAACCTTCGGTTCCGGCCGGTTTCACCATCCATTGCTTGAGTGCCAGGGCCACGCGCTGCAGTTCGCGGTCGGGCCAGTCAGCCAGCGGGGTTTCAGCCCATTGCGGCCACCACAGTTTTTGCAGTTCCTCCACCAGCTTCTGCGGCAAAGATTTACCCAGTCGAGTGCGTAACACGGCGTGCGGGAATTCGCGTTTCATGCCCAGCAGCAGGGCGCCGGCTTCCAGGCCGGGTAGCAGGTCGATTGCAATGGCTTCACCCGGTTTCCAGTAACTGGACAATTGTAATGCCGCCGGGCCACTCAGGCCACGGTGGGTAAACAGCAGGTCTTCGCGAAACTGTGCGCGTTCATTGCTGAGCACCACTTCGCAGGACAGGCCAGACAGCCGCTGACACAGTTCATGCAGGGAGTCGGTAAAGGTGAACGGCACCAGGCCGGCGGATTTGGGCAGCAAGCGCAGGCCGAATTGTTCCGCCAGGTTGTAACCATAGCCGGATCCACCCAGGCTGGGAATGGACAAGCCGCCGGTGGCCACCACCAGGGCTTCTGACTGGAAGGTGCCCTGGCTTGTGTGCAGTGCGAAATGTTCGCTTGGGCTGACCTTGCTGGTCTCGCATTGAGTGCGAATCTCCACCCCGGCGCGACTGCACTCTGCCAGCAACATGCGTACTATCAGTTTGGAAGATTCCTGGCAGAACAGTTGGCCACTAAGGCCATTGATGGTTTCTTTCTCAAAAAATTCGATATTGTGCTGCTTGACCTTCTCGATGAAGTCCCATTGGGTGTAGCGGCTCAGCGCACTCTTGCAGAAGTGTGGATTGGCCGACAGAAAACGCTCAGGGCTG
>JAWXBM010000101.1:0-76752 GCA_034440115.1 Lysobacterales bacterium | reverse complement strand
CAAAGCTGAGGGATTTATAGCCAATCAACTCGGGCCAGGCCAGCACCGCGCCGCCACGGCTGCCCTGTAAGGCCTGCTCACAAGCCCACAGGGATTCGGCGGCGCGGTGCTGGCCTGGCCAGAGTTGATTGGCTATAAATCCATCAGCTTTGCCCGCTTACGACGGCTGCAACTGGCAGCTGAAACGGGCGCCAAGGCGGCTTTCCTGTTTCGACCGGACAGCGTGCGCAACACAGCCTCACCTGCGGCACTGCGCCTGTACCTGCAAGGCGATGAGAGCTGCCAGCACGACTCAGACCATGAGCAAAAATCAGGCAGCACCCGTATCGAGATACTGAAAAGCCGTGGACAGCAAAGTCGTGAACCACTGTGGTTGCCCAGTCGTCATCCGCTGGCGCTACGGCAAACCCGTTTCATCAACAGCCTGGCTGCAGAACCCGGCACACCAACTGCCGCCGTGGGACAAGCTGCGCTCCAAACTGCAACTGTCGCGGTCAACTAGTGTTAACCGACCCTGGGCATTCTCATGTTATGAGCCGCAGCAGTCTTACATTACGTGCCATGCTCCCTGCCGATAAAACAAGCCACACACCCAACTGGCTGGCCATACGCTTGCCACATTTGTCACTGGACCTGTTCAGCCGTGGCCGCGCACGGCAGGACAAGCCCCTGGCCATCAGCGAAATGCTGCAGCGGCGCGAAGTGCTGATAGCCTGTAATCCGGCCGCGCGCAAAGCGGGTGTGCGCCCGGGTATGGCCGTCACGGCGGCGCAAGCCATACTCGATAGCTTGCAGGTATTACCACGCCAGCGTGAGCGGGAAAATGACGCGCTGCGTGGCCTGGCCGCCTGGTGTTACCAATACAGCAGCCAGGTCTGCCTGCCAAATCCGAACCAGGTTCAGGGCAAGGTTCAGGGCAAGACAGGCGACGAGCGGCTGGTATTGTGGCTGGAAGTAGCGGGCAGTGAACGCTTGTTTGGCCCGCCGGCCGAACTGGGCCAACGGCTGGAACGCGAACTGGGCCAATTGGGCTACCACGCCATGGTCGGCTCTGCACCCACCATCGAAGCCGCCTGGCTGGCTTCCGGACAAGCGCTGCATATCGCGGCCAGCGGCCATATCCGCAGCCAGCTTGGCCCCTTACCCCTGCAGCAATTAGCACTGGACAGAGCACCATTGGATGCGCTGGAGAAAATGGGCTTTCGCCTGCTGTGCGATATCCTGCGACTGCCACGCAAGGCCCTGACCCGGCGCTTCGGGCCCGGCGTGGCCGATTACATCGATCACTTGCTGGGCACCCGGCCGAATCCACGTGTCGCCTGGCGACCACCGGAAAGCTTCCACTCCAGGCTGGAATTACCGGCCGAGATCAATGCCAGCCAGACCCTGTTGTTCCCGCTTAAACGCCTGCTGGAAGAACTCTGCGGGGTATTGCGCGGTGGCGATGCCACGGTGCAGTCACTGGCGATCACACTACGTCACGAGGATCAGACAGACACCGAACTGAACATCGCCATGCAATCACCTACGCAGGAAGCAGAACGGCTGTTGCGGCTGGTACGGGAACGACTGGAGCGCTTGCGTTTGCCCCAGGCGGTACGCGAGATTCAACTGGCTGCACCCCTTTTTCTGCCCTTATCCGCAGGTCAGGGCAGCTTGTTTCGTGACAGCCCTGCCGAGCAGCAACAGGACATGGACCGGTTGGCGGAACGCCTGCAAGCCCGTCTGGGCCAGACAGCCGTCAGTGGCGTGACCGGCGTTGAAGATCACCGCCCGGAATACAGTTGGCGACCACGCGCACTGGATGAAGCCAGCCAATGTGTGCCGCTGAGCCACCGCCCTAGTTGGCTGCTGCAGAAACCCAAACGCTGCGATATCGCCCATTACCAATTGCTGGCTGGGCCAGAGCGCATTGAGAGTGGCTGGTGGGATGGCCGTGACTGCCGTCGTGATTACTACATTGTGCGCGACTCCAGCGGCGGCACCTTGTGGGCTTTTCATGAATACAAGCCACGCAGCGGCTGGTTTCTACACGGCGTATTTGGCTGAATTCACCGATGCGCGTCAAATACAAGGCAAACTCAAAGCTGCTGGCGTGGAATTGCTGAACGAAGCCGATGAGAACAGCAGCGGCCCAGTCAGCTTTACAGCAATTGACCCCGACGGCAACACCCTGCTGCTCGATCAGCACGTTTGAACTCTGTCAACAGGCACCAAATCATGTACCGACAAATATTGCAGTTCTGGTTCGAGGAAGCAGGTCCCAAAGCCTGGTGGAAAAAGGACGCGGAGTTCGATGATCTGGTGCGACAGCGTTTCGGCAAACTGCTGGCGGAGGCTGCACAAGGAGAATTGTTTACCTGGCGCGAATCAGCACAGGGGCGACTGGCTGAAATCATCCTGCTGGATCAATTTTCCAGGAATATTCATCGCGATACAGCCAGGGCATTTGCGCAAGATACCATCGCATTGGTGCTGTCACAGGAAGCCGTCAGTGTGGGCGATGATCAAAAACTAAGCGCTGATGAGCGCAGTTTTATCTACATGCCATTTATGCACAGTGAATCGCGCCTGATTCACCAACAGGCAGAATGCCTTTACCGCGACTATGGCCTTAAAACCAATTATGAATTCGAACTGAAACACAAGGCCATCATCGACCGCTTTGGCCGCTACCCGCACCGTAATGAAATCCTCGGAAGACCATCAACTGCAGAGGAGCTGGAATTCCTGCAACAGCCTGGAGCCGATTTCTGAACAACATGCTACTGCCAACAAGTGAGACAAAGCACGCGATGAAAATGGACCATATCAACCAGCTGGTGTCTACACTGGAAGCAAGCCTGTCCTATTACCAGCGCCTGTTACCCGCCCGGCCAAAATGTGTTTGACTGACGAGCCCTTTAAATCGGAAAATCTTCGAATATCAAGCCTTGTCCGATTACTCGGAATAACGCTGAAACACCAAACTGGCATTGGTCCCACCAAAACCGAAATTGTTGCTCATAACCGTATTCAAACCGGCCTGATTACGTGTTTGCAGCAATACCGGTAAACCGGCTGCTTTTTCATCCAGCTTGGTGATATTGGCAGATCCGGCCATAAAGTCCTGCTCCAGCATCAACAAGCAATGAATGGCTTCCTGCACTCCGGCCGCACCCAGAGAATGTCCGCATAAGGACTTGCTGGAACTGAAGGGCGGAACTTCATTGCCGAAAACTTCCCGTATCGCATCAAGCTCAGCTACATCACCCAGCGGCGTGCTGGTGCCATGGGTGTTGATGTAATCAATAGGCTCAGCTATGCCCTTAATGGCTTGCTGCATACAACGTACGGCACCTTCACCCGAAGGGGCGACCATGTTATCGCCATCTGATGTAGCGCCATATCCAATGATTTCCGCATAGATGTTGGCACCACGCGCCTTGGCGTGCTCCAGTTCTTCCAACACCAACATGCCGCCTCCAGAGGCAATCACGAATCCGTCTCGCGCTGCATCATAAGCCCGCGAAGCCAATTGGGGCGTTTCGTTATAGCCCGCAGACAAAGCACCCATGCCATCAAACATCAAGGCCAGTGACCAGTCTTCCTCTTCGCCGCCACCGGCAAAGACCACATCCTGTTTGCCCCACTGGATTTGCTGCAGAGCAACACCGATACAGTGGGTGCTGGTGGCACAGGCCGAAGTGACTGAATAATTGATACCGCGAATTCCAAAATGCGTGGACAGACAGGCGGATACCGTGCTGCTCATGGCCCTGGGTACCAGATAAGGACCAACGCGGCGAATGCCCTTGGCGCGCAGTGTATCCGCACCCCAAACCACATTCTTACTGGATGCGCCGCCTGAGCCGGCTATCAATCCAGTGCGTTCATTGGACACTTCAGCTTCGCTTAAGCCTGCATCAACAATGGCCTCCTGCATGGAGATATAGGCATAGGCGGCAGCATCACCCATAAAACGCAGATGTTTGCGATCGATACGGGCCTCCAGATCAATATCCACTGAGCCGCAGACCTTACTCCGTAAGCCCATCTCAGCATAAGTGGTATTAAAACTGATGCCTGATTTGCCATCGCGCAATGACGCACTGACGGTTTCTTTCGAATTTCCCAAACAGGAAACAATCCCCATACCACTGACTACCACTCGACGCACTGGCTACTCCTCAGAAGCTGTCGGTTGATGCAAACAATCCGACTTTCAAATCGGCAGCAGTGTAGATCACACGGCCATCCACAGAAACTGTACCGTCGGCAATCACCATGCTGAGCTTGCGGGCAATGATGCGTTTTATGTCGAGTTTGTAGGTGACTTTCCTGGCAGTAGGCAGAATCTGGCCAGTAAACCTGACTTCACCTGAGCCCAGCGCCCGGCCCTTGCCTTTGCACCCAGACCAGGACAGAAAAAAGCCACAGAGTTGCCACAATGAATCAAGGCCCAAACAGCCTGGCATAACCGGGTCACCCTCGAAATGACAGCCGAAAAACCACAAGTCGGGATTGATATCCAGCTCAGCAGTCACCTCGCCTTTGCCATGTGTTCCACCCGAATTATCAATGTTCGTGATTCGGTCAACCATTAGCATATTGCCACTGGGTAGTTTACCGGTGTCGTCACCAAAAAGATCACCGGTTCCACAGCGCACCAATTCTTCCCTGGAGTAAGAGCTTTTGTAAATATTCGGATCCAACATGTAATTTTTCTACCACCTGAATATAAATACCAGTTTGGAGTGTAATTTTAAGTCATTCGGCGGCAGAAGGCATTTATTCCGCAAACTTTTTTCCAACTATTGTGGCAATTTTTTCTCAATCGGGTTTTGATTCAGCTAATCTTATCCCCTGCTGAATAAGGTGACTTTAACAATGTCAGTCAGTGCAGCCAGTCCAAAGGGACGGTCATGAAACAAGCTATTTTCCAGGTTTCGCTGGTCGTCAGGGACTACGCCGAGGCCGTATCATTTTACGCTGGCAAACTGGGGTTTATTCTGTTGGAAGACTCGTACATCATCACACAATCACATTTAATAGCCTTGAAGCATGACCTCTTCTGCTGAACACTGGGACCGGATTTTTTCTGGTGCTGCTGATGATCAGTTGGGCTGGTTTGAGCAGGATGCCGGTGCCGTACTCGGGCCTTTGTACGACGCAGCCGACTGGCAGAAAAGAAAAGTGTTTATAGCCGGAAATGGCACCTCAGCGCTGGCTGGGGTATTGCTGCAAAAAGGCGACAAGCTCACCATCAATGATATCAGCCAGTCTGCCATAGACCGGCTGAAAGTCAGGCTGGGCAAGGCCGCCAATCAAGTTGATTATATTTGCCAGGACATCGCTCAACCCCTGCCGGCAGGCACGCCCAAAGCTGACGTGTGGATAGACAGGGCTGTGCTGCATTTTTTGTTGCGCGAAGACGCCATCAATGGTTATTTCCAAAATCTTGACCGAGTACTTTTGCCCGGTGGTTTGGCCTTGTTTGCTGAGTTCTCCCAACAGGGGGCGAGTCGCTGTGCTGGTCTGGATGTGCACCGCTATGACGTGGCGGAACTGGCACTCAGACTGGGGCCGGAATTCACCCTGCTGTATTCGCTTGATCACATACATAAAACCCCTGCCGGTAAACAGCGAGCCTATATCCATGCCCTGTTTCAACGGGATAGTTGAGCATGGAGCCACATTCCACACAGCCGTCACCGGCCAGTAATTCTTCAAGCGCCCCGACAGCAGTAAGCCTGATGGAAGCGTTTTGGTGGTGGCTGAAATTGGGCTTTATCAGTTTTGGCGGCCCGGCCGGACAAATCAGCATCATGCACCAGGAGTTGGTTGAGCGGCGGCGCTGGATTTCGGAACAGCGTTTCCTGCACGCCTTGAACTACACCATGGTATTGCCAGGCCCGGAAGCACAGCAATTGGCTACCTATATCGGCTGGCTGATGCATGGCATTTGGGGCGGCATCGTAGCCGGCAGCCTGTTTGTGCTCCCTTCATTAATCATCCTGATTATCCTGAGTTGGCTGTACCTGGCTTTTGGTGATGTGCCGGCAGTGGCTGGACTGCTATACGGCGTCAAGCCGGTGGTTACAGCCATCGTTGCACATGCTGCCTGGCGGATTGGCCAACGGGTCTTGCGGAACAGCATATTGTTACTGTTGGCCCTCAGTTCCTTTATTGCCATTTTTGTTTTTGCTGTGCCTTTTCCTTTGATCGTGATCGGTGCTGCGCTGGTGGGAGTAGTCGGTTCGCACCTGGTGCCGGATCTGTTTCGCCTTGGTGCTGCTCATCCTGATTCGGCACCGCACTATGGCCCGGCGCTGATCGATGACAACACGCCTGCCCCGCCCCATGCGCGATTTTCCCGACAACGGCTGTTCGCCTTTTTATTCTGCGGGATCTTGCTCTGGCTGCTCAGTATGAGCGCGCTGTTGCTGCTGTTTGGTGTGGACGGCACACTCAGCCAGATGGGCTGGTTTTTCAGCAAAGCGGCCGTATTTACCTTCGGTGGTGCGTATGCGGTTTTGCCCTACGTCTATCAGGGCGGTGTGGAACAATACGGCTGGCTAACCGCCACGCAAATGATTGACGGCCTGGCGCTGGGTGAAACCACACCGGGTCCATTGATCATGGTGGTCGCCTTTGTTGGTTTTGTGGGTGGCTGGAGCAAAGAAATTTTCGGACCGGAAATGCTGCCACTGGCCGGCATTGCAGGCGCAGCAGTTGCCAGCCTGTTCACATTCTTACCGTCATTTCTTTTTATCCTGGTTGGCGGCCCCGCAGTGGAGGCCAGTCGCAACGAGATACGGTTAACGGCGCCTTTGGCCGCCATTACTGCTGCTGTTGTCGGCGTAATCCTCAACCTGGCGGTCTTTTTTGCCTGGCATGTATTGTGGCCGCAGGGTATTCAGGGGCCATTCGACAGTTATTCAGCAGTCATCGGCATATTGGCTGGCCTGGCGATGTTTTTGGGTAAAGCAGGCATCATGGCGGTTTTGTTATTTGGTATGCTGGCCGGCCTGGCCCATACCTTTGTCTGGCCCTTTGTCTTGTCTTTAATCATTCAGATACCAATATGATTCAGCCTCGAAGATTTCCTGTGTCCGTTTATCCAGCAGCCCTGATCCTGCTTTTGTCTTTGGGTTACATGCCGCCAGTGGCGGCGGAAGAAATCCGCGTGGCTGTGGCCAGCAATTTCCGCAACACCGGGCGCATGCTGGCTGAACAATTCAATGCCAGCCACAGTGATCAGGTAGTCATGATTTTCGGCTCCAGTGGCAAGTTTTATGCCCAGGTCAGCAAAGGTGCACCGTTCGATGTCCTGCTGTCAGCAGACTCGGAGCGACCACAGAAACTGGAATCCGAGGGACACGCTATTGCCGGAACCCGCATGACTTATGCTATCGGCAAGTTGACTTTGTGGAGCAGCAAGCAAGGCCTCGTTGATGCACAAGGTGAGATTTTACGCCAGGGCAGTTTCAGCAAACTGGCCATGGCTAATCCACGTCACGCGCCTTACGGTGCGGCTGCCCAGCAAGTTCTGAAAAACCTGAACCTGCTTGAATCTCTCAAGGGAAAAATAGTACTGGGTGGGAATATTGAGCAGGCCTTTCAGTACATCACCAGCGGCAATGTTGAGTTGGGCTTTGTTGCCCGGGCGCAATTGGCGCAGTCCATCTGGGGCAGTCAGGGATCGCGCTGGGAAGTACCTGATGAGCTTTACCCGCCTATAGAACAACAGGCCATACTGATCAAAGACAAACCCGCAGCCCGAGCCTTTTTGGCCGCATTGACCAGCCCGAAGGCAAAGCAGTTGATTCTCTCGCATGGATACGCTCTGCCCTGATGTTCAGCGAAGGCGACCTGCAAGCTTTATGGATCACCCTGCGCCTGGCGCTGCTCAGCACTTTGCTACTGCTCATCATCGGCACACCGTTGGCATGGTGGCTGGCCCGTTCGCGTTGGCGCTGGCGCTTCCTGTGCGAAGCCCTGGTGGCTTTGCCGCTGGTTTTACCGCCAACGGTTTTGGGTTTCTATTTGCTGCTGGCATTTTCCACCGACAGTGGCGTTGGAAAACTATTGGCCAGCATGGGAATCGGACCCCTGGCCTTTACCTTCACGGGCCTGTTAATCGGCTCAATTATTTACTCTTTGCCATTCGTAGTTCAACCCCTACAGGCCGCATTTGAATCCCTGGGTCGGCGTCCGATGGAAGCCGCCGCCACCCTGCGCGCCAGCCCCCTCGACAGGTTTCTGACCGTGGCTGTACCGCTGGCCAGACCGGGCTTTATCACCGCCGCCGTATTGGGTTTCGCCCATACTCTGGGCGAGTTCGGCGTGGTGCTGATGATAGGTGGCAATATTCCCGGCGAAACCCGGGTTGCTTCCATTGCCATTTACGATCACGTGGAAGCCATGGACTATGCCAGTGCCCACTGGTTGGCCGGGCTACTGTTGCTCATTTCTTTTTTGTTGCTGGTACTGGTGTTTGCCGGTAACAAGCGCTTGCGTTTGCTGCGCTCATGAGCATCTCCGCACAGTTTGATACCTGGCTGGGTGAGTTTCATCTCGAGGTTGACTTTACTCTCCCCGGCAGCGGTATATCTGCCATCTATGGTCCATCCGGCAGTGGCAAGACCAGCCTGTTGCGGGCTATCGCCGGGCTGGAACATCATTCCCAGGGACAATTGGTTTTTGGCCAGGAATATTGGCAAAAGCCCGGCTTGTTCGTGCCACCGCACAGGCGGCCGGTGGGCTACGTCTTTCAGGAAACCAGCTTGTTTGATCATCTGGATGTCCAGGGAAACCTTGAATACGGCTGGCATCGCATCAAGCAAAAGCAACGACGCATTTCCTTGCAGCGTATCAGCGAATTGCTGGATCTGGGCGCTTTGGCTAAACGACGGACCGATATGCTGTCTGGCGGAGAACGCCAACGGGTGGCCATAGGCCGGGCACTGGCCGTCAGCCCACAGCTTCTTTTGATGGATGAACCACTGGCATCTCTGGATCAGCGACGTCGTGATGAGATTCTGCCCTATTTGCTGTCTTTGCATCGCGAGTTTGCCCTGCCCATTATTTACGTTTCGCACGATCGCACCGAGATAAGTCGCCTGGCGGATCACTTGTTATTGCTGGATGCTGGCCGTGTTATCGCCAGCGACAACTGCCAGCATCTGCTCACTCGTCTCGACCTGCCATTGGCACATGAAGAATCAGCCAATAGCATCTTCGATGCAGTGGCTACTGCGGTGGACCAGCATTTCCAGTTGTGCACCTATCGCTGCGGTAACAGCGAATTCATTGTGCCTGGTATTGCACACCAGCCTGGTGAGCCAGCCCGTTTGCTGATCGCCTCGCGTGATGTCAGCCTGGCTCTGAGCAAACCGCAAGACAGCAGCATCCTGAATATCGTGCCGGCCGTCGTTGAGGCTATCAATGCTGAGCAAGCTGGCAGCGTCACGGTGAGCTTGCGGATCGGGGACAATATCCTGTTGAGCCGGATCACCAGCAAGTCAGTGGAACAACTGGCATTGCGGGCTGGCATGTCGGTATTTGCCCAGGTGAAAAGTATTGCCTTGTCGGGCTCTACTGGCACAGCGTGACCAAGATGACTAAATTCTGCTACCTTCTGCAGGAGCCATACTCAGGGGCCAATGCAATTAACCGAGCCTGCAGGATTACACGAACAGCATGACCAACCAAGTCGCATGGATACTGTTGTTTATAGCCGGTCTGTTCGAAGTCGCCTGGGCCATTGGCCTCAAGTACACCGAAGGATTCAGCCGGCCGCTGGCCAGTTCATTAACTCTCGCAGCCATGGTTGCCAGCGTCTGGTTGCTGTCCATTGCCATGAAGTCCCTGCCGGTAGGCACTGCCTATGCGGTATGGGTGGGTATCGGGGCAGTAGGCACGGTGGCGCTGGGTATCTGGTTATTCGATGAGCCCACCGGCTGGCTGCGCATGGCCAGTGTCGGTCTGATCATTGCCGGCATAGTCGGCCTCAAACTGGCAAGCAGTTCTTAAGCATCCACACTATGGGAACCCTTCCATGATCATTGTAAAAGTTCATTACCTGCATCCAGCAGTCCTGGTGTATCTGGCCTGTGCACTGTTCAGCACCACCTTAATTGCCGCTGAAAATATTCGCGCCCGTGACCTGGGCATTCCCTTCGAAGGTCGACCAGGGCCCTTGAACTCCATTACAGATATTGCAGGTCTGGAGGTTGGTCACGCCACGTTGATTTCCGGCGAGGGCAAGCTGGTGGTGGGCCAGGGCCCGGTACGCACCGGTGTCACCGCGATTTTTCCGCTCGGCAAAGCACGCATGGAAGGCGTAGCTGCAGCACATTTCACCTTCAATGGCGATGGTGAAATGACCGGCAGTCGCTTTGTCGACGAATTCGGCGAATTGCATGGCCCTGTCCTGCTGACCAATACTTTGAGTATCGGTGCGGTATCGCAAGCGGTTATCGAATGGAATCGTCAACATGTGCAACTGGAAGATGAGTTGTACTCACGCGGTCTACCCTTGGTGGGAGAAACCTGGGATGGTTTTCTGAATGATATCTACGGACAGCATGTCAAACAGGCGAATGTATTTTCTGCGCTGGATCAGGCCCGCAATGGCCCGGTGACCGAAGGCAATGTGGGTGGCGGCACGGGTATGACGACTTTCGATTTTTCCGGCGGCATTGGCACGTCCTCGCGCATCATAGAAACGGAATGGGGGTCGTACGTATTGGGCGTGTTGGTGCAATCCAATTTCGGCTCGCGTGAAGAATTGCGTATCGCAGGTCAACCCGTCGGACAAATCATCACTGATCTGCAACGTGAGTACGGTAGCGAGGAGGCTCTCGCGGGTAATTCCATTATCGCAATCATCGCCACGGATGCACCCTTGATTCCAACCCAATTGAAACGCCTGGCAAGACGCGCAACGTTGGGTCTGGGCCGCGTAGGCAGCAACGGCCACAGCGGTTCAGGCGATATTTTCCTGGCTGTTTCAACCGCCAACCCCATGACCGGCTATTGGGGTAAGGACATCAATGAATTGCGCATGTTGCCGGATATGAACCCGCTGTTCGCCGCCACAGTGCAGGCAACCGAAGAAGCCATCATTAACGCCATGGTGGCTGGACGAACGCAAACCGGCGTCGACAACAATCGTGCCTATGGAATTCCGCATGAGCGGCTGCGTGACATGTTCAAAAACAATGCGCCAAGCAGCATGGCTTCGGGAACCCAGACGGAATGAGCCTGTTGCGCTCGCATGCGATCCTGATATCTGCCGGTTTGCTGGTGCTGAGCAACATATTCATGACCTTTGCCTGGTACGCGCACCTGAAAAATCTGGGCGGCAAGCCCTGGATCATCGCCGCTTTAGTGAGTTGGGGCATTGCCTTGTTTGAATATTTATTGCAGGTGCCGGCCAACAGGATCGGTTATACGGCCCTGAATCTTGGCCAATTAAAAATCATGCAGGAAATCATCACTCTGGCCGTGTTTGTCCCTTTTGCCCTGCTGTATATGCGTGAACCTTTGAAACTGGACTATTTGTGGGCCGGCCTTTGCCTGGTAGCGGCTGCCTGGTTTATTTTTCGCGGCAATGGCACTTAACCGAAAAACACCAGCATGAATCAACCAAACAAGGACTATCATCTCGGCACTTCCGATGAAGAATTCCAACGCTTGGGTTTCCAGCACCAGGTTTGGCAGGCAGTTACCGAGCAACTCTGGCGCAAAGC
Organism: Lysobacterales bacterium; assembly: GCA_034440115.1. GTDB lineage: Bacteria > Pseudomonadota > Gammaproteobacteria > Xanthomonadales > SZUA-36 > JAWXBM01. The sequence continues at coordinate 65,014 of JAWXBM010000101.1, read as the reverse complement.
AGATTTTGGCTACGGCCAGACCATACTGGACCTCGGTTGCGGACCTGGATTTGCCACTATGGAGTTGGCCCGGCTGGTTGGGCCAGAAGGTCGCGTCGAAGCCGTTGATGCCGCTGAAACGTTTCTGAAAACCCTGCGAAACAGCTTGAATGCTGCAGGTTTGAGCCACGTCAGGCTGCAGCAAGGTGATGCGCAAAAGATTCCGCTGGCCGATCAATCCGTGGATCGTGTATTTGTGCGCTGGCTGATGTGCTTTGTGCCTGACCCTGCACGTGTCTGCCAGGAAATCGCCCGGGTATTGCGCCCTGGAGGCCAGGTTGTACTCTGGGATTATTACAATTATTTGTCAGTGAATGTATTTCCGCCGCAGGCCGCCATTCACCGTATATTTGAAGCCTATTATCAGAGCGCCCTGAGCCATCAGGGAAGTTTTGACATAGCTCAGCAACTGCCGGGTATGTTATTGCAGAGCGGTTTGCAGATCGAAGAGTTGGTGCCTATCAATCGGACAGCCAGGCCGGATTCAGCAACCTGGCGCTGGGTAGCCTTATTTCACGATAGTTATTTACCGAAATTGATCGACAATGGTCTGATGACCGAGACAGAAGCTGAAGATTTTCTGCTAGCCTGGCAACAGGCAGAACAAAATCCCGCCACCTTTTTCTTCACTCCGCCCATGTTGGGCATCATCGCAGTGAAACCCTAGTTAAGTATCGAGTAACCCCGATTGCGCAAGCAGTTTCTGATTACCTGAGCTTTTTCATCATCCGCTTTGAAGGCGCCACTACTGCCACCACCTACTGCTCCATAAGCTGCGGAATAGCCGATCGCTGATGTGTCACCGGTTATCACTGATGTCACCACTCCAAATGCAGCCCCGACCGCTGCGCCCGCTCCCGCCGACTTGGCCACAGCAGCACCGGTGTTGATCTGCTCAGCAATTTCCCCGCAATCCTGCAGATCTTCCTGGTATTGCACCAGGTCCACACCCTGTGTGTCGATAATGGGCTTGCTGGCGCAGGCTGCCAGCAGCAAGCAAAAGCTGATGGCGGTGAAGAATTTGCTGATCATTGGGCTGATGGTCATGGTCTGCTCCGGGGTGTAGCTCAACCTGTTCAGTGAACTGGTAAAGGTTACAATGCATCAATATATACTTTGTAACAACACAATAGCCTATAAATGCGATATGAATGCTCTGGTTAAACTCTTCCTGAAAGGCCTGGTGGTTGTCATACCTCTGGCTCTGACAGTGGCCATTCTTTGGTGGCTGGCTGCCGGTGCAGAACAGTTATTAGGAGGATTGTTGTTACGCTTCCTGCCGCAAGGCTGGTACATCCCTGGCATGGGGCTGGTTGCTGGTCTGGCCATCACCATGCTGATCGGACTACTGTCGCATGTATTGGTATTTCAAAAACTGTTTACTTACGGCGAAGACATGCTCAACCGCCTGCCGCTGGTGAAAAGCATTTACGCCGCCATCAAGGATTTCGTTGGCTATTTCAGCCCGGATAGCGAGGCTGCTTTGTCCAAAGTTGTGTTGGTGCGTATGCCGGGACAGGGGTTTGAACAGATCGGTTTCGTTACCCGCGAAGACTTTGACCGATTGCCCATGCAATTATCCATTGAAGACCCGGTTGGCGTTTACCTGCCAATGAGTTACCAGATTGGTGGTTACACGCTGTTTTTACCCAGAAGCGCTGTCACGCCGATCGATATGTCGTTCGAGGAAGGCATGAAACTGGTGTTGACTGGCGGTGTTGCCCGCGACCCGGACTTGATCCGGGATTCTGGTCGTCCTGAGTAATTAGTCCCGAATGGATGCCGGGTCTGGCCCGGCATGACGGGTAAAGCATCATCCCGTAACGCGCTTTTACTTCGTCATCCGGCACTCCCTAACCGTCATCCCGGACCTGCTCCGGAATCCAGCAAACAATCAGCACACACATAACGTAGTGACTCGCTCGTGACTCTGTTTACAAAATGCTGTATACACGTACAGCATGAAGAATACTGTCGCCACTACTGCCACCAAAACACCCCATTACGCCGAACTGGTCTGCTGCAGTAACTTCAGCTTTCTCAGTGGCGCCTCTCACCCGCAGGAGTTGGTGGCCCGGGCTGCTGAGCTGGGCTACCGGGCCATTGCGATTACCGATGAGTGCTCTCTGGCCGGGGTGGTGCGTGCACTGGAAGAGCAGCGCCGTTGTCGCGATTCCGGCCTGGCCATACAGCTGATTCCCGGCAGCCTGTTCCGTTTACACAATGGCTCGCGGTTGGTCCTTTTGCCGCAGGATCATGACGGCTATGCGCAACTCTGTACCCTGATCACCCGTGGCCGCCGCAATGCACCCAAGGGTGAATATGCCTTGCCGGACAAAACCTTCGAGCATGGTCTGGATCGCTGTCTGGCCATCTGGCTGCCTGCTGATGAAAAAGACCTGCTAACGGCCCACTGGCTGGCTGGGTTTTTCCCTGGCCGATGCTGGCTGGGCGTGAGCCTGCATTTGGGCGCGGATGATGCCCAAGGGCTGGGCAAATTGAGCCAACTGGCAAGAACGGCCGGAATACCCCTGGCAGCCTGTGGTGATGTACAGATGCACCAGCGCTCGCGCCGCATGCTGCATGATGTGCTGGCCGCCATCCGTCATGGCTGCACAGTTGCTGAACTGGGTTACCGCGCCCTGCCCTGCGGTGAGCGGCATTTGCACACGCGCCAGCAACTGCAACAACGCTACCCAGCAGAACTTCTGGCAGCCACTTTGGACATCGCCGGGCGTTGTAATTTCCGCCTGGAGCAATTGCACTATCGTTATCCACGTGAAGTCGTTCCCGCAGGCCATGATGCCAGCAGCCACCTGAGGCAACTCACCGAAGCGGGAATCCTTGAGCGCTGGCCGCAAGGCATCAGTACAGCAGTGCGCGAACAGATCGAGAAAGAACTGGTTCTGATCGCCGAGCTGCACTACGAATCCTATTTTCTGACGGTTTACGACATCGTGCGCTTTGCCAAAAGCCAGGGCATCCTATGCCAGGGCCGTGGTTCGGCGGCCAACTCGGCGGTGTGCTACTGCCTGGGCATTACCGAAGTCGATCCGGCCCGCATGAATATGCTGTTTGAACGCTTTATCTCCCGCGAGCGTGACGAGCCACCGGACATCGATGTGGACTTCGAGCATGAGCGGCGCGAGGAAGTCATTCAGTACATCTACCGCAAGTACGGGCGAGATCGGGCAGCCCTGGCCGCCACCGTGATCAGTTACCGGCCCCGCAGCGCCATTCGCGATGTAGCCAGGGCGTTGGGCTTCTCACTGGGTCAGGCCGACCTGCTGGCGCGTAATACCGCCTGGTGGGATCAGCCTGAGAGTTTTTCCCAGCGCATTGCAGAACAGGGTTTCAAACTGGATAACCTCAAAGTGCAACATTTGGTCTACCTGGTGCAAAGCATCGTCGGCTTTCCGCGGCATTTGTCACAGCACGTCGGCGGATTCGTGATTTCCGAAGCACCACTGGCATCGCTGGTACCGGTGGAGAATGCCGCCATGCCAGACCGCACCGTGATCCAGTGGGACAAGGAAGACCTGGAAACCCTGGGCCTGTTGAAAGTGGATTGCCTGGCGCTGGGTATGCTCAGCGCCATCCATCGCTGCCTGGACCTGATCCAGGATAATTGGGCTCAGAACGATAATTGGGGTCAGAGTAAAAACTCATCTTTGCCACAAGGTTCTTCACAGTCGCCGAGTTTTTACTCTGACCCCAAATTTAATTCATCGTCAGCGAGTTTTTACTCTGACCCCTGCCTGGCCAACATCCCTGCTGAAGACCCCGCCACCTACGCCATGATTCAAAAAGCCGACACCGTGGGCGTATTCCAGATTGAGTCACGCGCACAGATGGCCATGTTGCCACGGCTGAAACCGGCCTGTTTCTACGACCTGGTGATCGAAGTCGCCATCGTTCGACCCGGGCCCATTCAGGGCAATATGGTGCATCCTTTTCTGCAGCGGCGCCGTGGCCTGGAGCAGGTGAACTATCCGTCCGCAGCACTCAAGGCCGTACTGGAACGTACATTGGGCGTGCCCATCTTCCAGGAGCAGGTCATGCAGATTGCCATGGTAGCGGCCGGCTTCAGTGGCTCCGAAGCCGATGCACTGCGGCGCTCCATGGCCGCCTGGGCACGACGCGGCGGGCTGGAGCATATGCACCAACGCCTGGTCAGTGGCATGCTGGAACGCGGTTACAGTGAAAGCTTTGCCGAGCAGATTTTCCAGCAGATCCGCGGTTTTGGTGAATACGGCTTTCCGGAATCACATGCAGCCAGCTTTGCCTTGCTGGTTTATGTGTCGGCCTGGCTGAAGTGTCATTACCCAGCAGCTTTTACCTGCGCCCTGCTGAATTCACAGCCCATGGGTTTTTACCAGCCAGCGCAACTGGTACAGGATGCCCAGCGTCATGGTGTGAAAGTATTGCCGGCAGATGTGCGGTACAGCGACTGGGAGTGTTCACTTGAGGGGCCTGCCTTACGGTTGGGGTTGAGAATGATCAAGGGTATGCGCGAAGCAGCAGCACAAAGGTTGGTAAAGGCGCGGCAACAAGGCTTATTTCGCCAGGTACAAGACTTGGCCACACGCGCAGCTTTGGATCGGCACGATCTGGCCGTGCTGGCCGAATCAGGCGCCTTGCGCGGCCTGGCCGGTCACCGCCACCGGGCACGCTGGGAAGTTGCGGCAGTAGAACAACAAGCTGTCTTTCCTCTGGCGCTGGAAACGGATCACAGCGCAGAATCAGTCAGCATCCGCCCGCCAACAGAAGTTGATGATATGCGCACCGACTATGCCAGTAGCGGATTAACCTTGGGGCGTCACCCTGTAGCGCTGCTAAGGTCGCAATTGCGGCGCCGACGCGCCAAACCGGCCAGCGAATTACAACGCCTGCCCCATGGCAGCCGGGTAAGGGCCTGCGGCCTGGTGACCATGCGGCAACGTCCCATGACCGCCAGCGGCACCTTGTTCCTGACTTTGGAAGACGAGACCGGTTGCGTCAACGTAGTGATCTGGCCACGGCTGTGGGAAAAACAACGTGCAGAAATACTCGGGGCCAGCGTGCTGGCGATAGACGGAGTCATGGAAACCGACGGCGAAGTGCATCACCTGATTGCCAGTCGGGCACATGATTTCAGCCATCTGGCTGATGGCCTGCAGACCCGCTCCAGGGATTTTCATTGAAAAGACATCTGGGGTAGAGTAAAAACTCGCCCTGAAGTTACCGGCCATTGCAACTTTCACCGAGTTTTTACTCTGACCCCAAACATCTAACCCCAAACATCTACTCTGACCCCAAACATCCCAAACATCCAAAGGAAAAATCAGGAACCCGCACAGTGCGCCTGGCAGTAAAGTCTCTGACCAGGGCGGGACAGAATTTTCGTTCAGGACTGCTCCTGCACGGGCCTGATTATTCCGTAAATTTTTCGCCAAGGCCAAAACAGCCATTTACCCAAATAGTTCATGGCCACGGCGATCCAGCGGGCCATATGTTGCGGCCAGCTACGCATGGCATCCAGCCAGGTATAAATGGTGGGCAGGAACACCAGGCTGACCACGGTAGAGAAAAGCAGGCCCCCAACAATGGCGCGAGCCATCGGGAAGTAAGCCGGACCATTACCACCAATTTGAGTACTACCTATACACAGCGGCAGCAAGCCGAGCACGGTGGTACCCACGGTCATCAGGATAGGCCGCAATCGGTCATTTCCGGCCTGCACCAGGGCTTCATCTCGACCCAGCCCTTGCCGTCGCAAATGATTGACATGGTCTATCAAAACAATGCCATTGTTCACCACCACCCCGATCAAAATCAGAATACCGATCATGGCCATCAGCGAGAACGTGGTGCCGGTCAACAAAAAGAACCAGTACACGCCAACCACCGAGAACAGAATGGTGCAGATCATGCTCGCAGGGTAAATCAGAGATTCAAACTGCGCTGCCAGCACAATGTAGATAATGGCAATGGCGAGGATGATATTGAAAACCATTTTCTGCATGGCTTCCTCATCTTCGTCAAAACCACCACCAAAACTCCACTTGTAGCCTACAGGCAAGGTCAGCAGATTCATTTTCTCTTCGATCAGTTTGCGGGCTTTTTCGCTACTCAGATCCTGTAATTGCGCATCTATTCGCACGCCGGTCTGTCTATCCATGCGGCGAATTCGTGTAGGTCCCGTATCTTCACTGACATCGACCAACGACATCAGCGGAATTTGCTCACCGGCGGCATTGCGGAGTTTGAGATCAGACAGATCCTTCAGACCATTGCGATCCTCTTCACGGAACTGCAGCCGTACCGGTATTTCACCTTCCTCACCTTTGAATTCACGCAGGTCTACACCACGCAGGGCAACGGCCACGGTACGCGCCACGTCCTGGGTAGAGAAGCCCATCAGGTTGGCACGCTCCCGGTTAACCCGGACCTGCAACTCCTGATCACCTGCAGTAGTGTTCGATACCACGCCGGTCAAACCCTTGATCGAAGCCAAGACACGCACCGCATCGTCGGCCAGGTCTTCCAGAACTTCGCTGGACGAGCCGGTCAGGGTAACACCCAGCTTTTCACCACCACCCTCGCGGTCCCAGCCGAATTGCGGTTTGCCTATAGCAATTTTCGGCATGCCTTCAAGAATTTCCTTGGTGATTTCTTCCGCCGGACGTATCGCATCCTTGTCGTCAGCGAGCAGCACTGATGAAGTAGCTTCCCCGTTTTCATCGTAATAGGTGTATACCGCACGAATTTCAAAGCGTTCCTGGTTGGCGTACAAATAATCTTCGATGGCATCGACCGATTGTTTGACCTTAGCCAAGGGATACTGCCCGTCCAGGTGATAGCGCAGGAACAAATTCCGGGTCTGATCCTGAGGAAACATGTCGGTTTCCACCAGCATGGCGGGAATAGCCATGGACGCCAGCGCCAGAGCTATGGCCAAAGCACTCAACTTGCGATGCTGCATGGTCCACCACAGCAATTTCACGTAACGCGCCTTCAATCGCTCAATAACGCCGTCTGAACGTTTGGCTGGAATTGGCAAACGTGATGCAATCAGTGGAATGATGGTCTGCGCAATCAGCAATGAAATGGTGAGTGACACCACGATTGCCGTAGCTACGTGGGTCAAAAAAATCGAAATCTGGTCCTTCTCACCAAAAATAATTGGTAGAAAAACGGCAGCGCTGGTCAGCGTACCGGCGGCAACCGCGAGGCCCACGCTGCTGACGCCTTGCAACACGGCTTTCTCTGGCTGGTCGGAAAGCTTGTCCCGTTCGGTCTGGATGCTTTCACTTACCACTACGGCGTTGTCTACCAACATACCCACGGCCAGCATCAGCCCCATCATCGACAGGATGTTCAATGACAAGCCAAGGAAATACATCACACCCAATGTAATGGTAATGGCCACTGGAACGGACAAGGAAACCATCAGTGTTGTGGAAATATTGCGCAGAAAGAAATACAACACAATCATGGACAACAAAGCGCCCAGCAGACCTGCTTTGAGCAATTCCTTCAGTGACTCGGTCACACCCTCGGCCTGGTTTTCCAGGAAGAACAGGTTAATACCGCGCATTTCCGGCGTTTCACCAATGCGAATGACCTCATCCAGAACCCGATTACCGACATCCACCAGGTTGGAACCGTTTTCCTTGAATATGCTCACTCCAATCGCATACTTCCGATCCAGGTGGCGCGCATAGTTCCGTCGCTGACTGTCATAAGTTACTTCCGCGATATCTTTCAGACGCAAGCCGTTGTCGGTAATCACCAGCTTGGAGATTTCTTCAACTGACTGAAACTCTGCGCGTGGATTGACCCGGTAGCGCATACCCGAGTCACGAATCAGACCTGCCGAATCAGAAAAATTAACGGCCCTGAGCCTGCGCTCCAGATCAGCGATATCAATGCTGTGCGAAATCACCCGATCGGCTATCAGATCAATGCGCACCTCACGCGGCTCTATACCCTGAAAGTCTACCCGCGCTACACCTGGTATTCGCTCCAGCGGCCTAACCAGGCGGCGGATCAGCATGTCGTAAGCGTTGGACAGATCACGTTCGCTGGAAATACGCAGAGTGAGCACCGGCTGATCGGTGAAATTGAATTTGAATACGTTGATGCGCCGCACATCGGCTGGTAACTGGTCGCGTATTGCCTCGACCCGTTCACGGGCTTCGACTGCTTTCACCGCGACATCGGTGCCCCAATCAAACATGACCTCGAAATTCGCACCGGTGGAGGTGGAAGTGGATTCCAGAGTCTTGATACCACTCAGCGTGGCGATTACTTCTTCCACCGGTCGGGTGATTTCCCGCTCAACTTCTTTCGGTGTAGAACCTTCATAAGGGATGCTGACCGCAATGAAAGGCACGTCCACCGCCGGAAAATACTCCAGCGGTAACATACGGCTGGAAATCAGACCAATGATCACCATGGAGAGAAAAATCATGGTGATCGTGACCGGCCTGTCCATGGCAAATTTGGCGGGCGACATGGCTTAGCTCCGCGCTGTCTGCGCGTGCGCGCTCAATACGGAATCTTCATCTGGATCGTCTTCGGCGAGCATATCCTTGCGTCGATCCAGCAGTGAATACATTACCGGCACCACCAGCAGGGTGAGCATGGTGGAGGTCAGCAGGCCACCGATGACGGTAATGGCCATCGGCGTACGCATCTCGGAACCCTCACCCAGGCCAAAGGCCATGGGCAGCAAACCCAACAAGGTCGTCAGCGTCGTCATCATGATGGGACGCAGTCGCAAATGCGCTGCTTCCTTGATGGCGGCAATGCGCTCCATGCCGCGCGCGCGCAACTGGTTGATCAGATCAACCAGAACAATGGCATTGTTCACCACAATACCGGCCAACATAATCAGGCCGATAAATACAATTATGCTCAGCCGCGTATCAGTAAGCCACAGGGCCACAGCAACACCGATGGCTGCCAATGGAATGGAAAACAGGATAACGAATGGGTGCACCAGCGATTCAAACTGGGATGCCATCACCAGGTAGACCAAAAATATTGCCAGACCCAGCGCAAACAACAGCGAGCGGAAGGAAGCATCCATCTCTTCGCTTTGCCCGGTCACCCGCAAGGATAAGCCATAGGGCAGTTTTACATTGGCAAGTAGGGCGTTGGCTTCAGCAACAGCAGTACCGAGATCACCATAGGCCAGGTTCGCCTGAATCAGGGCCACCCGCTCCTGATCGCTACGACGTATTTCAGCCGGGCCTTCACCCACCACGATTTCTGCCACCGAGGACAGCGGCACAGGCCGTTCACTTTGTGGATTGATAATCAGGTCACGCACGGCATTGATCGATTGCCGCTCACTTTCGGCAATCCGCACCAACACGTCAATTTTGCGATCACGCCAACTGTAGCGTGTAGCTACCCGACCTCGAATCTTTCCAACCACCTGGTCAGAGATCTCCTTTACCGTTAAGCCCAACGCCGCTGCGCGTTCCTGGTCGAAAAAGATCTGTACTTCCGGGTGTCCCCGTTCCATGCTGGACTCAACATCAGCAAAACGATCAGACTGGCGCAACAACTGCAGCACCTGGTCACTGCCCTGGCGTAGCGATTTCAGGTCGTAGCCCTGGATTTCAACCTCCAGCGGCTGGTCAAAACTCAACAATGCGGGTGCGGAGAAAGTTGCTTCCAATCCTGCCACTTGGTGCGCCCGTCCACGCAGACGTGTAATCAAAGATTGCTGCTGCTCTGCGTCGCTGCCAGGTTGCATGCTGATCAGCATACGCGCAATATTTTCACCGCTTTCCGTGGGGTTGGCGTCAATCCGGTTACCGGAACCTGCCACGCCAAACACCAGCGCTACCGACTCATCCGCCGCAGCCAGGTTTTGTATGGAAGTCTGCACCACGTCAGTCTCCTCCAACGGTGTGCCCGGTGCAGCTTCCAGCGTCACGTTGAATCGCCCCTGCTGCATTTGTGGTACCAATTCCGTACCAATGCGACTCAACATTATGGCCGCAATCACCAGCAGAGCCGCAGACAGCAGCAAGGTCAGCGCCTTATGCTGCATAGCCGCAGACAACATTCCTTCATAACTGCTCTGGAACCAGTGACCAAAACGGCTGCTACCAGATTGTCTTACCACATCATTGTGGCCGCGCAATGAAGCCATCATGGGTATCAGCGTCAAGGCAATGAACAAGCTGATCAGCAGTGCAAAAGTGACGGTCAGCGCCTGATCGCGGAACAACTGGCCAGCAATTCCCTGCACAAATGCCAGCGGCAAAAATACGGCCACGGTAGTCAGGGTTGAAGCGATTACAGCACCGCCCACTTCACTGGCACCTTTACGCGCTGCACTCACCAGTCCTTCGCCAGCCTGCCGATATCGGGTGATGTTTTCCAGTACCACGATGGCGTTATCGACCAGCAAACCCGCTGCCAGTGCAATGCCGCCCAGAGACATGATATTCAGGGTAATACCGCTCTGCCCCATCAGGAAGAATGTGGCGATGATGGAAATGGGAATGGAAATACCAATGGTCAGCGTGAACCACCAATTGCGCAGGAACACAAAAATGACCAGCACGGCCAGCAAGCCACCGATAACGGCGGCACCTACCACCTCGGAGATTGCCCGGTCAATAAACACCGACTGGTCATCAACCAACTGCATTTGCATGCCCGTGGGCATTTGTTCCTGTTGGGCAGCAACGCGTTCATGAATCGCCTTGGAAACATTGACGGTGTTGGCGTCACCTTCTTTGTATATGGCAATCTCAACCGCTTCACGCCCGTTGATTCGTATGATCGCTTCGCGTTCGCTGTAACCAGAATGCACGCGGGCAATGTCACGCAAATAGATCGGTCGCGCCTGCCCGGTGGCAACAATCAAATTGGCAAATTCTTCAACTGAGCCAAACTGATTAATGGTACGAACCAGGTAGCGCTGCGTTCCTTCTTCAAGACGGCCCGCTGAGACATTCACATTTTCTGCAGCCAAACGATCTACCAAAGCCGCCAGCGAAAGATTCAGTTGAGCCATTTTGCGTTGGTCGATTTCAATCTGGATCTCGTCTTCCAGTCCACCTGAAATCTTGACCGCAGCGACTCCCTCAACTGGCTCAAGCTTTTTCTTGATCTCCTCGTCGGCAAAGCGGCGCAAAACTTTAAGTGTTACTTCATTATCAAGGTTGGCATCAACGTCGGTACTATTTTCAATCACCAAGCCATAACGCATGATGGGATCGGTAGCCGGATTGAAACGCAGCAATATGGGGCGCTTAACTTCCAGAGGTAACTGAATGATCTCCAGTTTTTCCCGCACTTCCAGGCTGGCGCGATCCATGTCGGTACCCCAGGCAAATTCCAGGATGACGTCGGACTGACCAGTACGGGAAACCGATTTAACCCCAATCACGTTCTTGACCACACCAACCGCTTCCTCCACCGGCCGGGTCAAAAGTGTTTCAATTTCTTCCGGAGCTGAACCCTGGTATTCCGTTCTTACTGTCAGCGTTGGATAGGACAGATCGGGCAACAGGTTAACTTGCAGCTTTTGCAGGGAAATCAGTCCAAACAAAACCAGCGTAACGGCTACCATAGAAATGGCCACAGGTCGCCGGGTGGCTATCTCCACCAGTTTCAAGGTTCTAGTGTTCATGAAAGGTCAGGCTTTTGGGGTGATGGGCGTGAGACTGACTACCTCAACCTTACTACCATCGCTGAGGCTGCCTTTACCCGCAGTAACCACAGATTCGCCAGCGCTCACACCTTCGAGCACTTCTATTTCGCCGTTCTGTTCGTAACCGGTACGAATGGGACGTCTACTGACGTTGTTGTCTTCATCAACCACAAAGACAAAGATCTGTTCGTCTTCGTTGATAAGTGCAGAGCGTGGAATGACCGGAACATTCTTGCGCACATCGTGCAGGATATCCACACGTCCAAACAGCCCGGGCTTGACCAGCCCGGCAGGATCCTTGACCTCCGTGGTCACCCGGAATGTTCCGGTTGCAGGGTCAATCACAGGACTGATGCGTATCACTTCGCCTTTGAACACCTGCAGTGGAAAAGCGTCCAGGCGCACGGTAACTTCCAGCCCATTGCGCAACACTCCCAACTCGCGTTCTGGCACATTCAATATCGCTAACAAAGGGTCGTAACTGGTAACGCTGTAAACCGGCTGATGCAATTCCACCAAATTCCCCACCCGCACCATACGTTCAGAAATATAACCAGAAATGGGTGCCCGAATGTCGGTATATTTCAGATCAAGCCTGGAGAGTGCCACCTGGGCTTTCTGTGCTTCATATTCAGCACTGACGCGCTCAAAATCCTCGGCACTCACCAACTTGCGATCAAACAATTCCTTTTTGCGCTGGAAATCCATCTCCAGCCGCTTTAATGCTGCTTCATTTCGTTCAACTTCCAGGCGGTAGCGATCTGGTTCAACACGCGCCAACAATTGGCCCGCTTTCACAAACTCGCCCTCTTCCGCCTTGATCTGCAGAACCACTCCGGTGATCTGTGAAACGACTACCGCTTGTTCATCAGACTCTATGGTGGTAGTACCTGAATAGAAAGCAGCAACGTCGCCGTTTCGTACGCTGGCCGTCTCCACCGGAATGGCCACCATTTCTTCTTTCTTCTCTTCACCCTCAGCTTTGGCATCGATACTGCCATTGGCCCGATCCATGCAGGCTTGCAGGGCAAAAAAACACACCAATGCAAGCATAAGAACGATGCTGGTTGGTAGCTGATTTATTTTTGGTAAGTTCATGAATTGCCTCGGTGTTATATTTAAGTAAAACAGTAACACACCTACTTTTTACTCTTCTATGTGCCAAAAGTCACACAGCAGAATCGCGTAGCTGTGTTCACTGATTACTGGTGCAAGATTCACGCCATTGAGCTCCAGCCTGCTTTCCAACTTGCTGATTCCATCTGTTAGATGTGAGCGAAGCCTGAATAGTTACATCAGTGCTGAATCTGATCGTAAAGTTCAGTGGTTTAATGAATCATGGAAGTTTGAGCTTGAAAAACAAGACCAGAGCTACGGGACTGGTGCAATCGCCCACTTTTTGGCCTGAATTACCGACGGCACATCTGCAGGCTGAGAAGCAGAGTTTCATGGAATATCACACTATTTTCCTTCGCTGCTACGTTGGTTTGCTGGCTGTCAGCAGTTATAATCGCCGCCTGTTGTCATTCACTCGTGAGTTTGAAATGCGTTTCATTTTCCTGATACCTGCTGCACTGTTGCTTTCTGGTTCGTTATGGGCTGCCGAAGGCAATGCTGAGGCTGGCGCGATCAAAGGCTATACCTGTACTGGCTGCCATGGCATACCGGGCTACAACAACATTTACCCAACCTACAAAGTGCCGAAACTGGGCGGCCAGAACTATGAATACCTGGTCTCTGCCTTGCATGCTTATCGGGATGGAGAACGCAAACACGCCACCATGAATAATCAGGCCAGCAGCTTGAGTGAACAGGATATCCTGGACATTTCCGCTTACTTCGTTGAAATCGCGAAAGGCCAATAAAACGATATGAAAAAGACCACGCTCAGTTTTCTTGCACTGCCAATCACTTTTCTATTGCTGGTTCCAAGTGTTTCCATGGCCGAAGGCAACCCCGCAAAAGGCCAGGAAAAAGCAGTCACCTGTGAAGCCTGCCACGGCAAGGACGGCCGCAGCATAGACCCGAACTATCCCAACCTGGGTGGCCAGTACTACAGCTACCTGGTTAAAGCCTTGAGTGATTATCGTTCGGGAAACCGCAGCAATGCCATCATGGCCAGTTTCGCCGCCAATCTGAGCAATCAGGATATTGAAGACCTGGCTGCGTGGTATGCCAGCCAGCAAGGTCTGAAAGACTTGTCCGTCAAGTAAAGCGTTTTTTGCCGAAGCCGTTTAAGTAAGTTTGAAGCACTTACCGAACCGCGCTGCGGGTGGCGTGGTCGCTTCAACAAAGCGCAGGTTACACCGCCACGGCATCGTCAAACTGCTGAGCGCCCTTGTGCACCGGCCGCATAGTATGGGTTGGCGCCACTCAGATGGTCCGTAGCGTCCAACACACCCTGTAATTCCGGGATCTTGCTCAACAGGGTTTTTTCAATGCCTTGTTTCAATGTGACATCCGCCATACCACAGCCCTGACAGCCTCCCCCGAAGCGCAGTACCGCTTGCAAATCTGCAGTAATTTCTGTTAAAGCAACCTTGCCTCCGTGTGCGGCGAGTGAAGGATTGATGTCGGTTTCCAACAGCCATTCAATGCGTTCTTCCAAAGGAGCATCGCTGGCCGGTTCATAGCCGCGAATACCGGGCGCCCGAATATTCAACTGTCCACCGGTCGTGCTCTCGTCGAATTCAATTTCCGCCTGCTCCAGCCATTTCTCGCTGCTGGCTGCCACAAACAAAGCAAAACCCTGAAACTCCAGTTTCAGATCGCTATCCAGGTGTTGTCCGGAGGGACAGAACTGCAGATCGCATGCAGCATTGGGGGTGCCGGCTGCGTTTACTGCGATACGGAGACCCAACCCGGGCTCATCCTGTTGTTCGATCAGGCGCTGGAAATAGGCCTGTGCGGGTGCGCTGATTTCGATCATAAAATGCCTGTTGTTTGACGTGCGGTTAACTGCAGACTTTCAAGTCTATCAACTGGTTGCATCCAGCGCTGATTTCAAGGCTTTGGCCAGGAAAGGCAGGGAAAGATCCAATCGCCAGTCAATGCCTGAATGACTTCCCTCGAACTCTTCGAAATAGCAAGCGATGTTCAGGTCATGCATTAATCCAACCAATTTCCGGGTACCAAACTGGATGTTGTACTGATCAAAGCTGCCGACATCGATATAGAGACCATGTGAAGCTCGCAACGCCTCAGCATGAACCGGCACCAGGTTAATGGGATCAAAAGCCAACCAGTGTTGCCAGCGATTCAAGTCCAGAGTGCAGGTTTGTAAATCAAAGGGTAAGCGGATATTGTCCGGCTGCAAGGCATCGGCATCATAGCTGGCTGCCATGGCCAATATCATCAGTGTTGTAAGATCTCGTCCAGAAGGTTTTTTCGATTCCCAGAATGCTTTGATGAAGCCATTAACATCACCACCATGCTGCGACAAACTGAGGCAGGTGTCGGGAAAAGCTGGCCGAAACACCAAATCAAAACCAGCATCTCCGGCATGGCTGGCCATGGCACCCCAGGTCTTTGGGTAGTGCATGGCATGATACAAGGAACCATAACCTCCAGAAGATTTTCCGAAGATACCGCGGCCACAGGCATGGTCTATTACGTTTAGCTTGCTGGACACAAATGGAACCAGTTCATCGACCAGGTAGTCCGCATAGCGGCCTAAACTGGGTGAATTGACATATTGGTTACCTCCCAGTGAGGTATAGCAATCGGGCATGACCGCGACTACCGGAGGCATCAAACCCTGACCAATCAGCCGGTTCAGGCGCTCCGGCAGGTTTTCACCGTGATTGCGCCAGGCCACATGCCCGAGGCCCGAGTTGGTAAACGCGGCCAGGTCCCACAAAGCAATATAAGGATCGGACTTATCATCGTAGCCAGCGGGCAGATAGACCGACAGCAAACGATCGCTTGGATCATCCCATGGATTATTCTGCAAAAGCTGTGATTTGTGCTCCAACTGCAGCACGCGGCCCGCTGGCCAGGGCTTGCGACCACGCACGTCAGGCATCAGCCCTGTTCCAGGCGGCTCAGCGTATCGCGTATGTGAGCCAATATCGGTTCGCGCAAGTCGTCCAGTTCCAGAGCGTGATCTATAGTCGCGCGTACATAACCTTCTCGACTGCCACAGTCGTAGCGTCTGCCTTCAAAAGGCAAAGCCAGTACTGTTTCAGATTGCAGCAGTGCCGCAATGCCGTCAGTCAGTTGGATCTCCCCACCTACCCCCGTCTGGACGCTGTGTAGCAATGAAAAAATACGCGGGGACAGAATATATCGCCCTACTACACCCAGGTCAGAAGGCGCATCTGCGGCTGCAGGCTTTTCAACGATGGTATGAATCCGCTTGTGACCCCGTTCGTCTTCAGCCACGCCCACCATTCCGTAACTGCGGGTTAGCTCGAGAGGAATTTTCTCCACGCCAATGACACTGGCTCCCGTTGCGCGGTGCAGGCTGACCATCTGGGCCAGCGCACCGGGGCCATGGTTCAATACCATGTCATCCGCCAGAATGACCGCAAAAGGCTCATCTCCAACAACAGATTCGGCACAGAGTACTGCGTGTCCGAGGCCCAGGGCTTCTGTTTGGGTTACATGCACCCGGGAGACATGATCCGGAATGATTTCGGTTACGCGCGACAGCAACTCGGTTTTGCCCGAATCCGACAAACGCATTTGCAGTTCAAATGCCGTATCAAAATGATCCGAAATCGCGTGCTTTTTACGGCTGGTAATAAATATCAGCGTATCAATTCCCGCCTCGAGAGCTTCTTCGACTGCGTATTGGATCAAAGGCTTATCGACTATCGGCAGCATTTCCTTGGGTATGGACTTGGTGGCCGGAAGAAAACGAGTGCCCAAACCCGCTACCGGGAATACCGCCTTGCGTATGGGTTTCAAACCAATCGACCCGATTTTCAGCGGGCGCGGTGCAGAGGAACGATGGCGGACGCATCTTCGGGCGCATTGACACCGGAAGATTTGGCCAATTCAGGCACCAATTTCAACAATATTTGCTGGATCTTCGGAGTGTCATAACGTCGTATGGCCAACTCGGCTTCGCGCAAGTCTGCGCCCAGATTCTCCCAGTTTGACTCACGTGGGTGAGCCAGGAATATCTTTTCATGCCGGGTTTGTTCGTAGGGTTCCAGTTCATGAAACAATTCTTCGAACAGTTTTTCGCCTGGCCGTAAACCGGTGTATACAATCTGTATGTCCTTGCCGGGGATTTTTCCGGAAAGACGAATCAATTGTTCGGCCAGATAAGTAATCTTGACCGGTTTGCCCATATCCAGCACATAGATTTCGCCGCCGCTGCCCAATACGGCCGCCTGCATGATCAACTGGCTGGCTTCGGAAATGGTCATAAAGTAGCGCGAAATTTCCGGGTGGGTAACCGTTACCGGACCGCCGCGCGCAATCTGCTCTTTGAACAAAGGCACCACACTGCCATTGGAATTGAGCACGTTACCAAACCGCACTGTGATATAGCGCGTATTGGAACGGGCATTCATGTTTTGGCAATACATTTCGGCCACGCGCTTGGTAGCGCCCATGATATTCGCCGGATTCACCGCCTTGTCGGTGGAGATCAGAACGAAAGTACCCACACCGTGGCGCTCTGCAGCTTCAGCCAGTCGCATGGTACCCAGCACATTATTGCGAAAGGCCTCCCGCACCTGGGTTTGCAGAATCGGCAAATGCTTGTAGGCCGCAGCATGGAAAATCATATCGGGGCGATAGTCACCAACCACTTTTTCTACCGTGGCTGAATCGCAAATATCCCCCAGTACACTACAGAACACCAGGTCCTGAAAGTCACTGCGTAGTTCGTGATCGATGCGGTACAGCGCGTATTCACTGTTGTCGATCACAATTAATTCAATCGGGTTGAGGCGGGCAATCTGGCGACACAATTCGGAGCCTATGGAACCTCCGCCGCCGGTAATCATGACACGCTTCCCAGACAGTCCTTCCCGAATCGCGTCCCACTTCAAAGAAACCGGTTCGCGGCCCAACAAATCATCAATAACCACGCGTTTGAGATCATCAATTCGAGTGGCCTTGTTGCCCAGGTCATTCAAGGTTGGCAGCGTACGGAATTCGATATCACTTTGCTCGCAGATTTCAACCACATGTTGCATCTGCTGATTGGTGGCCGAAGGCATGGCGATGATGGCGAGTTCGGCACTTACTTCGCGGGCAATCCGTGGCAATTTGCTGATGCTGCCCAAAACCGGAACGCCGTGTACCTGGGCACCGCGCAGGCGCTGGTCATCATCCAGGAAACCGATGACATTCAAGGCCCCTCTGTGACGTAATTCACGCTCCAGCAAGGCGCCAGAGCGGCCTGCCCCCAACACCAACACCCGTTTGAGATTGCTGCCCGCCGGCCGCGCCGGCATATGGGAGTCTTTCCAGAAGCGATAGAACATCCGTGGCAAACCCAGCGTCAGGAACAGAAAACCGGGATAAACCAGCATCGCACCCAGAATTCCGCGGATTTCACCGGGAAAAAACCAGGCCAGCGCAGAAATAATCAAAACAGTTCCGAAAACGGCTGCCCGTGCAATATTCCAAAGGTCAGGGAAGCTGGCGAAACGCCATAATCCTTTGTACAGGCCGGTAGACCAGAGAATAAGACCCTGAATACCCAGGATCAGGGATATCTCGGCCAAAAGGCTCAGAGAGTCCAGCATGCCCAAAGATCCCGTTTGCAGGATCATCCAGCCGGCTCCAAACCAGGCTAAGGCAACCATCAACAGGTCGTGAGCAACAACTGCCGCCCGCGGATGCCGCAGAATGCGCGTTAGGTTCATTATCTTTATCCCGCTTAAGCGAGCACTCCAAATTTATGCGATGCCAGAAACCAAGCTATTGTCAGCGTGCAAGCTGCTGATAAAGCTGCAACTATCGCCCATTCCGGAAAACTGACTGCAACTACAATTACCGGAACAACCAGCAATATATTGATCAACTGATAGAGCCACATAACCTGACCATGTGACCAGCCATGCGCTATCAGCCGCTGGTATATATGTTGTTTGTGGGGAGTATACCACCGCTCTCCCTTTATTACTCTCGCCAACAAAGTCAAACTGCTGTCGCACAGAAACACCAACATCACCAAACAGGCAACCGGAATTGAAAAATTCTGCCGAATGACACCGAAAAACAGTAAACCGGCAATCATGAACCCCAAAGATATGCTGCCCACGTCACCCATAAACACTCGCGCCTGGCCCAGATTCCAAGGCAAAAAACCCAGGCTGGCAGCCGCCAGAGCCGCTGCAAGCCGAGCAGCGGCTACATCGCCTGACTGATAAAAAAGTATGGCTAATACCATCCCGGCGAATACCGCCTGCGTTGCTGCCATACCATTGCTTCCGTCCATGAAGTTGTAGAGATTTGTCATCCATACGATAAACGTCACGGCAGCAATCCATAGCCAAATACCTGCTGCCCAACCTGATTGCAGGGCACACCCCAGCAAAAACAGGCTGGCTGTGAGCTGAGCCAGCAAGCGCGGCAAAATGGACAGCGAAAACCGGTCGTCGAGAAACCCCACCAGGGCAAGCGCAACAAATCCGGGCAGCAGGCAGCGCGTCCAGAATTGAGGAAATAACAGATCAGGAGGCAAAAACCAGTTGCTCAGCAGCAAAGCCACCACGATGCCCAGGCCTCCCCCTCTGGGAGTTACCAATGTGTGACTGTGTCGTTCACCAGGTAGGTCCAACATACCTTGCTGCCGGGCAAACCAGGCGGTTGCTCCAGTCAGGAAACAGGCACTGAAAGCTATCAGTAATAAATAGATCAAGTCGGTCTGCATGGCCTTTGCACGGGGGCCATGCTGCGCTACTCGCCCAACACGCCGTGAATGATTTGCGTGGTGTCCCAATGTCGGCAACTGGGGCACTGCCAATGGTGTGTCTGCCCGCTGAAACCGCAATGCGAACACCGGTAATTCGGTTGGCGAGCCAGCAGGCGAGTGGACACAGCTTTAAGAACGTCATCACTGGAATCAGCGGGCAAATGTCCCGCAGCACGCAATTCAAACAATCGATCCAAACCACGCACTGAAGGTTTGGCACTCAAAGACTCGGCCAGAAATTGTGCCCCCTGTGCTGCGCCCTGCTCAGCCATTAACAAATCAGTCAATTTCAGCACCAGGGATATGCCCTGGTAACTCTCAGCCCACTTACGCAGGTTTTCGTGTGCCCGCTCAGCCACGCCCGCTTCTTGCGCAATGTCTACGTAGGGTTGAATCAAGTCAGGAATGTATTGCGGGTTCAAACCTGCAATTTCTTCAAAGGCAGACAAAGATGCTTCGAAATCACCCTCAGCGGCACATATGCGTGCCCAGATCAGCCGGCTGCGGATGCTCTGCGGATCATGCCGCCGGGCCTGACGAAGAAATTTTCTGGCCTGTTCCGGTTGTCCTGCAGCCATGGCCTCTTCAGCCAACTCGCAACTGAATTGCGC
The DNA here is from genome assembly GCA_034440115.1 of Lysobacterales bacterium. GTDB lineage: Bacteria > Pseudomonadota > Gammaproteobacteria > Xanthomonadales > SZUA-36 > JAWXBM01. The sequence continues at coordinate 44,817 of JAWXBM010000101.1, read as the reverse complement.
CATCATGCCACCATAATGGGCACTGTCCACCTGCTCCAAACGTTCGGCCTGAACCAGCGCTTTCTGCCAGTCTTTTTCCTGCTGATAAATGTCCAGCAGGTTGCGCAGAGCCAACGGCGTTTGTGCATCGCTTTCAATCAGCTCCGAAAACAGCAGTTCTGCTCGATCCAGCAAACCGGCCCGCATATAGTCTTCACCCAACTCCAGCAAAGCCTGGGTCCGCTGTTCCGGACGCAAATCTGATTTGGCGATGATGTTCTGATGGAAGCGAATGGCACGATCAACTTCACCGCGACGACGAAACAAACTACCCAGGGCAAGATGGGTTTCAACTGTATCCTGGTTCACTTCTGCCAACTCCAGGAAAACCTGAATGGCCTTGTCAGGCTGTTCGTTCAGAAGGTAATTCAGACCCTGGAAATACTGATCATTGAAACTGCTGTTTTTCTTGCGGGTTAAAGACCGATCATAATTTTTGGCTACCCACCAGCCAAAATAAACAGCTACTGGCAGCAGTAACCAAAGGAGGTAATCAAACATCCGGATTACCTATGGAATCCTTGGTCAGAACATTTGTGGTCAGGGCATTATTGGCTAATTGCTTTTCAACTTTGCGTAATCGAAGTTTCATCGGCCATAACGTGAACAGCCCCATCAGCAACAAGCCAATCAATGCTCCCAAAATCAATACACAGATCAAGGTCAAGCCCAACGGCCAGGCCAACTGAAACCAGAGCAGATCCATATTGACGATTTCGGGGTTCAGAGTGCCGATAACGACACCGAGTGTGATGGCCAGCACCACGACAAAAATAAATCCGATTCGATACACAATTCACTCCAGGCCCCAATCCGGGCAACGTTTTCACGCTGGGCCCGGGCGGCAGTACCTGTCAACCAGGCTCGGGTCTGTTAACACTGTTTGAATCGGGCAATGATAACCCGGTCCGAATTCAGTCGTTATCAGCCTGCATAGGCTGATCAACGCGTTCGCGCAACATTTTCCCGGGCTTGAAATGAGGGACGTGCTTACCGGGTAAGGCTACGGCTTCGCCGGTTTTTGGATTTCGGCCCATTCGTGGAGCGCGAAAATGCAGAGAAAAGCTACCGAAGCCACGAATCTCGATTCGGTCTCCGCTGGACAAAGCAGCACTCATCTGCTCGAGAATGGCTTTGACGGCAAGTTCCACATCGAGGTGGGCCAGGTGTCTTTGGTGTGCAGAAAGCTTGTCGATCAATTCTGATTTGGTCATGGAGAGATTTCCTTGTCCCTGTTAATACATCAGCAGTTTCTTTTATTTAGTAAAGCATAAAAACGATTAGAAAAACGGCAGCCAGCAATGGCTGGCTGCCGCGAAGATCAGTCTTGTTCCTGATCCTGATCCAACTGCTCTTTGAGCAAATCACCCAAAGAGGTGGTGCCACTGGCTGCATTGCTGGATTGATACTCTTCCAGCGCTTCAGCCAACTCGGCATCATCTTTCGCGCGAATAGATAGGCTCAGAGTACGACTCTTACGATCGATACTGATAAACTTGGCTTCCACTTCATCACCCACAGAAAATTCCTTGGTGGCATCTTCAACCCGCTCTTTACGGATTTCAGAAGCACGCAAGTAACCGTCTACGCCTTCGCCCAGGTCAATTACAACCCCCTTGGCGTCGACTTCCTTGACCTTGCCGGTAACCAGGGAACCACGTGGATGTTCAGCCATAAAGGTGGCGAACGGATCCTGATCCATTTGCTTGATGCCGAGAGAGATGCGCTCACGTTCTGGATCAACAGCCAGAACAACGGCTTCTAACTCTTCACCCTTGCGGAAATTCCGCACGGCTTCTTCACCCACATCATGCCAGGAAATATCTGACAGATGCACCAGTCCATCGATGCCGCCATCCAGGCCAATAAAGATACCGAAATCAGTGATGGATTTAATCGCTCCAGAAACCTTGTCGCCTTTGTTATGCGTGGCGGCAAAAGTTTCCCAGGGATTAGCCTGGCACTGCTTCATACCTAAAGAGATGCGACGGCGCTCTTCATCAATATCCAGCACCATGACTTCTACTTCAGTACCGGTATGAACTACCTTGGCTGGATTGACATTCTTGTTGGTCCAATCCATTTCAGAAACATGCACGAGGCCTTCAACGCCGTCTTCGATTTCGACAAAGCAACCGTAATCAGTGATATTGGAAACAGCACCAAACAGGCGTGCACCCACCGGATAGCGACGAGCCAGATCCGACCAGGGGTCATCACCCAATTGCTTCAGGCCAAGTGATACGCGGTTACGTTCACGGTCGAAACGCAGTACGCGAACTTCCAGCTCATCAGCCACGCTGACCACTTCGGAAGGATGACGCACGCGCTTCCAGGCCATGTCGGTGATGTGCAGCAGACCGTCGATACCACCCAGATCCAGGAAAGCACCGTAATCGGTCAGGTTCTTGACCACACCCTTGACGATCACACCTTCCTCCAGGCGGTCCAGCAAGGCTTCGCGTTCAGCGCTGAATTCCTTCTCAACCACGGCGCGGCGCGAAACCACAATGTTGTTGCGCTTGCGATCGAGCTTGATGATTTTGAATTCCAGATCCTTACCTTCGAGGTAAGTCGGGTCACGCACAGGGCGAACGTCAACCAAAGATCCCGGCAGAAAGGCTCGGATGTCTTCGATATCGACGGTAAAACCGCCTTTGACCTTGCCGCTGATCTTGCCTTCGATGGTGGCGTCACCTTCAAATGCTTCTTCCAGTTTGTCCCACACCATGGAACGCTTGGCTTTGTCGCGTGACAAGCGGGTTTCACCGAAGCCGTCTTCGACTGCTTCCAGTGCAACCTGCACTTCATCACCTACCGCTACTTCCAGTTCACCTTTAAGGTTTCGGAACTGGATGATGGGCACAACGCCCTCTGATTTGAGTCCGGCATTGACGATAACAGCATCGTCGCGGATTTCCATCACGATGCCGGTGACAATAGAACCCGGTCTCAGGTCTTGAATCGCCAGGCTCTGTTCAAATAATTCTGCAAAACTTTCAGTCATGTTGATATTTACTCACAGGCGAACTGCCGGAATTGACAGCCACCCACCCAGGTTATGGGGCCTCAAGGCACCCGTTGATAAAATCCGCCCAATCAGTGGGACTGAGCGGCGCTATAATTTAGCCAAATAAATCAAACTATTATCTGGGCTTCCATACATAAAAACAAAATCTTTGCCAGCACTTCGTCAACGCTGAGCTCCGAAGAGTCAATAATGTGCGAGTCGAAAGCAGGCTTGAGCGGTGCCAGGATCCGGGTTCGGTCCCTGCGATCACGCTCTTCTATCTCCTGGAAAAGGCGCGAGAGGTTAACACTTTCTCCTTTTTGTTTCAACTGCTTATAGCGCCTCTGTGCCCGTTCTTCGACACTGGCGGTCAGATAAATTTTCAAACTGGCGTCTGGAAATATCACCGTTCCCATGTCACGGCCGTCCGCAACCAGCCCTGGCAGCCGGCGGAAGGCCCGCTGCCGCTCGACCAGCGCCTCGCGCACGGCGGGCAAGGTCGCCAGTCGCGATGCCAACACACTGACTTCTTCACTGCGCAGGCGCGAGCTGACATCTTCACCCTCCAGCAACACCTTGACGCCGCGATTTTCGACGGTAAATTCGGCTTGCAGGTCGGCAGCCACCTGCCCCAGCCTGAGTTCATCGGCAGCCGTTTCCAATTGCTGATTCAAGGCGGCAACGGCGACCAATCGATACAACGCACCACTGTCCAGCAGGTTCCAGCCCAAGCTCTCAGCCAGCAACATGGAAATCGTGCCTTTGCCTGATCCTCCGGGCCCGTCAATGGTGATAACAGGAACTGAGTCAGGCATTGCCAGCATGTTCGCTAGCGGCAGGAGGTTGAATCTTTACCTGGCCACCCAGTTGCAGCAGATGCTTCACGAAATCCGGATAAGAGGTATCGATATGAGAGGCACCTGCTACGGTGACCGTCTCTCTTGCGACCTGGCCGGCTATACAAAAACTCATGGCACAGCGGTGGTCGCCTTCACCATCCACTTCGCCGCCTCCCAAAATACTTCCCTGGTCGCTGCCATGGATATCGATACCATCCTCATATTCCTTTATCTGTATGCCCAAGGTTTCCAACCCTTTGGCCATAACCGCAATGCGATCACTCTCCTTGACGCGTAACTCTTCTGCCCCACGAATTCGGCTGACCCCTTCAACGCAGGTAGCCAGGATCATGATGATGGGCAATTCGTCAATCAGTGATGGCACCCAGACTTCGGGGACATCAATGCCCTGCAAACCGGTTCGATAACTGACGCGAATATCGGCCACCGGTTCTTGGCCAAACTGGCGTTGATCAACCAGGCTGATGTCCGCACCCATAGCTCGCAGCACGCGCACAATGCCATCGCGCGTTTTATTGATACCCACGTTGCGCAGCAGCACCTCAGAGCCAGGGATTATGGCCGCAGCCACCATGAAAAATGCTGCAGATGAAATGTCGGCTGGAACCTGGATATTTGCTGCGCTGAGAACACTGCCACCCTCAACACAAGGCCCTGCACCCACCCGAACACCAAATACCGGCAGCATGCGTTCGGTGTGGTCGCGGCTTTGCCCAGGTTCAGTGATACAGGTTTTACCCTTGGCAAACAGACCTGCCAATAAAACGCAGGATTTGATTTGAGCACTGGCCACCGGTAGCTGGTATTCGATGCCACGCAAACCCGTATTACCCTTAATCCGTAATGGGGCTGTGCCTGATTCGGTGGACTCTATTCTTGCTCCCATTCTGCTCAGCGGTTCAATAATCCGCCGCATGGGACGTCGATTGAGCGATGCATCACCCATCAATTCTGATTCAAATGGCTGAGCAGCCAACACACCAGCCAACAAACGCATGGCGGTGCCAGAGTTGCCCATATCAAAAATTTTTGTTGGTTTTTCCAAACCACGCTCACCAGTACCTATCACCCGCAGGCGCTGTTGTTCACCCTGCCCTTGGCACTGAATAATTGCACCCAGTTGCTGACAGGCCGCGGCGGTCGCGGCGACGTCAGCCGACTGCAGCAAACCGCGTATTTCCGACTCGCCCTTAGCCAAAGAGGAAAAAATCAAGGCCCGATGTGAAATGGATTTATCACCAGGCGGCGTTAATTCGCCTCGCAACGCCGCAGTCAATGGTCGTGTAATCAGTTTCACTTTTTAGTTACTTTGCTGGACTTCTTTGCAGCCGTTTTTTTACCGTTGACTGGTTTGCGGCTCTTTTGCTTAGCTGTTGTGTTGTCTTCGGCGTTGATAGCCCGCGGGTAAGAGCCCAGCACTCGACACAGCTTGCTGATCTGTTTCAGCTCGGCCAAAGCAGCAGCAACCGCGGCGTCGTGGGCGTGCCCTTCAACATCGACAAAGAAAACGTAATCCCATTTACCCAGGCTGGAAGGTCTGGACTCGATACGAGTCATGTTGACGGATTGTTTATCGAACGGCTTTAACAGGCTGAACAGCAAGCCAGGCCCTTCGTGGCCAGCCAGCAACAAGGTGGTTTTGTCCCGACCCGATGGCGCCAGTATATGCCGGCCAATCACCAGGAAACGAGTGGTGTTATCGGGCCGATCTTCGATGTTAGAGAACAACACAGGCACACCGTAAACTTCGGCCGCCGACTGCCCGGCAATGGCAGCAGCTTCTGGCGCGTTACGGACCCGCCGTGCAGCTTCAGCATTGCTACCCACAGCAATCAATTCGGCCTTGGGCAAGTGCGCGCGAATCCAGGCCTTGCATTGGGACAAGGACTGTTCATGGGAATAAATACGCTCCACCTGGTTGAGGTTTTTCGCATGCGTCATCAGGTTCTGATGCACCCGCAATTCGATCTCGCCGCAAATGTGCAAGTCAGAACTGAGAAACATATCCAGCGTGTGGCTGACAATTCCCTGCGAAGAATTCTCCACCGGTATCACTCCGAAGTCAGCTTCTGAGCGTTGCACCTGTTCAAACACGCTGTCAATGCTGGCATGACTGAGAGCAAGTACCGAATGACCGAAATGCCGGTTAACGGCCTGTTGGGTAAACGTGCCTTCCGGGCCCAAATAGGCCACTTTGAGTGGTTCCTGCTGTGCCAGGCATGCCGACATGATCTCGCGGAATAATCGAACCATTTCCGAGTCGGTCAACGGGCCCTGGTTGCGTTGAATGACATTGCGCAATACTTGCGCCTCGCGCTCGGGACGATAATAGTCGACGGCCTGAGCAAATTCACCCTTGCTGGCCCTAACCCGAAAAGCCAGCCGCGCCCGGTCGCTGATCAGGCCCTGAATCTGTTCATCCAGTTGGTCAATTTCGTTGCGTACATCGGCGAGTTGCTGAGTACCCGGGGTTTCTTTCTTGCTTGGCATTCAAATATTTCCGACTTGGGCCGACTTGGGCCGACTTGGGCCGAGTCAGGCCCATTCATCTGATTTATGACAGAACGGGTGATTGTAAAGCAAGGCTCAAGGCTGCGCCCATAGTCTTAGTTCAAAAGCTGATTTCCATCTGCGGAGCAATCGGGTTCACTTCCAAGCAACAAACGAACATCGCGGCCAATAGCACCCGACATCGTCGCTTGATCGGCATTCAGCACAATTGCAAGCTGCAAGGGTAAATCCAGTGAGGCTGAATCTTTATCATTACTCGCAGGCAATAAGTTCGCAGGCAGCAGTTCTTGCAAGGCATCCACATCCAATTGATTGGTGTGCAGTTGCAATTGCAACAGGACTGGATCGCTGGTTTCCAAACATCCAGAACCAACCAACTCCTGCCCATCCAGGTTCAAGTTTACTTGCTGCAGCGACCAACGACTGGCCTCTTCAACTGCCTGCAGCCTGGCTGCCAGTAAATGGGAATCACTGGAACGCAGCTCAAGCCGCGCTTGCAAAATCATCGAATCCGTCATTTGTGCTGATAACTCGATGTTGCTGGAAAAGCCCAGCAGCTTACCCTGTAATTGAGCCGTAGCCTCGCCACTTTCACCAGACCAGTTCAGTTGCCCCGCACCCAAAGGCCAAGCCTGCCCGTCCAATGACAGCAATACGCCATCGACATCAAGGCTTATCTTGAAAGGATTCGCAGCGAGCTGCATAACACCTTCAAGACTGATGGTGCTGGACTTGGCCGTGGTGGCCGGCAGGGTCAGTTCGAGGTTAAAGGGAGCTTTCCGGCTGTCCGCAAAATTCTGCACTTCCAGTCTGGATATTCGAATAGATTCCTTGCTGGCTTGGAACAATCTCAGCCCGGTAATTACCATGGATTCGATTTTCGGCAATTGCAAGGCCGGGCCTTCAACTCCAGTCTCAGCCTGCTGTGATAGCAAATCCACATCCAGGCGGCCGTTGTACACGGCAAGTTTGTGGATCAGTATTTCCTTGCGCAACAGCGGCCACAGAGCCAAATGCAGCTCGTAAGCATCAATCTCTGCGATTGGCTGGTTTGTATCGACTGGGCTGAGCAGCAATTGTTTTCCCGCAATGCGAATTCCGGGAAACAGCTTCAGTGCATAATCTTCCCGCAATTCAGCCTTGAGACCCAGACTCTTTCCCAACTCACGTTGCAACAGGTTGCGGCCCGCTTCGGTTTCCAGCCACGAGCTGGCACTGAACACCAGTGTCACTAAAATCGCCAGCACAAGGCTGAATAAAACAGCCGCGATACGCCAGCGTAATTTCCCGGATAATTCCCCAGATTGTTTCCCAGATTGTTTCCCAGAATATTTCCCAGAATATTTCCCAGAATGTTTCCCTGAATGTTTCATTGGGCGGCAAACCCCCGCACGGACTGGTTGCGAACCACAACTCGCACTAAACTGCACTCAGCCCAAAACAGGTCGGAACAAACATGCCCGGAATTGACATCCATGCTTTGCATACCATGAGCCGCGAAGATGCGCAGGATGCGGCTGACCAGTTGGCACAAGATCTGGCGAACAAATTTGATATTGAATATGGCTGGGACGAAGACACCATTCACTTTCAACGCACAGGAGTAAATGGCACGATCAAAGTTGACGGAAAACAGATTCATATCCTTGCGGAACTTGGCTTTATGCTGTCGTTGTTCAAGGACAAGCTGGAAAATGAAATTCGCCATTACCTGCGTGATCATTTTGACTGCACCTTCAACAACTGACTGAATCATCGTTGTTGTGCGGCTTCTCAGCCTGCCATTTCTGCATAAGAGCAAGCTCACGTTGATAAATGCTTTCTACAAAATGATGAGGGTCCTGCAACTGCTTGAATGCCGACAAGCCCTGCTCCAGAAAACGATGTAAACGGCCAAAGCCCGAGGCAACCGCAGGCTTGCGGACTGCTTTTACCAGTCCCAACAACAGTGGCATTCGTGTCAGCGCCTCCAGTTCGTGACCTAATTTACGAATCAAATTGATTTGTCGCAGCCGCTCCGGTTGGCGAAAACAATTTTGGTAAATACTGGCATAGTCTGTCTCTTCAATTTGCGACAGACCTGTTCGACGAATTTCCTCAGCCATACACAAATCCAGTTCCAGGCTGATCACCTGCAACTGCAATGCTTCAGTCAGAGCCTGCAAGGCCTTCTCCGGCAACAAACGACTCATGATGGGCTCAACACGGTGCACATCTTCATCGCGCTGACGAAAACCCAGGCCACCGTAAAGCTCTTCGAGGAAGAACCGACAAGCGGCCTGGTCGGTGTTACTGGCAACAAAATCAGCGTAGGTGATTTTGAATCGCTGTCTTTGCCAATCTTGCACGAGCAAGAATTCAGCCAAGGGAAACTCGGGCTGGTCAATGGCCCAAGCGAATTCATTGCTGCCCTGCAAAGCCTGTCGAAAGGCTTGAGCAGCCGCAACCATAAGCTTTAGAAATTATGTGTCGAGCTGGGAAATTACTCCAACCAGCTCGTCTTTGCTGCGTCTGAACAAGGCCAGGCTTTCAACATGCAGATAGCGGATTATGCCTTTTTCGTCTACCAGAAAAATGGAACGCTTCATGCCCATGATGCCCTTGCTGTCATAAAGACCGGCAACCTTCAGATTATGATCACTCAACAAACTGAATGGCAGCTTATGTTTAGCGCGAAACTTCTGATGAGAAGCGGCATCGTCCTTGCTGATACCCACCACCCGCACACCGAGGTCTGCGAAGGCCTCGACGCCATCGCGATATTCACACAACTGCTTGGTGCATACCGGCGTATTGTCTCCAGGATAAAAAACCAGTAGGATTTTTTCGCCGCGGTTAGCCGATAAGGTGAACTGTCCGCCCTGGTCATCATCCAGAGCGAAATCCGGTGCGGGGTCATTTAACTTCAACATGGAACATTTTCCTTAATCATTAATATTTGGGTTTTCTGGCGTTATTTTTGGCATTTAGTTGGCACTTGGCTGGTACTCAACTCTACCAATGGATGCCACGCATCAGGCTGGCAAAGGCCAGTTGTTCCTGCGAGGCCTCGACCTGGCCTTGCTTGACACCTTTTGCGGCTGCTGAATCCGGAAACATTCGGAAAGCACTGTTCATAACAATCTCTGCCACCTTGGGTGCGATCGCATGAAGTACTTGCGCAAACACACCGAGACGGGTGGCAACACGCTGTGGCTTATAAATGACCGCATGTTTCACCATATTGGCGGCTTCTTCTGGCGTGATGGTGGGCACATTGTCATACAGTTTCGTAGGCGCAATCATGGGTGTCCTGACCAACGGCATATTGATGGTTGTGAAACTGACACCTATATCGTTAAATTCTGCAGCCGCACAGCGGGAAAATGAATCCAGTGCCGCTTTAGATGCCACATAGGCCGAAAACCTCGGTGCATTGGTTAAAACACCAATGGAAGAAATATTGATGATCTGGCCACTGTGCCGCTGTTCCATGGCTGGCAACACATTCATGATCAGGCGCAGGCTGCCGAAATAGTTCAACTGCATGGTGCGTTCATAATCATGAAATCGATCATAAGAAGAAGAAATGGACCGGCGAATGGAACGTCCGGCATTGTTGACCAGGATATCGATCGGACCCAATTCTTCCTGAATCTCCTTTACCACCCTGTCGCAGGCATCGATTTCCGCCAAATCGGCTGAATAGCTCCAGGCCTGTCCACCCGCATCGCGGATTTCCCTTACCGTCTCAGCCAGCTTGTCCTTGTCCCTGGCCACGATAGCAACTCTGGCGCCAGCTCTGGCCATCATGACCGCAGTGGCATAGCCGATACCCGACGAACCTCCAGTTACAGCAACCACCTTGTCTTTTACATGTCCGCGCAAACTGCGATCGATGAACAGATCAGGATCCAGGTGCCGTTCCCAGTAATCCCACAAACGCCAGGCGTAATCTTCAAGTGCGGGAACAGAAATATTGGTGCCTTTCAGGGCCCGTTCGGTTTCACGGCTGTCGAACTTGGTAGGGTAATTGATGAACTCCAGCACCTGTGGCGGAATACCCAGGTCTTTTAATATCTGGTTGCGAATCCTGCGGGCCGGCGGCAGCATCATGATGCCCTGCTTGATCACCGAAGGAATAAAGCTGAACAGGCGAGCATCTATCCGCATGGTCATTTGTGGCGCATGGGCTGCGTCAGCAAACAGATTCAGCACTTCACCAATGCGTAATGGCTTGGGGTCCGTCAGATGAAAACATTTGCCGTCTTCGCCTGCCTTATGGGCAATGTGATCCAGCGCGTCAATCACAAAATCAACCGGCACAATATTCAGGCGCCCCCCTTCCAAGCCAATTGCAGGCATCCAGGGCGGCATCATGCGACGCATTTTCTGAATCAGCTTGAAGAAATAGTATGGCCCATCAACTTTATCGATTTCGCCAGTTTTGGAGTCACCTACGACAATACCCGGGCGATAAACACGCCAGGGTATATTGCACTTGTGCCGCACTACTCCTTCCGCGTCGTGCTTGGTGCGAAAATAGGGGTTGTCCAAGCCTAAAGCTTCTTCAAACATGTCTTCACGGAAGGTGCCAGGGTACAGACCAGCAGCCGCGATCGAACTGACATGGTGAAATCGTTTGGCTTTAATGGTTTCAGCAAAATCAACTGCATTGGCTGTGCCCTCGGTATTGGCTAGTTCCTGGCTCGCCGCGTCTGCCTTGATGTCGTAGACTGCTGCCAGGTGAAAGAAATGCGCTATTTTTCCTTCAATTTCTTTGCGTTTGGCCGGTGACACACCGAGGTTCTTTTTGCCGATGTCGCCGGTTACAGCAATCACCCGCTTAGCGTCTCCACCCCAGCGCTTTTTCAGCTTCTCAAGTTTTTCGCGTGAACCTGAACGCACTAGTACGTAAATACTGCCTTTGCGCTTCAGCAGACGATCAATGAGGTTTTGACCAAGAAAGCCTGTGCCACCGGTGACGAAATAATTCATTTTTGCTCCGTTATCTAGATCGGCCTGCTACCTGATTCTTGGCAACATGAACCATGGTGCGGCCTTGCGCCGTCAGTTTACAGGGTGCAAATAATATTGTGCCCATTCCGCGCTCTGGCCTGTGACGATCTTACCAGAATGCGTTAGCATGATGATTGCCCTTCAAAACCATAGCGAGTCAACTATGAGCGAAGTATCACAACAATTTGAACAGGCGGCAGCCGCTGCCAAATCCCTGCCTGAGAAGCCGGACAACAACACCCTGTTGAAGCTCTACGCACTCTACAAACAGGGATCGGCGGGAGACGTATCCGGAGAAAAGCCAGGTTTCATGGACTTTATCGGCAGCGCCAAGTACGAAGCCTGGGGCAAGTTAGCTCGCATGTCCAGCGCCGATGCTCAAAAGCAGCACATTGAAATGGTTCGCAAATTGGGCGGATCAATGTGACTTCAATGCCGTGAAAAATGCTAAGAACAAACAGACCAGACTGGAATTCCGGTGAAACGAAATACCCGCGAGCATATTCTGGAGATCAGTCTGTCCTTGTTCAACGAACTGGGCGAACCCAGAGTCACAACCAATCAGATCGCTCTGGAAGCCGATATCAGCCCCGGCAACCTGTATTACCACTTCCGCAGCAAGCACGACATCGTGCTGGAGTTGTTCAAGCGATTCCTGGCGCAGTTCCAACCCCTGCTGGAAGTACCAGAAAATTCTTCGCTGGAAGCCGAAGACTTGTGGTTTCAATTGCACCTGTCTTTTGAACTGAAGGGGCGATTCAGATTTCTGTACCGAAACCTGACTGATCTGGCCCATCAGGTACCCAATTTGGGCAAGGCATTTCTCGGGCTGCTGCGCATGGAGCGCAAAGCAGTTCGAGGCTTGATAGAGAGCCTGGAACGACAGGACAAGCTGCGCATCACAAAAAATGAGAAAACCCTGCTGCTCAACAACCTGATGCTGGCGCTGACTTACTGGATTTCCTATGCCGAACTGATTGACGCAGATGGGCTGGCCAATGGTTCGGTCCAAACCAACGCCATTGCCGGGGTCTTGCAGTTGGTCATACCTTATCTGCGCCCGCCGGACAGAAAACAGTTCACCGAATTGGTACAAGGCTATGCGAACTGATACCGGCTTCAAGATGTGAGGCAAAAAAAGACCAGCTCGAATAAGTTCCGAGCCGGTCTTTCGTGGAGCTTTCCAAACCAGCCAAACCTGATTAGTCGAGGCCTGACTTAGTTAGAGTTAGCTGCCGGTGTCGCGGCCTTGGCTGCCACTTTCTTGGCTGCTGGCTTACGTGGAGTTTTGCGTGCTGCGGCTGGCTTGGCCACCTTACGCGCAGCTTTCTTGCCGGCGACTTTCTTGCCAGTTACTTTCTTGCTGGCCTTGGCTGGCTGGCTTGCTTTGGCCGGTGGGCTGGCCTTTGCGGCTGGCTTGCCATGGACCGCATCAACGCGCGTGCTTAACTCGGCAACACGTGCAGACAGCTTACTCACATCTTCCTGACTGGGAATGCCCAGCTTGGACAATGAACGGGCAACACGCTCTTCAAAAATCTTCTCGAGCTTGTCCCAGTTATCAACCGCTTGCTTGCGCACAGCGTCTGCCTGATGCTTGGCCCCAACTACACGGCTTTCAACTTCGCTGCGAATGTCACTAACGGCGCCCTGGACTTCCTTGCGGGTCCTGGACTCAATTTTGCTGCCTTCAGCAACCAGCTTCTCGAATATCTTACTGCCTTCTTCCAGCACTTTGTAACCTTCCTGCTGGGCCACATTGAAAGCACCCAAACCAGCCAGCCAGATTTCACGAGCTGATTCGATTACCGGTGCTGCTGCCTTGTTAACTGCTGCAGCGGGAGAGGCAGCTTTGTTAGCCTGCTTGTTTGCAACTTTCTTTTTCAACGTCTTCTTAGCCATGACAATCTCCTGTTTAGGTGTCTTCATTAAGTGTTGCTATTCTAGGAGGGTGATTTAGAGCAATCACACTAAAAACCGATGTTTCCTGATTTATTTTATGAATCTCGGCACACTCATTGGCATAAAAGGAGAATTCCGCAGTGAGCAACTGGAATGATTTCCCCTACGACACGTCCGCATTTGATTTTGCCGGACCCGCCCTGAAGAAATCCTGGAAAAAGCTACATGCGGGGGATTGTGAACCTTTTCCAGAGGCTAAGGATTCGCAGCAAGCCTGGCGGCTGTTTCATATGGGTGATTTTCAAGCGGCTGTAAAGTTGGCAGATAGATTGGGTTTGCAAGCTCATGCAGTCGCCAACAAAGCTACAGGCATTTATGCCAGTTACCTCGAAGACGATGCAAAACGCCAGATTGAGTGTTTTAAATCCGCCATCGGGCGGGCCGAGAAAGCAATAGTCGCTTACCCTGATGACCCCAACAGCCACTATTTTCATGCCTTCAATCTGGGTCGTTACAGCCAGAGCATTTCGGTAGTAAAAGCGCTCAAACAAGGAGTGGGCGGTAAAATTTCTCAAAGCCTGCGCAAGACGCTTGAACTGCAGCCCGATCATGCAGATGCGCATATCGCTATGGGCATGTACCACGCTGAGATCATCGACAAAGTTGGGAAAATGCTGGGCTCTGTTACCTATGGAGCCAGCGAAAAAGAAGCCTTACAGCACTTCGAGACCGCTCTGAAAATATGCCCGAAGTCTCCTATAGCACATATCGAATATGGCAATGGCTTGTACATGCTATTGGGGGACAAACGTGTGGATGAAGTTACCGACCTGTACATCAAGGCTGCGGAAATGCAACCCAATGATGCGATGGAGCAACTGGATATTGCGGCAGCGCAGGCGGAGTTGGAATAATTCGCTGGCAGGCTGGTATCTCAGGGCGGAAAGTCCTGCACTGAAGTTTTTTATGCGAACCAAGCTGCAACGCACTGATTGCTTTCAGGATACGCCTGTTCAGGGTAGGATAAGCGCTCACGGATGAATCTGACAGGAAGCATGGTCCAGACGCTTGTCGTCCGGTCTGCAGTTTCCAGGGAAATGGCGATGGAAATTAACAATGACAAACACAGCTTGGTCGGCCATCTGGTCGAAGTAACCGGTACCGATTTCGTAGCCCAACTCATCGGTGATGATGAGGGCTTTAAAGATGAAGTGATCATCGGTACCGACCGCATCAAAGTGGGTCAGGTGGGCACTTATATGCGAGTATCGCATCATGGCTATCAAGTTCTGACCCTGGTAGAAAGCATGTGGCAACAGCGTGGCTCTGCGGGTGAACTGGTGCGGATGGTGCGCATGAACCCGGTAGGCGAGCTGAATCAGCAAGGTGATTTTTATCGCGGTATAGCCCACTACCCCACCACCGGCGCAGAGGTTTATATCGTAACCGCGGAAGCCTTGAGCGGCTTGTTCGCAGGTTACGCCGATGCCGATTTCAAGATCGGTTACTTGAGCTCTTTTGAATCGATAGAAGCGTACATAGATGCTTCATCATTCTTTGGGCGCCACGTCGCCATTCTTGGCCAGTCCGGCTCTGGCAAGTCGTGGACGGTAACCAGCATGATCCAGTCTGCTCTCAAAGCCATGCCCAATGCCCATATCATCCTGCTCGACTTGCATGGTGAGTATGGTTTGAAGAAATCCGATTTGCGCTCACATTCAGCTTTTCCCAAGGAACTAACCCGCTGCATCGATGCCGATGAACTGGAAATGCCCTATTGGCTGCTCACCTTTTCCGACCTGGTGGAATTGCTGATTGACCACGATGACGAAGATGCGCCGGTACAAATCGCCTTTTTGCGCAATTCGGTGCTGGAGTTGAAGCGCGAAGCAAACAGCTCCATGGATACCGGACATATCACAGTGGATACACCGCTGTATTTTTCTCTGGATGAGTTGGTAAAAAGATTCAGAGTCGTCAACGAGGCTACCAGCAGTTTCGGCAAAGGCACGACCGCCTTATTCGGTAAATTCGACCAGTTGCTGGTCAAGCTGCAAAGCCGCATGAATGACAACCGTTACGATTTCCTGTTGAAGCCGGCCAAACGAAACTCATCTGAGTCACTTCCCGATTTGCTCAGGGACTTCGTCGGCCTGGGCCAGCCCCGGGCCAAGGTTACCGTGCTGGACCTCAGCGCGGTTCCCTACGATATCCACGCCACGGTCACTTCGCAGATAGGTCGCCTGGCGTTCGAGTTCAATTACTGGAACCCGCGCTGTCGCGAATTTCCCATATTCCTGATTTGTGAAGAAGCGCATTCCTACATTACGCGTAGCGACTCGGATGAACATAAACAGACCCGCCGCGCCATGGAGCGTATCGCCAAGACCGGCCGTAAGTACGGTGTAGGCTTATGTGTCGTCAGCCAACGTCCGCACGAGTTATCCGAAACGGTATTGGCACAATGCAACAGTTTTGTTTGCCTGCGTATTTCCAATCCGGATGACCAGGAATATGTCCGTCAACTGGTGCCGGATGCGGCCAGGGGTATGCTGGACGCCTTATCAACTCTGGCTCAAGGTGAAGCTATTATTGTAGGCGAGTCCGTTCCGATGCCCATCAGGGTGCAAATCTATCGCCCGGATCCTCCGCCCAATTCCAGTGACATTGATTATGCTGGCCAGTGGCATCATGGGCCAGCCGATATCAGCGTGGAAGATCTGGTACATCGCTGGCGCAATCAGGACAGATAAGAAAACAATTCGGGTAAATCCGGGTTTGCCGTCAGGCAGGCTTGCTAACCCGCATATTGCACCAAGGCGGACATATTTGTGAACAAAGTCTCAATGAAACAACATCTTATAATCGTTTTTCTGAATTCAGGGCGGTTACAGTTTGGCCTATCCGGCTTTACGCCTCATCTGGCAGAAACTGAATACCCAACGACAGCAAGTCTTCGGCAAGGCCTCTGCAGGGGCGTTCGCCAAGCGGCAGCATCATGGCCAGCTTGAGTAATTTCTCCAGCTCAACACCGAAGCGGTCAATGATTTTCGCCGGGTCATTGACCAGCCGCCGGTCCGTCATCAGGCCAAAAAATACCTGGCCGTTATAACTGAGTATGCTCACACCCATGCCAATAGTTCCGGACTGGGGCACCCAGAACATCATGTCCTTGACTTCGCCACCGGCCAGATACAGCGGCTGCTGCGGCCCAGGCACGTTGGTCAAAACCATGGTGGCCTTTTCACTCAGCAAGTCCAAAGCGGGTTTCTGCACTGCGTGCGGCCCCATGCCCAGTGCGGCCAACAAACCAAAAGCCACAGTCGCCTGGCGACTGGCTTTCAACTCGTTCATGCGCTCCTGCACACGGTAAACGCGCTCCAACGGGTTAGCCTCGTTAACCGGCAAAGCCAGGAATACCAGACCGAAATGATTGCCCAATTCTTTAGCGTGCTCCAACGGTCGGAGATTCACCGGAACCGTGGCACGTATTTCCGGCAGGTTTTCCAGATCGTGTTCACGCTCTTGCAGATAAGCGCGCAAAGCGCCACTGACTGCAGCAATCAAAACATCATTAACGGTACAACCGAGGGATTTACCGAGGGCCCTTACTTCTTCCAATGGAATGGGATCAGCCCAGGCCACCCGTTTGCGCACGCCCAGTTTGCCCTTGAAACGACTGGGTGGATCATTGGGTAGCAACAACGCCTGCGATAGCTCCCGCAACAACTCACCTGCAACTGTCAGGTACTCACCTGCTTTGTCAGGCTGCTGCAGAATCTGTACGGCCTCTTCCAACAACTGCTGCGATTTGTGAATGGCAAAATCCACGCCATCTTTCGCGGGTTCAAGCAAACGCTGGAAAACACTGGACTCTTTGACTCTTTGCTTCTTCCAGGATTTACTGTTGACCTGCTTGTAAATGTCTGTGCGCTCGGTATCGGTAAGACTGAGAAACACCTGCACCAGCGCGATACCATCAGCGTAGCAATGATGTATGCGCGTGACTACCACCGGACCGTCAACGAAGTTTTCCACGTAGTGGAATTGCCACAAGGGTCGCGAAGGATCCAATGCAGTGCTGGCCAAATCACTGACGTATTCTTCCAACTCATCCTGGTCAGCAGCACCAGGCAGCGCCACACGACGCACGTGGCCATGCAGGTCGAAATCTTCATCGATTTCCCAGTATGCGCCGGAAGACGTTTTGGTAACTTTCTGCCGGAATCGTCGAAAAGTCAGGAAGCGCTGACTGATGGTTTCGATCAGGTTTTCGTAACTGGCCTTTTTGCCCAATCCGATTACACCGGTGATCATCATCAGGTTGGTGGGTTGCTCCATACGCAACCAGGCGGTATCAACCTTGGACATGGCTTCGCGTTGCATAAACTATCTCGCCCTAACGAACGCTGGCCGCACGTCGTTGCGCGCGCACCAGATCAGAGCGGGAGACCTGCAAGGCCTGTAAATAATCGTCACTGATGCCAGTGACATACTCACCGGAAAAACAGGAAGTGTCGAACTGCGAAACACCTTTAATGCCGCCACGACAGGCCTCAACCAGATCCGGAAGATCCTGATAAATCAGCCAATCCGCACCGAGTTCCCGCTCAATTTCTTCCCGGTTGCGGCCCGAAGCAATCAATTCTGAGGTGGCCGGCATATCAATGCCGTACACATTGGGATACCGCACCGGAGGAGAAGCCGAAGCAAAGTACACTTTGCGGGCACCTGCATCACGAGCCATCTGGATGATCTGTTTTGAAGTGGTTCCGCGGACGATGGAATCGTCCACAATCAGCACGTTCTTGCGACGGAATTCCAATTCAATGGCGTTGAGTTTCTGCCTTACCGATTTCTGGCGCTCTTCCTGGCCAGGCATGATGAACGTCCGACCAATATATCGATTCTTGATAAAGCCTTCGCGGTACTTGGCATCCAGATCAAAGGCCAAGGGTAAGGCCGCTGTGCGACTGGTATCGGGTACAGGAATAACCACATCAATGTCGTGATCAGGCCGCTCGCGTAATATCTTCCTCGCCAAAGCCTGACCCATACGCAATCGGGCCTTATAGACCGAGATATCGTCGATCAGAGAGTCGGGGCGAGAAAAATAAACGTATTCGAAAATGCACGGTGTCAGATGCTGTGCCAGTGGACTGTTGTGCGAATGCAATTCGCCATTCAGAGTGATGAACAAAGCTTCACCAGCCCGCAGATCACGCATAAATTCAAAACCCAGTCCATCCAGTGCAACGCTTTCCGATGCAACAGCGTATTCCATTCCGGCTTTCGATTCCCGTCTGCCCAGTACAGCGGGACGAATTCCCCAGGGATCGCGAAAAGCCAACATGCCGTGTCCGGGAATAATAGCCACCGCAGCATAGGCACCTTTACACCGCCGATGCACCGCATCCACGGCGAGAAACAGGTGTTCCGGGCGCAAGGCTTTCGGATTGAGCGCTTGCAGCTCGTGCGCCAACACATTCAACAGAACTTCCGAGTCAGAACGGGTATTGAGGTGCCTGCGATCGCTGTCAAACAACTCCTGTGTCAGTGTTTCGGTATTGGTCAGGTTGCCGTTGTGCCCCAGGGCAATGCCGTATGGTGAGTTGACGTAAAAAGGCTGCGCTTCGGCAGTTTCATCGGTTCCGGCTGTTGGGTAGCGAACATGTCCAATGCCGGTGGTACCAGCCAGTTGGCGCATTTCAGCCGGGCCAAACACATCGCGCACCAGGCCACTGCCTTTGTGTAAATTGATCTGGTAGCCATCCAATGTAGCGATGCCGGCGGCGTCCTGGCCCCGATGCTGCAACATGGTCATCGCTTCGTAAATGGAAGCTGCAACATCACTGTTACCGACTATTCCTATGATTCCACACATGAAAAACGATCCGTTCAGACTGGGGGCGGCACGCCCGGGGCGAAGTTTAACACGGCCACTGGTGGCCTGTAACAGAGAGAGCGGTAGATGGAACGCGAAGGAATGGTGGTGCCTGGCGCCGGTCTGGAGCGAGGCCGATAACCGCAGCTATCGGCAGAGTGAAGACCCAGTCAGGCACCGCAAGGCCGAGCGAGGCGCTATCGATTTCTCTGTTACAGGTCACTAATATACGCCTGAGCATTATCAGCGGATTTTTGTGCTTCAATCTATTGATCGGGACCTTGACCCGGCTGGGGCTCGGCCAGTTGATCAGATTGGCGATCAGACTAAGGTTCAGATTGGGGATCAAAATCCAGTTGTTGACTGGCACTCTCAGGCAAAAACCCGGCGACCCAATCCACCAAAGGCATCAATCTCTCAATCAGGGCTGATTCTTTCCACCAGGGGTCTGCAGGAATGGGGGTTAATCCGGCTATCAACAGGAAAGTCACTACAATGGCCAATCCCCTGGCGGCGCCGAAGGCACCACCCAGCAATCTGTCCGTGCCACTCAGGCCGGTAGATTCCACCAGCCGACCGATCAAATAAACCAGCAGCCCACCCAAAACCAGCACAACCAGAAAAATTCCGGCAAACCCCATGGCCAGGCGGGCGGACGGAAGGCTGACCCGCGCCTCCATCAAAGCGCCTACATCGCCAGCAAATCGATAGGCGAGCACGAAAGCCAAGGCCCAGATGGCCAGAGCCAGTACTTCTTTAATAAAGCCACGCAATGCACCCACCAATACGGAGATGGCAACGGCAGCCAGAATGACGTAATCAGGCCAAATCATGGCTAAGGCTGGAGGAGTTTTATGACCAATACCCAGTGCACATCAATCCGCACTCATGACCACGCCGTTGATACTGAGGCTGGAATTCAAATCCTGCTGCGCTTTAGTCGCATCTCCACGTAGCAGAAAGGGCCCGACACGCACGCGATTGATGGCAGCACCAGAAGATGAAGTGACTTTTTCACTGTACGCACTCAAACCTTGGGCACGAACCTGCGTGACCAAGTTTTCTGCATTGGAGCTTTCACCAAAACTGCCCAACTGCACTACCCATCGCACCAGCGGATCTGAAGGGTTGGTAACCAGGGTTGTGGCTGCCGGATCAAGGTCTACCATGCGTGGACTGACACCATCCACCTGACTGTGAATTTTTTTTACTGCCGCCATGGCTTCAGCTTCTGAGTCATAAGGCCCTACCCTGACACGATTCAAACGGCCCACATCGGACTCAATTGTGTCAGTGACGGCATTGAAGCCTTTGGCTTCAAGATTGGACTGCAATTGTTTGGCATTGACTTCACTACCCAGGCTGGCTACTTGCACGGCATAGCGGCCGTTGGAACTTTGCGCCGGCGTTGTCTGGACGGGGGCTGCCACAGCCACGGGCAGATCCACTTTTTCACTGACCGGCAGTTCTATCGAAGCGATCGGCGGCAGGCCGTCGAGGCCATCTTCATCCGCCTGCGATGCGACTTGCTGCACAACATCTCCAACTTCATCTGTACTCACGTTTGCCACCGGGTCGTTGGTTTCCGTATCGCCCAGTTGGGAATTAACGTTGGCAGTAGCACCCGGAGAGACAGAATCTGACTCGGGTGATTGCTGTACTTGTTCCCTGGGCTCCGCCCGCTTCTGGGGTGCAGCCGTTTCTTCTACCAGGGGAAAACGACGAGTCTCAAAGGACGCACCATCAGGTCGTGCCGGCAACTCAATCTGCTCCGATTGCTGCTGTTCTGAATCGGGCCGACCACTCAGTAACATGGGCAGCACGATCACCGCTAATGCAATCAAAACGCTGGCGCCGACCAGGCGTTGTTTCAGTGCTTTATCCATAGTGCTACTTCCGGCTAGTCAAATGGCAACGTGTTGCTGCTGTGCAGAGCGATTCTAGCAGCATGACCCACCGCGTGTTAATTCATTGTCCGGGCAAGGCCGGAACAACACGGCTATACCTTGGGCAAACCGCAACCCAGAGCTTTTGCTGCAGTAACAAAAGATCCGAATACCAGTATCAGTTGAAATTCTGCTGCGTTGTGAGCGGCAGCTAGCACTGCATCTTCAACCTGAGCAAATGCTTTGACGCGTTGTCGACCGCTGATTCCCGCCACCAACTCGGCCAGTTCGACCCCGCTGCGACCACGCTCACCTTCCAATCCAGCGCAGAACCATTGGCCTACTTGTCCGTCCAGGATACGGACCACCTCTGCTGCATCTTTGTCACGCAACATGGCCAACACACAGATATCTGCACGGCTACCGTTTGCGTGCAGCATTTGACTGACCACCTCGGCCGCCAATGGATTGTGCCCGACATCGATGATGATGCGCGGGTCATGAGGATGCGGCTGCAAACGACCGGGCAGGCGCACTGCCTTGATGCCTTGCGCGAGTTTTTCTGGTTGCGCAACAGCCTCTGGCAACAAGGTGCCTACCGCAGCAACGGCAGTCGCCAGGTTGTTGCACTGATGAGGTCCCATCAACGGCGGTTCAGGCAGCATCAATTGCTGGTTTTCACTCTGCCAAAGCAAGCCTTCCTCGCGCAATTGCACCCGGAATTCCTTACCCAATCGCTGCACCGGCACCGCCAGATCCTGTGCGCGACGTATCACACTGGCTGGTGGTTCGGCTTCACCGCAGATCAAAGGACGACCCTGGCGCAAAATACCAGCCTTTTCGCAACCAATGGATTCCCGATCCGGGCCCAGGTATTCCTGGTGGTCCAGACCGATCGGAGTGATCACGGTACAATCCGCATTAATCAGGTTTACTGCATCCAGCCGCCCGCCAAGACCAACCTCAAGCACCGCAAAATCCAGCTCCGCTTGCTCCATCAGCAGAAAAGCGGCCAGTGTTCCGTGCTCGAAATAGCTCAAACCTGTGTCCGCCCTGGCTTGTTCTACGGCATTGAGCGCCGCGACCATTTCGGCGTCGCTGGCTTCTTTAGTCTCTCTCTGGTCACCCGTCTTGACACGCTCGTTGTAGCGAAACACATGCGGTGAGGTGTACATGCCGCTGCGAAAGGATAAGGCTCGCAACATAGCATCGATGTAGGCCACCGTAGAGCCCTTGCCATTGGTGCCTGCCACGATAAAGACTTGTTTTGCCGGCCGCGGTTGTCCCAACCGGCGCCAGACTTCGCCCACACGAGCCAGACCCAGATCAATGGTGGTGGGATGGCGTGTTTCCAAAACACGCAGCCAATCCTGCAGTTTTTTGAGGTCAGGATTACTGGGCATAGAGGGGTGCGAATTAGCCATGAACGCCGTGTCGAAAACCGGCTGAAAAAACAGGATTACTTCAGCTCAGGTGCACCAGTTCGCCAATTACCGGCCGGGGCTGTGAGCCGCCACCAAGCAATGCCAGCAGGCGGGCGATCTGGTCACGTAACTGGCGCCGGTCCACGATCATGTCGATGGCACCTTTCTCCAACAAGAACTCTGCCCGTTGAAAACCTTCCGGCAGTTTTTCCCGAACGGTTTGTTCGATCACGCGCGGGCCCGCGAAACCGATCAATGCACCGGGCTCCGCGATATTCACGTCACCCAGCATACCCAAACTGGCCGACACACCACCCATGGTGGGATGCGTCAAAACCGAGATAAAGGGAATACCGTTTTCAGCCAGTTTGGCCAGCACCACACTGGTTTTGGCCATCTGCATCAGCGACAACAAACCTTCCTGCATGCGCGCACCGCCGGTGGCCGAAAAACACACCAGGGGAGTACGGGTACGCAAACTTTCCTGCCCGGCACGGGCAAACTTTTCCCCTACCACTGAACCCATGGATCCACCCATAAAGCGGAATTCGAAAGCACAGGCGATCAATGGCGCATCCTGCATTTTTCCGCGCATGGCGATCAGCGCGTCTTTCTCACCGGTAGCTTTCTGCGAGGCAATGATGCGGTCTTTGTATTTTTTGGTATCACGGAACTTGAGCGGGTCGGTGGGTTCCAGATTGGCGGCGATTTCCTGGGTGGTATCGGGATCAAAGAACTGCAGCAAACGGGCCCGTGCGCCCACCGGCATGTGCTTGTTGCACTTGGGACATACCAACAGGTTGCGCTCCAGTTCCGGGCGATACAGCACCGCTGTGCAGTCCGGGCACTTGGTCCACAAGCCTTCAGGTACCGTACGCTTGTTACCACCCTCAGTGCGAATTCTTGCTGGCATCAGTTTCTGGAACCAACTCATTAGACTGTCTCTCTCTGGTTACCGCGGCTGGCTTATGCTGCCACATTGTCCATGGCCTTACGAACTGGCGCAAGAAACCCGGCAGCCAACTCAGCAGCATTCTCAACTGAAATTGCTTTGGCCAGCGTTTCAACCAGCGCGCTGCCGATTACCACCCCATCAGCCAGTTGCGATACAGCGGCGGCTGTTTCGGCATCCTTAATGCCGAAGCCCACGGCTATTGGCAAGTCGGTGTGTTGCCTTATTTCTTTCAGGGGAGCCACGATGCCTGCTTGATCCAGTTTGTCCGCGCCCGTTATGCCTTTGAAGGAGACGTAATACAAATAACCCTTGGCATGCTTTGCCACCAAGCCGATCCGTGCAGATGTGGTCGTCGGGGCCAGCAAACGAATCGGGTGGACGCCATGCTGCTCTAACAGAATCGTCAACTCCAGCATTTCTTCAGGCGGGCAATCCACCATCAGTATGCCATCCACGCCTGATTTTTCGGCATCTGCGGCTAAAGCTTCATAGCCATAGCGTTCGATCGGATTCATATAGCCCATCAGGACTACCGGAGTAGTCTGATCCTGTTCCCTGAAGCTTGCCACCATGCTCAAAACCGAACGCAACGAGACGCCCTTGCGAATGGCACGTTCACTGGCAGCCTGTATTACCGGCCCGTCGGCCATCGGATCGGAAAAAGGAATACCCAGCTCCAGCAAATCGGCACCTGACGCCACCAACTGGTGCATGATGCCCACAGTCCAGTCCGGATGCGGGTCACCAGCAGTGATAAATGGCACCAGCGCCTTGCGGGATTTGGCGGCAAGCCGGATGAAACATTGGTCTATGCGATTAGTCACAGCGTTATTTTCTCCAGGTCTGCCACGGTGGCTACATCCTTATCGCCCCTGCCCGACAAATTAACCAGAACCGTCTGATCCGGCCGCATGTTTGCCGCCAGCTTCATGCCATAGGCAACCGCATGACTGCTTTCCAGCGCTGGCAGAATGCCTTCAAGGCGGGTCAGTTTATGGAATGCATCCAGTGCCTCCTGATCGGTAATACCCACGTATTCGACCCGGCCCGTATCCTTCAGCCAGGAATGCTCCGGGCCTACTCCCGGATAATCCAAACCGGCTGAAACAGAGTGGGTATCGATGATCTGCCCATTACTGTCATCCATCAAATAGGTGCGACAACCGTGCAGGATGCCCGGCCGGCCAGCACACAAAGATGCCGAATGTTCACCGGAAGACAGACCTCGCCCAGCCGCTTCAACACCAAACATCCTGACCGAGCTGTCGCCAATAAAAGGATGGAACAGACCTATGGCATTGGAGCCGCCGCCAACGCAGGCAACCAGCGCATCCGGCAAAGCATCATATTGTTGCAGCATCTGGCGCCTGGCTTCGCGGCCCACGATGGCATTGAAATCCCGCACCATAACCGGGTAAGGATGCGGACCCGCTGCGGTACCGATGATGTAAAAAGTATCGTCGATGTTCGATACCCAATCCCGCATGGCCTCATTCAAAGCATCCTTCAGGGTTTTCGACCCACTACTGACGGGGCGAACTTCCGCGCCCAGCAGCTTCATGCGAAACACGTTGCTGGCTTGACGGGCAATATCGATTTCGCCCATGTAGACCACACATTCCTTGCCCGCCCGCGCAGCCACTGTTGCAGAAGCAACGCCATGCTGCCCCGCTCCGGTTTCGGCGATCAATCTGTTTTTACCCATTTGCTCAGCCAGTAAGGCCTGGCCAACGGTGTTGTTGATCTTGTGCGCACCGGTGTGATTCAAATCCTCACGTTTGAGCAGGATACGAGCCCCGCCCGATAATTCGGTCAACCGTTTGGCGAAATAGACCGGTGACGGCCGGCCGACAAAATGCGCCAGATCGGCATCCAGCCTGGCGACGAAATCATCGTCTTTACGCCAGCGATTCCAGGCTGTTTTCAGCTCATCCAGTGCGTGTATCAGTGTTTCAGATACATAACTGCCGCCGTAGGGGCCAAAATGCCCTCCATTATCGGGCTCTGATACCAGAGTTGATACTTGGGATGTTGCTTGGGATGTTGCTTGGAATAATGCCTGTAACGCCTCTGTACTCACTGCCTTGCCTCGCTGATAAATAGCTTTATTGCTGCGGCATCCTTGATGCCAGGAGAAAACTCCACGCCACTGGATACATCTACCGCCCAAGGGCGAACCAACTGTATCGCAGCCGCGACATTCTGTGGGTTCAAACCGCCGGCCAATATCAGCGGTCGCGAACCGGGTTGAACCTGCTGCCAGTCCAATGTTTTTCCCGTGCCTCCCAGGCCACCGGGTTCATGACTGTCTACTAATATGGCAGCCGCGTCAGGATAGACGTGCTCCAAATCAGAGATACTGCTACCTGCTTCAAGGCTCACTGACTTGATATACGGGCGCATGAACTGTCTGCAAAATTCGGCGCTTTCGCGGCCGTGAAATTGCAAGGCGCTGAGCGGCACCTGCTGCAATATTTCTTCGATATCAGCAACTGGTTGGTCCAGGAACAATCCAACCCGTGAAATAAAAGCCGGGACCAACTGACAAAGTCTTGTGGCTGTGGCTGCAGTAATGCAGCGCTTGCTGTCGGGCACAAAGACGAATCCAAGCGCATCTACGCCGCAGCCCACGGCTGCCGCGACGTCTTCATCGCGGGTCAGACCACATATTTTTACCCTTACATTATTCATTCCGCTGATTCTTTATCGATAGGCCATTAATGAACCCGCTGATCCGGGAAATCAATCGCTGTTGAAGGCAGCGCGTATTTTTCCGGGTACCGCGCACCCATGAAATACAAACCTTCCGGCGCTGCAGTTGCGGCAGCCAGAGTCCTGTCCCGGCCTGCAAGCAACTGTGCCATCCAACCGGGCTTCTGCTCGCCACTGCCGATGGCCATCAGATTACCGGCAATATTCCGCACCATGTGGTAGAGGAAACCATTGGCCGTCACGTCCAACAATATCCGGTTATCCTGTCGGCGGACGCTGATCGCCTGGATTTCCCTGATCGCATGTGTGGCCTGACACCCTGCTGCCCGAAATGCCGAAAAATCATGTGCACCCAACAGCAACTGTGCCGCCTCATGCATCCGTGCTGCATCCAGCGGTTTGCGATACCAGCTGACGTAACGCGCTTCCAAAGCCGGTCGTATCCAGCGGTTCAGCACCCGGTATTGATAAGACCGGGCATAAGCTGCAAAGCGGGCATGAAAATCATCATCTACCTGGCGTATCCACAACACACTGATGTCAGCCGGTAAATTACTGTTAATCCCCAGTACCCAGGCACGTTCACTGCGTTCTGCCATGGAATCGAAATGTGCTACTTGGCAAAGAGCATGTACACCCGAGTCCGTACGTCCACAGCAATGGATCCGCACTTCGTGATTCGCAACCTGCGCAACGGCCTGCTCCAGGCAACCCTGTACCGTGGGCTCCTGACGCTGTATCTGCCAACCCAGATAACCGCTGCCGTCGTATTCCAGCCCAATGGCGTAGCGCATATTCCTGTTCCTGAAGAAAGACAAAGGCCGGACAGGTTGCCCTGCCCGGCCCCTGAGATCAGTCCATTTATCAGCCTTAGCTCACCTACAGGCCAGCCAGCATATCTTGTGCTTCTGCCTTCTGGGCTTCATCGCCATGTTCAATAACCTCACCCAGGATGGCACGGGCAGCTTCGCGATCACCCATGGCAATATAAGCCCTCGCCAGGTCAAGCCTGACCTCAGGGTCTGCACTGTCTTCATCAAGGACATGGGCTTCTTCATGATCAAAATGTCTCGACTGGCTAAACCGGGTTACCGGCCTGCCCGAATCGTCATCCGACTCCTCTTTAGAGCTTGCATCACTGACGGTATCACTATCCTCGTCAATGGAATGTGCCGGTTTATCTGCGGGCTTGAGGACTTTGAGGATTTCTTCTGCTTCGTCCTTAATGCCACGCACCCCAGTTTCATTCGTATCAGCAACGGCCAGTTCCGGAGCATCACCGCCGCGACGACTGCGGAGCCATCCGAACGCAGCGGCTGCCAGTACCAAAAGAACAATCACCCAGGTGATCCAACGGGTATACCAGGGCTTTCCAGCCGAGCTTGAATCAGTAGTCACTTGCGGAACAGCGGGCGCAGCCTGAACCGCTTCCGCTTCGACATCGCCAGCACTATCATCTGCCTGGCGCTGATCCCGCAAGCGCGATTCCATGGCGGCCATTTCTTCATCTTCTACAACCAGATCCGCAGAGCCTACAGCCTGAACCTGAGATTCCAGCTCCTTGATTCGCTGTTGCAGATATTCATTGGTTTGTTGTTCGGTGATCAGGGCCTCTTCTTTGCGAGCCAACTCTTCCTGTAAAGCCACCGCCGAGGTGGAAGCTGAACTGCCCTCTGCTGTGTCTTTAGCACCATAAGCGCTGTCCGTGCCGGAGTCTTCTGACGGCGGTACAATTTCCAGTTGTGGGCTTTCATTCACACGGGGGTCTGCCTGGCTGGTGCTGCTCATCTCAGAGGCAACGTCGACCAGTGGTGTTTCAACTGCAGGCGCAATAGCCTGAGAACTGGCTTGCGGGCTGTCTTGTGAACTGGGCTGTAAGGCCACGCCGCCGGCAAAAACCAGCTCTTGTTGCTGTACTTCTTCGCGGGCAGCAGCGGAGGAAATTGCCGAGATATCGCCTGAGCCTGGCATACGCAGAATGGCACCGCGTTTCAACAGATTGATGTTGTTATTGATGAAAGCCTGTGGGTTGTTGCGTTGAATCGCCAGCATGACCTGGTTAACACTGGCTCCAGAGCTATCAGCCCAGTTGCTGGCAATGCGCCAGAGTGTATCTCCGGATTGTACCGGTCCGTATACACTTTCGTCGGATACACTTTCTTCGGCTCCACTGTCGCTGGTGAACTGCCCACCCGTTTGGCTGACAGACTCTTCCTCTGGCGGTTCTGCTTGCTTCGCAGCCGAATAAGAATCTTCAACAATGGAGTCTTCTTCAACAGCACTTTCCATTGCGGGTTCAGGCTGCGCTGCGGCTGGTGGCTGCCTGCGCTGGTCAATGACCGGTGGTGGCGTGGACACTGATGGAACCGTAGGCGGGTCAAGGAACAGGGTGTATTCGCGCAATAAACGGCCACTGGCCCAGTTCAACTCAATAATCAATCGAACTACCGGCTCGCTCACCGGCAAATTGCTGGCAACCCGCACAAATGGTTGATCTGTTTGCGTGTCCACGGTGAAACGCAGGGGCACGGAAATCGCATCGCGACTGGCACCAATCAAGGCGTAATCTTCGGCCGATGCCAGCTTGGCAGTGACACCAGAAATATCTTCCCCTGGTCGGACCAGCAAATCGATACGGGCGATGAGAGGTTCGTTAAGATACGACTCCACCTTGATATTGCCCAAACCAAGGGCAAATACAGATGGGCTGAGCAATATCAGCAAGGCAAGCCAAATCAGCCTGGCAGGGTTCATGTTGTAAGACATCTGTCCCTCCACCAGGCCCCGACTTTCCACAAATCTGGGCCGGTTGATTCCATTCGGGAATTGTTATCCGGCACTTGCTGCTACCGATTTTACGTGCGCCTTGGCTGAGTTGCCAGCCAGCGTTTGCCTGGATTCAAGATAGTCCATTATCTGAACTGCATTGAGCGCAGCCCCTTTGCGGACGTTATCCGCTACTACCCACATATTGATGCCGCGCGGGTGGCTGATGTCACGCCGCAATCTGCCCACATAAACCGCATCCTTACCAGCGCCATGTGTAAATGGTGTCGGATGCTGTTTATCCTTGCCTTCCACCAGCATTACCCCGGCAGCGTTTTGCAGTAGTTCGCGCACCCGCTCAAGGGAGATGTCTTCGCGCGTTTCAAAATGCACCGCCTCGGCATGACCATAAAACACCGGCACTCGAACTGCCGTGGCATTGACCAGAATATTTTCGTCTTCGAGTATCTTCTGCGTTTCCCAGACCATTTTCATCTCTTCACGGGAGTAATCGTTTTCCAGCAACTCATCAATCTGGGGGATCACGTTAAAGGCGATGGGTTGGGCAAAAGCAGATGGCTCAATTTCCTTGAAGTTGAGTTTCGCGGCTGTTTGGTGGGCCAACTCATTCAAGCCCTTGCGGCCTGCACCGGAGACCGATTGGTAAGTTGCCACATTTATGCGGCTGATCCCGGCTTCACGATGGATGGGGGCCAATGCGACCACCATCTGGATGGTTGAGCAGTTGGGGTTGGCTATGATGCAACCGCCGCTGATTCCATCCAGCACATGCGCGTTGCATTCCGGCACCACCAGAGGAATATCCTTGTCGTAACGAAAGGCCGAAGTATTGTCGATGACAATCGCTCCCCGGGCTGCCGCTTTCGGTGCAAACTCTTTGCTCACCGACCCTCCGGCGGAAAACAGCGCGTAATCGATGCCGGTAAAATCAAATGTGGCGAGGTTCTGCACAGTCAGTTGGGTATTGCCGAAATCCACGTCTTCGTCGACGGAGCGTTCACTGGCCAGCGCCACGACTCTATCCTCGCGATGGCCGCGCTCTGCCAGTATGGACAACATGGTTTCACCAACAGCGCCGGTGGCACCTACGACGGCAATTCTGGGTTTTCTATTCATAAATTCAGTTAATTAGTAAATGTAAGCTGTTGTTTATAAGCGTTCTATTGATTTCAATCAAGCGCAATCTGTACACCTCGAGTTTTACCCATCTGGGCCCGGTCACGCAATACGTGATCCATCAAAACCAAAGCCATCATGGCTTCCACAATGGGCGTGGCCCTGACGCCCACACAGGGATCATGGCGGCCCTTGGTTACAATTTCGATTTCATTGCCATCCTGGTCCACGCTACGTCCGGGTAGCCGTAAACTGGAGGTGGGTTTGAATGCTGTGCTGACCAAAATATCCTGCCCACTGGATATACCACCGAGGATACCTCCTGCGTGGTTGCTCAGGAAGCCCTGCTGGGTCATTTCGTCACGATGCTCTGAACCTTTTTGCGCAACACTGGCAAATCCTGCGCCGATTTCAACCGCCTTGGCCGCATTGATGCTCATCATGGCGCTCGCCAATTCGGCATCCAGCTTGCCGTATAAGGGCGCGCCCAAACCAGCCGGTACATTCCTGGCGACTACATTGACCCGCGCACCGGCTGAATCACCGGATTTGCGCAAGGCATCCATAAAACTCTCTAATTCCGGTACCTTGCCTGGATCCGGGCAGAAAAAAGGATTGTCGTCCACGCTATCCCATTGTGGGTTTTCATCGGTGCGAATGGGTCCCAGTTGCGCCAGCCACCCAAGAATCTCAATACCCAGCTCCTGATGTAACCATTTACGCGCCAGTGCGCCGGCAGCCACCCGCATGGTGGTTTCACGGGCAGAAGAGCGGCCACCACCCCGGTAATCCCGAATGCCGTACTTTTTCCAATAGGTGAAATCGGCGTGCCCGGGCCGGAACTGGGTCTTGATTTCCGAATAATCTTTCGAGCGCGCATCGGTATTCTCAATCAACAGCGCAATCGATGTACCCGTAGTACGGCCTTCAAAAACACCTGACAGGATGTGCACTTCATCCGCCTCATGGCGCTGTGAAGTATGCCTGGAGCGACCAGTGGCCCGGCGTTCCAGTTGCTGCTTTATCTCTGCCGCACTGATTTCCAATAAAGGCGGGCAACCATCGATCACGCAACCAATTGCAGGCCCGTGGCTTTCGCCGAAGGTGGTTACACGCAACAACTTACCAAAGGAATTATCTGACACGACTTCGATCCTCAATCAATGCTTCAATACAACCTGCAGACTGCAGCAAAAGGTCCCTTCCCAGCAGGAAAATGCCTTCACCGCCAGAATGAAATTCCAACCAGAGAAAGGGTACTGCAGGCAAAACTGCCGACAGACGATCTGCACTTTCGCCCACTTCACAGATCAGGATACCGTCTTCTGTCAGATGATGGGGTGATTGCAGCATGATGCGCAAGCACAAATCCAGCCCATCCTCCCCAGAATACAGTCCAAGCTCCGGTTCGGCCTGATATTCCGCCGGCAAATTGTTTCTCTGAAAATTGGCGACATAAGGCGGATTGCACACAATCAGGTCGTATTTCTGCCCTGACAGTTCCGTAAACAAGTCGGACTGTATCAGCCGGACCCGGTCGGCAACCCCATGCAGCGCCACATTGTGTTTTGCGACCTCCAACGCGCTGCTGCTGATATCGGCCGCATCAACCTGGACTTCCGGCAAGTAAACGGCATTGGCTATGGCTATGCAGCCACAACCCGTGCACATATCCAGCACACGATGCAGCTGGCCTGGCT
This sequence comes from Lysobacterales bacterium, assembly GCA_034440115.1. GTDB lineage: Bacteria > Pseudomonadota > Gammaproteobacteria > Xanthomonadales > SZUA-36 > JAWXBM01. Next base: position 13,033 of record JAWXBM010000101.1, on the reverse strand, counting down.
TTAACCATGGTGAATAAACCTCGAGAATGAGCTCTGCAATGGGAGAACGCGGCACCAGAACATGCTCGTTCACCGCAAATTCCAGACCTGCAAACCAGGCGCTGCCCAGCAAATAAGCCAGTGGCTGACGACTGCTCAAGCGGATACTGATCAAGTCACGAATCCGCCTGGCCTGCTCTGCGCTGACTTTTTGTTGCCAGTTCTCAAAGCTGCCATCCAAGGGGGCGTCAACACTATGCAACACCAGCCAGACCGCTTCGTCGCTGGCGTTATCGGTACCGTGGCCAAAATGTAAGCCAGCCTGGAGAAACTCCTGCGCAGCTTGATCAATCCATTGGCTGACGTTCAACTCAACTCTCCCTGTATCATTGCAATCCCATTCAGGCTCGCAGGTCAGTATAATTCACCCACCAAACCCGAATCGATTAACGCATGAGCCAAAGCAAAAATAACACACGTTTCTTCCTGCTGGCAGCCAGCCTGGCCCTGTTGGCAGCCTTGTCTGGAGCACTGTTTTTCAAGACACTGCAAATGCGGGGGCAAAACAACCTGCAGTCATTGATCGTACTACCCGAAGCTAAAACCATTGCCGATTTTGCACTGATCGATGAGTCTGGACAGCCCTTTTCCCTGGGTGATTTCAAGGACCGATGGTCTTTGCTGTTTTTTGGTTTTACCAATTGCCCGGACATTTGCCCTAATACCCTCTACCAACTGCAACAGGTTCGCAAAGAACTGCTTGGCAAGCTGGATGCAAGCGAAATGCCAGTGATCTATCTGGTTTCGGTGGATCCTGATCGGGATACGCCGCAAAAACTGGCAGAATATCTGTCGTTTTTCGATCCTGCGTTGAAGGGTCTGACCGGCGATGACCGGCAATTACGTGCCTTGACCATGCAGCTGGGTATTGTCTATCACGTGGCAGAGCACGACGCTGAGGATAAGGAATATGCCGTTGACCACAGCGCCAGCCTGGTGCTGCTGAGTCCTCAAGCGACCCTGTTTGGTGTTTTTCCAGCCCCTCAGCAAATCGGTAGCATGAGCCATGACCTGTTACAAGTCATAGATTGAAGAATGGGCTTCATGGGTAGCGTCGAAAAACTACTGTGCGGCATTCAATACCTGTTACCGCATCGCCTGTTGTCACGGCTGGTGAACGCTTTTATGCGTATACGTTTCGTGCCTCTAAAGGCATTGCAAATATGGGTTGTGGGTGGCCTGGCAGGTGTTAATTGGGAAGAAGCGAAAAGCGACGATGCAGCAGACTACGCCACTTTCAATGAGTTCTTCACCCGTGAATTGAAAAAAGGAGCGCGGCTACAAGACCCGGACCCGGCAGCATTTACCAGCCCGGCAGATGGTCGCATCAGTCAGTGCGGTCGCATCACCAATGACCGCTTGTTTCAGGCCAAGGGCCATCATTACAGCCTGCGCACATTGCTGGGCAACGATCCGGGGTTTGCTGAATTCAGCAACGGTTTCTTCCACACCGTCTACTTGTCACCGAAGGATTACCACCGGGTGCATATGCCGATGGATGGCAAGTTACTGAAAATGATTCATGTGCCTGGCCGCTTATTCAGCGTGGCCAGTTATACCGTGCGCCAGGTGCCCAATCTGTTTGCCCGAAACGAGCGAGTGGTTTGCCTGTTTCAAACCACTCACGGCCCCATGGCCGTAATAATGGTAGGTGCCATGCTGGTTTCCAGCATGGAAACGGTATGGGCAGGTACCATCACTCCACCCTATGCCCGGCGTGTGGTCAGCGGAGACTGGTCTCGGCGTGACATCGTTCTGAAAAAAGGCGACGAGTTGGGACGCTTCAATATGGGCTCCACAGTCATCGTATTATTGCCTGCGGCGGCAGTTGCCAGCCTGGTCGAGCTGGGCCCGAATGATGAAGTCCAAGTCGGTATGAAGCTGGGCCGCTTGCGCTAAAAAAACCGGAACGATCAGTCCCGGTTTTGGCTCATCGTTTGTGTCGTTTACCAGCCGCAAGCCCGCTCGGCATTCTGCTCATCCAGCCGAACAAGCCAGCAAAGCATAGATGCCAGCCAGGGATTTAGCTCGATTGCGTACCTTGAAGCGTTTCATCAAGGTTTCAACTCAGAAATTGACAGGCGGCAAGGCTATCAAACCATGCTTGAAGTCTCCAGCCTTGGGCATTCGGAACCTGACAGCCCCGCTTCGGTCAGATGGATACATGCAAACGGACAGGACCTATAATCCCCTACCCATGAAAATCCATAAACAAACACCAATCCTTTTATTGCTTTGCCTGCTGTTTTCGCCGGTCCTCTGCGCCAATGCCGGGAATTCCGACGAGCCGAATGAGGCAATTGAAGCCACGCCACCGGTCAGCCTGGCCGAACTGGCTGCTGAGGCAGATGTAGTAGCACTGGTTCAAATGCGTGATGGTGATTACCGGCTGGTTCGCGACATCCCCGTATCCGGCAGCGCATATCTCAAGGTGCTCATTCCTTACAAAGTGGACCAGCCTCTGGAATTTATCGATGTTTACGAATTCGGTTTACACCCAAACGAGTGTTACTTTCCGAATCCCACGGTAGTTGAAGAAGGCCGACGCTACCTGGTTTTCCTGCGACGTGATCCGGAAGATGCTGAGCGCTATCGCGGCTTACCGCAGGGCTGTGCCCTGGATGTGTTGGTTACCAGTGATAACGGCTATGCGTTGCGTATACCTGCGACCGGCATTGATCTGAAAGATTCTTTACTGGAACTCGCCACCGAGCAGCACTATGCTGACCCCTATGCACGCGAAACCGAAGAGACCCTGGACTCACAGACGCGCGACGCGTGGTTGAAAAACGGCTGGCTGCGTCGTGAAACTGGTGAAAACGGTGATGAACTGGTTTACACCTTGGGCATCACCTTAAATGATGTACGTGCCCTGATGGGCCCTGATGCCGTTTCACTGGACCGTCACCAAAAGCGCATTCCAGAGAATCCTTGAGCAACTGATCAAGCTTAGACAAAGGACTCAGCTCACAACCTTGTAGCAAGGCTTGTAGCCAGTGCCACCTGGCAACTTCATGCGGTTGTCACGAATAAAGCCGGTCAGCAACTGATCCAGTTCCAGCATGATGGCTTTCTCACCATTAATCTCGAAATTGCCGTGTTTGCGGATATTTTCCAAGCCTTGTGGCTTAACGTTACCGGCTACGATGCCACTGAAGGCACGACGCAAATTCGCAGCCAATTCATGTTTCGGCAAGCTTCGGTCTATGATCAGACCGGCCATATTTTCATGGGTGGGCTCAAAAGGAATCTGGAAAGACTCCTCAATTTTCAGTAACCAGTTGAAGTAAAATGCATCGTTATTGGCAATGCGGTATTTTCGCACCTCATCCAGGCCTTGCTTCATGCGCTGCGAAACCGCTGCGGGATCCCCGACGATGATCTCGTAAAGTTTTTGCGCTTCTTTCCCAAGGGTCAGACCTATGAAACGGTCAATCTGTTCGAAGTAAGCAGCGGACTCTTTGGGGCCTGTCATGATCATGGGGAAAGGCAGCTCAGTATTCTGCGGGTTGAGCAATATACCGAGCAGGTAAAGAATCTCTTCTGCTGTACCTACGCCACCTGGAAATACGATAATACCGTGACCCAGCCGCACAAAAGCTTCCAGCCGCTTCTCGATATCGGGCATGACAATCAGTTCACTGACAATCGGATTCGGCGATTCAGCGGCAATAATGCCAGGCTCTGAAATTCCAATATATCGACGGGATTTCAATCTCTGCTTGGCGTGAGAGATGGTGGCCCCTTTCATCGGACCTTTCATGGCACCCGGGCCACAACCGGTGATGATATTCATCTCACGCAAACCCAATTGATAACCGCAAGTTTTGGTGTAATCGTATTCTTCGCGGGGTATGGAATGACCGCCCCAGCACACTACCAGATTAGGATCTACCTGCGGAATCAGGGCGTTGGCATTCCGGAGCATTTCAAATACGGCGTTGGTAATGCCTTCGGAACTGGCCAGATTATGGTGTGGATGGCCCAGGATTTCACTGTCAAAGTAGACCAGATCCCGAATGACTGCGGATAATAACTCTCGCACACCTTGAATAATGCGCCCATCTACAAAGGCTGAACCTGGGGCATCGGTGAGTTGCAGGCGCAGACCGCGATTGACCTGTTGTACTTCGATGCTGAAGTTCTGGTATCGGGCCAACAAGGCTTCCGCATCGTCAGTCATACTTCCACTGTTCAAGACAGCCAAGGCGCATCGGCGCAGCAATTCAGCCAAATTGCCACGGCTGACATCGGTCAGTCGTTCGACTTCCTGTCGGCTCAGGGTATTGAGCATACCCGCAGGGTAAATACGGGTGGATACGGCATCAGCAACCAAGGCAAATCTCCATTAGCAATCCGTTCTGAATTGATTTAAATCAGAACCAAAATCTATTGTAATTCCAAACAAAAACGGGGCGGAAGTTCCGCCCCGTCACTTACTGCAAGTTTTTCAGATCAGAATGTGTATCTTAAACCAATACGCGCTTTCCATTGAGACGCTGTGGTTACAACGCTTTCGCCTGAAGGCTGAATAAACTCTTCATAAAGATATTTGCCATCAGCTCCAATAGATGCATCAACGATAGGTTGTATTCGAGGGAAGCTGACTTCCTCCAGGACACCCCATTCGCTGTTAATCAGGTTGGTCAGGTTCTCAATGATCAAGAACGCTTCAAACTTGTGCCCACTCACCAAACTCGGGAATTCCTGAGAAATCTTGAGATCCGCCTTGGTCCACCATGAACTGTTGAATTCATTACGTGGAGCAATCTCGCCAGCATATTTGCTCAAACCGCTTTGATTTACAAAGTCGAAAAATGCATCCGTATCAAAGCCAGGTGCAAAGTTCACACGAGAATCCGAGATTCCCGTTGGAACGTAAAGCAGGGATCGGGCTCGATCAAAGAAAGTCGGATCACCAAACATGTTGGTGGTGTCAAAGGTATAGCTGTATGGGCGACCCTCGTTGTGACTGATGAACATGTTGACACGAGTCATATTGTCGCCAAAAAACGCCTTGCCCCAGTTAAGCCTCAGGGTAAAACGATGAGGAATAACATAATCTGTGGGTGCCCGGTCAGGCCTGTTGACGTCCGCAGCCGTCACGGTTGAGAAGTTGGAAAATGCGACCGAGCTGGTCATTGGGTTTACGTCTTCCGCTTTGGTGTAAGCATATGCCAAAAACCAATCAAACCCAGCATCGTAATACTCTTTACCGATACCTACCGATACCAAAGTCTGCTGCGCGTCACTGCCCTCAACGTTGGTCAGCAAAAAGTCCAGATTACGTCGAGAAGAACAGTTGGAAGCTGCAGGATCAATGGCGCAATCCGGATCAAGCAGATCTACCTGACGATAAATGGGTCGACCATCCGGAGCCGTACCAACTCGTTGTGAAGTCAGCTCAACAACCGTTGCGGAATCCTGCGCCTTGGAATAAATGATATCTCCATTGGCTTTCCAGCTTTGGTCTGCACCAAAGTTGTAGTTGAATCCGAGGTTAATCTTCCAGGTGGACGGAATCTTGAAACCTGGATCCGTTGCATTCACATCACTGTCTGCAGTTCCCGAAGCAACCGCGTCGAAAAGTTCTTGTGGAATATCCCAAATTGGGCGACCGGTGCCGTTGAAAGGTATTCCGAAGACGGATCTGCCACTTCGATCTTGTCTTTCAACCTGCGTCTGTCCATCGGTAGAGTAACTATTTGATAGCCACACATTTGGGTTACCGCCGCCGAATCGTCCGACACCGCCATGAACCAGCAATTGATCAGAGACGTTCCAGTTGAAACCCAGACGCGGCTGAAACAGGTCTTTTCCATCCAGATTCTGTTGGTTCGAGAACCCGTAACGACCTTGGAATTTGTCATTCTGTCGCGGCACGTCACTACCGGTGTACCAGTCGTAACGCAAACCGGCGATCAGAGTTACATCACCGACCACGAATTCGTCCTGCAGATACGCCGTATTGACGTCGTACTGGAAAGCTGCCGCCGCGTCTGCTTTTATATTTGACGGGGCTGCATTCTCATAAGTGATGCGGTTGGGTGTGCCGGCGCGGAAAGCGGCGATATTACTAAAACGATATTCACCCTCAGCTTCCTGGATGAACAAGTTGAAAACATCGAACCCTTCCTGCTCGAAACCACCCGTAATGGCGTGATCACCTATGGTGTAGGTACCGGCCAGTTTTAACTGCAGGGTTTCGTAATACAGTTTGTTGGCATGGCGCGAATCATCTGCACCCAGGTAAACCGTGGCACGTGAATTGTTGCCATCACCGTCATGGTCGAATTGTGTGTTGATCTGCACTTCGCCAAAATCGATTCCATTAAGGGAAAGCTGACGGTTATCGAGTTCGGTATAAGAAACCTTGGCTTCAGTAGTGAAATTGTCCGTCCAACTGGAGAATAACTGGCCCGCATAATTGGTCAGTTCTGCGCCTCTTTCATAATAGTGATAGCCGAACTCAAGCTCGTTCGAATCCCTGTCAGCACCACTAACCGTGTACCCGTCATTCCAGTTATAGGTCAGCGCTGCGCGGTGATCATCATTGATGTTCCAATCAAGCCGAAGGAAAATCTTCTCATCGGTTACCGGTTCACTCAAAGGTAATCCGCCTGGATCGTAACCATAAAGATCCATAGCGATTTGATTTATTTCGTCAAACTGGGCCTGTGATACACCCTCAACCGGCAGTGCCCGATCAGAATCCGCCGGACCGCGATCAAACGTATCTGCGCCATCCAGGTACTCATATGCTGCGAAGAAGAACAGTTTATTCTTGATGATTGGCCCGCTGAGTGTGGCGCCGTAGCGCTGTTCGGTGAAGCTTCCTACGTTGATTTTCTTGCTGTTAATCTTGTCACCGGTCATTGAATCTGAGGTGTAGTCATAAAAGGCAGAGCCATGCCATTCATTCTGACCTGATTTGGTTACAGCATTTATGTTGCAGGATGAGAAACCACCGTACTCGACATCAAATGGTGCAAGCTCAACGGCAATCTGCTGTAGCGAATCAAACGGAAATGGTTGACGCTCGGTTGGATAACCACTGCTATTCAGACCGAAGTTGTCGTTCATGCGGGTACCATCAACCGTCAGGCTGTTAAAACGCGGATTTGCACCAGCGCATTGCAACGAACCCCGATTGCCCAGGTCGATATAAACCCGTGGGTCTACCTGAATAATGTCGCGGATATCACGATTGATCGAAGGAAAGTTTTCCAGGTCTGATAGTCCAAAAATCGAAGAAGGTCCTGTCGCTATTCGCGAAGTCTCTACCATCGCTGCCGTTACAACGACTTCTTCCAGCGTACTCGAACCCAACTGCAGGACCACATCATAGGTATCACCTAGCTGAAGGCTGATATCTGTGATTGTCTGGTTAGCGTAATTGGGCGAACTCACGCTCACGGTGTATGGGCCGCCAACTGGCAAGCCACGAAACGAAGCTGCACCCGACTCACTGGTTGTGCTGCTGCGGGTTGCCCCGGTGCGGGTATCCGTGATGCTGACACTCTGCCCGGAAACTGCGTTTCCGTCAGGGCCGTACAGGGTCACACGGGCGGCAGATGTAGTTTCCTGAGCCAAAGCTACCGCTGAGACCAGGAACATCAAAAGTGCTATCGATATTTGGGTAATAAAACGAAATCTGTTATTCATTTATTTAGCCTATTGGTCGATTCAAAGACGTTTTTCGTACTTGAAAATCGGAGAAAGGAAAACAGACTAAACGAATGTTTATATGCCTGATTCCGGACGCTACTGGAAAGTCTCCCCGACCTTCTACTTGCTACCACCTTGTTGAAAGGTGAACAGATTGTAACAGGGATTTATTACAAATTCTTAACAAACCGACAATTCAAGTTGAGCATTTAGAGTAATACAATTAGATTGTAATATATATTTATATTACAATTAGTTAAGACCAGTTCTTGCGGTTTTACGGGTTGTTTCATTGACCCAAACCACAAAAATGTCTGGTGAAATAATTCCACAGGTCCTGCTGCCGGTTACCGCACAGGTCCGGGATCTAGGTGGTCCTCTTTCCACATTCTGAAGTTCAAAATCAAAGACTTGATGGAAACGCGAACCGGAATCATCCTCCCCCGCAAAAGTCCATTTGGAAAGAGCCCTGCTGGCTGCCTTTTCAAACACGCCTTCAGGCAGGGCGTCGAGCACTTTCACATCTGTTACCTTGCCGGCAGAATTCACACTGAACTCCAACTCCACAAAGCCCTCTATACCCTGCTTTCTGGCACGCCAGGGGTAGTTGGGTGGTCTGGCTTTCAGCGGAACTACCTTTATTTCATCTTGATTAGTGGCCAAATCCGCTGTCGGCAGATGTTGCGCTAATGCTTCTTGCCGACTGGCACTTGCAGTTTTCGCATCGAATGAACTTTCGTCAGGGGCGAACTGCGCATCATCCGGAACAGCCACTAAATCAGCCGGAGGATGCAAAGTAATTCGTGTAGGAAAGGAGTCGTCCGCAACTGAAAACAATTCAATATCCGCGTCTGTCGCAGTCTGATGATGTAAATCCAGCAAACTTTTAACCGTCTGCACTGGGTTGGGGATGGTCTGGAAATCAGCTTTTGGCTCCACCATATGCCGCAATGAAAGTGATTCGCTTTTCATCTGTGCCAAGCGCTTTTTGCGCAATGTTTGGCCATATTGCATTACGCCTTTGCCCCACGCCTGACGTGAATGCCCCAGGTTTTCCACTGCACATCGGAACCCTGTAACTGTGCTGCAAAGGCCACCCTGTTCAACTCTGAGGACAAGGAATAGCCTTGTTGCGCCCCGAGAGCTACTACCAGACCGGCGATGGCTGCCACGGCAAACTGCGCCAGGCTGGAACTCCTGGCAGGTAACTCAGCATCAATAATCAGTTTGATGCGCGCCAGCAAATTGCCGCCGGTGGCTGGAATTGCCGACATGAAATCCGGACTGCGGATAACCTCAAGATTGGCCAGTGCACGGGCATAAGTTGCAGGTCTCCCGCAAACCCGCACTACCAGGTCGTCACAACAATGCTCGCGTTATTCCCGAATGCGACGGGACATCCAGCCTATCGCCGGGTGATAGAACAAAAAGGTTTCCATGGCGATTTGTAAAAGATTGACCAAATAGTCAAAGCGCCGAATGTGACCCAGCTCATGCGCCAAAATCATTTCCAACTGGTCTTGGGGCAACCTGACGATTACACCGACTGGCAGCAGGATAACCGGACGCAAACAACCGATGGCCAGCGGCACGAGCACCCGCGTTGATGCCAGCAATCGCACCGGCAGTTGGACCCCCATATGTGCCTTGATTCGCTCCAGGGCGATTTGAAGCTGTGTTTCAGTTCCGACTATGCCTTCGTGCAATAACCTGCGCACGCCCAGCCAATCACGTGCGGTGCCCGCACTGGAGAACAGTACTCCCGCAAACCACAGCAACACGACCCAAGGCAGTACAGGCTCAATACCGGTTTCCAGCAAGACTCCGGCATCTGGCAACTTCCCTGACAAAACCAGGAAAGGATTGACTGCCGTCGCCGCTTCGCCATTCAGACTGAAGCGCGCTTCTGGCGCATAAGAGAGTGAGAAAGTGAGCAGCATCACCAGCAAGGAGAACAGCATGCCTGACAGGCCCGCCCAGTAGCGCAAGCTCGCAGCGTGACGTGGGGCCAATACACAAATCAGCCAGAAAACCAAAGCAATAAGGCAACCCTGCCAAAAAAAATGAACCAGCGTCCAGCCTAGCGCAACTACCAGCGCGTTGTTCAGCATGAGGTCCATTGCGGGCATATTTATAATTACCTTGGTTTTTAAGTACCTTGGAGCAATTAACTCAGTTCAATCGCCTCAGCTCAGTCACCATCCAGACGCGAAAGCAAATTGCGAATTTCCTTCATGTCTTCACCACTGGCCGAAGGTGAACTACCCAGGGCTTGCAACGCCAGCCGCGAAGTGGACCCGTCAAATAGCCGTTCTGCCAGATCTGCCAGAAAAATATTCTGCATGGCTTCTTTACTCTGCGCGGGTGCATAGACGTGCGCCCGCTGTGAATCGTCGCGTATCACCTGCCCTTTTTGATGCATGACCTGCAACATTTTCAAGGCTGTGGTGTAGCCACTGACTTCGGAGACATTCATTGCTTCATGCACGTCACGTACCGTACTGGGTCCTTTGTCCCAAAGTATGTTCAGGATGCTCAGTTCGGTGCGGGTGGGCTGGGGAAAATCGTCACGTGGTGAGATCATTAAAACTCACTCCTCCTCATATCCCCGGCTTGTTGCAGGGAATTTTAGTTATGACAGTGACGCTCCGGCGGTTTGGAACGGCCAAGCGTGGATTTTTTGCGATCAATGGAAGCACGAAAAGTATCGTACATCACAGCCGCCATGGGTTCAATGCTGTTTTTAACTGGCTTCCCAAGTGCTGGGCCTTTCTATAGAATAAACGCCCTTGTCTGCCCCGGGTCAACAACAGGGGCGCGGCAAACAATCGGGGTGTAGCTCAGCCTGGTAGAGCACTGCCTTCGGGAGGCAGGGGCCGGAGGTTCGAATCCTCTCACCCCGACCATTTAAGTACTTGTTTTTAATGTTTTTTATTTGATTCATTGCGCATAAATCAAAGTATCGTTTTCAGTCAAGGTCGCAACAAGGGCGCATAGAAACCTTCAATGCATCACCCTGCCCACTCGTGTTTGTATCCACAAAGGCTTACAGATATTCGAGTATTTTTCCTGCAGACAGCGTCCCCAGGCTTGGGCAGCATTAAATCAGCGGCTTGCTTCCCCTCTTGCTGCCAGCCCCTGCGCGCGAAGGTGCTCCTCGTTGGATACAAATGTATCCACGCCAACTTCCTTGCTGCCAGCCCCTGCGCGCGAAGGTGCTCACCACGGTCACGCGGTGAAGGGGAATAACTACAGTGGCCACCAGCCCCGCGAAGTCTGCCGGGGCTTTGTTTGACCAGCTTACAGCTCTACAAGGATTTTAAGGCTTCACCAAATGGCCCAGGCGCGCGTATCTGATCGTGCGGGGGTTAATGGGTTGCTACGATGCCGCCAGGGCGTTACGGCTGAAAGGTGTCTATGGGGGGGTTAGGGCTTGCCGCCTCCCCCGGCGAAGCGTGCCGGGGGTTTTGTTTAGCAACCGCGCATCGATGCCGGGTCAAACCGTGGGGACGTGAATGCTCACAAAAGATTCCAGAACCGCCTGAGTATCCTTGAGGTGTGAAAGCGCCTCCTGCATGTGTAGATGGGTTGAATAAGCATCTACACAGCCCATTGAACACTGCTGTTCTACTGGTTCTGCGCCTGGCTTTTCTGAGAAGGCTTCCCGCATTTTTTGCTCGTTGGCTTCTCGCTCATTTTTCCAGCAGCTGTGCATTTTTTCAATGGATGATGTCGCATCCTGCACCGCTTCTTGAACAGCCCACAGTGAGCCCGCGACAACCGTTGTGCCCATGGTTGCAAAGTGGTCGTTTGAAAGCAGTGTTGTGAGAATTGAATCAGCTTGAATGAGCCCCTTGTCCGCGTCGTTGGTGTGATCTAAAAATGATTTCATGAGTGCAAGTGTCGACGTTGCTTTTTCGACGGAGTTCATGGCCACACCTCGCTCGACAAACTTTCCGCTTGTTCAACAAGGGCTATGACTCCAGCCATGGAACTGATCATCTGATGTGGCCCGGTGGTTTCCAACACATCTTCATTCGACAGCACTATCAGCAAATCACGAATCTGGGATAGGCGCACGTCCAACATGTTGTGACTTTCTTCTGCTTTCTTGATTTGGTTTACTTCGGCTTTTGGCATGATGCTCTCCTGGTCGTTGACCGTTCCAAAGCGGCCCGTCTGGTATTAACTGTACTCACTATAATTATTCTTGTCAATATCTGTGCGTACATGCGGTACACTTCGACAATGAATAAAAAAGCCACCAAAAAAAAACGGGGGCGTCCAGAAACGGGCCATGTGCGGTTTCCCGGCGTTCGACTTACACCGGATCAGCTTTCGCGATATACGGAAGCGGCTGCCTCAGCCGGGGTGGCCTTCTCGGAATGGGTCCGGGAGGCACTCGACAAAGCAGCGCATCGAAAATAACCAGTAAGCAGGGCTGAAATCACCCCTGAAACCAAAAGAGCCGAGATCAAGGCCTGGGGCGATTTGAACCGTGCGCCGGCGCACGGTTCAATTTCAAAAAAATCAACCACTTACGAAAATGCACTTGTTCAAGCTACGGGGTTCTGAAGATATTCATCAACCATTTCCGGCATTCGCGTCAGCACCGACTGACACCGTTCCACTTCGCGGGTGGCGATCGCAATATCAGACGGCCGCAATTTCGAGCAGCTGCGCTTGATGGCTGCAGGTATCCCGGCCAAGTGTGCTGCAATCCCAGCACCTGCTTTTTGAATGACCCAATGGATCAGCTCAGTTTCAGCCAGGGTTTCGCGAAGCTCTGCGTTCTTGAGTTCCTGACCATCAGCCTGAGCCTTGGTCAATGCCAGATTTGCAAGACGTTGGGCGCGAGTAGTGCACTGGTCGCTTTCCGGCTGTTTAAGCCGTCTCGCGTGATGCTCGAGGCGATTCGCCAAGATATCAGCTGCCAGGTAAAAAGTTTCCCGACCTACCCGGCCCACGGGTTGAACGCGCCATCTTGCGAAAGCCGTTACCGACACCCCGCAAGCGGCGGCTGCGTTGCGTTGATTGAGCCAGTGATCTTCAATTCGCATAAGGTTTCCTCGTGTGACAACCAAACAACAACCTAGCTTTCTGGAAAATTTTATAAATTAGTGAGATTTCGAGCTCCCTGGTACCCGTTAGGCTGGCCCTTTGGGAGGGACCCAAATTGAAAGCCGGGGTACCCCGGCAATCAATTCATTTCTCTTAACCTGTAAATCGATTTTTAGTTTCTGGGTAAAATGATTGCCCCGGCATAGCAAGGTCGCCAGTCAGAGCCCGCTTGTGGGCCTGTGTTGGATCCGAAAGTTTTAGGTGT
>JAWXBM010000100.1:0-8842 GCA_034440115.1 Lysobacterales bacterium | reverse complement strand
TATTGCGCTGGGAACCGACCAGTTGCCCAGCGAACCGAACGATGGCACAACCGCAACCGCTCGCGAAGCACAATATTATGTTGAAGCCGGCATGAGCAACTTACAGGCTTTGCAGGCTGCGACTATTCAACCCGCCCGTATGTTGGGTGCAGATACAGACAGCGGTTCGATTGAAGTGGGCAAATATGCCGACATCGTGGCTGTTGCGTCGAATCCGATTGATGACATCAAAGCCTTACGCAACATTCAGTTGGTTATGAAAGGCGGAAAGGTTTACCGCAACGAGCTCTAAGCCAGCAATTGCTGGTACAAAAATTCACTTTCAGGGCCTGTTAAAACAGGCCCTAATAGTTTATGGCCGGGCTACCCGCCGGGAAAAAGACGCCCACCAGACGCATACCCTCGTCGCTGCTGCACTCCAGTGAATGCAACTGCCTTCGCGGCAGGAAGATGATGTCACCGGGTTGAACTTCAGCCCGGGCTCCTTCCGTCCACAGATAACCTGAGCCGGACAGAATGGTGATGGTTTCCTCGTACAGATGATGATGGCCAGCAGCCCGTGAGCGTGGCACTTCACCGACAAACTGGGTCATGTCCGCCGCGCCGATTCGATCGTCAATCAGCACCTGGTAAAAACGATCAGCCATGACTTCACGCTTGGCTGGATCCACCGCGTAAATACGCTGCGAAACGGCAGCATCAAAATTATCTGGCATCTTATCCAGCCATTGCGGCTCTGCACTTTGCGGACAGAGCGTAATGGTTAGCTTGATAGTAGCGGTGCCCGCAGTGGGCTGCACTGAAAAGGCTTCCTTCGGGCCAATATACAGACCCTGCTCTGGCTGAACCTCAAAGGCTTTGCCGGAGATGGTGACAAGGCCTTCGCCAGCCAACACAAAAACAGCAACGCTGCTGCCGGGAAAGGCCAACACCGCAGGCTTGCCAGCACCCGCTTCCAGATAATAAAGCGACAGACAATTTGCACCATCTTGAGCATTAATCATGCTGCTAAAGGCGATATTGCCCTGTTGTTGCAAGCCGGCATGATTCAGAGTTTGTACAAAGCATCCGCCATCGAGCAGAGCCTTGCCGCTGCTGATGCCATCACGGGGCGTTATGGTTAAATGCGCACTGGCCGCAATTTCTTCTGTGCTGGCTTCTTCGTAAGAATCTTCCAGGTTATTGTGACTGCCGTCACACCAGGGTGCGTTTCGCGTGTGCTTGCAAGCGCATAACAGGTATTCACCGCCCTTTTTTACGCTGATTAAAACGGGCTCAAATTCCGTGCCACGATGCGAACCATCGCAAAACGGCTGACGGGCACTTTTGCCGCATTGGCACCAATAATAATTTTTGTCCGCTTCCAGCGTTACCAACTTGGGTTTACGCGCCGCGATAATCGGTTCTGGCATATTTCAACTCCAAACAATCACGCCCTTCAATACACCGGGCATAAAACCATTTATTTCACCCGGGGAACCGGCTGCAAGCCATCTGGAACCTGCACAGGCTCCAGACCTTGAGTCCGCAGGATTTCGTTTAATTCTTGCACATCTGTTGACAGAATTTCATCCATCTCTGTCTTGATACTACTCCATTTCTGCTGAAATTCCTGTGCCTGTTCTATGGCGGCGCTGGATACGGGCGGACCTTGATCCACAATGTCCATCAAGTGCAATACCTGGGTGCTGAGCAAGCGGCTGGGAATGGAAATGCGATCTTCCACACCACCCGGCAAAGGCGGTTGTGGCATGTGGATTTCCCACTGCTGTGCCCGCTGCAGCAGAGCCGTTGCCTGGCTGCTCAGGGTAGTTGGAGCTTCACCCGATTCATCTGGCGTAGACAATTCCTTTGCCTGATTGGCAATGGCACGCATCTGGTTGGTGGAGCGATGAATATCATTGACCAGCACAGTCAATTCATTCAGCAGTGTTGCGGATTCAATCCATAGCGGATCTTCAACAGGTGCTTCATTCAAGAGGGTATAAGGCACCACTTGCAGAGGTTGTCTCACCGTTTTGCCACCGGCGTTGAATTCAACCGTGTAACTTCCAGGTGCAGCCCGATACGGCCGGGTGCTGACGTAGATAATGGTATCGGCAACTTCGATCATGGGCTGGGTGCGAAGATTCCATTGGTAGCGGTTCTGCCCCACCTCCATGGGCAACGCTTTAGCCGGTGGTTCGCCGCGAACGCCTTTGACGAATCCTTGCTTTTCTGCGCCTTCACTGACGTTGGTAAATTCCCGCACCAGCTCATTGTTTTCGTCCAATATTCGCAGCGTCACTTCACCCTCGGGTATTTCGTCCAGAGAATAGTAGATCATGGCACCATAAGGTGGATTCTTGCCCTGATCGCCCCGACCCCAACCCTCGTTGGCCCGCACCGCATCGCCCGGAGCAAAAACGACTACTTCCTGCCCGGATTTTTGTAGACCGAGCTGTCGTAAGGGCTCCAAACCATCCAGTATCCAGAAAGCCCGTCCCTGGGTAGCAGCAACCAGATCGTTACCATGAACCTGCAAATCTGTGATGGGCACTATTGGCAGATTGAGCTGCAACGGCAACCATTGGGAACCATCATCAAATGAGACAAACGGTCCTGCTTCGGTACCAGCATAGAGCAAGCCGCGACGGACTGAATCTTCGCGCACTACCCGGGCAAAGGTATCCGCCGGAATTCCCCTGGTAATCAGTTTCCAGCTTTTGCCATAATCGTTGGTCTTGTACATGAAAGGTTTGAATTCATTGAGCTTGTAGCGCGTCATCGCTACGTAAACTGAGGCTGGATCATGCGGTGAAACATCAATGGTATTGATCTGCCCTTCCGGCATGCCCTTGGGCGTGACATTGCTCCAATTCTTGCCACCATCGCGAGTCACGTGAATCAAGCCATCATCAGAGCCCGCCCACAGTACCTTCGCATCGTGCGGAGATTCTGCCAGGTACATGATGGTCGCATAGTGCTCGCCACCCGCGCCTTCAATCTGGATCGGGCCGCCTGTAGTACCCAGCGTGGCATTGTTGTTGCGGGTCAGGTCAGGTGACAGCTCGGCCCAGTTAAGGCCCTGATCCGCTGACTTCAAAACCATCTGCGCGCCGTGGTAAATGACCTTGGGATCATGCTGTGATACCAGCACCGGCGCATTCCAATTGAAGCGGTATTTCAATTCTTCACCGGAACGGAAGCCGGCGAAGAACGGATAGGCATCGATGCGGCGGACTAGCCCGGTAGCGTCATCGTACTCGGTGATACCACCCAATAAGCCGGTACCATAAACCAACCTGGGGTTGTCGCGATCAAAACCAAACGTGGAACTCTCACCGCCACCCACAGCACGCCAGTCCTCTTCACCAATTCCCCCATCCACAGCCGAACTGGCGATGCGGATAGAGCTGTTGTCCTGCTGCCCTGAGTACAGCCGATAGGGTGTCATATTGTCAGTAACTACACGGTAAAACTGCCCCGTGGGTTGATTGGACTGGGTGGTCCAGGACTTACCGGCATTCCAGCTTACATTGGCGCCACCATCATTTCCCTCGACCATGAGGTTTGGATTTTGTGGGTTGATCCACAGGTCATGGTTATCACCATGGGGTGTTTGGATACCCTCAAAAGTCTCGCCACCATCGGTCGATACGACCATCGAAGCTGCCAACACATAAACCATATTTTCATCGGCCGGATGAGCAAAAATGTGCGTGTAATACCAACCACGATCGCGAATACCGTTATCCGAGTTCACCAGGGTCCAGCTCATGCCACCATCGTCAGAGCGGAATATGCCGCCTTCGGTGGCTTCGATCATGGCATAGACGCGATCCGGATTAGCGGGAGAAACCGTGATACCGGTGTTACCCATGATTTCGGGCAAACCTTGCGTCAGCTTGGTCCAATTGGATCCACCGTCGGTGGTTTTCCACAAACTGCTGCCTGGCCCGCCGCTGCGGATTTTCCACGGCAGCCTTTGATGGTCCCACATACCTACATAAACGGTTTCCGGGTTATTCGGATCAATACTCAGAAAGCTGGCGCCGGTGGTCGGGTTCACAAACAAAACCTTGCTCCAGTTCTGGCCACCATCAGTGGATTTGTAAACGCCGCGCTCATCACTCGGGCCCCAGGGGTTGCCCTGGGCACCGATGTAGACGACATCGGCATTGGCAGGATCAACAACTATTTTTGAAATTTGCCGGGTTTCTTCCAGCCCCAGGTGGACCCAGGTCTTGCCGGCATCGGTGGATTTGTAAACGCCATCGCCATGCGAGGTACTTACGCCTCGCACCGGCGATTCACCGGTACCTGCATAAATGATATTTGCATCCGATGGAGCCACAGCCAGAGCGCCGATGGTGCCGGTTTTGAAGTAGCCATCAGAGATATTCTGCCAGTTCAATCCGGCATCTTCTGTTTTCCAAACGCCACCACCCGTTGCACCTTGATAATAGGTGTACGGCTGATCGGCATGACCGGCTACCGCGGTAACCCTTCCGCCCCGGAACGGCCCAAGCAGACGCCACTCCATGGCTTGATAGTCAATGGGGTTAATAGCCTTTTGTTCAGCGGCAACAACCGGACTACAGCTCACCGTTACGAGCAAAGCCAGGGTCAGCAAGGACTTGGGGATACGAAATGTTCGTGACATGTTGAACCTCACGTGCGGTAAAAGCTGATAAGCAAGTCTGCTTTGCAGGCGCTTGTACTGCGCTACAAACCTGAAGTTTCTTGATCTGGCTGAGCTATCCCGCATTTTCAGCCGGGGCTCTGCGCTGCTGCCAACTTTGCAGCAGCGCAGAGATTCTCGGACTTCATGCACAAACAGATTTTTGCTTCCTGCAACCTCAGTAATGCGCCGTGAAACTGAAGAAGTACAAGCGACCAAACGGGTCGTAGGTACTCGGGAACGTATTTAACTGCTCCTGCGAGCTGCCGATAATCGGTTGGATCTCATCGAAGATGTTTTCAATTCCAAGAGTAAAGGAATAGTTATCGTTGATGGTGTAATAACCAGTCAGGTCAAAATAGTTGACGTCACCGGTATAAGGCACTGCCAACTGTGCTGGCAAGCGTGGACCGTTGGTAATCCGGTCATCGGTCACACTGGCCAGCCAGCGCCATCTCAAACTGAGGGTCAATGGGCCGGTATACCAGTTCAAACGGGTGGTGGATTTGAATTCCGGCAATGGCTCACCACAGGTCAGACCAAAGCTGTCCGCACATTCATTCACCAGCCCGGGTAACTCGGCCACCGGCGTTACATCAAAATTGTTCAACCAGGTGGCACCAAAGGTGACATCAAAAGAGCTGCCTTCGCTGAACAGGCCAAAGCCAACGTCCCAGGCATAGCTGGCATGTAAATCAATACCGTCGGTTTCAATCTGACCAATATTTTCATTCAGCACGAAAACGCCACCGGGGGTATTAATGATGCCATTGGGCTGCCTGACTACGGATCTGCAGAACACGCTGTTGACGCTTTGAATGCGGTTGTAGCACAGATCCAGTACGTTGTTGACAGAACCACCGCTCTGCGCGATCGCGTCTTCAACTGTGATGTTGTAGTAGTCGAGGGTGACGCTCAAGCCCTTGAAGTACTCCGGAGTAAATACCAGGCCAAAGGTGTAGGTATCACCACTTTCTTCCTGCAGATTGGGATTGCCGCCGGTAATGCCGGTGATCTGGAAGTTGGGTTGCAAACCCGGGTCTCCTACCAGCCCAATCGGCACGCCGGTGGCGACACACAGATCCCGGATAACCGGGTCGGTGGCAGCGTTTGGCCGCGCACAGGGATCTACTGCTGCCGGCGCAGAACCGGTTTGGGCAGAAAACAGCTCATCCACGCTGGGCGCCCGCACCGCGTGCTGGTATTGACCGCGCAACATAAAGCTGTTGTTGATGTTCCAGGTCAAGCCCGTGCCGTAAGTCCACACACCACCAACATTCTCCAGCGAGTAATCGGAATAACGTAAAGCAGCGGTGGCTTCAAAGCTTTCGGCAATCGGTACCAGCACTTCGGTGAACAACTCCCAAACATCGTAGTCACCGCCGGTCGGGCCGGTATTGACATCACCGACACCGCCCTGGGACGGCACAAACAAGCCATCAACGGTGCGATATTCCGCACCAAATGCCAGGCCAATATTTCCCGCGGGAAGGGCGAAGGTATCGCCGGTAATCACTGCCGAGGCCACCTGCATGGACGCTTCTTCGCTACTGGTTTGGCTGGTCTGGAAGAAACCGGCAGCTTCGGGAGAGATGAAGGGCCCAAACATGTTGATCGGCCTGCACCCGTTGGCCGGGTTGACACAAACCAGATTGCCATTGGCGTCAAATTTGGTTGTCAGACCTTGCGTAAACGCAGCAGCCAGGGTGCTACCGAATGAATTTGTTACATTGCGGGTGCGGGCGTAGGAATAGTACATGTCGTAATCGGGATTTTTCAGAAAACCCATGTCGTCCAGGTCACCGCGCAGTCCGAACAGTGCGCGCAAAGCGTTGCGCTCAAATACAACATCTCGCGTGGCCACTTCAGCCAGGCGGCGGGCATAACCTACAGTGGTATAGCCATCATTGCGGGTTGCGGCCGGAGTGATGATAGGCAGGCCGTCAGGCCCCAGAACCGGAGCTCCATTGGCACCGCGTTGAACTGTTCCTTCTGAAGCATCCAGAGCACGGAAAATCGCCTGCACTGCTGGAGTCAGGAAGGGGCTGTTGACCTGGAACAAAGCGCTGCCACCCACTGGCGTAGGCGCCCTCTTGGTTTCAACAATATTCTGCACAAACATGCCTTCTACATAGGCTTCTGCCTTGTCAGAAATCTGGTAGGTGGCCAGCGTTCCGACCATTTTTCTTTCTTGCGGCAGTTGCAGATAGTTCAGTGGGTTGAAGTTGTACTGATCGCCAGGGCTGACAAAGGGGCTGACGATTTTGCCCGTATCATCAAATTTGAAGCCGAACGAGCCAACACCGGTGAGACCAGCGGCCGCCAAAGCGGCCTGTAATCCAGGTCTGGCGAGAAATTCCGGACCCGAGACAGGAAATCCGGAAATTCTGCCGTTCGGAATTGAAGAACTGCCACCTGGAGAGAGAATCGGTTTGCCATTGGCATCCACCGCATCGACCAGGAAGAACTCGGATTGCTTGCGTGCATCAGCCAGCACCGCCTCGCGGTCCAAATAGTTAAAGTAGACCACTGCGTTACCGCGATCATCAGCGAAATTGCCGCCCATGGTGACGTCAAAGTTCATCGTGTCGCCATCGCCATGTCTGCTCACATCGTATTGGCCGGTGAGTGCCAGGCCTTCGAAGTCGTCTTTCAAAAGAAAGTTGACCACACCGCTGATGGCATCAGAACCGTACACCGCGGAAGAGCCACCGGTGACGATTTCGGTTCCCGCCACCAAGGCCGCAGGAACCGTGTTCAAATCAGTAACCTGGGTTGAGTCGAAAAATATGTAACGACGACCATTCACCAGTACCAAACCGCGCTGCACGCCAAGCCCGCGAAGGTCAACCGTGGCAACACCATTGCTGTCATTGTTGGTATAGCCGCCTTCACCGGGAATAACTTGTGGCATGGAATTGAGGAGCTGTTCAACATTGGTGGTGCCAGACAAAGTGTAATCTTGCGCCCCGATCACGGTAATCGGAGTGCTGGTAATCAACTCCTGGCGTTTGATGCGCGAACCGGTGACGGTTACTTCCTCAAGCGCACCGCTCTCAGCATCTTCTTCCAAATCAACCGCTGGATTCTGCGCCAGGGCTGCGATGGGAAAGAATGTTACCCCAATCAAGCCTATGCCCCACACCAGGCTGCTCATGAACAACAAAACCTTAAACCGAATTTTCATAACAACTCCTCGCTGCGATTATGTGATCCTTTAAAAACTGCCAAGAACATCTCACTTCTGTGCACTTTGCGGTTAAAAGCCACCCTGTTCTCCAGCCATCCTGATGCATACCATCCCATTGCATACCATCGTTTTGCAAGCATGGCTCAGGAATCACCGGGCACGATGGCCGGTACCGACTGTTCTGCTGTGAGCGAATTAAAACGCGCCAACTCGTCACTCAGAATGCTGTTGTAATCATTCAACGCGACGCTGTAGCGTGCGCGCACATTCGCCACCCGGTCCAAAACGCCCTGCGTCAGCGGCGTATGTGAACCGTCTACCAAATTGAGTACTTCAAACAGGCTGAAATCCAGCCGGCTTGGGGAATGACCTGCTTCAACAAAATTCTTGTCGCCTTCTTCAACGTTGCGAACCAACCAGTCATCAATCTGCGCCACCAGCGCAGATCCGGCGTTCTCAAGCTCAGCCGATTGATTCCCTTGCATGATTTTGCGCAAGGCTTCTGCATCGCTGTGAATGGTGCGCAGGGCAGCTACCTGTTCGAGTAAACTGCCCGCCTCGGCGTAAATCGACTGCAGCAAAGCCTGCTTTTGCGAGCTTTCTGCAGCGCTTAAAGGAATTCGAGGGTCAGAGGTGACTTCAAATGCCTGGCTGGCGCTTTGCGTACCCACATTCAACCTTGCAGTGTAAGTTCCGGGCGCAACGCGGTAGGAAACTGGTCGACGGTAAGTGGCAAGGTCAGCGCCCGCTTTTTCCAGCGCCGCCACATTCCAATCCCAGATAAAGCGATTCAGGCCGGTTTTTGCGGTCAAGCCACTGCGATTATCGCTGGCCTCGAATGTATTCAGAACCTGGCCGTCCGCAGAGAGAATAGCCAGTGACACGGGAGCCTTCCCGAGATCGGGTTCGGACGCCATAGAGAAATAAATAACACTTCCGGTTGGGGGATTTTTGCCTTCGCCAGCAGCACCACCCCAGCCCTGCACTTG
>JAWXBM010000099.1:0-3270 GCA_034440115.1 Lysobacterales bacterium | reverse complement strand
GGATGGCCAACCGGTTGGCCATCCAGTGTGGTGACGGCGATCACCTCCTTGGTTGCGCTGGAAAGCAGCAACTCGTCTGCGGACAATACTTCCTCGCGGCTGATGCGGCGCAATTCGAAACCCAGTCCGAGGCCGGCGCACAGTTCCGCGATCAAGCCATAACGAATGCCCTCGAGTACCAGGTTGTCCCTCGGCGTGCCCAGCACCTTGCCATCCTTGACGACCCACACGTTGCTGGAGGCAGCCTCACTGAGAAAGCCGTGGCGAAACATGACCGTTTCCAGCGCACCCGCGTCGAAACTTATCTGGCGCGCGAACACCGAACCGAGCAGGCTCGTGCTCTTGATGTGGGCCTTTTCCCACCGAAAATCATTGG
The DNA here is from genome assembly GCA_034440115.1 of Lysobacterales bacterium. Taxonomy (GTDB): domain Bacteria; phylum Pseudomonadota; class Gammaproteobacteria; order Xanthomonadales; family SZUA-36; genus JAWXBM01. The sequence continues at coordinate 2,894 of JAWXBM010000099.1, read as the reverse complement.
CTGTCACGCAGACGACACCGGATTCGATCTGCTCTTCAGTGGGTGGGCGCATCACGTTGGCCATTGCAAACACCGTTGGTTCGATGTCGGTGGGCATGACATGGTCGCGCATCGCAACGCCACGGGTGACCTGGATGTAGACCAGTTGGTTCAATTCATCAGCCGCTACCCCGGCCGCCTTGGCGCCGTGGCCGATCAGCCCTGTCGCAATGCCAAGCCACTGCTCGCGGCTGTTGGGGTTGACCATGCGCATTTCAACCAGACTACGCTCCAGCCGCGCCATGTGCTGCGCAAACCGGAATGGCCGTCCCGCGTAGACCGGCACGACCTCATAGATTCCATCGCCAAAAATGAAGCCGCGGTCCATCACGCTGATTTTGGCGTCGCATAGTGGCGTAAATGCACCGTTGAGGTAGCAGGGGGTCGACGGCAGTTGATTCATGGCGCGATTATCGTGCCAGTTGCCAGGCAGGTTTTGATGCCCCGCGGCGGCGATCATGACTCTGTGGCTGGGCTGCCGCGACTCGCACTGTCCGCAACCGGACACGCCTGCGGCAACCTGCCGCGTCACAGCGGAACTCAGCGGTTTGAGGGCCCGAAATCGCCACAACATTTATCGCCGCATCGAATGCTCCTGGGCTTTGCTTATAATCAGCGGCTTTGCAGAACTTCAGGCATCAGATCGGGCGTTGTTTCATATGAGATATTTGCCCTACGATGATGATGAAGTTGCGGGAAAACCTGAAAAGTTCAAGCCGCTGAGCGCCGAAGAGGCGCGAGAACTGCGTGAGCGCAATCCGTCGGTGCCGCCATGGAAGGTGGTGCTTGGCCAGGGAGTGGTGGGTCTGTTGGTGGCGTTGGTCTCCTGGGTCATCACTGGAAGTCAGAGCGTTGGTTGGTCGGCTGCCTATGGTGCGCTGGCTGTTGTGCTTCCGGCGGCATTGTTTGCCCGGGGCCTGACCGGACGATTTGCATCCCTGAATGCCGGAACTGCGGTTTTTGGGTTCTTCCTTTGGGAGATGGTCAAGATTATCTTGACAGTGGCGATGTTGATCGCTGCGCCAAGCCTGGTGGTGGCATTGAGCTGGCCGTCATTGCTGGTTGGACTGGTGCTGACGATGAAGGTTTATTGGGTTGCGTTGGTTTTCGCACCTCGCAAAAGGCAACAAAAAGTCGGATAAAAACAGATGGCTGCTGAAAACGGACCTAGCGCGGGCGAATACATCGTTCACCACCTGACGCATCTGCAGAACACCAAGGCCAAGGCGGTCGTGGATTTCTCGGTGTTCAATCTGGACTCATTGTTTTTTTCGATCACATTGGGTGTGCTTATGTGCTGGCTGCTTTGGCTGGCTGCGCGCAATGCGACATCCGGTGTACCGGGTCGGTTCCAGGCGGCGGTCGAGATTCTGGTCGAAATGGTCGATTCGCAGGCCAAAGGTATTGTGCACAACGCCAATAGCCGCAAACTTGTGTCGCCGCTCGCGCTGGTAGTGTTCGTCTGGATCTTCCTGCTCAATGCAATGGACCTGCTGCCGGTTGACCTGCTGCCGGTCATCTGGGAGAAGATTTTCAGTGCCGCTGGTGGCGATCCGCACCATGCCTATCTGCGTGTGGTGCCTACGGCTGACCTGTCGATCGCGATGGGCTTGTCAGTTTCGGTGCTGATCGTGTGTCTGGTCTACAACGTCAAGATCAAGGGATTGGGCGGCTGGATTCACGAATTGTTCACCGCCCCGTTCGGTGCGCATCCACTGTTGTGGCCCTTCAATTTCGCCATGCAGTTGATCGAGTTCATCGCCAAGACCGTGTCGCACGGCATGCGACTGTTCGGCAACATGTATGCAGGCGAACTCATTTTCATGCTGATTGCCCTCATGGGGGGTGCGTGGGCGTTCACGGCCACCGGCATTGGCCTGGCGATTGGCCACATCATTGCAGGTACGGCGTGGGCGATCTTCCACATCCTGATCATCACGCTGCAGGCTTTTGTGTTCATGATGCTGACCCTGGTCTATATCGGCCAGGCGCATGACTCGCACTAGAGTTCCGTTACGTTCTCAATTTTCGTTTTTTCTTTTCTCGTCAACCAAAGTCCTTTAGGAGTCATCATGGAAGTAATTAGCTCTGTTGCACTGGCCGCCGGCCTCATCATCGGTCTCGGCGCCGTCGGTGCCTGTATCGGCATCGGCATCATGGGCAGCAAATACCTCGAGTCCGCCGCGCGTCAGCCCGAGCTGATGGGCGAATTGCAGACCAAGATGTTCCTGCTGGCCGGCCTGATCGACGCGGCGTTCATTATCGGTACCGGTATCGCGCTGTGGTTCGCCACTGCCAACCCGTTTCTGGCCCAGATCGCCAACCTGCCGAAGTAAGTTGTTCTTGGCGGAATCAACGTCATTCCCTGGTGCCTTGTGCTCCGGGGTGAAGGATGAAAAGTGAGCATTACCGGTACCCTCATCATTCAGATGATCGTGTTCCTGATTCTGGTCGGGTTCACGATGAAATTTGTCTGGCCTCCGATTGCCAGTGCGTTGGACGAGCGCGCCAGCAAGATCGCTGACGGCCTGGCTGCTGCAGACAAGGCCAAGTCCGAGTTGTCCTCCGCCAACCAGCGTGTGGAAGCTGAACTTGCCAAGTCGCGCACCGAAACGGCCGCCAGACTTGCTGACGCCGAGCGTCGTGCCCAGACCATCATCGAGCAGGCCAAGGCGAGCGCCGTGGAAGAGGGCAACAAGATCGTTGCCGCCGCTCGCGCTGAAGCCGAGCAGCAGACCGTCAAGGCGCGCGATTCGTTGCGCGACCAGGTAGCGGCATTGGCCGTCAAGGGCGCCGAGCAGATTTTGCGCAAGGAAGTCAATGCTGGCGTTCATGCCGATCTGCTCAACCGGCTC
>JAWXBM010000098.1:0-49042 GCA_034440115.1 Lysobacterales bacterium | reverse complement strand
GGGCAAAGATGGCCTTGTCAAAAGCACGCCGCGCATCAGGGCCTTGGTCCTGCACAGCTCGCATTTCTTTCAGTAACCAGGGGTGGGCACGAATGGCTCCCTGGCCAAAGATGATCAGCGAGCGGGTCAGAATGTTGGCGCCCTCGACGGTGATTGAAATAGGCACCGATTGATAAGCATGAGCCAGATAGTTGGAGGGGCCGGTAATGATGCCCTTGCCGCCATGTATGTCCATGGCATCGTTGATGCAAGCCCGGCTGCCTTCGGTAAGCTGGTATTTGAGGATGGCGGACAGCACTCCCGGCCGATGGCCCTGGTCCAATGCCACCAGGGTCAATTTACGCGCGGCATCCATGCGGTAAGTGCGGCCGCCAATACGCGCCAAGGGTTCCTCGATGCCTTCAAAGGAGCCAATGGGTGCGCCAAACTGCCGCCGTATGCGTGCATAGGCCCCTGACATCAATGCCGACATCTTGCCGCCGGCTACTCCCATGGCGGGCAGGGAGATAGCCCGGCCGGCTGCCAGGCTTTGCATCAGCATGCGCCAGCCCTGGCCGATACGCTCCTGTCCACCAATGATGGACTCCATGGGGATAAATACGTCCTTACCCTGGGTTGGGCCATTCATGAAGACAGCACCCACTGGCATGTGACGATTGCCGATGGTTACTCCAGGCGTTGAGGTGGGTACCAGAGCACAGGTAATTCCCAGGTCTTTTTTGCCACCCAGCAATCCATCAGGATCCTGAGCTTTGAAGGCCAAACCCAGCAAAGTGGCGACCGGTGCCAGGGTGATATAGCGTTTGTTCCAGTTCAGCCGCAGGCCAAGCACTTCCTTGCCGCGATACATGTCTTTGCAAACTACGCCGGTGTCATTCATGCTGGCGGCATCTGAACCGGCCGATGGAGAGGTCAGGGCAAAACAGGGAATTTCCTCACCACTGGCGAGTTTTGGCAGGTAATGTTTCTTCTGCTCTTCAGTGCCGTAATGCAGCAACAATTCACCTGGACCCAAAGAGTTGGGAACCATGACGGTAACCGCAGCAGTCTGGTTGCGACTGGCCAGTTTCATCACGATGGCGGAATTAGCCTGGGCAGAGAAGCCGTGGCCGCCGTAGGCCTCAGGAATAATCAATCCGAAGAATCGATGTTCGCGAATGTAATTCCACACCTCGTCAGGAAGATTCCGGTAGGTATCGCAAATTTTCCAGTCATCCAGCAGGTGGCAAAGCACATCAGTTGGACCGTCAAGAAAGGCTTGTTCTTTTTCGCTGAGTGAAGGTTTTGGAGTTTTCAGCAAAACGCGCCAGCGTGGCCGACCAGAAAAAATCTCGGCATCCCACCAGACCGTTCCGGCATCCAGGGCTTCCTGTTCGGTTTCTGAAACCGTGGGCATGACTTTGCGAAACCAGCCGAATAGCCGGTCACTGATCAGCAATCGTCGTAAAGGTTTGACGGCGAAGCCCATCAGGGTGACTGCGACGATGCCGTTGGCGAAACGGAACCAACTGGGCACATAAAACAAATGGCGAAGCTCGGTCCAGGCCACCGTCAGGCTGACCATGATGGCAATGGCGATCAGCAGGGGGACACGGTTATAGGCGAGCAGCAGCAGGGTAAAGATCAATACTGCAAAGTACAGCAATTCCATATTTGGTCCTCTGGTTGACCCTCAAGGCCGTTCTGATTTGCCTTGCCATAGCATGCCGCAAAGCATTCGCTCGTGGGGGGTCAGTTGGCCAATCATAATAAAGAGCAGGTATTCTGGGGGTCAAGGAATCTCTTGTTGCGGCTCAATGTAACTGCTTTCGCATTGAACCCTGAGCTGCATCCCCGTAAAATCCCGCTGCTTTACCCGGCGTTTAGGTATACTACCCGAATGTTCCGGTTTTCTTTTAAATACAATAATATGTAAGGAGTTTTTAAGTGCCAATCGAACGTACACTCTCGATCATCAAACCGGATGCAGTTGCCAAAGATGTAATCGGAGAGATTTACAGCCGCTTTGAGCAGGCCGGACTTAAAATCATAGCTGCCCGCATGAAGCAACTTTCCACCCAAGATGCCGAAAATTTTTACGGCGTACACCGCGGCCGGCCGTTTTTTAATGACCTGGTCAAATTCATGATCTCCGGTCCGGTGATGATTCAAGTGCTGGAAGGCGAGAATGCGATCGCCCGGAATCGTGAGCTGATGGGCGCTACCAATCCAAAGGAAGCCGCGCCTGGAACCATACGCGCGGATTTCGCCGAAAGTATAGATGCCAACGCAGTGCATGGCTCGGACGGTGCGGATACGGCCGAAGCTGAAATTGCACACTTTTTTGAGCCGGCAGATGTGAACTCGCGTTAATTTGCCTTGAGCCTGAAATTATGACCGCCACTATCACTCGCATCAACCTGATGGATCTGGATCAAGACCAGATGCGGGAATTCTTTGTCTCCATCGGCGAGAAGCCTTTTCGCGCCGAGCAGATATTGAAGTGGATCTATCACCAGGGGGTAACGGACTTTGCCCAAATGACCAATCTGGGCGTGGCCTTGAGGCAACGTCTGGTTGAATTGGCCATTGTTCAGCCACCGCAGGTGTTGACCGAAAAGATTTCTGCAGATGGCACCATCAAGTGGCTGATGGGCTCAGGGGGTGGCAACGCCATTGAGACTGTGTTCATTCCGGAACCCAAGCGCGGCACGTTGTGTATTTCTTCACAAGTAGGATGCGCACTCAATTGCACTTTTTGTGCCACCGGCGCACAGGGTTTCAACCGGAACCTGTCGACCAGCGAGATCATCGGCCAGGTATGGCGTGCGGCGCAGGCTTTGGGCCATGAACGAAATGGCCTGCGGCGCATTACCAATGTGGTGTACATGGGCATGGGCGAGCCGTTGTTGAATTTTGAAGCGGTGTTACCGTCCCTGTCATTACTGCGCGATGACCTGGGTTTTGGGCTCGCGGCCAAGCGGGTTACTTTATCTACGGCAGGTTTGGTGCCGGGCATAGACCGTCTGAAAGATTCCATTGATGTTTCACTGGCCGTGTCTTTGCATGCGCCGGAAGATGCCTTGCGGGAAACCCTGGTGCCGCTGAATCGCAAATACCCGATCAAGGAATTGATGGCAGCGTGTGCCCGTTATGTATCAGAAAAACACAAGCGCACGGTGACCTTTGAATATACGCTGATGGATGGAATCAACGATCATCCGGAACATGCCAGACAATTGGTTAAGCTGCTGCGCAGAGTGCCCAGCAAGCTGAACCTGATTCCATTCAATCCTTTTCCAGGTACAGCCTATCGCTGTTCTTCGCCCGAACGCATTCGGGCTTTTCAGGCAATCGTCATGTCCGGAGGTTTGATTGCCACGGTTCGGAAAACGCGCGGTGATGACATTGATGCTGCCTGTGGCCAACTGGCCGGAAAGGTATTGGACCGGACCCGCCGAAGTGCTCGATTGAAGGAACAACGAGAAACCGTATGAAGGCATCCATATTGCGACTGAGTCTGGTGCTTTTCCTGAGCCTTGTGTTATCCGCCTGTGGTTCTACCGGAGAAACCAGAACCGGCGAGAAATCGGATGGACGCAAAGCCGCCGAAACCAATGCTGCATTGGGCCGACAGTATTTTGATCGCAAGCAATACGAAATTGCCCTGGAGAAACTCAAAAGGGCGGTTGCATTTGATCCTACTTACGCACCGGCTCATTCCATGCTGGGTGTGTTGTATGAAACCCTTGGTGAAATGGTCAAGGCGGGTGAGGAATACAAACAGGCGGTGCGCTATGATCCTGAAGATGGCGACGTCAACAATAATTATGCAGTTTACCTGTGTGGTCATGGCAACTACAAAGAAGCCGACCAGCATTTTGCGACGGCTTTGAAAGATCCTTTCTATAACACCAAGTACGTTGCTGCAGGCAATGCAGGATTGTGTGCATTGAACAACAACGATCTGGACAAGGCCGAGTTATATTTGAGACAATCGCTGGAATACGACCAGAAATATTCGCAGGCTTTATTGCCCATGGCACAACTGAGTTATCGTAAACAGGATTTTTTGAGAGCTCGCGCCTTCTTGCAAAGGTTCGAATCTGCTGGACAAATCAATTCAGAAAGCTTGTATTTGGGGTATTTGATCGAAAGTGAATTAGGCGATGGAAAGTCAGCCAGCCAATATCGGGAAAATCTGATGGATCAGTTCCCGGGTTCCGCAGAAGCGGCTGAATTGAGAAACAGGACGTGAATACAGAAACGCAGAATGAACTCATTCCTACCGGGCCCGGAGACGTACTTCGCCATAAGCGTCAGCAATCAGGTATCGGCTTGGAGCAAGCGGCCAAGGAAGTCCGCATTCGGCTGGATCACCTCGTAGCTATTGAGTCTGGTGACACTCAGCATATTCCCCAGGTTTACCTGAATGGCTATATCCGCAGTTATGCCCGTTACCTTGGCTTGCCGGCTGGTGCAATAGACCAGCACCTGATTCACGCCAAGGGTTCAGAGCCGATTGTACAGTCGGTATTTTCCGTTGCGTTGCCGAAAAACCCTAATGATCGTTGGTTCAAAGCCACCAGTTACGTGTTGGCTTCAGTGGTTGTTATCGCTCTGGTATGGCAATTCACCGCCGAGGCAGTGCGCTTTTCTCAGGGTGAACCCGTTGCACGACCTGGTGGATCCGACTCAACCTTCGATGGTGTGGAAGGTTCTCCAGCGGAAAGCAATACCAGCAAAAATAAATCTCCGGTGGCGACCAAATCACATTTGCAGGCCTCGATAGCACCGCTGGAAGGCGTACAGCCTAAGCGCCCACAGATCAGCCAATCCGGTGCTGAGGGTGCCTGGTCAGCAATTACCCAGGCTGGCTCTGACGCAGAGCCAAAGGTGACTTTGCTGGAAGGTCAACAGTCTTTCCGCATCGCCGCTTCAGCGGATAGCTGGATAGAAATCGTTGATGGCAACGGCAAAAAAGTGGAAATGGATTTGTTGCGTGCCGGCAATGAGCGCAATTATGTCGCGATCGCACCGGTCAAATTATTGTTGGGACGCGCGTCTTCAATCGAGTTATCAAATAACGGCGAACCGATAGACCTGGCACCCTACACTCGAGGTAACGTGGCCAGAATCACCTTGGGTGATATGGCAGTGAACCCGGTTGAAGCGCAGGATCCAGCCTTGGAACCCGATGCAGCAGATGAAGTGACAGGGGCTGATTCGCCACAAGACTGAAACCTTTCGTCAGCAGTACCTCATCAGCGGCATTTCGTCTTCGCCCATTAGCCGCGGATATTCCTGAATCCCTGAATATGTAAATCCCGGAGATGCGATTTTGACAGCGATCATACAATCCATCCGTGGAATGCACGATATATTGCCGGCCGACATGGCCGCCTGGCACTTGCTGGAAACCACCGTCAGGTCGGTATTCCAGTCGTATGGTTTTGATGAAATCCGTATACCAGCCCTGGAGAAAACTGATCTTTTTGCCCGCGCTATTGGCGATGCTACCGATGTGGTGCAGAAAGAGATGTATTCTTTCGAAGATCGTGGCGGTGACTGGCTGAGCTTGCGCCCGGAAGGCACAGCCGGTGTGGTACGTGCGGTAATACAAAATGGTTTGTTGTACGCAGCTCCACTGCGCTTGTGGTACATGGGCCCCATGTTCAGACGCGAGCGACCGCAGAAAGGCCGTACCCGGCAGTTTCATCAAGTAGGTGCTGAAGTGTTTGGTGCCCAGGGGCCGGATGTCGATGCTGAATTGTTGGCCATGTGTCAGCGCATCTGGCAGCAACTGGGACTGAAAAACCTGCGCCTGGAAATCAATTCGTTGGGCACAGCAGATGAACGCGCGGCTTACCGCGATGAATTACGTCATTATTTTTCAGCGCAGGTAGAAAAGCTGGATGAAGACAGCAAGATCCGCCTGGACCGCAACCCGATGCGCATACTGGACAGCAAAAATCCCGCTCTGCGTGAACTGATAGCAGCGGCACCTTCCTTGCAAGCTTTTCTGGGTGAAGAATCAACCGGACATTTCCATAAATTGCAGGCCTACCTCGCTGACTTAGGTGTTGCATATACGGTTAATCCTCGCTTGGTTCGCGGCCTGGATTATTACAGTCATACCGTGTTCGAGTGGATTACCGACGAACTCGGAGCGCAGGGAACCGTATGTGCCGGTGGACGCTATGATGGTTTGGTGGAATTACAAGGTGGCAAACCCTGGCCGGGTATAGGCTTTGCCATGGGCCAGGAACGCCTGGTTGAATTGCTGCACTCTGCTGCTGAGATTGAATCCCATGTGCCGGATATCTACCTGGTGATGGTCGGTGACAAAACCACCGGTCAAGGCTTGGTTTTGGCCGAAACTTTGCGCGACGCCTTGCCAGGTCTCAGTATTCAATCCAACCTCAATGGCGGCAGCTTCAAATCTCAATTCAAGCGGGCAGACCGCAGTGGGGCCCGGCTTGCCATGATATTAGGTGAGGAAGAAGTGGCCAGGCATGAGGTGTCTATTAAATCCCTGCGCACGGCTGGTGATCAGCAGCGGGTGGCTATGGAAAACCTCCAATCCTGGCTGCATTCCTGGCTGGAAATCCGTCAATAATCAGGGTGAAGACAGATTTGTGAGCCTGACCGCACCTTCAATACAGAATTTTCAATGTGTTCGACCCCTCAATAATTTAGAATAGGCATCCCGCGAAAGCAGGCAGGAAGTCTTTCGCTGTCCAGAATTCCGCAATCAGGATCAAAGAGAGTCTGTAATGGTTGAGATTTATGACGCCCACGAACAGGGTGAGATCGTCAAAAAATGGCTGCAGCAAAATGGCAGCGCCATCGTCATGGGCCTGGTATTGGCCTTCGGTGGCTTGTTCGGATTCAAGCAATGGAATATCTGGCAAGACACCAAAGGCCAGAAATCATATGCTGAATTCGAGCGGATGAATACGCAACTGACCGGTGGTCAGTTGGATGGCGCCATGGATAATTTCCAGATACTCCAGGATGATTATGCCAAAACACCCTATGCATCACTGGCTGCCCTGCAGATGGCGCGTGCACGAATCGAGTCAAAACAGCCGGAATTGGCGCTTAATTACTTGCGCTATGTAATGGAGAATGGTCGTCCTGAGGGTCTTAAGGTCATAGCTCGAGAGCGATTGGCACGTTTGCTGCTGGATCAGGGGCAGGCTGAAGAAGCATTGACCACCATTGATGGTGTGACCGAACTGTCAGGCTACGAAGCACGTTATGCCGAAACCCGCGGTGATATCCTGGTGGTTTTGGGCCGCAAGGATGAGGCTATTAAAGCCTACCAGCAAGCTCTGGAAGTGCTGGAAGAAGGCCTGGGTGACCGTTATTTGCTGGTTTTGAAACTCGAATCTTTGGGCGTAATGGAAGACGCAGAGGCCTCTGCGTCATGATGAGAACCTTATTGCTATTACTGTTGTGCGGCCTGCTGTTGCAAGGCTGTAGCTGGTTTCGCAATTGGGGTGATCCGGAACCGGGTGATCCTGCGGAACTGGTGAAGTTTGATACCACGGTAAAAGTAAAAAAGATCTGGTCGACAGGCATAGGCGACGGCATGGGTAAAGCAGGCTTGGCCATGGCGCCGGTGTATGTCAACGGCAAACTCTACGCCGCAGATTACGAAGGCCGCTTGATGGTTGTAGATGCCGAAAACGGCAAGAAATTATGGGCCATCAAGACCAAGCAGCCATTTTCAGGAGGCCCCTCTGTAGGTGACAAATTGCTCATCATGGGTACCATCGATGGTGCGGTAATCGCCTTTGACGTCGATAATGGAAATGAACGATGGAGCGCCAAGGTCTCCTCAGAAGTGCTGTCGGTTGCAGGTATTGCAGACGATGTAGTGGTGGCACGCGGTATCGATGGGCGTGTCTTTGGATTGGATTCAGAAACCGGCGCACGCCTGTGGATACATGATCACAGCGTGCCCTTGTTGACCCTGCGTGGTAACGCTGACCTGCTGGTTCGCGGATCGACCATTTATGTTGGCTATGATGATGGTTCGGTCACCGCCCTGCGTGCCGAAGATGGCAGCCTGATCTGGAACCAGTCAATAGTTTCTCCCGAAGGCAGAACCGAACTCGAACGCCTGTCCGATATTGGCACCAACATGGTGATGGTCGCTTCCGATCTGATCGTTTCCAGCTATAAGAGCCGTGTAGTTTCGCTGGCAGCGGACTCGGGCAGATTGTTATGGTTCAAGGATATTTCCTCAGCCACCGGTGTTACCGTTGATCGAACCAACCTGGCGGTCAGCGACAAGGCTGGCGATCTGTGGTTACTGGACCGGCGCAATGGCGCCACGCAGTGGAAAGTGGACCAACTGACCAATCGCGGTCTTACCCGTCCAGGATTTTATGGCGAATACATTGTAGTCGGAGATAAAGAGGGTTATTTGCACTGGATAAACGTCAGTGATGGAAACTTCGTCGCGCGCGAGCGCGAAGGCAAAAAAGGTTTCGTGTCGGCGCCTTTGACGGTGGGCACCACCACCTATGTCATGACCAGAGATGGCAAACTGGCCGCTTATCGCGCTGGTGCTGCACTCTAGGTGCACGCATCTTACTGTGCATATGCTGATCCGCAATGATCCCCGTAATCGCCATCGTTGGGCGACCAAATGTAGGTAAGTCCACGCTATTCAATGCCCTGACGCGCACTCGCGATGCACTGGTCGCAGACATGCCCGGAGTAACCCGCGACCGGCAATACGGCATCTGCCAGGTAGAGCGTACTTGCCTGCTGGTGGATACCGGAGGTCTGGTCAGTCAGGCAGAAGGTATCGATTATCTCACCGCTAAACAGGTTCACCAGGCGATAGAAGAATCGACGCTGGTTTTTTTTATGGTCAGTGCCCGCGATGGTTTGACTGCGGCCGATCACGAAGTCGCCAGCCTGTTGCGCAAATCCGGCAAGCCTGTCTTGGTGGTGGCCAACAAGGTAGACGGTATGGATGCTGCTACCGCAACCATCGATTTCGCTGCCTTGGGTATGGGCGAACCGGTAGCCGTTTCGGCTGAACACCGGCAGGGTCTGCAGGACATCATGGAGGAGGCTGAGCAATGGTTGCCACCTGCGAATGAAGATGAATCAGACACAGAGGCGGATGCAGATGTCATGCGCCTGGCCATTGTCGGCCGGCCCAATGTCGGCAAATCCACGCTGATTAATCGCATATTGGGTGAAGAACGTATGCTGGCTTTTGACCAACCCGGCACCACCCGGGACTCCATCAGCATCAGGACAGAGCGTGATGGTCAAAAATACGAATTGATTGATACGGCGGGAGTGCGCCGTCGTTCCCGCATTCACGAAGCAGTGGAGAAATTCAGCACCATCAAGGCATTACAGGCCATCGAGAGGGCCCATGTAGTGGTGTTGATGGTGGATGCCCAGGAAGGCCTGACCGACCAGGACACGACTTTGTTGGGCTACATTCTGCAGCAGGGCCGGGCACTGGTGATAGGCCTGAACAAGTGGGATGGACTGGATGATTACCACCGCGAACAGGTCAAAAGCGAACTGGATCGACGCTTGAGTTATGCCACCTGGGCTCGGCGCGTGACCCTGTCCGCGTTACACGGTTCCGGCATTCAGGAATTGCTCGATGCGGTACAGCATGCCTGGCGCAGTGCCAGTATGGAGTTTTCCACTGCGGAATTGACGCGGGTGCTGATCAAAGCGGTGGAAGCACACCAACCGCCGATGAGCCAGGGCCACACAGCCAAGTTGCGATACGCTCACGGCGGCGGTAAATTTCCGCCGCGTATCATCATCCATGGCAGTCGCACGGACACCATTCCTGATTCCTACAGCCGCTACCTTACCAGCACCTTCATCCGCCACTTCCGCCTCAAAGGCACACCCTTGTTTGTTGAGTTTCGCAACAGCGCGAATCCCTACAAGGACAAAAAGAATGTGTTGAGCAAGCGCCAGGTGCAGAAACGCCAGCGCCTGAAAAAATTTGTCAGCGGCAAATCGCGTAAATCCAGCCGCTAGAGTTAAATTCTGGTTGAATTAATTCAGAGCTTCAAGCGACACATGGAAGGGTGGCCATTTTCAATGAAAGAAATTCATTGAAAATGAAGGGAAGTGAAAACCACGCTTTTCACTTCCCGTACTCTGAGAAATCCAGGATGGATTTATTCAGAGCATATTATTTATATGCTCCAGGAACCAAGATTTCGCTCGATGTGATTGCGGAATCCGGGATCATCTGGTTCCATTTTCGATGGAAAATGCTCCACCAATTCACCGTTGCGGCCGAATAAATACTTGTGAAAATTCCATCGTGGCAATAAATCGTTGCCAAATTCCTCGCGCAAATCAACGAACAGGCGATGCGGGCTTTTGCCAATAATGGATATTTTTTCTGTCACCGGGAAAGTCACTTCGAACCGGCTGCTGCAAAATTCGGCAATGTCTGTATTGCTGCCAGGCTCCTGGCCGCCAAAGTCATTGCAGGGCATGCCAAGCACCACCAGGCCACTGCGGCGATATTCTTCCCAGAGGTTTTGCAGTTTCTTGTATTGAGGCGTGTAGCCACATTCTGAAGCCGTGTTGACCAGCAGGAAAGGCTGGCCTTGCCAGCGATCCAGCGGCAGGGCATGTCCCTGAGCCGAACGAAAAGAATATTGGTGAATTTGCATATATGCCGACCCTCACGCCGAACCTCAGGATTTAGTCAGCATAGCCCAGCTTGAGACTGAATTCTTCCTTATCAAGTACAATATTGCCTGCACCTACTAAGACCAATCCCCGCGGAGCCCGGTTTTTGCGAAACGCTATGAACAAGCAACAAAAAAATACCGGCCTGACCCAGGGCACCACCCGGGGCTCTGCGCAGATATTGGATGGCCTCGCTGCCAGTGCTGCCATTATCGAAAAGGTTCGTATCGCCATAGACCAGCACGTAGCTTCTGGCGGGCGACGTCCTGGGCTGGCAGTGGTATTGGTCGGCAGCGATCCTGCATCCAGTATTTACGTTAATGCCAAGCGCAGGGATTGTGAGCGCTCCGGAATCATTGCCAGAGACATTGACCTCCCGGCCAGCACCTCAGAAGTCGATTTACTGAGCTTGATCGATAAGCTCAACACCGCTCCGGAAATCGACGGCATTCTGGTGCAACTGCCCCTGCCGGATCATATCGAAGAAACCCAGGTCACTAATCGAATCAACGCAGACAAAGATGTGGATGGATTCCACGCCTTCAACGTAGGCAAGCTGGCTCTGCGCCAACCTGGTTTGCGTCCTTGCACTCCACGGGGTGTGATGGCTCTGCTGAGCTTTCACGGAGTTGAGGTTCGTTCCAAACACGTGGTAATTGTCGGTGCTTCAAATATCGTGGGTCGCCCCATGTCGCTGGAATGCCTGCTGACCGGTGCCACCGTTACCGTGACGCATCGTTTCACCCGCGACCTGGAACAACATGTGCGCTCCGCCGATGTGCTGATCAGTGCCGTGGGTAAACGTCAGATCGTGGACTCTTCCTGGATCAAGCCGGGCAGCATTGTCGTAGATGTGGGCATCAATCGGTTGGACGATGGCCGTATTACCGGCGATATAGATTTTGCCAGTGCGGCCGCAGTAGCTGGTTGGATAAGTCCGGTGCCTGGTGGTGTGGGTCCCATGACGCGTGCCATGCTGATGCTGAACACAGCGGAGTCAGCAGGACTGAAAATTGATTTACCCTACCAGCCGCACGCTACTGGCTAAACTGACTCCAGTCCGGCTCGGAGCCGTAAACAATCCCGCAAAGTTTTTATCTCTTCGGCGTCCAGGCTTTCAGGATCAGGATAAGTCATGGGTAAGGCCTGCAGGGCTTGCAGCAAGATGGTGAAGATTTGCCAGCGTAAAAACCAGCGATCATCGGCAGGCACGCAAAACCAGGGCGCGCCCGGGCGCGAGGTTTCATTCAACATATGCATAACTGCTTCGTCATAATCTTTGCGGAAACCGGACTCCACGATATCACTGCTGGAAAATTTCCAACGTTTCTCCTCGTCTTCCAGCCTGTCGAGGAAGCGCATGGCCTGGCGTTCGGGTGAAACGTTAAGCCAGAATTTCAGGACCAGCGTATTCGACATAGCCAGGTGCTTTTCAAACTCCCGAATGGCCCGGTATCGAGCCGGCCATAACAGCGTGCTATCAGGAGGATGGCCGGCATACTGACCATTGAGGAATTCCGGGTGTACTCGCACTGCCAGGACTTCCTCGTAGTAACTGCGGTTGAAAGCACCGATTTGCCCGCGTTCGGGCAATTCTTTAGTGGTGCGCCACATGAAATCATGCGCCAGTTCGCTACTGGAAGGCCGCTTGAATGAGGCAACACGTATGCTGCCGACATCAAGGCCCGACAGCACTTCACGTATCGCGCCATCCTTACCGGCAGCATCCAAAGCCTGGAAAACCAGCAAGATACTGAATTGCTTTCCGGCAATCAGTTTATTCTGCAGTGGACGCAGTTGCGCCCGGGTTTGCTCCAGTTGTGCGCGGTAATCGGCGGCAGTTTCGCCAGCTTCTGGCGGAGCAAATTGCATCGGCGCCGCCTTTAATGGTGGAGAAGGATTTATTCGCCACGGACTTTCAATGGAATCAAGAACGGTTTCAAGTTCACCCGGCAATGCACTCATGGACGCTCCATAATGGCAGTCACGCCCATACCACCGGCAGTACAAATTGAGATCAAACCTCTGCCGGAGCCAGCCTCTTCGAGAATTTGTCCCAGCGTGGCCATGATACGGGCGCCGGTTGCAGCAAAAGGGTGGCCAACCGCCAGGCTGCTACCCTTTACGTTAATTTTGCTTCTGTCGATGGAACCCAAGGGCTGCTCCAGCCCCAATCGATTGCGACAATACTCTTCTGACTCCCAGGCAGCCAAGGTACACAGCACCTGTGCGGCAAAGGCCTCGTGAATTTCGTAGTAGTCAAAGTCCTGCAGCGACAAGCCGGTTTTCTGCAGCATTTCGGCTACTGCCACGGAAGGCGCCATCAATAAACCTTCGTCGTTAACGAAATCCACCGATGCGCTGCGCATGCCGGTGAGGTAAGCCTGAATGGGTAAATCGTGTTGTTTGGCCCACTCTTCAGAGGCCAGCAAGACGCCCGCGGCTCCATCGGTAAAAGGCGTGCTGTTGCCAGCGGTCAAAGTTCCACCCGCTTCCTTGGAAAATACCGGTGACAACTTGGCCAGTTTCTCCAGGCTTGAATCGGCCCGCAGGTTGTTATCCCGAGCCACGCCGCTCCAGGACTGAACCAATGGATCAAAGAAGCCTGCATCATAGGCGGCCGCAGCGTTCAAATGACTGGCCAATGCCAGTTCGTCCTGTGCTTCCCGGGCGATATGCCACTCGCGCGCCATGCGTTCACAATGAGCACCCATGCTCAGGCCGGTACGCGGCTCGCCATTAGCCGGGGTTACTGGCTTCAATTCAGCCGGGCTGAATCCTTTAAAAGCACTTAGAGATTGACCAAAACTCTTGGCTGCTCCGGCTTTGACCAGGCGATTCGAAAAGCGCGGCCCGAATACGATGGGAGGGTCAGAAGTGGTATCGGTGCCCGCGGCAATTCCGCATTCGATCTGGCCACAGGCGATCTTGGCGCCGATCATTAACGCCGCTTGCAAGCTGGTACCGCAGGCTTGCTGCAGCGTGATGCCCGTTGTCAATGGAGATAATGAGGTGGAGAGCAGGGCTTCACGCGCCAGGTTCCAGTCGCGCGAATGAGTGGTCACTGCACCTGCAACTACTTCGTCCAGTTGTTGGTCCTGCAAGCCAAAGCGCTGGACCACGCCTTCAATGGCGGCCGATAACAAATCCATGTTGGATTTTTCGGCATAAGCCGTATTCGAACGGCAAAATGGAATGCGGTTGCCGCCTATGACCGCGATGCGGCGCAACTCACCGGTCATGCTGATCCTCCTTGCTCACTGACTGGAGCCTGATCGCTCACGCCAGCCATTTTGAAGTCATCCATTTGTAGCCCATTTGCTTGAATACCGGCCAGGTAATTGAGTGGCCCGCCGCGGAACGGTGCGAAGCCGGTACCGAATATCATGCCGGCATCGAGAAAGTCCGCGCTCTCCACCACCTGGTCATTCAGACAGGCCTGGCATTCATCGAAATAAGGTTGCATCAGTTCTGTAGCCAGCGTCTTGAGATTGATGCCTTCGATGACATCCTTGTTTTTGACCGGTTTGCCTTTTTGCCAGGTGTAGAATCCCTCGCCAGATTTTTTGCCCAGCTTGCCTTGCTCGACCAAGGCTTCCAACGCAGCTACCTCCTCCGCAGCCGCCTCTCCTCCAAGCAGGCGAATCACGCTGAGGCCGACATCCAGTCCGACCGTGTCAGCCAACTCAACCGGACCCATGGGCATGCCGAATTCCAGTGCCGCCTGGTCCAGAGCCTCTTTCGGCACGCCACGGTGCCGGTGAATGTTCAGGGCCCGTTGCATATAGGGTGCCAGTACCCGGTTAACCAGAAAGCCAGGTGTGCTGGTTACCGCCAAAGGAAAACGATTGATCTGGTTGCAGAATGCTGCGCCGCGGTCAATTTCCTCTGAACGTGTTATGGAGTCATACACCACTTCAACCAGAGGCATTTTTGCTACCGGATTGAAAAAATGCAGGCCAATCAAGCGTGATGGCGCATCAAGATGTTGCGACAATTCAGCCAGCGGAATGGCCGAGGTATTGGTTGCCAGGATAGCATCGTGCTTCATCTTCGGTTCGACCTGGCTATAAAGTGCACGTTTGGCCTCGGCATTTTCGAAGATGGCCTCTATGATCACATCGGCCAGTGCTATACCTGTGCCTTCCACGTCAGGAATCAGCCTGCTGCGAGCGCCGGCCAGCAGCTCGGGTGTGCGCAGTTTCTTTTTGAACAGGCTGGTGGCCCGTTTGAGAGCCGGCTCGATGTATTTCATTTCGCGGTCCTGCAAGGTCACTTCAAGCCCCTGCAAAACACACCAGGCAGCGATATCGCCACCCATCACGCCGGCGCCGATTACATGTACGCGCCTGGCGCGAAACGCACTCTTTTTGCCTGCGCCTTTCAGGCTTTCCATCAGCCAGAAAACGCGGCGTAAGTTGCGCGAAGTGTCGCTAGTAATCAGCTCGCCTACCCGCAGGGCCTCCTGTTCCAGCAGGTCTTTTTTACTGCCGCCGTAATGTTCCCAGGCATCGATCAAAGAAAAAGGAGCAGGATAATGTCTGGGGTTGGCGCGGCTGGCAGTTTGCTTGCGTATCATCGGTGCCAGCAGTTTGCGGGCTGGGCTACTGTTGGTCATTTTCGTGACGAAACCGGGACCTTTGCTTTTACGATTTTTCAGCACGGCATTACGGGCTGCCCAGCGCAAAGAGCTGTGAGGGCCAACCAATTGATCAACCAGGCCTAAGGATTTGGCCTGTCTGGCGCGCAACATACGCGAACTCAGCATCAGTTCCATGCCTTTCGGGCCGCCCAACAGGGCTGTTGTTCTGGCGCTGCCGCCAAATCCGGGGTAGATACCAAGTTGGATTTCGGGGTAACCCAGGCGGGTATGGGGCACGTCCAACGCAATGCGGTAATGGCAGGATAAAGCCAGCTCCAATCCGCCACCGAGGCAATAGCCTTCGATGGCCACAACGACGGGAAAGCTGAAGGCTTCGATGCGATTGAACAGTTGGTGAACCTCGCGAATGGATGCAGCGGCTGCAACAGGATCGCTGACACCTTCGAACTCGCGTACATCGGCACCGACTATGAACGAGCCCTTTTTGCCGGACTGAAATATGAGGCCACGAGGTGCAGCCTTGCTGAAGGAAGCAACGATCAGTTCCAACTCGGATAGCACTTCGCGGGACAGGCTGTTGCTTTTCTCACCGGCCCGGTCCAGGGTTAGCCAGGCGATGCGATCCAGGTCGTAATCGATACGCCAGTGTTGGTAGGCAGGTGAGTTCATGTGCAGCACCCCGTACGGTGAAGTATGGTCGGTTCAGTTGCGAACATTATCACAGATACTACGGCCATCGACCAAGACCGGGTTGAATTTGTTTACAGCTTGACGGCCCCAGTAACAGGCCCTGCTGCAGGGCCTGTCCTCAGGGCACCAAGCGGCCGGCTGAGCGCAACATTCCGCTCAGTGCGATCAGCGGCAAGCCGATCAACGCCGTTGGGTCATTGGATTCCAGGCCGCGCAACAGCACAGATCCTCCTGCCTCCGATTTAAATGATCCGGCGCAGTCCAGTGGATTATCCAATTCAATGTAGCGTTCTGCTTCAGCCTGGCTGAATTCCCGGAAATGCACCAGGGTAGGGACGGTAACCTCCTGCAGAAACCAGGGATTGAGTCGTAATACACATAAGGCTGACAGAAATTGCACGGTTTTTCCCGAAAAATTCAGCAACTGGGCAAGCGCAAAATCTGCAGTTACCGGTTTTCCCAATAGGGTGCCGGTAAGTTCAGCTACCTGGTCACAGCCTATAACAAGTGCGTCAGGGTTTAGCCCGGCAACATGGGTCGCCTTGCCCCTGGCCAGGCGACTGGTCAGTGCCATCGCCGTTTCTTCAGGCAAGGCGGTTTCATCCACATCCGGTGTCGCGCAGGTGAACTCAAGGCCCAGACGCTGTAGCAGCGTTTTTCGATAAGGACTGGTGGATGCCAGTATTAATTTGGATTCAGGTGACGTGGTGTTCATTTTTGTTGTAAAATCGCCGGTTTGTGCGGTGGCGTCTTATTCCGTAATGCGCGTTTGTAGGACAGATCGGCAGCATTACAGGCTGAAGACACGGCTGCAAGCTGTAAAACACTACACGGGTTTACGCATTGGTTTCTGATTGAATTGGGTTCGCAGCGGGGAAAATATCCATGTCCCTAGAGTATCCGGATTTTATAGATCCGCAGAAGGCCGCTGAAGGACACAGGACTTTTTCGGGCACCATCGCTTTGCATCGCATGGAACGTCTGAAACCTTTTCTGGCCAGTGCCGACGGCCAAGCAACTTTTACGGCGCAGTTTGATAAGGACTCCCTGATTGGAGTAAAAATTCAGATTGAAGTGGACGCAGCCCTGTGGCTGATCTGTCAACGAAGTTTGGAACCTTATCAGGAAGTGGTTAAGAGAGTCTCCCTGTTGGGTGTGATTGACGACATCAGCCAGGAAGGCGTGTTGCCTGAAGGTTACGAAGCGATTCTGACAGAGCATGGCAGAATCTCGTTCCTGGCAATGGTAGAAGACGAATTATTGCTGGCTTTGCCGCAAGTGCCACGTAGTCCAAATTTGTCGGCGGATCTTTCGGCACTTGAAACAGAATCAGGTGAGTATGGTTTGGCAGACGAGTTGGCCGGGCCTAAAATGGGGCAAGAACCCCGGCAACACCCATTTGCCGGACTGGCTGATCAATTGAAAGAATTTGCCAGCAACAAAAGTCCGACGGGCGCTGGGAAAAAGTAAAGCATTTAAACTTGGAGTAAATAGTATGGCTGTTCAACAAAATCGCAAGACTTCATCGAGAAGGGACATGCGTCGGTCACACGACTCATTGTCAGCCCCAACTCTTTCTGTAGAGCCCACCACGGGCGAGACGCATTTGCGTCATCATGTCAGTCCGGAAGGCTATTACCGTGGGCGCAAAGTAATCGACAGCAAAATTGTCGAATTCGCCGAAGAGTAGTCCCAAGCGTAATACACCAAGCCCCGGATCAGTTTCCGGGGCCGAATTCTTCTAGCGCATTCCGCAACAACTTTGAACGACCTCGAAAACGCGACGGTGGCTATCGACGCGCATGGTGGTGATCAAGGTTTGCTCGTAACCGTTCCATCAGCCATTCAGGCGCTGCTTGATGACAGGCATATCCGCCTGGTGCTGTGTGGTCGGCAGAATGAAATTGCTGCGGCATTGAAGGCGGCTAACTTTACGGTTTCTGATCGCTTGCGAATTGCTCATGCCCCGGAAAGCCTGGCCATGGACGCCAAGCCGACAGCGGCATTGCGCTGCGGCAAAGACAGTAGCATGTGGCGTGCCATTGAATTGCTGGCCGAAGGCAAGGTCGATGCCAGCGTCAGTTCCGGAAGCACTGCAGCCTTGATGACCGTGAGCGTCAAATTGCTCGGCTTGCTTCCCGGGATAGAACGACCCGCCATTATGGCTCATGTGCCCTGCGGCTCAGGTTTTACTGGTATGTTGGACCTGGGCGCAAACCTGCAGGTCAGCGCCAGGCAGTTGGCACAATTTGCCGTCATGGGTGCTGTTACAGCAGAGGTTGCCGATGGTGTGAAAAATCCGCGGGTGGGTTTGCTCAACGTAGGTCATGAGGCAAACAAAGGACATGATGGTGTGCGAGAAGCCAGTGAGTTGCTCAAAGCCTTACCCATCAACTACATTGGCTTTATTGAAGGGCATGATATTTTTTCTGGCAAAGTAGATGTTGCTGTTTGCGATGGTTTTACCGGCAACCTCATGCTCAAATCCAATGAAGGCCTGGCGCGCATGCTGGTCAGCGAATTGCGGCGCACCCTGGATTCCACTCTTTTAAGCCGCATCGGTGCGTGGATGGCCTCTGGTGCCTTGCGCGCTTTGCTGGCACAGATTGATCCCGCCACTCATAATGGTGCTCCCTTGCTGGGCCTGAATGGTGTTGTAGTGAAAAGCCACGGCAGTTCTGACGCCCGGTCCATGACCAGGGCTATAATCGAAGCGGGCCGAGAAGCGCGTCGCAAAGTTCCCGAAAAAATCAGCGCATCCATACGGGTGTTTCGAATGGAGAAGGAAACTTGATTTACTCAAGAATCGCCGGTACCGGAAGCCACCTGCCCGAACGGGTGATGACCAACAAAGATCTTGAGCAATTCATGGATACCAGTGATGAATGGATCCGTGATCGAACTGGTATTCGTGAACGTCGTGTTATCGGCCCTGGAGAAACAACCGGCACTCTGGCGCTGGCAGCATGCCGTAAAGCCATGGAAGCAGCCCAGGTAGAGCCTGCAGAAATTGATTTATTCGTGTTGGGCACCACGACTCCCAATTTGGTCTTTCCCAGCACGGCATGCCTGATACATAAAGATCTGGGCCTGGTTGATTGCGGCGCCATGGATGTCAATGCCGCCTGTTCAGGCTTCATGTATGCGCTTAGCATCGCGGATAAATACATTCGCTGCGGTGATGCCAGGAAAGTCCTGGTAGCCGGTGCTGAAACACTGACCCAATTAATTAACTGGAACAAACGTGATACGGCCGTGTTGTTCGGTGATGGTGCTGGCGCTGTAGTGCTTGAAGCCTCGGAAGAGCCGGGCATTCTGTCTACCCACATCCATGCCGACGGTCGTTATGCTGACCTGTTACGCACCGATGTTGGACCGTCTGTGGGGTTCGCCGGTATCGAAAATAACGATGGTAAACCCGAAATCAGCATGCGCGGCAATGAGGTGTTCAAAGTTGCTGTGCGCACGCTGCATCGCATGGTGGACGAAACGCTGAGTGCCAACAACATCGACAAGTCAGAACTCGACTGGTTGTTACCACATCAGGCTAACTACCGCATCATCACCGCAACCGCGAAAATGCTGGATATGGATATGGACCAGGTCATCGTCACCGTGGACAGGCATGGCAATACTTCGGCTGCTTCAGTGCCTCTGGCGCTGGATGAAGCGGTACGTGATGGTCGTCTGCAAAGAGGCCAACTCATGTTGCTGGAGGCTTTTGGCGGCGGCTTTACCTGGGGTTCTGCCCTCATTCGCTATTAACGCTCATAGTTATCCAGAATGAATCAAGTAGCTTTCTTATTCCCTGGTCAAGGCTCACAGTCTGTGGGCATGCTCGAACAACTGTCGCAGCAATCGTCTCTGGTGCAACTGACATTTGAAGAAGCATCCCAGCAGGCTGGCACGGATCTGTGGCAACTAGCGCAGCAAGGCCCCAAAGAGCGTCTCGATCAAACCGAAATAACCCAACCGGCCATGCTGGCTGCGAATATCGCCTGTTGGCGCGTGTGGAAAGAGCAGGGTGGCTTTGACCCTCAATTCATGGCCGGTCACAGTCTGGGGGAATATGCCGCCTTGGTGGCGGCCGGTACTCTGGACTTTGCGGATGCTGTTCGGGTGGTGGTTCAAAGAGCCCGGCTGATGCAACAAGCCACGCCCGCAGGAGTGGGGGCGATGGCCGCCATCCTTGGGATGGAAGATGCTGCTTTGCAGGGCGTCTGTGCTGCAGCAGCGCAAGGCCAGATTGTTTCATGCGCCAATTACAACTCACCCGGGCAAACGGTCATTGCCGGGCATCGTGAAGCGGTAGAGCGAGCCTGCGAGGCGGCCAAAGCAGCAGGCGCTAAACGGGCAGTACCTTTGCCCGTCAGTGTGCCCTCGCACTGTGAACTGATGCGTGGAGCTGCCGAACAACTGCAACAGACATTGCTGGAAATTCCTCTGGCAGCCAATGAAATGTGCGTCTTGCACAATGCCGATGTGCAATCCCATACCGACGCGACCACCGTTCGCCAGGCCTTGTTCGAGCAATTGTGGAAGCCAGTGCGCTGGAGCGAAACCATTGCCGAGTTGAGTTCGCGTAATGTGACTCATTTTGCAGAATGTGGTCCGGGAAGCGTATTGACTGGTCTGAACCGGCGCAATGCACGTGCAGCAGAAACCGTGTCATTGACCGATTTGAATAGCATGCATAAAATTATCAGGGAGTGGAACTGAACATGGAGTGGAGTCTGGAAGGGCAAGTTGCCTTGGTAACCGGAGCCAGCAGGGGTATTGGTGCAGCCATCGCCGACCGGCTGGCCGGTTTGGGTGCCGTGGTAGTGGGTACCGCAACCTCTGCTGATGGCGCGGCCGCAATCAGTGAACGCTTGAAAGACCTGGACGATCAGTGCCGCGGCGCCAGGCTGGATGTAAATGAAGCCGGGGCGTCGGACCAGTTGGTGCAACAGATATCTGCAGAGCTCGGCGCACCCACCATTTTGATCAATAACGCGGGCATTACGCGTGACCAGTTATTGATGCGTATGAAGGATGATGACTGGGATACTGTGCTGGACACCAATCTGCGTTCAGTTTATGTGTTGAGCAAAGCTTGTCTGCGCGGCATGATGAAAGCCCGGAACGGGCGTATCATCAGCATTTCTTCGGTGGTCGGTTGTATGGGCAATGCCGGTCAGACGAATTACGCCGCAGCCAAAGCGGGGATGGAAGGATTCAGCCGGTCTTTGGCCAGAGAAGTGGGATCGCGTGGCATCACGGTCAATACCGTTGCGCCAGGTTTTATCGATACCGATATGACCCGCAATCTGAATGAAGGCCAGCGTGAGAGGTTGATAGCCGACATTCCCTTGCAAAGATTAGGTCAGCCCGAGGACATTGCAGCAGCGGTAGCCTTTCTGGCATCGCCATTAGGGTCCTATATTACCGGCCAAGTCCTGCATGTGAACGGCGGAATGAACATGTGATTTTAGGTTTTTTTTTGTTGTTTAAGTTAATGATATTTAATTAGTTATACGTAAGAATCACAGTAGTCTCCATACTGCTGCGAATGTCAATAAACTGGTATCGCAGCCTTATATTCTCTAGAATTGCGGCCCGGTATCACCCAACGAGGATAATTCTGAAAATGAGCAGCATTGAAGATCGCGTTAAAAAAATCGTCATCGAGCAACTTGGCGTAAAGGAAGATGAAGTTACACCTACCGCATCGTTCGTCGATGATCTTGGCGCAGACTCGCTGGATACGGTTGAACTCGTGATGGCACTGGAAGAAGAATTTGAGTGCGAGATCCCAGACGAAGAAGCAGAAAAGATCACCACAGTTCAGCAAGCGGTCGACTACGTGAAGGCCAATTCCTGAGCTTTTTTACCAGTCAACGGTAACCGGCATGGCCCGGTTACCGTTTAATCTGTTACACCCGGTGCCGGTCTGTGCTACCGGGCTGAAGAAATGAGGTTTCTAGCGTGTCCAAACGCCGCGTCGTCATAACAGGCCTGGGCCTGCTCAGTCCTGTGGGCAATACCGTAGATGCAGCCTGGCTTGCCATTCGCGAAGGCAAGAGTGGCATCGGCCCGGTCACTGAATTTGATGTCTCCCAACTCAACACCCGTATCGCTGGTGAGATTCGTGATTTCGATCCCGGTCAGTTCATGGACGAAAAGGAAGCACGGCGCTCTGACAAATTCCTGCACTATGGAATCGCTGCCGGAGTTCAGGCGATTGCGGATGCGGGACTGCATGCAGACACCAGCCGAATTGATCCGGAACGGATTGGTTTTGCTTTGGGCGCAGGCATAGGTGGTATTGCTACCATTGAAAGCACCATGCTGATCTACCGTGACAAAGGGCCACGACGGGTTTCGCCTTTTTACATACCTGGATCCATCGTCAATATGATGGGCGGGTCGCTGTCCATAAAATATGGTTTCAAAGGCCCCAATATTGCCATTGTTACCGCCTGTACCACTTCAACGCATAACATTGGCATGGCCGCGCGCATGATCAGCTATGGTGATGCGGATGTGATGGTCGCCGGCGGTGCAGAATATGGCACCACGCCAACCGCAATGGCCGGTTTTGCTTCGGCCAAAGCCATGTCTACCCGCAATGATGATCCACCGGCAGCCTCCCGCCCCTGGGATAGAGAGCGTGATGGCTTTGTATTATCCAACGGTGCCGGCATCGTGGTGCTGGAAGAGTTGGAACATGCCAAACGGCGCGGCGCAAAGATTTATGCAGAGCTCAAAGGCTTCGGCATGAGCGGCGATGCCTACCATATGACGGCGCCACCCGCAGACGGTGAAGGCGCGGCACGCTGCATGGCCATTGCTTTGCGCGATGCCGGAATCAATCCCGAGCAAGTCGATTACATCAATGCTCACGGAACATCCACCCCCCTGGGTGATCGGGCCGAGTCCGATGCGATCAAAACCACCTTTGCTGATCACGCCCATAAAATGATGGTGAGTTCGACTAAGTCCATGACGGGACATATGCTGGGAGCTGCGGGTGGAATCGAGGCCATCTTCACTATTCTGGCCATTCGCGATGGCATCATTCCGCCGACCATCAACCTGGAAAATCCCAGTGATGGTTGTGACCTGGATTACGTGGCAAACACGGCGCGCGATGCGAAAATTGACATTGCCTTATCCAATTCCTTTGGCTTTGGCGGCACCAACGGGACATTGATTTTTTCCCGGTTGACAGACTGACTCTGCACTGTGCCCGCCAGTCATAGCCAATGGCTGGATTGCGTCCCGGACCTGGTCGGCCTGAGTGCGGCAGCACCACATTCCTTTCCTTTCTTACTGGACAACGCAGCCGGTCTGGGTTGTAGCTTGTTGTTATTTGCCGGCAAAGAAAAGCTGGTGCAATACGGCAATGGTGAAATTACCGGTCCCGGGCAGGGCGATGATTTTTTTGACCGCCTTGATCAGTGGTTTCACTGCGAAAGACAGGATGACAGGACTGCATTAACCGCAACTGAGGCGCAAATTCCGTTTAGCAGCGGTTGGTTTGTCTATCTGGGTTACGAAATGGCCGCAGCAATTGAGCAGAAGTTACAGTTGCCCACCAACCCAACCGGATTGCCGAATGCGCTGGCATGGCGTTGCCCGGGAGCGGTGCTGGTATTTCACGGCCTTGACGAGGCTCCTGGGCCACTGACACAAACTGCAATTGCGGTTGCAGAAGATGCAATCAGCCTGCAGAAAATTCTGGCTTTGCTGGAAATCGGCCCATTATCCACCGTTGCACCCATCCCCGAACTGTTGTCTTTACACGTAGACGAACCGGCCCGTTTTGAAGCCGGTGTAGCTACCGTACTGGAGTATCTGCGGGCAGGCGATGTTTTCCAGGTCAACATTTCCCGCCCCTGGCATGGCCAATTCAGTGCTGCGCCGGATCCGGCCATTCTCTACCGCAGCCTGTGCAAACAAAACCCTGCGCCTTTTGCGGGAATGTTTCGCTGGGAAGGAGCTGTGCTTCTGAGTTCCTCACCGGAACGCCTGGTCGAAGTGCGGGGGGATGAAATTCAAACACGACCGATTGCGGGCACCCGCCCGCGTGGGAAAAATCCGGATCATGACCTGGAAATGTCGCGTGAGTTGATCGACAACCCCAAAGAGCAAGCTGAACATGTGATGTTGATTGACCTGGAGCGCAATGATCTGGGTCGTGTCTGCCAGCCGGGTAGTATTGAGGTGAACGAATTCATGGTGGTTGAGAGTTACGCTCATGTGCATCATATCGTTTCCAATGTACGCGGACGCTTGCGCGCGGATGCTGGGCCAGTCCAGGCCATCAAGGCTGTATTTCCCGGTGGTACGATAACGGGTTGTCCCAAGGTGCGCTGTATGCAGATCATTGCTGAGTTCGAACAGCAGGGGCGTGGTTTCTATACTGGCTCTATGGGTTACCTGGACAGGAATGGTGATATGGATCTCAATATTTTGATACGCAGTATGCTGCTGCAGGATGATCAAATACATTTTCGCACCGGCGCCGGCATAGTCGCTGATTCAATACCGGCACAGGAGTTGCAGGAAACGGAAGACAAGGCCAGGGGTTTATTATTGGCGTTGCACTCTGAACCAAAGGAGCTCAAACATGCTTGATTGCCTGGTAGACGGAGAGCTTTCCAGGCTGGTTTCCGCCGGTAATCGTGGATTACTTTATGGCGATGGTGTGTTTGAAACCATCGCCATGCTGAACGGCGTGCCGCGTTTCTGGCAACTGCATATGGATCGCCTGACGGTGGCTTGTGAGCGGTTGGATATCCCGCTGGTTCCACAACAGTTGTTATTGCGAGAGGTGCAAACTATCACGGCCGGACGGGGCGATTGTGTGATCAAAATCATATTGACGCGCGCTGAGTCCGGACGTGGTTACGCAGCCGGAAAAGCGCGTCCACCAACTCGCATCATTTCGGCCTATACGTTCCCCGATGGTGTGCAGACACAAGCGCAACTGGGTATTGCTGCAACCATGTGCAACTTGCGGTTGGCCGTGCAACCCAGACTGGCTGGTATCAAGCATCTGAACCGCCTGGAGCAGGTGCTGGCGAGATCAGAGATCAGCCAGTCCGATGTTGACGAAGGCATATTGCTGGATCCGGATGATCACGTTGTCAGCGCCACCTCCGGAAATATTTTTCTGGTATTGAATGGGCGCTTGCTAACCCCGCGCATGGATCGCTGCGGTGTTCGTGGCGTGATGCGGGCCGCTGTACTGCATGCTTTTCGGCCATTATGCGAACAGCGCCGTATTCAACTGGACATGCTGCCCGACGCGCAGGAAATATTTATCTGCAATGCGGTCCGGGGAGTGATCCCGGTGACCCGTATCGATCATTGGCAATACGAAATCGGCCCGCGCACACGAGAAGTACAAGAATGGTTAGTGCAACAATGAGTCGTCTTAAGGGCATCGTGCAAGGATATGCCTGTCGATGAATTCGACGGTCAAGAAAACCACCAAATGGCTGGGCCGATCTGCGCTATTAGTGGTGTTGGTTCTGATCAGTGGTTATGTAGTTCTAAGCACCCGGTACCAAGCGTTTAAACAACAGCCGTTGGCTATCGCAGCAGAAGGGCAGGTGTTTGTTGTGGACCCGGGTATGAGCGGACGAGCAGTGATCAATCGCCTGCAGGATGCTGGCATTACTGAGTGGAACTGGCAATGGCGCTGGTTGATGCGCCAACAGCCCGATCCCCTGAAAGCCGGAGAATATCGTCTTGCGGCCGGGTTCACCGCGCCGCAGTTGTTGCACATACTGCAGGCAGGTGAGGTGATCCACTATCGCTTTACCATTGTGGAAGGCTGGACGGTGTCGCAGTTATTGCTGGCCTTGCAGGCTGATGAACTGTTGGGAAATGGCGCAGAAGATATGCGGGGGTTAACTGCGATAGTTCAACAACTGACCAAAGTGGAAAACCCAGAGGGTTGGTTCCTGCCAGAAACTTACCAGTTTGTCCGTGGCTACTCTGCCAGCGACTTGTTACAACGTGCCTATCAAGACATGCAGGTGGAGTTACAGCGCGCCTGGGAAATGCGGGTGACAGAACATCCGCTGCAAACACCTTATGAGCTGCTGGTGTTAGCTTCCATTATTGAGCGCGAGACAGCGGTGGATTCCGAACGCGAAGATATCAGCGGAGTCTTTGTGCGCCGCCTGCAAAAGGGCATGCGACTGCAAACCGATCCAACGGTTATTTATGGCTTGGGATCTGCCTATGCTGGCGATATCCGCAAAAAAGACCTGCAAACCGATACGCCTTACAATACCTACACCCGATTTGGATTGCCGCCAACACCCATAGCCTTGCCGGGGGTTGCAGCACTGCAGGCTGCTGCAAATCCCAAAGCCGGAAGCAGTCTGTACTTTGTCGCTGATGGACAGGGCGGTCATACCTTTTCGAACACCTTTGAGGATCATCAAAAGGCAGTGAATATCATGCTGGGCAGAAAGCCATGAAGGGTTTGTTTATCACTTTTGAAGGTGGTGAAGGTGCTGGCAAAAGCACCATGATCGAAAAAGCACGTGAGTTTTTCGGTGCACAAGGCCGCGAAGTTTTGTTGACGCGTGAACCTGGCGGTACCCGACTGGCAGAAAGGATTCGTGAACTGGTACTGGGCCAGGAATTCTCCGAGTTGTGTGCGGAAACCGAATTGTTGTTGGTATTCGCTGCCCGTGCGCAACATCTGGCTGAGTTGATACGTCCCGCCCTGAACCAAGGCAAGGTGGTTTTGTGTGATCGCTTCACCGATGCCAGTTGGGCCTACCAGGGTGGTGGACGCGGTCAGCCTGCGGAGTTTATTGCCCTGCTGGAGCAGGCGGTTCATGGTGAATTGCAACCTGATCTGACCCTGTTGCTTGACCTGCCAGTGACGACGGGCCTGACGAGAATGTCTACCCGCGACGAAATAGACCGAATCGAGCAGGAATCCAGCGATTTTTTTGAGCGTGTAAGAGCGGCCTATTTGCAGCGCGCACAACAGTTCCCTCAGCGTTTTCGAATCATCGATGCTGCTCAGGCTAAAACTGCAGTCTGGGCTGATATCCAACGTGTCCTGGAAAGCAGCTTGTGATGAATTTACCGTGGTTGGATGATGCGCGCAGGCAATTCAGCCAGCAATTGTTGGCTGGGCGTCAGCCACACGCAGTTTTAATTTCGGGGCCGGCAGGTTTAGGCAAGTTGCAATTGGCGCAAGAAATGGCGGTGGCCTTACTGTGTCTGAACCCGTCAGCGGAAGTCGGTAATGGCACAGGTATGGCGTGTGGCCAGTGCCGTTCCTGTACCTTGTTTGCCGGCGGAGCTCATCCGGATTTCCGTTTTGTGAGCTTTATTCCCAAGGATAGATCTGAAGAACTGCGAACGGTGATTGTCATTGATCAGGTCCGCGAACTGATCAGCTCCATGCAACTCACCAATGGCCTGAGCCCGCGCAAAGTAGCGCTGATTCACCCGGCTGAGGCCATGAACCGGAATGCGGCCAACGCCATACTCAAGACTCTGGAAGAGCCAGTTGGAGAAGTTGTGCTGTTACTGGTCAGCAATGATGCTTCCCGACTGTCGGCAACCATTCGCAGCCGCTGCCAGTCGCTGCAGCTGCGGCCACCTGCAGCTACAGAAGCCTTACACTGGTTGCAGCAGCGCGCAGGAGTAAGCCGCGATGAGGCTGTGCTGGCATTGCAAGCGGCAGCGAGTAGTCCGCTGCAGGCGGTCCTGTTGTTGCAACAGGGGCGAGTGGATGAATTTCGCCAGGTGCTGGAGAGCCTGCAGCAAATCAGTCGTGATGTCGAAGCAGTAGCTCCCGCCTATGACCAGTTGATCAAGCTGGACCCTAACGAGCTGTGGAATTGGCTGGCCATCGCCAGCGCCGAAAAAATGCGGAGCTGCTATGGGGTAGATCATGGTGCCGGAAAAAATGGCTCTGCTGGTAAAGTGAGCGCCCGGGCAGTTCGACAATACGCTGACTTGCATCGGCTGGCCAACCGCAATCGCCGCCTGCTGAGCACCGCGTTACGCAAGGACTTACTTCTGCGGGATTGGCTGATACAATGGGCTTCACCGACCAGCTCGTGATTCCCCACGGGGAATTTCGCAAGGACAAAACGAGGCATGGCACAACAAGGAATCCTTTCACTCGCGATCAAAGACCGGCAGGCACTGTATCGGTCCTATATGCCCTTTGTTTCAGGCGGCGGATTATTCGTACCCAGCACCAAGAAGTTTGAATTGGGCGACGAAGTTTTCCTGCTTTTGACTGTGATGGAGTTTGAAGAGCGCTTGCCCATCCCGGGCAAAGTGATCTGGATTACACCTCAGGGCGCCGCTGGCAACCGCAAGGCGGGGATTGGTGTTCAGTTCGCCGACACGCCGGATGGTTCACATGCCCGCACCGTGATTGAGTCGCACCTGGCCACCATGATCAAGAGCAACCTCAGCACACATACCATGTAGCGCTGTTGGTGTAGTCCTGTTAATGCAGTGCTTTGCTGATCAGGCGCAAGCCTGTTCGATGATTCCCAACACACGCTGCATTTCGTTTTCTCCCTGGTAAAAATGCGGCGATAGACGGATGGCTTCGCCGCGCAGCGAACAACGCAGGCCTGCGGCTTGTAAGGCATTATGCAGTTGACTGACAGTCTGATCGTCAGGCTTGAAGCTAACGATACCCGAGCGTCTTGCCAATTCGCGCCTGCTGGTGACCTGTATACCCTTTATGTCCCGCAATCCGTCCATCAGGCAGGCGCTATTGGCCAGAATCTGCTGTTCCACATTGTCCACACCGTGATTCATTAGTAATTGCAGGCTGGCCTGCATGGCCACCTGTCCCAGTGTGTTGGGACTGCCTGCCTCAAATTTTCTGGCCGTTTTGGTCGGCGACGTGGTAGCGCTGAAGCTCCAGTGGCTCTCCAGCATATGCCAACCGACCTGCTGCAGTTGCAACTGGTCACGGGCCTTGGCTGTGCTGTAAAACACCGCAATGCCTTCCGGGCCCAACAACCATTTATGTGCATCGGCCGCCAGAAAGTCGATATGCGCGGCAGTCACATCCAACTGCAAGGCGCCCAGTTGCTGAATGGCATCGACAAAAAACAGTACGCCACGCTGCCGACAATACTGACCCAGTTTTATCAGGTCCAGACGGAAACCGTCGGTCCACTGCACCGCACTGACGGCCAGAATACGGGTGTGCTCGTCCAGGGCATCAAGTAGTGCAGTCTCGGCGTCTTCGGCCTGGCGTATATCGACCTGGCGTATGCTGACGCCGCGGAATGACTGCGCCAGCCAGGGTAGGCTGTTGGAGGGGAATTCATCGCAAGGAATAACGATATTGTCGCCGGTCTGAAGGTCAAGTCCAAAAGCAACGGTGCAAATGCCCTCAGTGGTGTTTTTTAATAAAGCAATATCCGCAGCAGAGGGTGCATTCAACAGCGTAGCCAGGTTTTTGCGCAGCTCGTTTTCGTGCTTGATCCAGTGGGAATAATGCTCAGGGCCTTGTTGGGAATTCTCTTCTGCAAACAGCTTGACGGCTGCTGTGGTACAAAGTGGCCAGGGCGAAATTGCGGCATGGTTAACGTAGCAACGAATTTCGTCTGTGTTGAATTGATCTTGCATGCCTGATCCGGGTGTCGTTGGGTTTGCGGAAGTTTGCATGGCGCTATAATGCCCATAGATCTTCCAGGCGGGCAAATGCAGTCGTCTTCAGAAACCATGAAAGCACCACCACACCGCTCCATACTCCATGTCGATATGGACGCTTTCTATGCCTCGGTCGAATTGCTGGATAATCCGGCATTGGCAGGAAAGCCCGTCATTGTGGGTGGGCTTGGTTCGAGGGGCGTGGTGGCGACCGCCAATTACGCTGCGCGAAAATTTGGCGTGCATTCAGCCATGCCCATGGGTCAGGCCAGACGCTTGTGTCCTCATGGTCATTTCCAGCCGCCACGGATGGCCCGTTACCGGGAGTTATCCTCACAGGTTTTTGAGATTTTTCGCAGATTCACACCGCTGGTGGAAGGCTTGTCGTTGGATGAGGCCTTTCTGGATGTCAGCGCCAGTGTGCGTTTGTTTGGAACTGCGATAGAAATATCAACCAAGCTGAAAACACAGATCAGGCTGGAAACAGGTTTGACTGCCTCAGTCGGCGTCGCGCACAACAAATTTCTGGCCAAGCTGGCTTCGGATCTGCAAAAACCGGATGGTCTGGTGGTAGTACCGGTGAATCGGGTCACCTCATTCCTCGACCCTATGCCGATTAAACGCCTCTGGGGTGTCGGGCCCAAGACTCAACCGCGGCTGCAGGCTC
Source organism: Lysobacterales bacterium (assembly GCA_034440115.1). Classification (GTDB taxonomy): domain Bacteria; phylum Pseudomonadota; class Gammaproteobacteria; order Xanthomonadales; family SZUA-36; genus JAWXBM01. Next base: position 18,737 of record JAWXBM010000098.1, on the reverse strand, counting down.
TGGGCATCCTGACCTTTGGCCAGTTGCGCAAAGCGGGTGCTGACATAGTTCGTCCGGTGCTGGGTAATCGCACCGAACATTTTCTCAAGTTGGCAGCGGGTGAAGATGATCGCGCAGTGATTGCAGAACACCCGGACAAATCCATCAGTCATGAGATAACTTTTGACCAGGATCTGTTCGATACCGACGAGTTGCTGGCGGAATTGCAGCATCTGGTTGAGGCAGTTGGGCAACGCCTGCGTGCCAGGCATTCGCTGGCGGTAACCGTGTCGGTAAAGATTCGCGATGCCAGTTTCCGCACCTTTACCCGCAGCCGCAGCATGCCGGCTGGGTCCAACAGCACCATGACGCTTTATCGCCTGGCCCGTGCATTACTGCTGGTCTGGAGAAAAGAAAATTTGACCACGCCGGTTCGCTTGCTGGGTATGGGGGTGTCCGGGCTGGAACACCGGTTCGCCAATGAGGCGTTGATGGATTCGGGCGATCAGGCAGATCTGCCAGCGCAACAGAGACTGGATAAATTGCTGGATACCATCAATCAGCGCTATGGCGATGCCAAGATCGTACATGCCATGACCTTGCGCAGGCGTCGTGATCGTTCCTGATCATCCGCTGGTTTAATGCTGAGGCTTGCCCGATTCTCCCAGCGCAAGCAGTGCTTCGGCGCGTAGTTCGCGGCGCAGGATCTTGCCCACATTGCTTTTAGGCAACTCATCACGAAATTCAATATGCCGCGGACGCTTGTAACCGGTCAGTTGCTCCGCGGCAATCTGCTTTACCTCTTCCACTGTTAAAGACGGATCTTTGCGCACCACGAACACTTTGACGGATTCTCCTGATTTATCATCTGGCAAGCCGATGGCGGCCACCTCCAGCACTTTCGGATGCATGGCAATCACGTCCTCGATCTCGTTGGGATACACATTGAAGCCGGAGACCAGGATCATGTCCTTTTTACGGTCAACGATTTTGAAAAAACCGCCTTCGTTCATGATGGCAATATCGCCGGTGCGCAGCCAACCATCCCCGATCAGCACCTTGGCTGTTTCTTCAGGACTTTGCCAATAGCCTTTCATCACCTGAGGGCCACGAATGACCAGTTCGCCAGTCTCACCCGCTGGCAAGAACTCGCCTTCATCAGTCATGATGGCGCACTCGGTAGATGATATCGGCAGGCCGATATAGCCGGAGAACTCTTTCTGGTCCAATGGGTTCATGCAGGCGGCCGGTGAGGTTTCTGTCAGGCCGTACGCTTCAATCAAAGAACCACCAGTGACTTGCTTCCATCGCTCAGCAACCGCTCGCTGCACCGCCATGCCACCACCTAAAGTGCCTTTTAACTGGCTGAAATCGAGCTCACTGAATCCGGGCGTGTTGAGCAGGCCATTAAACAGCGTGTTCACACCCGTGAGCATGGTGAAACGGTTTTCAGCCAGTTCCTTGACAAAGCCAGCCATGTCACGCGGATTGGTGATCAGCACATTACAACCCCCCAAACACATGAAGACCAGGCAGTTGGCCGTCAAAGCAAAAATATGATAAAGCGGCAAGGCGGTGATAATGACTTCACCGCCATCACCAATATCGCTGGAGGTCAGCCAGGCTTTGGACTGCAGCATGTTCGCCACCAGGTTTTTATGCGTCAGCATGGCGCCTTTAGCCACTCCGGTAGTGCCGCCGGTGTATTGCAAAAAAGCGAGATCTTCAAAGCCCATGGCAACGTCAGCGAAGGGCAGGCGCTCGCCTTGCTGCAAAGTATTCGAAAATCGCACGGAGCCAGGCAGGCTCCAGGCCGGTATGGCCTTCTTTACATGCTGTAGAACGAAATTGACCAGCAGTCCTTTGGGAAACTTCAACATATCGCCGACCCGAGTGGTGATCACAAAGTCGAGCGGCACCTCATGACGAATTTCCTGCAATACATGTACAAAATTTTCCACCACGACAATGGCCCGGGCACCCGAGTCCGTCAACTGGTGTTTCAACTCGCGGGCGGTGTACAGGGGATTGGTATTGACCACCACCAGGCCGGCCCGTAAAGCTCCAAATATGGCCACCGGGTATTGCAGGATGTTCGGCATCATCAGGGCGATGCGATCACCCTTTTTGAGCCCCTGGTGCTGTAACCAGGCAGCAAAGTTACGGGTAAGCCGATTCAGTTCGGCGTAAGTAATCGCTGTCTTGAAGTTGCTGAACGCCGGCCGCTGGGCGAATTGCTGGCAACTGTTGTCGAAGATTTCCACTATGGAAGCAAATTCCCCCAGGTCGATTTCTGCAGGTACACCCTTCGGGTAATTGGCCAACCACGGTTTATTCACATTTCACCTCGAATTTTTCAGCAGTACGGATGGGCAGGAGTATTGGCCAGCCCGATTTTGTCTTCATTGCATCACAACGCCCCCTCCTCCAGCAAGAAGTCGGCGCCAGTAAATTGACATTAACGAGTTGTAACTGGTGAAGCATATACGGAATTCCGTTTGCCAGTTCCAAGCCAGAGTGTTTATGATCGGCCTTGGCAAGGCACAAACAGGCACAACAGCATGGGAGAATATAACGTCAAACCCGATAACAACGATGCAGGCCATCAGGCCTTTATGCGTTCGTTGCTCGAGGAAGGTCGTGTGCTGGATTTGATGATTTCACGCGGCCTGATCGAATCCGGCATACGGCGCATTGGTGCGGAGCAGGAAATGTTTATTGTCGACCAGGCTTTTGGCCCGGCAAACCGGGCATCCGAGTTACTGCAGCATATTGACGATAGCCGCTTCACCAATGAACTGGGTTTGTTCAACCTCGAGGCTAATCTTTCACCCCGGCGCATGGGCGGTGATTGTTTGCGCCTGATGGGGCAGGAAGCACAAGAGCTCTATGCGCACGCACGGGTCGCGGCGGGCCGGGCTGACTGCGATATAGCCCTGGTTGGTATTTTGCCGACTCTGAGGCTGGAACACCTGGGGCTGGACTCCATGATGCCCGAGCCACGCTATTTTGCTTTGAACGATGCTCTGCATTCGCTACGCGGTGAGGAATTCCGTTTCAGCATCGATGGCATTGATCAATTGTCTATCAGTCATGACAACGTCATGCTGGAAGCCTGCGATACCAGTTTTCAGGTGCATTTCCAGGTTGGAGCAGAGGAATTCGCCCGGCTGTACAACATTGCCCAGGTTGTCACTGCACCCCTGTTGGCAGCCAGTGTCAACTCACCCCTGCTGCTGGGCAGGCGTTTGTGGCATGAAACCCGCATCGCGGTATTTGAGCATTCAGTGGATTCGCGCTCCACTGCGTTGCAGGCGCGCGGCCAGCATCCGCGAGTTCATTTCGGTGATCGCTGGATTGACCAATCCGTTACCGAAATCTTCAAGGACGACATTGCGCGCAATCGCATCCTGATAACCACTGATACTGAAGACGACCCACTGGCGATGGTGCAGCGGGGCGCAGCCCCCAAACTAAACGCTTTGCGTTTGCATAATGGCACGGTTTATCGCTGGAACCGGCCCTGCTACGGCGTAAGTAATGGCGTGGCGCATTTGCGTATTGAAAACCGCGTTTCTCCCGCGGGGCCAACCGTAGTCGATGAAATTGCCAATGCAGCATTCTTTTTCGGCATGATGGCGGGCATGGCGGAACAACACCCCAATGTGCGCGAACAAATTCGCTTTGAAGATGTAAAAAGCAACTTCCTGACGGCTGCCCGTGAGGGCATGCGCGCGCAGATGAACTGGTTTGACGACAGTTACTTACCGGTCAAGGATTTGCTCACCCAGCAATTGATTCCTTTGGCGCGCGAAGGCCTGGAGCATATGGCCATAGACCGGGGCGATATTGAACGCTATCTCGGCGTGCTGGAGGAGCGGGTCAACAAGCGGCGTACCGGTTCACACTGGCTGCTGGAATCGCTGGAGAACATGGGCGAGCAAGGCACACAGAACCAGCGTATGCGTTGTCTGGTCAGCAGCCTGGTGCACCAGCAGTCTGCTGGCCTGCCTATTGCTGAATGGCAGTTGGCACATTTTTGTGAAAAGCAGGACTGGCGTGAAAGTTACCGGCATGTGGGGCAGTTCATGACCACAGATCTGTTTACCGTCAGGCCTGACGACATTGTTGATTTTGCAGCAACCCTTATGGATTGGCGCCACGTGCGTCACATACCAGTAGAAGATGATTCCAGCAAATTGGTGGGGCTGGTGTCACACCGTGCTTTGCTGCGCCTGGTCGCCAATGGTCGGGTAGGTGACAGCGCCAAGGTCAGCGTGAGTGAAATCATGAATCCGGATCCCATAACCGTAAGTCCTGAAACGAACACAGTCGATGCCATTCGCCTGATGCGCGACAAACAACTGGCCTGCTTACCGGTGCTGCGAGATGGCAAGCTGGTTGGCTTGGTGACCGAGCATGACCTGGTCGTGGTTTCGTCTCATTTGCTGGAGTCATACCTTGCCGCAACCGAGCTCTCCAAAGACTTCAACTGACCTGCGCTCACGTTGGCTGGTCGCTATGAACCGGACGCTTGCCAGCTTCCTGCTGCTGGCTCTGCCGGGCTGTAGCTCCGAGCTTAGCCTGGAGCAACAGATCACCACCAAGCTGCGCAATATGGAAGCGCATATCGAAGCGGGTGAGCGGCGTGACTTTATGGCCTATGTAGCAAAAGATTTTCATGGTCAGGGCGGTGAGTTCAATCATGATCAGTTGAATGGCCTGCTGTTGCATCAGTTGCGACGTCACAAGCGCGTGCACGTTCAAATGTTGCCGGTCAAGGTTTTGCCCGCTGGGGTCGATGAAGCAGAGGCCAGCTTTCAGGTTTTGCTGACCGGAGGCGAGGGTTGGTTGCCGGATAGCGGCCAGTTGTACCAGGTCAGCAGTCTCTGGCGGCAGCAGAAAGGTGAGTGGTTGTTGCAAACTGCTCATTGGAAGCCAGTGCGAACGCTTGGAAACTAAGCCTTTCGGCTGATCGGTTGCAACTTAACTGCGGATTCGCAGAATTTGAGAATATTCAGGCTAAACTAAAGCCATGTTTCATCCTGCCGTTCAATCCTGGTTCGATCGCAGCTTCGATGCGGCTACGCCGGTACAACTGGCCGCCTGGCATGAAATCGAGCAGGGTCATGATGTATTGATTGCCGCGCCTACCGGCAGCGGTAAGACCTTTGCCGCGTTTCTGTGTGCCATTAACCAGTTGGTGGTCGACAGCCGCGAGGCGGCATTGCCCGAGTCGGTACAGGTGCTTTATGTATCGCCCCTCAAAGCCTTGTCCAATGACATTGAGAAGAATCTGCAACTGCCGCTGCTGGGTATCGAACTATGGCTGGCAGAGCAGGGTATGGGTCAGTCTGGGATTCGTGCCATGGTTCGCACCGGCGATACTACGCCGGGTGAACGGGAGCAGATGCGCCGCCATCCACCGCAAATTCTGGTGACCACACCAGAGTCCTTATACCTGTTGCTCACCTCTGCCTCCGGCCGCAGCATGTTATCAACGGTGCGTGAGGTCATCGTGGATGAAATTCATGCCGTGGCAGCCAGCAAACGCGGTAGCCATCTGGCGCTTTCATTAGCGCGATTGGATGCATTGCTGCCACAGCCGGCCAGGCGTATCGGACTGTCAGCCACACAAAAGCCGATCAGTGAGATTGCCCATTTTCTGACCGGTGGCAGGGATTGCCGCATTGTCGATACCGGTCATCAGCGGCAACGCGATCTTGGCTTGGAAATTCCGCCATCGCCGCTGTCACCGGTGCTGGCCAATGAAGTCTGGGAAGAGATCTATAACCGTCTGCAGCAACTGGTTGAGTCGCATAAGACCACGCTGATTTTCGTCAACACTCGGCGACTGGCAGAACGGGTTGCCCGCCATCTGGCTGAGCGCATTGCCGAAAAATATGGTGAAGAAGCGGTCACCGCCCACCACGGCAGCCTGTCCCGCGACCATCGTCTGCAAGCTGAACAGGCGCTCAAATCCGGGCATTTGCGTGCCCTGGTGGCAACGGCTTCGCTGGAGTTGGGCATCGACATTGGCCATATAGACCTGGTGTGCCAGTTGGGTTCGCCGGGCAGCATCTCAGCCTTCATCCAACGGGTCGGTAGAGCCGGGCACGGCGTGGGCGAAACACCCAAGGGCCGCTTGTTTCCGCTTACCCGCGATGACTTGCTGGAATGTATAGCTGTTTTGCAGTCGGTGGAGCAGGGGGTTCTGGACCAGATCCGGATACCCACAGCGCCGCTGGATGTTTTGGCACAGCAAATAGTCGCTGAACTCAGCGCCCGCGACTGGGAAACTGATGCGCTGTTTGCCATGGTTAAATCCGCCTGGCCTTACCAGCGAATGCAGCGCGCCGCTTTCGACCAATTGCTGGATATGTTGGCCAATGGCTATGCCACCCGCCGGGGCCGCAGCGGGGCCTATGTTCATCATGACGCCATCAATGGCCGTTTGCGCGCCCGGCCGGCAGCGCGGCTGACTGCACTGCAAAATGGTGGAGCCATTCCTGATCAGTTCGATTATGAAGTCATCATGCAGCCACAAGGCTTTCGCGTCGGCACGCTGAATGAGGATTTTGCCTTTGAGAGTTTACCAGGCGACATTTTCCAACTGGGTAACAGCAGTTACCGCATCCTGAAAGTGGAACAAAGCCGGGTGTTGGTCGAGGACGCCCATGGCCAGCCACCCACCATTCCCTTCTGGGTGGGCGATGCACCGGGCCGCAGTGATGAGCTGTCCGCTGCTGTTTCCGATTTGCGCGACCAACTGCAAACACGGTTACGCGAGCAATCAGTGGCGGAGGTCACGCAGTGGTTGGATACATCGCTGCACAATCCTGCGGCAGCAGAGCAAGCAGTGGAGTACATGGCGGCTGTACTTGGAGCGTTGGGCTGTATTCCTACGCAAAAGCAAATGGTGCTGGAACGCTTCTTTGATGATACCGGCGATATGCACCTGGTGATCCATGCCCCCTTGGGTTCACGCATCATGCGCGCCTGGGGATTGGCTCTGCGTAAACGCTTTTGCCGGCACTTTAATTTTGAATTGCAGGCCGCGGCGCTGGAAGATTGCCTGATTCTGTCACTGGGTGAAACCCACAGCTTCGATCGCGATGCGGTACCGGCATTCCTGAACTCTGCCAGCGTGCGTGAGGTGCTGATCCAGGCTTTGCTGGATGCACCCATGTTTGGCGTTCGTTGGCGTTGGAACGCCACCATTGCGCTGGCGGTACAGCGCATGCGGAATGGCAAGAAGTTGCCGCCCCAATGGCAGCGCAACCAGGCTGAAGACCTGGTAGCTGTGGTCTTTCCGGATCAACTGGCCTGTCTGGAAAATATTCGTGGGGAGCGGGAAATTCCGGATCACCCCCTGGTGGTGCAGACCATCTCCGACTGCCTGCACGAAACTATGGACATAGAAGGCCTGGAGCAGGTGTTGATTCGCCGCGAGCGGGGCGAAGTCGAAATTCGCAGTGTTGACCTGGTAGCGCCATCGCCGCTGGCGGCGGAAATCATCAATGCCCGGCCTTACGCCTTTCTCGATGACGGTGAAGCCGAAAATCGTCGGACCCGGGCCATATCGCAGCGTGGTAACGACCTGGTTGATGCGGCTATGCTCAGCATTATCAGTCGCACCGCGATAGAGCAGGTGCAGGCCGAGTGCTGGATTGCGCCGCGCAATCCGGATGAATTGCATGATGGCCTGTTGCAATTGGGTTTTCTGACCCAGGAAGAATTCACCAGTGGTCAATCTGCCACCGGCGCCAGCGGTGATGCAAGGCTTTGGGGTCGCTGGTTCCAGGCATTGGCTGAAGAATTGCGCGTCAGCTGCGTGAGCTCCTCTGATGGCAAGCAATGGTGGGTAGCAACAGAGCGACTGGGTGAGTTTCTGGCGCTGGATGAGACCCGTCAACCGCGACCCGACCCTGGCCCCGTCTGGACCCACGAGAAGCGCCCTGAAAGTAACGTGGCTCTCATTGAGCTCCTACGCAGTCGTCTGTCTGGCTTGGGGCCAGTGAGTGTGGTTCGTCTGGCTGATGACTTCGGGCTGTCCCGAGGCCGTCTGGAATACGCTTTGCTGGCGCTGCAAACCCAGGGCTATGCCATGGCTATGGACACTGGATCGGTGGCCCCCGATTCGATTGCAGACAGCTCAGAGCCTGTTGGATTAGAGTTTGATCAACCAGCTCCTGCCTCGATCTGGTGCGAGCGCCGCCTGCTGGCACGAATTCACCGCTACAGCAGGGAGAAGCGCCGTCAGTCTGGCCGTGTTGTGGCACCGGCCAGTTACATGCGTTTCCTGCTCTGCTGGCATGGCCTGGATAACAACCTGGACAATAGCGCGGACAATCGCGGAGCCGAGTTAGGTCCTGTGTTGGCCCAGTTAGAGGGCTGGGCAGCGCCTCTGGCTGCCTGGGAGCCTGAATTACTTCAATCCCGTTGCCGTCACTATTCGGCGCAAAGCCTGGACCAGATGTTTTTAAGCGGGCAACTGGCCTGGTTCCGGCCTGCGCAGGGTGCTTCCGACCGGCAACAGTTGATTTCTGCGACACCTCTGGCCATGGTGCCTCGCGCCGCGCTGTCCGCCTGGCATGACGGTACCTTGCATGCTGACGGTGATATGCCGGATGCGGCTACAGCGGTTCTGAGCCAATTTCAAACCCATGGCGCCATGTTTATGGCTGATCTGTTGGCCACGACCGGTCTGCTGCAGCCACAACTGGAGCAGGTGTTGGGACTACTGGTAGCAAGAGGTCTGATCACTGCCGATGCTTTTTCACCGCTGCGTTGGCTGGCACGTCCTGAGCAGCAAAAAAGGCGGCAACTGCGCAATGCGCGCCGGGTTATGGGGAACAGCGGTGAATTCAATGGCATGTTGGGTCGGTGGAGCAAATTCAACGCACCAGTCCCCATCCTGGATTCTGGTCCGAACAGCAAAGCAGCCCTGATTTGCATGGCCTTGTTGCGACGTTATGGCGTGGTGTTCCGGGCCGTGCTTGAACGTGAAAGCCTGCTTCCACCCTGGCGGGATTTGCTGCGCTATTACCGCCGCATGGAAGATCGCGGCGAGGTGCTGGGCGGACGCTTCGTGGATGGGTTTTCCGGTGAACAGTTTGCCTTACCGGAAGCGCTTGGGCTGTTGCGCAATGCAGATCAACAGAGTTCGAGTGACAAACTGCTGGTGATTGCCGCAAGCGATCCGTTAAACCTGGGCGGAATTATCACACCGGGAGTAAAAACGCCTGCAGTCAATGGGCACCGCATTCTGTTGCGGCATGGTTTGCCGGTCGCGCGTTTGCAAGGCAGCGAAGTTGAAATACTGGATCAAAAACTGCAACTCAATGTCGAACATTTGCGATTGCAGCTATCACCAGTGCGCCAGCTGCAGCCTAAAGCCAGAAACAGCACAATGTGAAGTTCAGCCATTGGTCAGCCAAATGCTGCATACTGGCCAAACTTGCTGACTTTGGCTTAAACACCGGGAGATGGAAATGCATAACGGAAAAAGAATCCCTTTAAGGCTGCTGCTGGTACCTGTGGCGGCCCTTTACCTGACTGCCTGTGCAACGACCGCCAGCGATCCCAATGACCCCTACGCCAAAACCAAAAAGGGCGCCATGATCGGCGCTGCGGCTGGCGCGGTCGCTGGTTTGTTTGTGGGTGATGGCGAACTTGATGAGGTTCTGGGCGGCGCTGCTGTTGGTGCCGGACTGGGTGCTGGCGTTGGCATTTATATGGATAAGCAGCAACGCGAACTTGAGCAGATAGAAAATGCCGAGGTAGAACGGATTGATGCAGAAACTCTACGTATCAGCTTTGACTCGGACATCCTGTTTGCAGTTGATTCATCGGTATTGTCATCTGGCGCCATGCGCTCACTGGATGATTTTTCGCAAGTAATGCAGGACTATCCCAAAACCGCAATTCTGATACAGGGCTATACCGACTCCACCGGTAGCGAACAACACAACCAGGCATTATCAGAACGTCGTGCCGGGTCGGTTGAACAACACCTGTCGTTACGAGGAGTAGACGGCTCACGGATGAATGCCCTTGGCTATGGCGAGGGCTACCCCGTTGCAGATAACGATACGTCGCAAGGGCGTTCGCAAAACCGCCGCGTTGAGATTCTGGTGAAGGGTAAGGCCTGATTATTTGCCTTTCGGCACCTGACTTTCTTATTGCAAGAAAACAAAGGGGCGGCTGGGTATTTTACGACAGCCCCTTTTTTACGCTAACCAAAAACCTGAAGTCAGGCCGCCAACTGGCGCAGCACGTACTGCAGAATGCCACCGTGTTGGTAGTATTCCCATTCCTTGGGCGTATCGATGCGCAACCTGGCCTGGAATTGCGTGACCTTGCCACCGTCTGTCTTAGCTGTGACTGCGATAGTAGATGAACTATTTGGTATAAGCTTTTCAATACTATAGGTTTCTTTACCGTCAAGACCTAAAGAGGCTGCTGATTCTCCGTCCAGGAAGGTTAAAGGCAATACACCCATGCCAACCAAGTTGGATCGGTGGATGCGCTCGAAACTTTCTGCAATAACCGCTTTAACACCCAGCAGATTGGTGCCCTTGGCAGCCCAATCGCGTGATGATCCGGTGCCGTATTCTTTACCGGCCAGGATAATCAGCGGTGTGCCTTGCGCTTGGTATTTCATGGCAGCGTCATAAATGAACATCAACCCATCGCCGGGTTGGAATGTGGTCCAACCACCTTCAGTACCCGGAGCCAACTGATTGCGCAGGCGTACATTGGCGAACGTACCACGCATCATGACCTCGTGGTTGCCACGTCGCGAGCCATAAGAATTGAAGTCCGGCTTCAAAACGTTCTTGCTTTTCAGGTAGGCGCCTGCGGGTGAATCTTCCTTGATGGCGCCAGCCGGCGAAATATGGTCGGTGGTGATGGAATCGCCCAGCTTGGCCAGGCAACGTGCGCCTTCGATGGTCGGCATGCCAGGCGGCTGCAATGTCATGCCTTCGAAATAGGGCGGATTCTGAATGTAAGTTGAGTCATCCTGCCAGTCGAAGATTTCGCCTTCAGGCGTTTCAATGCTGTTCCAGCGGTCGTCGCCCAGGAACACGCTCGAGTAGCTGCTCTGGAACATTTCCGATGTAATGCTCTTGGCAATTTCATCCTGAATTTCCATGCTGGAAGGCCAGATATCCCTGAGAAAAACAGGATTGCCGTCAGTGTCTGTGCCCAATGGCTCGGTGGTCAGATCCACATCCATTCTGCCCGCTAATGCATAGGCTACAACCAATGGGGGTGAAGCCAGGTAATTCATCTTCACTTCGGCATGCACCCGGCCCTCGAAATTGCGATTGCCGGAAAGCACTGAAACAGCCACCAGGTCGTGCTCGCGAATCGCTTCGCTGATGGGTTCAGGCAACGGACCTGAATTGCCAATGCAGGTGGTACATCCGTAACCCACTACGTTAAAGCCCAGCGCCTCCAGGTCGTCAAGTAAATTGGCTTTCTTCAGGTAGGCTGTAACCACGCGCGAACCCGGGCCAAGCGAGGTTTTCACCCAGGGTTTTACCCGCAAGCCTTTAGCTACTGCGTTACGGGCAAGCAGGCCAGCTCCCAGCATGACCTGTGGGTTTGAGGTGTTGGTGCACGAGGTTATCGCTGCAATGACCACGGCGCCGTCACTCAAATTAAAGTCCTGGCCTTTGTAAGAGACTTTGGCGACAGGCGACGGACTGACTGCATTGTTACCCACAGCGGTTCCACCGCCTTCAGATTCCATGCGCATCACAGCGCATCCTGCGGGCTCACGATTAGCCACCATTTCGGCATGATGGCGACGATAGTTATCGGCCGCATCTGTCAGCAACACGCGGTCTTGTGGCCGTTTTGGACCAGCCAGACTGGGCAGCACTTCTGCCATGTTTAATTCCAGCACCGCGCTGTAGTCTGCCTGTTTCTGGCCCGGTGTGCGGAAAAAACCCTGTGCCTTGGCATAGGCTTCTACCAGCGCAATCCTTTGCCCGTCGCGCCCTGAAAGCCGCAGGTAGCGCAGACATTCATCATCAATTGGAAAAATGCCACAAGTGGCGCCATATTCCGGGGCCATGTTGGCGATAGTGGCGCGATCCGCCAGCGGCAGGTGATCCAGGCCGGGCCCAAAAAACTCCACAAACTTGCCCACCACGCCATGTGAGCGCAGCATTTCGGTAACCGTTAACACCAGGTCAGTGCCAGTGGCACCTTCCGGCAGGTCGCCAGTGAGTTTGAAACCAACCACCTGCGGTATCAGCATGGTAATGGCCTGGCCCAGCATGGCCGCTTCGGCTTCGATGCCGCCTACGCCCCAGCCCAACACGCCAATGCCGTTGATCATGGTGGTGTGAGAGTCTGTGCCCACCACGGTATCCGGGTAAGCAACGCCTTCGTTATCAAACACCACTCGCGCCAGATGCTCGAGATTGACCTGGTGCACAATGCCGGTGTTGGGTGGCACTACCTTGAAGTTGCTGAACGCGTTCTGACCCCAACGCAGGAAACTGTAACGCTCATTATTGCGCTGAAATTCAATGCGGTTATTGATATCCAGAGAGTCGGCTGCGCCGTAACTGTCTACCTGCACCGAATGGTCAATCACCAATTCGGCCGGTGACAATGGGTTGATCTGGCTGGGAGAGCCTCCCAGAGCCGTCATCGCATCGCGCATCGCCGCCAGGTCGACTACGGCGGGTACACCGGTAAAATCTTGCAACACAACGCGAGCGGGGGTGAAAGCAATTTCGGTATCGGGTTCAGCCTTGGCATCCCAGTTGCCCAATGCTTCGATATCGCTTTTCGTGACATCTACACCATTCTCGTTACGCAACAGGTTTTCCAGCAGGATTTTCAGACAGAAGGGCAATCGCTTGACGGGCAGAGTTTCGTCGAGTTTAGGCAGGCTGAAATATGTATATTGCTTGCCATTAACTGTTAGCGAACTGGCGGTTGAAAAAGAGTCACCCATTGCATTCTCCGGAGTAATAAAAAACAAAACTGTGGCTTTCGTGCACGAACTTCACCCTTAATCGGGATATTCGTGGCCGTGTCCATGTTCCAATCAGGCATTATCGCTGATGCTTAAAAGTGTTCACAGACCGGAATCAAACATAAATTTTCAATATCATTATAAACCCGTCACGATTGGCCGTTGTGATTGGCCGTTGCGATTTGACGATGCCCGGCAAGCTTCTAGCTTTGCAATAGATGACGTGCCTGTTCCAACAACTTGCGGCGCCCGAACATCAGTTCCATACGGCCGCCTCCCAACTGATCCCACAGCACAGCGGAACGTAAACCGGACAATAACAGGCTGCGTACCCAATTCACCAACCGGTCAATTTTCAGGTACTGCGGCCGCCCATTTACCACAATACGTGGCTGCAACTGGCTGATGGTTTCGGTGTACAACACCGCTACCCGTTCTGCTTTAAAGTCCTCGGCCGTTTCTTCGGATTGCTCTTTTGCCGCCCGTGCTATGTCGTCCAGACCCTGGCCAACCTTGCTTTGCAAAGTTTTGTTGCCCTGAAAGCGACGTTCAATCTGTAACAGGGCAATGGCGTATCGCAGGGCATCATTGCTGCTTTGATCACCCTGTAAAACCGAAATCAGTGTTTCCAGCCCCAGCCGCATGCGCTTGCGATCACCATAGACGGAATCAACCGTGTCCGCTTCCAGATGGAACAGCGAATCCAGGCTGGCCGTGGCCGCGTATCCTGACCAGGTGCCATGCCAGGCGGCTTGGCGCACCAGTTCGGTAGCCTGTAAAACACCAGCCAGTGCCAGGGTGCGATCTTGAAGGTTATTGCTCATACGAACTTGCCTGTGATTTCTGAATGACTCATGTTGTTGCAAAGTACTCGGCTGGGGGCGTGTTGGAATATTGAATGATACCCCCGCCCAGACAAACTTTTCCGTCATAAAGAACCATGGATTGTCCGGGCGTTACCGCCCATTGCGGCAAATCAAATTCCACAACCAGTGAACTCTCGTCCACTTCAACCACGCGGCATGTTTGTGCCGGTTGACGATAACGCACCTGGGCCTGCAAGGGTTGTCCAGCCTGCGGTGCTTGACCCGAAGCCCAGCTCAATTCAGTTGCCATTACGCGCTGGGAAAGCAACCAGGAGTGGTCGTGCTGTTGGCCCACGTACAGCACGTTGCTCTGCATATCCTTGTGCAACACATACCAGGGCGCGTCCGGAAAGCCGCGCACACCGCCGATACCAAGCCCCTGGCGTTGTCCCAGGGTATGGAAAGCCAAGCCCTGGTGTTGGCCTATAAGCTGTCCTTCCGGTGTGCGCATCTCACCCGCTGCGCTGTCTACATATTGAGACAGAAAGGAACGAAAATCCCGCTCGCCAATAAAGCAGATACCGGTGCTGTCCTTCTTGTTATGCACTTTGAATCCAGCCTCGTTGGCCATTTGTCTTACAGTTGACTTGGCCAACTCGCCAACTGGAAAATCTGCACAGGCCAGTTGGTCCTGGCCCAGGGTATAAAGAAAGTAGCTCTGGTCCTTGTTGTGGTCGCGTCCGCGCAGCAGACGATACAGGCCATCCACTTCGTCTGAACGAACGTAGTGACCGGTTGCAATACGCTCCGCTCCCAGGTCCTGGGCGTGCTGCAAAAAGGTTTTGAATTTGATTTCCCGATTGCACAGAATGTCCGGGTTGGGGGTACGACCGGCCTGGTATTCAGTAATAAAGTTCTCAAATACCCCGTCCCAGTATTCAGCAGAAAAATTACGTGTTTGGAATGGTATGCCCAGTGACCCGGCCACGCCTTGAGCATCCGCGGCATCCTGTTCGGCCGGGCAATGACCGGAGCGATCATCTTCTTCCCAGTTTTTCATGAACAAGCCCGCTATAGCCTGGCCTTGTTGTTGCAATAACAAGGCGGCCACCGACGAATCAACGCCGCCAGACATGGCAACCATAGTCAAAGCATTTAGTGCGGACTTGTTCAGCATGGTCTGAAAATGGGGGCGATTGGCCAAACACTAAAGCCCTGAATCCGCTGAATCTGCATTTGTGTGCGGCAAAAATCACCAACATGGACTTGGACATCGACTCGACCCCGCTCGCTGCGTTAAAATCATTCCATGGGACAGGATCTGGAATCACGCAAAGAGCAAGGCATCGCGCTGGAAGAAGCACGGCCAGAGGTCATGCTGCCGCCGATGTATCGCGTTATCCTTATGAACGACGACTACACGCCTATGGATTTCGTCATCGAAATCCTCAAAACCTTTTTCAATATGAGCCATGACCGGGCAACCCAGGTTATGTTGCACGTTCATACCCGTGGCAAAGGCGTTTGTGGCGTGTTTACCTTTGAAATTGCCGAAACCAAAGTAGTACAGGTCAGTGAATACGCGCGCCAGAATGAACACCCACTGAAATGCACCATGGAAAAAGTTTGAAACCTTGAAGTGCGCCTGACGGTCTACATGTAGAGAGTAGGGCGTTTCATTCAGGAAGGTCCATCAGCACAGGCGGGAGACGGGGAAAATGTTCAGCAAGGAATTAGAACTTTCAATCAGCAAAGCCTACCAGGAAGCCCGCGAAAGCAGGCATGAATTCCTCACAGTAGAGCACATGTTGCTGGCCCTGCTGGACAATGGCTCGGCGCTGGCCATACTCAGTGCCTGCGGTGCTGAAATCAAGCAGTTGGAAAAAGAAATCCGCAAGGTGCTGAATGACACGGTACCGTTGCTCAAAGATGACGATGTGCGCGATACGCAGCCCACCATTGGCTTTCAACGGGTTTTGCAGCGTGCACTTTACCATGTGCAGTCCGCTGGCAAAGACGAGGTGCTGGGCTCCAACGTGCTGGTAGCCATATTCAGTGAAAAGGATTCCTACGCCTGCTATCTGTTGCACCGGCACGATGTAAATCGCCTCGACGTGGTGAATTATATTTCTCATGGTGTCAGCAAACGGGAACCAGGCGAAGAAAAGGAGACCGATCCCGGCGTGCTGGATGGCGGCCTTGATGAAGAAGGTGAGCGCAAAGTCAGTGCACTGGAGCGCTACACCGCCAATCTCAACGAGCGGGCGCGCAATGACGAGATCGATCCGCTGATCGGGCGCGCCAAAGAAGTCGAAAGAACCATCCAGGTGTTGTGCCGCCGGCGCAAGAACAACCCTTTGCTGGTAGGTGAGGCAGGTGTGGGTAAAACCGCCATGGCGGAAGGCCTGGCATTGCGTATCGTCAAGCATGAAGTGCCGGAGATCCTGTCCAACGCAACGATTTACGCGCTGGACCTGGGTTCCTTGCTGGCTGGCACCAAATACCGTGGTGATTTCGAGAAACGCCTCAAGGCCGTTATTGCCGAACTCAAGAACGACGACGGCGCCATTTTGTTTATCGATGAGATCCACACCATTATTGGTGCCGGTGCCGCATCAGGTGGTGTGATGGATGCATCTAACCTGATCAAGCCAGTGCTGGCTTCAGGTGAATTGCGCTGCATGGGTTCAACTACTTTCCAGGAATTCCGCAGCGTATTTGAAAAAGACCGGGCATTGGCGCGCCGTTTCCAGAAAATCGATATCGATGAGCCCAGCGTAGCCGAGACCATAGAAATTCTGCGCGGGCTTAAAAGCCGCTTCGAAGAGCACCATGGCGTCACGTACACCGATGAAGCACTGGTCGCTGCAGCCGAGTTGTCAGCCCGGCATATCAATGACCGGCATCTGCCGGACAAGGCCATTGACGTGATCGACGAAGCGGGTGCCCGTCAGCGCTTGCAGCCTGAGAAGACACGCAAGGTCAAGCTGGACGAACACGATATTGAAGAAATCATCGCGCATATGGCGCGCATTCCGGCCAAACAGGTGTCCCGCTCTGATCGCGATGCCTTGCGTAACCTGGATCGGGATCTGAAACTGGTGGTGTTTGGCCAGGACAAGGCCATTGATGCCTTGTCGGCCGCCATCAAAATGGCGCGCTCTGGCCTTGGTGATGCCGATAAACCCATCGGTTCATTCCTGTTTGCCGGACCTACCGGTGTAGGCAAAACCGAGGTCACGCGACAACTGGCTCTGACCATGGGCATTGAGTTGATCCGGTTTGATATGTCGGAGTACATGGAAGCCCATTCGGTGTCGCGTCTGGTAGGTGCGCCTCCTGGCTACGTAGGTTTCGATCGGGGTGGCTTGCTGACTGAAGCCGTTACCAGGAATCCACATGCGGTGTTGTTACTGGATGAAGTGGAAAAAGCCCATCCGGATATTTTCAATATTCTGTTGCAGGTGATGGATCACGGCAAGCTGACCGATGCCAATGGGCGCGAAGCCGATTTCCGTAATGTCATTCTGGTCATGACCACCAATGCTGGCGCACATGAAAGCGCCCGCCGCTCGGTCGGTTTCATGGAACAGGATCACACCACCGATGCCATGGAAATCATCCGCAAAACTTTTGCGCCTGAATTCCGTAACCGGTTGGATACGATCATCAACTTCAAGTCGCTGGACTTGCCCATTATTTTGCGGGTGGTGGACAAATTCATTCTCGAGTTGGAGGAGCAATTGGCGCTCAAGAACGTAAGTATTTCGGTTACGCGCTCAGCGCGTGAGTGGCTGGCTGAGAAGGGCTTTGACCCCAAGATGGGCGCCCGCCCGATGAAGCGGATTATTCAGGAGGAAATCAAGCGGCCGTTGGCTGATGATCTGCTATTTGGCGACCTCGTCGAAGGCGGCGAAGTCCGCGTAACCGCACCTCGCACCAAGGGCGATAAGCTTCAAATCAAGAGGATTGCCAGCGGTAAGCCATCCAGTGAAACGCAACTTGGGGAAAAGCAGTCCAGTGGAAAACAACAAGGAGCGTTGCCAACCGCCACGGATTTGTGATTCGCGGCGTTGCGGTGAGAATTTATTTTGAACGGTAGGTGATGCGGCCTTTACTCAGGTCATAAGGTGTCAGTTCTACCTTGACCTTATCACCCGTAAGTATGCGGATATAGTGTTTACGCATGCGTCCGGATATGTGAGCGGTAACGACATGACCGTTCTCCAGCTCCACTCGAAACATGGTATTTGGCAAGGTTTCCAATACCTTACCGTCCATTTCTATAACGTCTTCTTTGGCCATAAGCCCCTGTCCAGATTAAAAGAGCGGCTATTGTGCCACCCTCACTGTCGAATCGAAAGCCCGAAGATCATTGCAGGACTTAAGCGCCGTGCAGCAAACGGTGAAAAAATGCTGCCTTCAGGAGTAACAGCGGAGTTGACACGACCCGGCTTTTCCTTACAATACGCTCCCTCACTGCGGGAATAGCTCAGTTGGTAGAGCGCAACCTTGCCAAGGTTGAGGTCGCGAGTTCGAGCCTCGTTTCCCGCTCCAGAATAAAACAGCCCGGCTATGGGTTAATCATAGCCGGGTTTTTTTATGCCCGACTTAAGGGTACCCGCTTTAAATCCGTGTAAAAAATCAGCAAGACGAATTTGCACGAGCCGCACAGCTTCATCAAGCAGGTGACCTGAAAGCATTAAGCACGGGTTATAAACCTGATCGCAAAATACCACTGACGGGCGTTGGGTCGGTTACTTGACTCCTTAAGAGGTGTTCAATGACACCCAGGAATTACTAACCGCTGCACTTCGCTGTTGAATCCGAGAGCTTCCGAAAAGAGCATGAGCGCAAATCCAAAAAGCGTATTTCCCGGTTAAAGAAGCTGGAAGACGGCATCACCACGCTGGCTGCGCACATGGACGCTGCCATGTATCGCTGGTTGG
>JAWXBM010000097.1:0-13976 GCA_034440115.1 Lysobacterales bacterium | reverse complement strand
GAAGATATTGCAAAGGGTGTAGGGGGGCTCAGAGAAATACTGTCTACCCAGTCTTACCTTGCGCCGGAGTATCAAACCCGTAACGCGGTGACCTGAGCATTTCATTGTTCACTGCGCAGCCTGATGTATTAACTTTTTTCGTTAAAAATTTTGGCTTCTTTTTGCAGCCATGCAGTGAAAGCCTTGACCTTGGCATCACCAATCATGCGCTCCTGGCAAAGTAAAAAGTATGAGTGTTCTGCGGGAACAGAAATGTTCAGAGGCCGAATTAATTGCCCGGACTTCAAATAGTCCAATGTCAGCACACTGCGACCAAGCACAATGCCCTCGCCATTGAGGGAGGCTTGCAAGGCCATATGGGAGTGACTGAATTTTGGCCCTTTGGTACTGATCGCTTTGGAATAACCCACTGATCTTACCCAGGATTCCCAAGACATCTGCATATCATCGTGAATCAGAACATATTCAGCTAAATCCTCCAGTTCGTTCAACGACTTATCAGGGTCAATCAGGGTCGGGCTGCAAACGGGAAATACCTCTTCATCAAACAGCTTGGTAACGTGCAGGCCAGGCCACTTGCCCCGGCCATAGCGGATTCTGAGGTCAACCCAGTTGGGGCCTTCTTCGCCTATCACATTACCCAAATCATCAATCTGATTTTGTGAGGCCAAGCGTACGTCGATACCCGGGTATTGTTTGGCAAAGCGGCCTAACCGGTTGATCAGCCAATTGACAGCAAACGACTCTGCAACTGAGACAACCAGTATCCGCTCATCATCTTCATCCAGCAGTGACCGGGTGGCAACATGCAAATTATTCAGCATTATTCGCACAGCCGGTAGATACTCTTCGCCTTTGCGGGTCAGTTGCAGGTCACGTTTGTGTCGGTCAAACAGCAAAAACCCAAACCAATCCTCGAGCAATTTGACCTGATGGCTGACAGCACCTTGTGTCACAAATAATTCATCTGCGGCACGTGTAAAGCTGCAATGCCGTGCAGCAGCTTCAAATGCCCTTACGGCATTCAATGGAGGTAATCGTCGCGATGAAGGTGGGTTTTGCACTCAGGGTCCTGTTCAATTGACGCGCCAGCCAGGCGGTATCAGTGGCGAAGATGCAGGCAAGAGTGTCCGGGCCTAATGACAAACATCAATATCTTTCGTTTGTCATGCCAATCGAACTTCACTAACTTCTGCCAAGTAAGTTTTGCCAATACAGTTTTCTGGGGCAAGTTTATCATCTGCGCCGCCCAAGCAAACAAACGGGGCAAACAAACGGGGCAAACAAGCTGGGCAAACAAGCTGGGCAAACTGACCAGGCAAACAGACTGCGCAAGCAGGCAAACCGCGCATCAGAACGAGGAGAATTCCTAAATGGTCAAAATGAAGGGTGGTAAGGCACTGATGGACTCCGTGTTGAATCACGGCGTGGACACGATATTTGGAATACCCGGGGGCCAAACCTATGAATTGTTTGATGCCTTGTATGCTAAAGGGGATGACATCAATCTGATCACCACCCGCAGCGAACAAGGTGCAGCCTATATGGCGTTTGGCTATGCGCGTTCCACCGGCAAAGTGGGCGTGTATACAGTGGTTCCAGGGCCGGGTGTGCTTAACTCGGGCGCAGCGCTGACCACCGCCTATGCAGGTAATGAACCGGTTTTGTGCCTGACCGGACAGGTGCCTTCGCATGGCATTGGCAAGGGCATTGGCTATCTGCATGACGTGCCAGATCAGCTGGGCATCCTGCAGCGCATGACCAAATGGGCTACGCGGGTGGAACATCCGGCGCATGCTCCCGGCGCGGTGCGCGAAGCGTTTCGACAGCTCACTACCGGACGACGTCGGCCGGTGTCGCTGGAAATGGCCTTGGACATCATGTCCGAGGAAGCCGAAGTAGAAATGCTGGAACCCGTCACTCACCCGGAAACCGTGGTGGCAAACCCGGATCTGATTGAGACAGCGGCGGCGCTGCTGGCGAGTGCCAAACACCCCATGATTCTGGTGGGTACCGGTGCGATCAATGCTCGCGAAGAGATCCGCCAGTTAGCTGAACTGCTGCAAGCTCCGGTGGTTTCACAACGCGGTGGGCGCGGTGTGCTCAGCGACCGGCACTATTTAGCACATACCTTTCCGGCCGGTCATCGCTTGTGGCCGAAGGTGGATGTGGCTATCGCCATCGGTACGCGCTTCAAGTATCCGCGCATGCACTGGGGTATGGACGTCAACCTGAAAACCATCCACATCGATATCGACCCCACGGAAATCAACCGAATCGGGCAGCCTGACGTTGGCATCATCGGTGATGCCGCACCTTCGGTGGCGAGTTTGCTGGCCAATCTCACTGCCCGAAACCTGCCGCCGAGAGCCTCGCGCCAGCAGGAAATGGAAGCCTTCCAGCAGGAAATGCGCCAGGAGTTCTCTGACCACGTGCAGCCCCAGTTGTCGATACTGGGGGTGATCCGCGCAGCTCTTCCAGATGATGGCATTCTGGTAGACGAGATAACTCAGGTCGGCTATGCCTCCTGGTATGGTTATCCGGTATATGCTCCACGAACGCTAATCACCAGTGGTTATGCCGGTAACCTCGGTTACGGTTTGCCCACCGCCATCGGCGTGAAAATAGCCAACCCCGACAAAAAAGTTATAGCTCTGAGCGGTGATGGCGGGTTCCTGTTCCATTGCGGCGAACTGGCCACCGCAGTCCGTTACCAGCTCAATATGGTGATTATCGTCTTCAGCGATGGGGCCTTTACCAATGTAGCCAGGGCGCAGACCAAGCGTTTTGGTGGCCGCGTGATTGGTACTGATTTGACCAATCCGAATTTTGCCGCCATGGCCGAGAGTTTTGGTGCGACGGGCTATACCGCCCGCTCGGTTGAAGAACTGGCCGAAAAAATCCAACTAGGTTTTGAACAAGACGGCCCGGTGGTTATCGAAATGCCGCTGGGCGAAACCGACTTCCCTTGGAAATACCTGCTGTTGGGCGAGACCCGCTCCAACCGTATGCTTCAATCACAGATTTCTGAATAGGTAGGCCTGGTATGTCTGATTACGACGTTGTCATTGCCGGCGGTGGCCATAACGCGCTGGCCTGTGCTGCAGTCCTTTGCCGTGCTGGAATCCGCACGCTGGTGGCCGAACGCAACGATTGGGTAGGTGGCGGGGCGGTAACGCTTGAGCTGACTGAGCCAGGATTCCGTCACGACCTGTTTGGCTCCAACCATGTGTGGATCCATGCCAATCCTTATATTCAGGATCTGATGCCGGAGCTGGCAAAATATGGACTTGAATATTTGTGGGGTGAAAATGAAGTCATGGGCCATCCGATGGAGGAAGGCCCGGGTGTGATCGTTTATCGCGATCTGGACAAAACCTGCGACAGCATCGCCGAATACTCCAAGCAAGATGCCGCCCGCTACCGCGAAATTTACGATGGTTTTGTAGAGATCAAAGACGGCTTCACCAAGAACATGTTCACGCCGCCCAATCCGCCCAGCTATATGCTTGCGGCAATGGAGAGAAGTGCTGAAGGTCTGAAGATGTTGCGCAATTACAGCCTCAGTGCTCGCGCATTTGTGCTGGAAAACTTTGTAAACCCGCACATCCAGGCTTTTCTGACCAGTTGGGCGCTTGGGCCGAACATCAAGCCGACACAACAGGGTGCCGGTAATATTTTCTACATCATGATTCCGGCCATTCACGTCTATGGCCAGGCCATTCCCAAAGGCGGCAGCATTGCACTGCCCAACGCCCTGGCCGCGTATGTCAATGCGAATGGCGGTAAAGTGTTAACCAACAGCCCGGTGGCGAAGATCCTGGTCGAGGGTGGGGTTGCCAATGGCATTCGCCTCGAAGACGGCACAGAAATTACCGCCAGCCGTGGCGTGGTCAGTGCACTGGAACCGCAACAGACCTTCCTCAAACTGATGGACGCGGAACATCTGGACGCAGGTTTCCGCAAACAGGTGGAGAACTTTACCTTTGGTGACGTGGCGTCCTTTCGCGTGCATTTCGCCCTGCATGAGGCGCCGCAATACATTGGTAGCGACAATATCAGCAAGGCACCGTTCCAGCGCACTATCACCAGCATGAGCGATATTGACCGCCATTTTGCTGAGCTGAGCGTGGGTAAACCATCCACCATGCCGCCGATACACGGCCACTGCTGGAGCCTGCGCGATCCGACCCGTGCACCGGCAGGCAAACACACTTTCATGATCGATACATTCGTACCCAGCAAGCTGGCCAGCGGCAGTTGGGCTGACATCAAGGGCGATTATTCGCAGGAGTTGGTTAAAACGCTACGCAAGTACACTACCAATATGTCCGATGACAATATCATCGCCACCTTCTCGCACTCACCGGAAGACATGGAAGCACATAACCCCTGTTTTGTTGGCGGAGTTCCATCGGGCGGCGAACGCACTATGGCCCAATTAGGTTATTTCCGGCCATTTCCAGGATACTCGCAGTATCGTGGTCCGCTGGAGAAAATGTACCTCGCTGGCCCCTCCTGTCATCCTGGCGGCGGCATCAGTGGCATGGGCGTTATCACAGCGCATGAGATGCTCAAGGACTTTGGTCTGTTGGAGGATGACTTCTAAGGAATCTCTGATTAATTCAGAGCTTGAATAGCCAGTCATTCAGCCAGAATGATCAGGCCTGTCAGTTGGCACCAGAACTTGCATGAGCTCTGAATGGGATCGCTTCGCAAAGTAACAGCACTGCTAAGGACCGAGGAATTTGGCTAAACCCATCGCAGGATCAAGTCTGGCCCGTCTGTGCCTGATGGCAATGGCGCTGTTGGCTGTTGCAACAGCACCAGCTAAGCTGTTGGCCGACACTCTGGATGAAGTCAAGGCGCGTGGTTTTCTGAAATGCGGTATTACCGAATCCGGCGTCGGCTTCAGCTACCTGAATGCGCAGGGCGAGCGGGCCGGTTTTGAAGTGGATCATTGCAAAACCATAGCCGCTGCGGTGTTCGGCGAGATGAAAGTGGAGTACGTGCTGGCCACGCCGCAAACGGGTTTTACCCTGCTGCAGTCCGGCGCCATTGATCTGTTTCCCGCCGGGGCAACCTGGTCTTATCTGCGCGATACCTCATTGGGCCTGGATTATGCCGGCATTTATTTCTATGACGGCCAGGGCTTTATGGTGCGCAAGGACAAAAACGTCCAGCAGGTTACCGATCTGGCCGGTGCCACCATCTGCGTGGCCCAGGGCACCACGCTGGAGCAAAACCTGGCCGACTTCTTTGAAACTGCCGGGCTGACTTACCAACTGATTACTTTCACCGACACCGACAAGGCGCTGGAAGCCTATCAGGCCGACCGCTGTGATGCCCTGACCATGCAGCGCGCCGCTCTGGCTGCCCGCTCGGCGGGTATGCATGACCGCAGCCTGCACCAGATTCTGGACGAAACCATTTCCAGCGAACCGCAGGGGCCGCTGGTACGGCAGAACGATTCGCGCTGGCGCGATATTGTCTGGTGGTCTTTCAATGCGCGCTTGCTGGCTGAACTGCATGGCATCAGCCAGGCCAATGTGGAACAGGTGCGACAAGAGTCCGGCAATCGCGAAGTGCAGCGCTTGCTGGGAGTTTACGGCGAGTTCGGCGCGGTGATGGGCCTGTCTAATGACTGGGCCTACGACATCATTCGCCTGGTGGGCAGCTATGCTGATGTGTGGCAGCGTAACCTCTCGCCCATCGGGCTGGAACGTGGCCCCAACCGATTGTGGAAGGATGACGGCCTGATGTTTGCGCTGCCCTTCCGCTAAACGACGGGACTGGCCTGCTTTCACCAATGAATTTTGATCTGGAGTGCTGATGTTGAACCAACCCATACCTCGCAAGGCGCTGGACCGCTGTCCACCATATGTGCAGGGACAAAGTGCCATCGTTGGTGTCGCGGAGCCCATCAAGCTTTCTTCCAATGAATCGCCCTTTGGCCCCAGCCCGCGTGCGCAGGCCGCTTTCCAGCAGGCCGTCGGCCAGCTGCATCGTTATCCGGACGGTGGCCAGAGCGCGCTGCGACAGGTGATCGCCGAACGTTTCGGTATCGAGCAAGAACGCATCGTCTGTGGCAATGGCAGCGAAGAACTGATTCTGCTGACCATTCGCGCCTTTGTTGATCCCGGTGATGAAGTGCTGGTCAGTGAGAACGGTTTTGTGATGACCCGCATCCACGCTCTGGCACAAGGCGCCAACATTGTGGTGGCGGCAGAACAAGGCTGGGATCAGAGTGTGGACAATATTCTGGCCTGCATCACGGACAAAACCCACATTGTCGCCATAGCCAACCCCAATAACCCCACCGGCACCTATCTCCCGGCCAGCGAGATTCGGCGCTTGCATGCGGGCTTACCGTCCAACGTGCTATTGCTGTTGGATGGTGCTTATGCGGACTATGTGGTTGAGCCGGATTTTGACAGCGGCATGAAGTTGGTACGCAGTTCAGAAAACGTCATCATGACCCGTACCTTTTCCAAGCTGTATGGCCTGGCGGGCACGCGCATTGGTTGGGCCTATACCTCATCGAATGTGGTTGCTGCCATTCAGCGCATTCGTACACCCTTCAACACCAATGCGCCGGCGCAGGCTGCAGCAGCAGCAGCACTGCAGGATACGGAGTTTGCCGATAGGGTGCGTGAGCACACCATCCTTTGGCGCGAAACGATGCGCGAGCAATTGCTGGCGCTGGGAATTATCGTGCCAGCCAGTGTGACCAATTTTCTGTTGATGCAGATTCCTGAAGAAGGCGGCCATAATGCTCTGGACGCCTCACGGTTTCTGAAAGAACGCGGCATTTTGCTGCGCCCCACTGGCGTTTCCGGGCCGGGCGATTGCTTGCGGGTAACCGTGGGCGCAGAGCATGAAAACCAGGCTTTTCTGGATTGCATCAGGCAGTACATGCAGGTACCGGACATGCAGGCACCGCACATGCAGGTGCCTCGATCAGCATGAATCGTCTGAAGTTAATTGCCCTCCCAAGGTCGCCGTTTGCTGCCCGATTGCATATCCAATTGCTGGAGAAAGGCCTGGATTGGGAGTTTGAATATCCACCAGCCCAAACCAGTGCCAGCGAACATGCGGCAATCAATCCTTTTGCCCGCTCACCCATCCTGCTGAATGGACCCGATTACCTGATCGAATCAGCAGCGATTGCAGAGTATCTGGAAGACCTGCATCCCGATTCTTCCCTGCGGGGCAGCACGCCCTGGGCCACCGCCCGGATGCGTGGCTTCATTGCTGCATTGGATCAGTATCTGTTTCCGCAACTGTTCCGCTTGCGTGCCTTGAAAGCGGGCGACCCGGCGATTCCCGATGTGGTGGCGGAGCTGCATCAAGTGCTGGCCAGACTGGAGCGACTGTTCGATAGCGATGTTTATATTTGTGACCAGCACCTGACCCTGGCCGATTGCGCGCTGGTTCCCGCCTGTTTCTATCTGGACTTCTTTTTCAATCGGTATCAGCTAGCGGACTGGCGTTTGCAGCATGCGCGCCTGGCAGAGTGGTGGACAACCATGCTGAATCACGACTCCGTGCAACAGGTCATGAACCACCTGCGTGCATCACTGCCACCTGCCAGATGAAACTTTTGGCTCCTGCAATATTTTACAAAACGGGCTTGGTGGTCCGATGAAACCATGCCAACCACGCGACTGGGGCACGCTGCGCGCCTGGCTGCTGCAGTTGCTGGTATTGGCCGGCATCATCTGGTTGATTGCGGGGATTGCCAGTACCACACTGGTTAACCTGGACCGGCTTGGAGTGCAGTCGGGCTTCGATTTTCTCGACAAGCGCGCTGGTTTTGATATCAACCAGACCCTGTTCGAGTATTCGTCCGATTCGCCGGTTTATATGGCCTTCGCCATTGCCATCTGCAATACCTTGCTGCTGGCCTTGTTGTCGATTGCGCTGTCCACCTTGATCGGATTGGTGGTGGCGCTGTGCCGCATCAGTGGTGATCGCTTCTTTAATGCCCTCGGCCATATGTTTATCGAGACCTTTCGCAACATCCCGGCCTTGTTGCAAGTGTTCTTCTGGTATTACGTGGTGCTTAGGTCGTTGCCAACTTCGGCGCAGAGCTGGCAGTGGGGCGAGCGGGTCTTTCTCAATAATCGCGGTTTGTTTCTGCCCGGCTTGAACTGGGTGATCAGCACCACACAGTTGGTCTGGGGACTGTTGCTGTTCAGTGTTCTGGTAGTGGCAGTGGGAATGAAGTTCTACCGCCGCCGCCATTCTGCGAAATCATCTGGTTCGTTGCTGTGGAAACGTTTGGCCGGCATTGCCTGGTTGCTGGCCGTGTTGGCCTGGTTAATGAGCACCACTCAATGGACCAACCCGGAGCTGCAGAAATTCGGTTACGTTTCCGGCTGGGTGATTACGCCGGAACTGGGTGCGCTGATACTGGGCCTGTCGCTATACAACGCGAGTTCGGTGGCCGAAGTCATCCGCGCGGGTTTCATTGCCGTGCCCAAAGGCCAATGGGAAGCAGCCCGATCGCTGGGGTTGTCATCGGCCAGCATCATGCGTCGAGTGGTGGTACCGCAAGCCATGCGCATCATCATTCCGCCCATGACCACGGTCTATCTGAATATCTTCAAAGCCACTTCACTGGGTGCTGCGGTGGGTTATCCCGAAATCGTGTCGGTGATGGTGGGCACCACCAACAACATCGTTGGCCGACCGGTGGAGATCATGTTCCTCACCTTCTCGGTCTACTCGCTGGTATCGCTTGTGGGCATCTGGCTGATGGGCCATGTGAACCGTCACTACAACCGCTTTGATCTGCTGTAGGGCGGGGCTATGGCAATGCCGTTAAACAAAGAGAGGTCACAAGCGCTGCCAGCAGTATCTCACCGTGCGTTGGCAGGCCGGCTCTGGCGCCCCGCCCTCAGTGCTGTGGGCCTGCTGCTTATCGTCCTGTTGATCTGGCCATTTTTGCAATGGGCGGTGATTGACGCTTACTGGAGTGGAACTGGCGGCAGTGCCTGCCCGAATAAATCCGGAGCTTGCTGGCCATTTATTGCTGAGCGTTTTGACCAGTTGATGTATGGCGCCTACCCCGCAGCCGAGCGCTGGCGGGTTAACCTGGGCCTGGGTTTGGGGCTGATCCTGATGGTACCCATCATGATTCCCCGCCTAACCGGAAAAGCCATCTGGGTGAGCCTGTTCATTCTGGTTTACCCTGTTATCGCCGTTGCCCTGTTTGCCGGTGGTGTGTTGGGCTTGAGCCCGGTCGCAACCAGCAGTTGGGGCGGATTGTTCCTGACTCTGGTGATTGGCGTTTTTGCCTTTGTCTTTGCGCTGCCGACTGGCATTCTGCTGGCCCTGGGGCGCGAGTCGCGAACTCCGGTGATTCGCTTGCTGGCGGGAACCTGGGTGGAAATCTGGCGCAGTGTACCGACGCTGGTGGTGTTGTTTGTGGCCGTGATCATGCTGCCGCTGTTCTTGCCCAAAGAGTATGAAATCGACAAGTTGCTGCGTGCGCTGGTGGCCTTGTCCATATTGATGAGTTGCCACATCGCAGAAGCCGTGCGAGGCTCATTGCGGGCCTTACCCGCCGGCCAGTTTGATGCCACTCGGGCTTTAGGTATGAAGCGGCGCTCAGCTTATTTGCATGTAATCCTGCCGCAAGCACTGAATATCGCCACACCGGCCATCACCAATATCGTGATCGGCCTGTTCAAGGAAACATCCTTGCTGGTTATCATCGGCTTGTTTGATCTGCTGGGGATGGTGCAGGCCGTATCTGGCGATCCGGAATGGCACTTGTCTTCTGCCCGCGCTACCGGCTATTTGTTTGTGGCGCTGATCTACTGGGTATTTTGCTTTGGCATGTCCCGTTACAGCGCTTTCCTGGAACGCAGCAATCGCTTGCCGGGCTCGAATTGAATGATGGTCCTGGTTTCAATCCCGGCAGCAACCTTATTTCATGCTTTGTATGAGAAAGTTTGGTTTGACGCTTTTGTGCGCCGGACGGCAGGATGGGCCAGCGCGGTGAGTTGTGTTGTTGGGTTCAGTTGTTATGTTCGGGCGCTGCCATTTTTGCCAAGCCCATTTTTCCGAACCCCAACTCTGCAAACCCGACGAGCTTTCGTAAATCACCCTATCGTTGTGGAGACTCGCCCATGAGCAAGAGCGCAGATGCGGATGTCATCATCATTGGTGGCGGGCACAATGGTCTGGCCTGCAGTGCTGCTTTGGCCAGGGCCGGGCTCACCACCATAGTGGTCGAACAGAACACTTGGCTGGGTGGTGCTACCGGAACACATGAAGTTACTTTGCCCGGATTCAAACATGATCTTTACGGCTCCAGTCATGTTTGGCTGCACGCCAACCCCTATTTCCGCGAGATCATGCCGGACCTCAAAGCTTATGGTCTGGAGTATATCTGGGCGGAAGACAAGATCACCGGTCATCCGACCACTAAAGGCCCAGGCATCATCATTTACAAGGATGTTGATAAAACCTGCGAAAGTATCGCTTGGTACAGCAAAGAAGACGCACAAAAATATCGCGAAATCTACGATGGCTTTATTGAAATCAAAGATGGCTTCATCAAGGGTATGTTCTCACCGCCGGTGCCACCGAGCTATCTGCCCATGGCCATGGAGCGCAGTACCGAAGGCCTGAAAATGCTGCGTGACTATAATCTCAGCGCGCGGGCTTTTGTTGAAGAGAATTTCACCCACCCGGAAGTCAAGAACGTGATACTTGGCTGGGCACTGGCGCCGCAGATCGGCCCCGATCAGGAAGCCGTCGGACAAACCTTTTACATCATGATCCCCGGCATTCATGTTTACGGCCAGGCCATACCCAAAGGCGGTAGCCAGATGCTGGCCGAAGCTCTGGCGGCCTATGTGCGTGATCGTCAGGGCCAGGTGCTGACCGGCAGCGGCGTGGAGAAAATCCTGGTGGAGGATGGTGCAGCTAAAGGTGTACGGCTGAGTGATGGCCGTGAACTGTATGCGGCTAAAGCAGTGGTCACCTCGCTGGATCCCAAGCAGAATTTCCTCAAGCTGATCGACAGCGAGCATCTGGATGAATCTGTAATCCGTATGGCAAAGTCATTTTCCTTTGGCAATATTGGCGTGTTCCGGGCGCACTACGCCATCAACGAAGCACCGCAATTCCTCAATGGCGAAGCCATGAGCCAGACCAGTTTCCAGCGCATCTTCTACTCCGTGGGCGATACCCGGCAACATTTCGCGGATATCGCGCTGGGTGTGCCGCCACGCAAGCCTTTCATCTGGACCGCCTGCTGGACCTTGCAGGACCCCAGTCGCGCGCCGAATGGCAAGCACACGCTGATCATCGATACCTTTGTGCCGAACAAGCTGCAAAGCGGGGAGAGCTGGGAAGACATCAAGCACGATTACGCCGCATTGGTGCTCAGCAAGTTGCGTGAATACACCAGCAACATGGGGCCGGAGAATATTCTCTGCGAGTACGTTGATACACCGATCAGTATCGAACGTGCCAATCCCTGTCTGATCGGCGGATCCACCACCGGGGGTGAACGCACCCTTTCGCAGTCCGGCTATTTCCGGCCCATGCCGGGCTACTCGCAATATCGCGGGCCACTGAAAAACTTTTACCTCACGGGCGCGTCCTGTCATCCCGGCGGCGGTATTTCCGCCATGGGCATGGTCACGGCCAACGAGATACTGGACGACATTGGATGGCTCTGAATAAATCCATCCTGGATTTCCCGTCTTGGTTTTCTGGAATTTTGAACATCACTAAGGATGAGACTTGATATGGCTAGCAGAATCAAAACCTACACAGGCCTGGTAATCCAGCCTGCAGTGAAAGTAGCGCAAGACCGGGACGACATCATGTTGAACCTCAACCGGGTCTGTAACATGATCGACTTTGGTGTCGGCTACTACTGGGAATTACCAGCCAAACTGGCAGTGCTGCCGGAATATTTCCTGCAAGGCGTTACCACGCCGGGCAAAGGCGAAGACGGCCTTGAAGGCTTCATGAAAAAAGCCATTACCATCCCCGGGCCGGAAACCGAAATCCTCGGCAAGAAAGCCAAGCAATACGGCATGTATATTGCCGGTGGCGGCGTGGTGGAAAAACTGGAGGAGTTTCCGGATCGCTGGTTCAACACGGCCTTTATCATCGGCCCGGATGGCGATGTAATTCTCAAGTACCACAAGTGGCATGTGCCGGCTTATATTGGTCTCGGTACCAGCCCGCACGACATGATCGACGCTTATGGCCCGATCTATGGGTCTGATTTAAAGAGCCGCTTCCCGGTGGTCGATACCGAAATCGGCAAGCTCGGCACCATGACCTGCCATGACGGCGCGACCCCGGAAATTTCCCGTGCGCTGGCCTACAACGGCTGCGAAGTTATTTGTCATCCCACTGCTTTGCAGTCAGTGGAAGGCGTGAGTGAGCCCTGGGACTTCTGGACCTTCACCCGTCGCGCCCGTGCCCATGACAACATGTGTTATCTGTTAGGTTCCAACTGGGGTACGGTAGATTATGATTTCTACCCCAAGGCTTTCTGTCCGGGCCATTCCTTCATCATCGACTACATTGGTGTGGTGAATCGGATTGCACCTTATCCTGCCGAGCAGGTACTGGCTGCGCCTATCGATATTGAGGCGCTGCGTGAACACCGCTCGCGCATCGCTCACAATACCTGGGTGGATATGCGTATGGAGGTGTTCAAGGAAATGTATGAGAAGCCCATTTATCCGGCCAACCTGTTCCCTCCGGGCAAGCCGCCGCGTAATCTCACCGACAAGATTGAAGGTGCCAAACAGGCGCTGGACGTGCTTTACGCGCAGGGGACTTTTACCCCGCCGTTTGGGATGAAGCCTGAGCAAATGTCCGCGGAACTGGAGGCGCGTGTGGCCTATGCCCACAAGATGGGTACCTTGCGGAAATCCTGATGCATCAGGGCAATGGAGTTCGAGTCCGGACGCAGTGGTGCGGACTTGAACACCGACGAATAAAGAGGAGCACCGTAGAGTGAAGGTAGTGAGCAAACTGGTCGATCTGGATTTTGAAGTTCATCGCATCGAGAAGTACAAGAACGGTATCGTGGTTTTAAATGATCCGAGCAAATCCATGGCGACCAAAGTACAGATCACGCCGGCAGATGCCATGACCATTGCCAAAGCCATCTTCAGCAGTGGTCCGGCGTTTCTCTTTGTGCTGACCTTTCCCTTCCGCTACTGGTTTGGTGGGAAAGAAGAGGCTAAGAAGGGCAGCGGTCAGCGAGGTCGTCCGTGACCCGTGCGGTAGAGGAGTTCCTCTCGTCCACCCGGCCGATGCTGATTGGCGGGGAATGGCTGTCGAAAAGCTCGCAGGAAGAGATCGAAGTAATCGACCCCGCCACCGAGTCGGTGATTGGCAGGGTTGTAGCAGCCGGACAGCAGGAAGTCGATGCGGCAGTGGCTGCCGCCTCCGCCGCTTTCACTGGGGAAGCCTGGGCGGCCGTCACTCCTTATGAGCGCAGTAAGATGCTCTGGCGCATGGCTGAGTTGCTGGAAGAAAACGCTGCAGACCTGGCCTGGCTGAACACGTTGGAGAATGGCAAGCCGTTAAGTGCATCAACGGCAGGCGATGTGCCAGCCGCTGCCAAGACCTTTCGTCATTACGCCGGGCTCTGCACCAAGATTGAAGGCAAAACTCCGCAGGTTTCATCATCGCCCTCCGACTTTCATGCTTATACCCGCCGCGAGGCCATTGGCGTGGTCGGCCAGATTGTGCCCTGGAATGGCCCGATTGTGTCGGCCTCCTGGAAGCTGGCACCGGCACTGGCAGCGGGCTGCACCACGGTGTTCAAACCGGCTGAAGAAACGCCATTGACTGCTCTCTACATGGGGCGATTGTTGCAAGAAGCGGGCATACCCGCAGGTGTGGTGAACATCATTCCCGGCTATGGTCACGTGGCAGGTGCCGCTATGTGCGCTCATGACCAGATTCGCAAAATTGCTTTC
>JAWXBM010000096.1:0-19983 GCA_034440115.1 Lysobacterales bacterium | reverse complement strand
CGTCTTGACCTCGACCAGGTCGAAGGGCTTGCTGATGAAGTCCTTGGCGCCAGCCGCCAAGGCGCGCAGTTTGTGCCCCGGTTGAGCCGTGAGCACGATAACGGGCAAATAGCTTTCGTTGTCGTTGGTCTTCAGACCCTCCATGACGCTGAACCCATCCATGCCGGGCATCTGCAGGTCGAGCAGGATCAGGTCGTAGGCGTTGCGGCGATGCAGCGCGCACACCTCCATGGGATTCATGGTAGCCGTGACGCCGGTATAGCCCGCATCCGTGAGCAGCCGGGTCAGCAACTGCACATTGGCGGCCTGATCGTCGACGATCAGGATGCTGGCGGCAAGAATGCTTTGGTCGGGTTTCATCAACTAAACTCCTCGTGAGCGGCTCGGTCTGATCGTGTACTTGCGGCTTCGAGAGCCAGGTCCAGCGTGTCCATGAACTCGGTCACCTTGATCGGCTTGGTGAGGTAACGGAAGAACCCGGCCTCCAGCCCCTTCTCGATGTCTCTGGGCATCGCGTTCGCGCTGACCGCGATGACGGGGATGTGTGCCGTGGACGGGTCACCGGTAAGGATACTGAGCGCTGTTACACCGCTGATGCCAGGCAGGTTGATGTCCATCAGGATGATGTCGGGGCGGGTGGCTTGCGCCATCTCGACACCGCTGCGGCCGTCCTTCGCGCTGAACAGGCAAATGTTGGGGCGCCGCGCCAGCATCTTCGTGACCAGCATCAGATTGGCCGGGTTGTCTTCGACGTAGAGCACGGTGCGCCGGTGCGCGCCATTCCCGCTGTCAGGCAACGGGGCCGCAGATGGTGACGTGGCGGCGTTGTCCGTCTCGATCGCTCTGGTCGCGTTCAACTCGATCCAGAACACGCTGCCAACGCCAACCGTGCTCTCCACGCCGATCGAGCCACCCATCAGCTCGACCAGCCGCTTGTTGACGACCAGGCCGATGCCGGTGCCTTCTTCGGCGCCGGCTTCCTGGCCGAGGCGGTTGAAGGGCTGGAACAGCTGGGCCAGTTTGTCCGGGGTCAAGCCTTCACCGGTGTCCTGAAAACTCACCCGAACGCGGTCTCCCGGGCTCGGGCGGCTGCTTACCTCGACCGAGCCACCGACCCGGTTGTACTTGATCGCGTTCGACAGCAGGTTGACGAAGACTTGTTTGACACGCGTGCGATCGGCGCTGGCAAACAAGGGCACGTCTGATTTGGCGAACTCCAAGCGAATGCCGCTCTTGAGCGCTTGGGGTTCGATCATGGCACGGCAATCGGCCAACACTTCGTCAAGTGACACAGGTTCCAGCGACAAGGGAAGCTTGCCGGATTCGATCTGCGTGAGATCGAGGACCTCGTTGATGAGCTCCAGCAGGTACCAGCCGGCCTGCAGAATCTGCGAGGTGCTCTCTTTCTGTCCTGCCGTGAGCGGCGGTGACTCCGAGTCCATCAACTGAGCGAAGCCTAGAATCGCGTTGAGCGGCGAGCGCAACTCGTGGCTCATGCTCGACAGAAAGTCCGACTTCGCCATGTTGGCACGTTCGGCCTCGACCTTAGCGGCTCGAAGATCGAGGTTCGTCTCGCGCAAGGCCCGATCCAGACGCTTCTGCTCGGCCTCGACCAACTTGCGCGCAGTGTTATCGGTGCCAATGAGCAGGTAGCCGATGATGGCCTCCGCGGCGTCGCGTAGTGCCGTCACCGACACGACGGCGGGCAGTCGACTGCCGTCCTTGCGCACGTAAGTCAGCTCATAGATGTCCTCGATCCCGCGCGATGCCTTGAACACCAGGGCTTCGAAACCCGGTGCAATCGCTGTGCCGAGCTCGGTGCTCAAGGCCTTGGCGCGCAACACGATTTCGCCAGGATCAGAGATGTCGGCCGGCGTCACCTTGTTCACGACATCGGCCGCTTGGTAGCCTAGCATCCGTTCGGCGCCAATGTTGAAGATCTGTATGACGCCCCGTTCGTCAGTGGCGATGCTCGAGAAGTTCGCGCTGTTCAGGATCGCCGTTTGCAGGGCGCCGGTCTTGAGCAGGTCGACCTGGGTTTGAGCTTCATTCTTCATATGCTGGGTCCGACTCGTTGGTAACGCCGCATACGATGACGAATACGTCTTTCTTGAGCATGGCAGGCTTCCATGAGTGACCTCGGGTGATTGGGGGCAGCGCCTTTTCCTTCGAGCCATTGCCCTGCCACGGAACCTGCGGCGACGAGGTCAGATTTATCTGACAATGATCGTCTGCGCGTCTCCGCCCCGTCTGTACGCTGGCCAACATAGCCGGTCACCCACCGTTTGCGCCCTG
Organism: Lysobacterales bacterium; assembly: GCA_034440115.1. Taxonomy (GTDB): domain Bacteria; phylum Pseudomonadota; class Gammaproteobacteria; order Xanthomonadales; family SZUA-36; genus JAWXBM01. Next base: position 17,688 of record JAWXBM010000096.1, on the reverse strand, counting down.
ATTCGAAGCCCGGTACGTTGGCTGCCTCGGCAATGTCGGGTATCGTCAAGTGTTCATCTCCAAAAGTAGCGAGATCAAGTGACCGCCTTGTCCTCGAAGGCGACCTTGAAGACCTCGTCGCCGCAGCGGTAGCTGTCCGGAATGGCCGTGATCGGCAAATGGCCCGGGCCACAGCCGGACCCGCCGCGCGTAGGGGGTGCTTCGGCGCGAAGCCTGGGAGGCTGAAAACGCGCCCCTGCGCGTCGCAGTTGATCGTCAGCCGGGCTCTGTCGATGACGCCGGTCTTGTCGACCTCCTCGACCAGCCGCAACCTCGCCAGAACTGCCGGCAATCACGTATTCCTCATCCCAAAAAGAAGCAACGGCAACCGCATCATGCGCGGCAATAGCCCGGTTTGATGCGACCCGCGCAGCTTTGATGGCTGCAATGTCTGCTTCACGAGTTGGTTCTATAACTTGCGCATGTACCAGCGTCGGCAGGGCGAGAATGGCCGAAACCAAAAGCAGAATTAGGAAATTGATAAACGCCTGCCGAGGAGCGTGTTTGGCTATGTGTAACTTCACATTCATTTTTGTCTCCGTCTGGCAGACGGCCGGACTGACTTTTGTCCACTTCGCCTTGGGGCAAACTGCAAAGGCCGATATCAACACGGCGTAACGGGCCGAGGCGATTTCGTATCACTCAAACAATCAGAGCGCAGGTTTGAACTATTCGACTGAGTATGGACCTGGCAGCGGAAACTTAAGACACTCCAACGGCGATGGTTTTCATCGCTGTCATGTGTCCTCTCAGCTTCTCTCCGACCTTTTCAACCGGGTGATTGCGGATGACCCTGTTTACTTCGATAAGCTGCTGATTGTCAGCATGATTGTTCGTAACCTTCAAGCCGTTGCCAATAACATCGACATTGACGCCTTTCATGAATTCGCCCAGCAGCGGTATCGCTGAGTGTGAAAAGAGATAGCAGCCATACTCGGCCGTATCCGATATAACTTTATTCATTTCGTAAAGTTTCTTGCGGCCAATAAGGTTCGCGATCAACGGTGTTTCATGCAAAGACTCATAGTAAGCGGACTCAGCTTTGATACCTGCGGCCGTCATCGCCTCGAACGCGAGTTCAACTCCCGCTCGAATCATCGCCACCATCAGAATTCCCTTATCAAAATATTCCTGTTCAGAGATTTCTACGCTGGCCGGAACAGAACGCTCAAAAGCACTTTCATTGGTCGCTTCGCGCCAGGTAAGCAAGTCCTTATCATTATTGTCCCAGTCCGCCATCATTTGCGAAGAAAAAGCACCTGACATGATGTCTTCCTGATGTTTGTCGAACAAATCTCGCATGATGTCTTTCAACTGCTCAGACAGCTCAAAGGCTTTGATTTTCGCCGGATTGCTCAGCCGATCCATCATGTTGGTGATGCCGCCATGCTTGAGCGATTCGCAAATGGTGTCAAACGCGTGCTGGACAAATTTGCTGGCCCAACCGACGTCAACACCCTGCTCCACCATTTTGTCGAAACACAACAGTGAGCCGGTCTGCAACATACCGCAAAGGATGGTTTGCTCACCCATCAGGTCAGACTTTACTTCCGCAATAAAGCTCGACTCCAGACAGCCAGCCCGATCACCACCAGTCCCGGCCGCATAGGCTTTGGCGATGTCCCAACCTTGGCCAAGAGGATCATTCTCCGTGTGCACCGCCAACAAAGTCGGAACACCAAAACCGCGCTTGTATTCCTCACGGACTTCAGTGCCTGGGCATTTCGGAGCAACCATGATCACAGTCAGGTCGTGGCGAACATCAGCCCCTTCCTCAACAATGTTGAAGCCATGGCTGTAGGACAAGCATGCGTTCTTCTTCATAAAAGGCTGCACCGCCGCCACCACCGCAGCATGCTGTTTATCCGGAGTCAGGTTCAATACCAAATCCGCAGTTGGAAGCAGTTCTTGGTAAGTTCCCACGGCGAAGCCATTTTCAGATGCGTTTTTCCATGACTGCCGCTTCTGCTCTATGGCATCCGCTCGCAGCGCATAGCTCACATCGAGCCCGGAATCCCGCAAGTTCAAGCCCTGGTTAAGCCCCTGAGAACCGCAGCCAATGATAACAATCTTCTTACCCTGCAATGCTTTCACGCCATTGAATTCGGAGTTATCCATGAAACGGCAGCGCCCAAGTTGTTCCAGCTTCTGGGCCAAAGTCAAAGTATTGAAGTAGTTTTTTCTACTCATTTTTAAATCCTGTAAAATTGAAATCAGAGACACCTTAGTATCTCACTACACAACTGACAAAAATAAACTTCCTGGCGCTCACTTTTAACTTTCACTTTACTATATGGTTCTTTCGAATATCAGATTCAAATCGCTCTGCATACAACGCTGGGAATGCGGCTTGGGCGAGACCTGGTGCATTCTGGGGAGTAATGCTTCGGGCAAGGGCTTACTCGCAGCATTGCTGACCAAAGAAGAAAGCCCCGAATACGGCGAAATCATCAACGCACCGCAGCATGTTCGCTCAGTCTCATTCGAAGATCAACAAGCTGTTTACGAACTGCAACTGCGCAACGACGATACCGATTACCTTGATCGAATTGATCACGGCACGACTGCACTCGACATGTTGCTGCAATCGGGTTGCGAACCGACCATGGTTGGCCCACTTGCGCAAAAACTGAAGGTCGACCACATTCTCGAACGTGGTTACAAACTACTTTCCAGCGGAGAGGCCAGAAAAATCCTGCTTCTCAAAGAGATCCTGGCCGAACCCGATCTGCTTATACTTGATGAACCCTTCGCAGGGCTTGATGCCGATTCAAGGTTGGAATTGCTCGGCTTGACACAAAATATCGTGAATGCCGGACAGCCGCTGCTTTTTTTGGTCAACCGCCTCGACGATATACCCGCCTGTGCCACTCATCTCGGCCTTCTGCGCAATGGCCAGCTCATTTGCAGCGGTTCTGTGGACCAGGTTCTCCTGCGTCCCGAGCTCAAGCAGATCACCGCTATGGACGATTCAAAAGTACCGGACCTGCCCGCGCCACTGTCTGAAACCGGAGCGTCTTTCGACACTCTCGTTCGCCTGCGCAACGGCAAAGTCCAGTACGGCGAAATAGTCCAGTTTCATGATTTTAATTGGGACCTCAAGTCCGGTGAGCACACGCTCATCACCGGGCCCAATGGGGCCGGCAAATCCACCCTGTTACAAATGATATCGGGCGACCATCCACAGTGCTATAGCAACGACCTCCAGGTATTTGGTTATCAAAGAGGCAGCGGCGAAAGCATCTGGGACATCAAAAAGCATATCGGCATTGTTTCTGCAGCGCTGCACCGGGACTATCGGGCACCCGGCAACGCCATCACCACAGTTGTATCTGGATTCTATGACAGCATCGGCTTGTACCAGCATCCAACACAGACCCAAAAGCAACTGGCTATGCAATGGCTGGAGATTATGGGTTTGGGCGCACTCGCAAACAGCAGTTTTCGCCAACTATCCTGGGGGCAGCAACGCCTTGTGCTGATCGCCCGCGGACTCATTAAACAACCCCCGCTGCTGATTCTCGACGAACCCACTCAAGGGCTGGACGACCTCAATCGACACCTAGTGCTCGCGTTCGTAGGAAAGCTCGCCAGCCTCAAGCGCACCACGCTTTTGTTTGTCAGCCACCGTGACGACGAACATCTTTCTGTGTTTACCCGCGAGGTACATTTCACTGCCTGCGGAGACAAATCCGCTCTGTACGAAATCAAGTGCCTATCCTCCAACTAAGGTAAAGGAATAATTCGGCCTCTTTTTGTATATATTTCAGGGAGCTAAGAATCATGATCAGGCGCGCGTTGCGGAACTGTGAGTTGCCTCCGCGTGGCCGGGATTAGCACTCTTGCTGTGCATCAGCACACCTCAGTCCGCGGCTGATTCCGCTTGGGACTTTTAAGGCACAGTCTATGTCTGGGGTGCCTGGAGTTACCTTAACTCCTGATCAGTACTCATCCCATACCGGAGCCAGGGTCCGGTTTTGGCGAAGTCACTGAAGTTCTGAGGTCTCAACCTGGTAGTTCCGCTGGATCCCTGCCGCTCATGCCAGGGAATCACGTTTCGCAAAGCTCTTTTCTTAAAATTTCGGCGCACAATAAATATCGTACAACGTTGCAATCACACTCTGTGCCGGGCCGTCGACCAGTCGGTACCAAATGGTCTGCGATTCTCGACGAGTGCTGACCATACCCTCATCCCTCAGCTTGGCCAGATGCTGCGACAACGCCGATTGGCTTAGGTCGGATAGCTGGTCATTGATCTGACCGACCGTCATCTCTTTACCAACCAGCAAACAAAGCACGCGTAAGCGCTGCGCATTGGCCAGCGTTTTTAATAATTGCGAAGCTTCCTCGGCACGCTCCTGCATGGCGCGCAAGGCAGCAGGGTCTGTGATTGACATGTTTACTCCAGGTTACGAAACAACTCGGGTTAATCGGCTCACTTTCCGGTAATTCTAAATAAGTTACTTGTATATTAGCAAGTACTTATTTAGTATTGTATTGACAAGAGTCACTGCGAGAATGGCAACCGGGGCGCACTCTTAACTTTATCTAAAGTAATTACGGAGTAGCGATCATGGCGAAGATAATTGTTCTTGGTGCTGGACTTGGCGGTATGGCGGCCGCTTATGAGATTCGTGCAACTGTCGGCAAGGACCATCACATAACGGTCGTTGGCGAGAATCCGCAGTTCAATTTCACTCCTTCCAATCCGTGGGTTGCGGTTGGTTGGCGCAAACCGGGCGATATCCGCATCGAGGCGGCTCCGGTGCTGAAGAAGCATGCGATCGACTTTGTCCAGTGCGCTGCCGAAGCAGTGCTGCCTAAAGACAATCGGCTTCGCCTGATTGATGGGCGCATTCTGGACTACGACTATCTGGTCATAACCACAGGCCCACGGCTGGCTTTCGACGAGGTTCCCGGGCTGGGGCCTGAAAACGGGCACACGCAATCGGTATGCACCGGCGGGCACTCGGAAACGGCCTGGAAAGCGTATGAAGAGTTCCTCAAAAACCCAGGCCCGATTGTGGTCGGCGCGGTGCAAGGCGCCAGTTGCTTCGGCCCCGCTTACGAGTTCGCCATGATCATCGATGCTGATCTGCGCAAGCGCAAACTGCGTGATCGCGTGCCAATGACCTATGTGACGTCTGAACCTTATATCGGCCATATGGGCCTCGGTGGCGTTGGCGACTCCAAGAGCCTGCTCGAATCGGAGTTCCGTCAGCGGCACATCAAATGGATTACCAATGCGCGCGTGACTGCGGTTGAGGCCGGCAAGGTCAAGGTTGATGAAATGGATAAGAAGGGTGAGCTCAGTCAATCACACGAGCTGCCGTTTGCCTATTCAATGCTGTTACCTGCCTTCACTGGGGTCAATGCCGTGCGTGGCATTGAGGGCCTGACCAATCCGCGCGGTTTTATCCTGATCGATGAACATCAGCGCAACCCAACCTTTCGCAATATCTTTTCGGCTGGCGTGTGCGTGGCGATACCTCCAGTGGAAGTCACTCCGGTGCCGACGGGCGCACCCAAGACCGGCTTCATGATTGAATCGATGGTAACTGCCATAGCGCACAACCTGCGTGACGAATTGCTGGGCCAGGAAGGCAAGGCACGGGCAACCTGGAATGCTGTCTGCCTGGCAGACATGGGCGATACTGGTGTGGCCTTTGTGGCCCTGCCACAAATCCCGCCACGCAATGTCACCTGGGCTGGAGTCGGTAAGTGGGTACACTTGGCGAAGGTGGCTTTCGAAAAGTACTACCTGCACAAAATGCGCACCGGTAACACCGACCCGGTTTACGAAAAATATGTCATGAAAGCGCTCGGTATTGAGCGGCTGAAATCAGCAAGCAAGACACAGTAAATGCTGAACCGCAATTGCAATGAGCGTTAAGAGGTCAAACATGTATTACATCAGAGAGACAGAAAAACCATTTGAGCAGGCCGCCGAGGACCTGGATGCGGCAGTCAAGGCGCACCAGTTCGGCGTTTTACACGTGCACGATCTCGGCAATACGCTGCGCAGCAAAGGCATAGCCTTCGCCGAGCAATGCCGAGTGTTTGAGGTTTGCAATCCAGGCCAGGCTGCCAAAGTGCTGTCCAACGATATGAGTATGAATATGGCCCTGCCCTGTCGCATTTCGGTTTATACCGAAAAGGGTAAGACCAAGATTGGCATGATCCGCCCCGAACCCATGCTCGGCATGCTATCGCACAGCCCTGAGCTCGGCGTAATCGCAGCGGAAGTCGAAGTTGCAACGAAGCAGATGATTAATGAGGCCGCCGGATGAAACGTTTGCCTTTACTGCTGGTGGCACTGGCGGGCACTTGCCTGCTGGTCGCTTGCGACCATTCTGCGCCCGAGAGCAGGTCGCCCAATGCAGCGCCGACTTTTGCCACCGCGGTGGTCGAGGCACGGGCGGGACGCAGTGAACAGGTGTGGGATGGTGTGGTTGAAGCTGTCAATCAGGCGACTATTTCGGCCCAGACCAGCGGCCGCGTTATTGAATTACCTTATGACGTGAACGACACGGTGGACGAAGGTGCCGTTATTGTGCGCTTTACCGATGTCGAACAGAAATCGGCCAAGAGTCGCGCGCAATCGCAAATCGCATCCGCACAAGCTGTTTATGACGAGGCACAGGCCTCGTTCAAGCGCATTTCTGAAATCTATGAGCGCAAGCTCGTGTCCAAGGCAGAACTGGATAAGGAACGCGCACGACGCGATGCGGCCAAGGCTGCGCTGGATACTGCAAGGGCGCAGCTGAGCGAGATCGGCCAGCAGATGGATTACACCGTCGTGCATGCGCCCTATTCGGGCATTGTCACCGAGCGTCATGTGCAAATCGGTGAGTCGGTGGTGCCGGGGCAACCGCTGATGACGGGTGTGTCGCTCAAGGATTTGCGCGTATCGGTGCAGGTGCCACAAAGCGCCATTGCACCGATTCGTGCCATGCAAGCGGCCGATGTGATTCTGGTCGGCAACGGCAAACAACGCGTCAGTGCCAGCAAGGTCACCGTATTTCCCTATGCCGATCCTGCCACGCATACCTTTACCGTGCGCCTCGAATTACCCGGCGACAATACCGGCCTGTTCCCCGGCATGACGGTCAAGGCTGCGTTTGCTACCGGTGAGGTGCAACGCATGCTGGTGCCAGCTACCGCGCTGGTCGAGCGTGGCGAGTTACAGGGCGTTTACGTGGTCGATGGCACCAATGTACGTCTGCGCCAGGTTCGCAGTGGTCATCATTTTGATGACATGATTGAGATTCTTGCCGGGCTTGAGGCTGGCGAACGCTACGCCACCAACCCCGCTGCCGCGGGTCAGTGGCTCAGTCTTCAACGCAATGGGGTTTCGCAGTGAGTCAAACGCTGGGATTTTCCGGCCGCATTGCTCAAGCTTTTCAGTCCTCACCGCTGACACCCTTACTGGCAGTGGCTGCGATTCTGCTGGGCATAGCTGCAACGCTGATCACACCGCGCGAAGAAGAACCGCAAATCGATGTGACCATGGCCAACATAATCGTGCCATTCCCCGGTGCCGATGTGCACGATGTCGAGAACCTGGTGGCCTATCCGCTGGAGCAGAAGCTGTCCGAAATCGACGGCGTCAAACACGTTTATTCGATCAGCCGACCTGGTGTCGCCATTTTGACCGTTGAATATCAGGTTGGCATACCGCGCCAGACGGCGATCGTGCGGCTGTACAATCAGGTTTACCAGAATCAGGATTTCGTACCCGCCGGTCTCGGCGTCGGTCAGCCGTTGCTACAGCCGATGGGCATAGACGATGTTCCGGTCATGACGGTGACCTTGTGGAGCGATGCGCCGGAGCAGAATCCAACGGCTTTGGCTGAAGTGGCACGTACACTCGAGACCGAGCTCAAACGCATTCCGGGCACGCGCGATGTTTACACTATAGGTGCGCCTGAGCGGGCAGTCATAGTCGAGCTCGATGCAACCAGGCTCGCTGCCTACGGCCTTTCGATCCAGGACCTTTCCGCAGCACTTCACGCTGCCAACACGGTTACCCAGGCTGGCGACCGTATTGTGGCAAATACCACGCTGCCAGTAACCGCCGGCACCTTTCTGGCCAGTGCAGCCGATGTCTCGGCGCTGGTCATTGGTCTTAACCAGGGCCAGCCGGTGTTTTTGTCCGATGTAGCAAACATCCACCATGGCGCAGACCTGCCGGACAGTTATGTCTGGTTCGGCGCTCCCGCCGGAGAGAAGGCACCGGTCAGTGGCAATGCGCCGGCAGTAACTCTGGCAATCGCCAAGAAACCGGGCAGCAATGCCTCCGACATTACCCAGGCTGTCGCCTCACGCTTGCAGGAACTGGTCGGTGTGGTCATTCCCTCCAATGTACATTTCACCGTCACCCGCGACTATGGCCAGACCGCCAGTGACAAAGCCAACAAACTGATCCAGAAGCTCATGTTTGCCACCCTGTCAGTGATCCTGCTGGTGCTGTTCACACTCGGTTGGCGCGAAGCCATCGTGGTCGGTGCGGCTGTCATCATTACGTTGATGTTGACCCTGTTCGCTTCGTGGGCCATGGGCTTCACCATCAACCGCGTCTCGCTGTTTGCGTTGATCTTCTCGATTGGCATTCTGGTCGATGATGCAATTGTCGTCGTTGAAAATATCCACCGGCATCAACGTCTCGGCGGAGGCAATCTGCGCGATATCATTCCTGCGGCTGTCAGCGAAGTAGGCGGACCCACCATTCTCGCCACCTTCACGGTGATTGCGGCTTTACTGCCCATGGCCTTTGTCACGGGCCTGATGGGCCCCTACATGCGGCCAATCCCAATCAATGCTTCGGTCGGCATGCTGCTGTCGCTGGCGGTCGCTCTGGTGGTAACACCCTGGCTGGCACTGCGCCTGCTGGCTCATCACCAGCCAGCATCCGGCACGACGGGCACATCAATAGCTGAAAGCAGTGGCTGGCTCAATCGCGTTGCACATAAATTGATGTCACCCTTTCTTGAGTCGGATCATGCGGCACGAAGACGGCGTTTGCTGTTCGGCTCAATGGGCCTGTTGGTTCTGGCCGCGGTCGGTTTGGTCATCATTCAGGCAGTTGTACTCAAAATGCTGCCCTTCGATAACAAATCCGAATTCCAGATCGTGGTGGATATGCCGGAAGGCAGTACACTGGAGACCACCAACGCCTTGCTGGGAAAACTCGCCGATAGTCTGGCCGATGTGCCCGAAGTCAAGGACTGGCAGGCGTATGCGGGCACCGCGGCTCCCATTACTTTCAATGGTTTGGTGCGGCAGTATTATCTGCGCAGCGGCCCACTGGTCGGTGATTTGCAGGTCAACCTCGTCGACAAGCATCAGCGCAATCGCCAGAGTCATGCCATCGCATTGGCCGTACGCCCGCAGCTCACCGCTATTGGCAATGAGTTTGGAGCCTCGGTCAAGCTGGTTGAAGTGCCGCCCGGGCCACCGGTACTGTCACCGATTGTGGCCGAAGTCTATGGTCCGGACTATGCTACGGTGCGCAAGACCGCACTCGCCTTGGAGCAGAAGTTCCGGGCAAATTCCGACATCGTCGATATTGATACCAGCGTCGAGGCGAATGCGCCCCGCGAGATCATCGTGGTTGATCGGGTTCGTGCTGCGGGCCTTGGCCTGGATCAGGCCAGCATTGCGCAAGTGCTGCGCACCGCACTATCCGGCGATGATGCAACTTACCTGATGGACGGCCATGCCCGTTATGCCGTTTCAGTGCGCCTGCGTTTGCCCGCCGGCGATCAGGCGGCAATCGACCAATTGCTGGCCATCCGTGTGCGCGCATCAAATGGCTCACTGGTGCCACTCTCGGAAGTCGTTGAGGTACGCGAGGCGAACTGGGAGAAGGCCATCTATCACAAAGACCTGCTGCCCTATGCCATGGTTACGGGCGACGATGCCGGGCCTACCGACAGTCCGCTTTACGGTATGTTCTCGCTGGTCAGCGAACTCAATCGCGCCAAGGATAGCGACGACGCGATTGCGCAGACTTTCATCAATCAGCCCGAAAGCACCACCGCACCCGCAGTGAAGTGGGATGGCGAATGGCAGATTACTTACGAGACTTTCCGCGACATGGGCCTGGCCTATTCAGTTGGGCTGATCCTGATTTTCCTGCTGGTAGTGGGCCAATTCAAAAGCTATGTCGTGCCGCTGATCATCATGGCACCTATTCCGTTGACCGTAATCGGCGTGATGCCCGGTCATGCTTTGCTGGGCGCACAGTTTACCGCAACCTCGATGATCGGCATGATTGCACTGGCCGGTATCATCGTGCGTAATTCGATTCTGCTGATCGACTTCATCAACCATGAAATCGCCAGCGGTCAGCCTTTGCGCAAAGCCGTAATCGACGCTGCTGCCGTGCGCGCCAAACCCATCGTGTTGACCGGTGTGGCGGCAATGGTTGGTGGCTTTTTTATCATCGACGACCCGATTTTCCAGGGCCTGGCAGTCTCCTTGATCTTTGGCATTCTGGTTTCCACCGCGCTGACCCTGCTGGTCATCCCGCTGCTGTATTACACCTGGCTCAACCGCCAATCACGCGGCACAAAGACCCATACCCAAGCAGCGCAGTAGTGTATTTAGTTCAATTCCGGTTGTTAAATGGGTGCCTTCGCTCCAGCTAGGGCTTGGGCAGCCTTGTCGAAAGTATAAGACCCGCTAAACGATATGTTCAGGGATTTAGCTATGAATTTGGCCTTATTTATGATGAGTGCGTCGGCGAAGTCCGCGACTTTACCTCGGACTGGCTTTGCTTTGCGATAATCGTTTAAAGCCATCCATACAACCTGCCCATCTTCAAATCGAATATTGGATTCCTCAAACAGTGCCCGGACAACGCCCATCAGATCGGTTTTGCCCAATTGGTATTTTTTGCCTTTTAGCGTCCAGAGGGTTTCAACTAATACAACGTCGGTAACCAGTACCCTATTGTTGCCGATGAAGAGCTTTTCCGCTTTCTCCGATTGGGCCGGGTCGTCGCCAAGCAGATAACGCAACAAGAAATTGGTATCTACTGCAATCAAGAAATCGCACTCTGTCTTGAAGCCTCATCGGTCATCGCCGATTTGGAACTAATGCCTTTCAGCAAGCCTTTAGCGACACCCCTGGATTTTTTAACAATGGTCAATTGCCCATCTGCGACGAAGCTCTCGACTTCATCACCTGGCTGAATTCCCAGTGCATCACATTGGCTAACCGGGAGCGTAATTTGTCTTTTTGCACTAACTTTAGGCATCATGTATCTCGTTGCTTTTGGCGTTTGGTAAAGATATCAAATTCTTTACCATTTGTCTAAAGTAAAGATTCAGCTTGTTGGCTGGCCTTCATTAAATGTAGTGTTGTTGGGTATTAAATCGTCTGAATGAAATGGCACACCGTAAGCCTTGAAAATGGACTCGAATGCGGGGATCAATCCTATCATTGGGGGCGGACCTGCGTAATGCCGAAGCGGAATTTGCATAGCTCTTACCAGAATTTTCGAATCTTCCTTATTCTGGGTACACAATACTTCCAAAAGAAAAATAGAATACTTCCAATAAAGCTAAACCAAACAACAAGGCCACTGTAACCATTCGCAATCTTAAAGAGTTTTGCGAATGTGCCAACGTTAACGACAACGGTCCTTTCATATGTAGTAACCTCTAGCGGCGCTTGATTCTCGCCTAATGGGATTGACGTGGTCCAGCATTTCTTTACAACCCAGTTAAGCGGCTTTCTTTAGTTCAACCATCCCTGCCTCATATTGATTGGGGCTGACGTACCCCAGATATGAATGCAGTCGATAGCTGTTGTAAAACATCGTTATGTAGTCCAAGACATCCTGCTGCGCTTCGAGCCATGTCTGGTAATGGCGCCATTGCACTCGCTCCTGCTTCAAACTCCCGAAGAAGCTCTCCGCTACTGCGTTATCCCAGCAGTCACCTTTCCTGCTCATGCTGCCAACGAAGCCATAGGCCTTCAGCAGTTGCCTGTAAGCTTTACTGGCATATTGCGAGCCGCGATCTGAATGAACGACCAGGCCGGCCTTGGGTCTTCGTTGCCAGAGGGCCATTCTCAATGCATCGGTCACCAACCGGGCTTTCATCCGTGATCCGATACTCCAGCCCACGACCTTTCTCGAAAACAGATCAATGACAACCGCCAGATACAGCCAGCCCTCCTGGGTCCAAAGGTACGTGATGTCTCCCACATACACCTGGTCTGGTTGCTCAACATCGAATCGTCGGCCCAATACGTTGTCAAAAATCGGCTGCTTGTGGTTACTATTCGTCGTGACCTTGTATTTTTTCCGGTGCTTCACCTGCACTCCAGCCGCTTTCATCAACTTCCTGGCCTTATTGCGGCTGACCGGATAACTCAGGGTATTCAGCGCCTTTTTCATCCGTCTACTGCCGTAGCTGTCGTCGCTCGCCCGTGCGATATCGCGCACCGCTTCCAGCCGTTCCCGATGATACGGATTATCCGTTTTGCCTTCATTGCGCCGCTGATAACCATAGTAACCACTGCGAGTAACACCCAATAGCTGACACATCAGGCCACCAGGCCAGGTCTTCTTATGCCGGGCAATAAACACGTATGTCACCGTGTTTCTCTGGCAAAGAAGACCGTCGCTTTTTTAGGATGTCTTTCTCCATTTCCAGCCGCTTCACCTGCACCTTTAGCTTTCGGATTTCCTCCTGCTCTGGCATTAACTTGCCGGTGCCCCGGAAAGCCTGGCCATCATCTGTCTGCCTTTCATTGACCCACCGGCCCAGCATAGTGGCATCGATACCGAGGCTGCTTGCAGCTTCTCTCCTTGTGTAACCCTGATCCCGCACCAGACTGATGGCGTCCAGCTTGAATTCCTTTGAGTACTTCTTTCTTGTAACCATTCTTTCGATCTCCAGTTAGGGGTAGTGTCCCTTAACTGGGTTGTACAGATCTATTGGACCACGCCAGATTTGTGCGCTGCAGCACAGACCAGACCCAGTGGCGGTTGTATCGTGCTACTCGTCTAGCATCGGCCATTTTTAATCGAGACTAATCTCCCGGAGTGAGTAAACATGTCTTTCTGGATCTATATCGTAGGCTACTGTGTTTTCATCGGCGGTGCAGCCATCGCCGCCAACATGCTCAACGTCCCGCCGCAGTGGATTGGCGTCGGCGTGCTCTGCCTGGTCGGAATTGCCATCGTGCATGGTGTAACAGCGACCCGGCAAAAGGACACTGCAGAATAATTACGCCAACAAGCTTTTCCAAATAAGGAACTTTCAGCAAATGAACATTCAACTCGGTCTTACACCACTGGTTTCTCTGGCCGCTGGAATCCTGATTCTGATCAGGCCCAAGCTGCTCAACCTTATTGTCGCCATATATCTGATTGTTATCGGGCTTATCGGTTTGTTCGGCGCCAACGATCTGAGATTCTAATGTGCGTCAGGCCCGGTACCGCAAACACAGCTTCTATCGTCAGTTTGCAACCGGGCTGAATTCCTTTAGTGCTCCAGCGCACCGACCGCTGTCAGCGGTTGCAGTATCCTAATACTGAACGAAACAGGCGCCAATGCCCCACCTGGTTTTGGGCTTGCGCCTGCCAAACCCCAAAACCTCAACAACAGGATAAATCTTCATGAAGAGCTCAAAATTCAACAGCCCCAATGGCGGCAATGTTCAACACACACTGGAAGGCGGCGTTGTCACTGCGGCCAAAGCCGCACATAACACCATCGATTCCTTCTCCGAAGCTGCGCGTCCCGCACTTGACCACATGGTTTCCAGCGCTCATGTCGCGGTCGACCACGCCAGCGTTACAGCCAATCATGCTGCCGGTGCAATAGGCAACAAAGGGGATAAACTGAATGACAGTGGCAAGAAAATGATCGCGCTGGCCGAAAGCTACGTGCACGATCATCCCGTAGCTTCGCTGGGAGTGGCCGTGGCCACAGGCTACCTTCTCAGCCGCCTCTTCTCCAGCCGCTAACGAACCGGCTCCAGCACCTGCAATAGCAGATGAATGAAGCAAAACCAACAGCGGGTTCTGAATGTGCTGCTGACGGAATTAGCCCGCTGGAGGACTTGAGCGCTCTGCAGCGAGAGCTGCGGGGCCTGGTGCACGATCAGTTACAACTGGCAGCAGTGGAGTTGCGACTGGCAGCCCACAGCCTGACGAACATGATTTCGGCTGCATTCGCCATCAGCCTTTTGCTGGTGATGGCGTGGGCGTTGTTAATGACTGCAGCGGTGCTGGGCTTAATCAGTGCGGGTCTCCAGCCCGCGATCGCTCTGCTACTGATAGCCATACTGACCGCTGTTCTTGCCGTACTGCTGGCGAGGAATATTCGCTATTGGTCCCGCAATCTGGGCTTTCCGGCTTCGCTGCGCGCTTTATTGCCGATGGATAAAGAAGCGACTGGCCGGAGCACAGAATGAGCAAATTGCCTGTACCTGGGTCTGTACCGGGATTTGCATCGGGTGGTTCACGCGCGTTAAGCAGTGAAGCCGAAAATCTGGAAAAGCAGCTCATATTGCGCCGCCAACGGCTGCGCTCGGCGGCGCATGAATTTAACCGAAAGTTTTCAGCAAAGATGACTTCGCCTGGCGTGCTGCTGTCAGCGGTGGGCGTTGGCGTAGCGCTTGAGCAGGCCAATCATCACCGTGGTTGGTCCATTCTTGGTCTGCTCAATACAACGAATTCCTGCATCCAATTGCTGCGTTCATTAGCACCCGTTGCACCTTCAGCAGTGAATGGTTTCACTGACAATGCTGAATAAACTTGCCACAGGAGAAAGGATGTGTCGTCCATTACAATTTCACCCGTAGTAAATCACCTGATTGCGTGCCTGCCGAAAAAGGACCGCAGCCAACTTCTGGACAACTGTGAACCGGTTGATCTGACCTTTGGCACCGTACTTTGCGAACCTGGCGAGGTTTTCCCCTTCGTGTATTTTCCGCTGACGGGTTTCATTTCGCTGATGACGGTAGTGGGCAAACACCCAGCCCTGGAAGTGGCCATGATTGGCAGTGAGGGTATGTTGGGCGCAACGCTGGCGCTGGGTATGGATACCGCACTTTTACGTGGCGAAGTGCAAGGCTCCGGCACTGCCTTGCGCATGACTTTACCCCATCTGAAAGACGAGCTGGAAAAGAGCCCAGCCCTGGTCCGGGTACTTAACCGATATGTTTTTGTTTTTATGAAACAACAATCACAGTCTTCCGCGTGCAATAGTTTCCACGAAGTCGATGCGCGACTGGCCCGTTGGTTACTGATGGCGCACGATCGCTCGCACGCCGATTATTTTCATTTTACTCACCAGTATCTGGCTGATATGTTGGGCGTACAAAGAAGCGCCGTCACCATTGCTGCCGGTGTGTTGCGTGACAAAAAACTGATCCGCTATGCCCGCGGCAAAATCACTGTTACCGACCGACTCGGGCTCGAAGCAGTCTCCTGTGAATGCTATGCCGCGACCAGAGCCCAATACTCTAAGAAACTGGCAAGCCCTTGCGAGGGTAGGATTGCCGTAGGTTCGCACATACATTAGGCCCCCAATGTCTGCGCCAGATGAATTACCACCAGCCAGCTTAAGTGAAACTGCTGCTATTACGGATGCGGATTCACGACTTCCCGACGAATCGGGAGTCACCCTGCCATCGCCCGTCAGCATACGCAATGGTTCTTTGTTGGTGATAGCGGTCATCTTGAGTCTGGCTGCTCTGCGGTTGGCTGGCGAAGTGTTTGTACCGCTGGTTATGGGTATTCTGGTCAGCTATGCCCTAACCCCTCTGATCGATCACATGGTGCGACTTCATATCCCTCGTGCTTTGGCCGCTTTGATACTCCTGACCAGCATAGTGGCCGGCGTTGGCACAACGGCATGGTCGCTCAGCGACGACGCCATTGATCTGATCGAAGCACTGCCGGAAATGGCACAAAAGCTGAGCCATAGTATTGACAGTCGAACCACGCGGGGTCCCGCTGGCGCTATGGAAAAAGTGCAAAAAGCAGCGAGTGACATCGAACGCACCGCAACAGAGGGCACTAACGCCCCCCAGCCTGGCCGCGATGTGACCAAAGTGCAGATTGAACAGCCCAAGGTCAACGTGAAAGACTATTTGCTGCCCGGTACGCTCGGGCTTGCGGCGGCGTTCGGACAGGCGATCGCGGTGTTTTTTGTCGCGTTCTTTTTGCTGGCTTCGGGAGACAACTTTCGGCGCAAGATGGTGAAGTTGGCTGGACCCACTCTCAGCCAGAAGAAGATTACGCTGCGCGCCCTGGATGAAATCGATTCGCAAATTCAACGCTACCTATTGGTGCAAGTGTTCACCAGTTCGATGGTAGGCATTAGCACCTGGCTGGCATTCCTTTGGATTGGTCTCGATCACGCTGCCGTTTGGGGCGTGGTCGCTTTTGTATTCAACTTCATTCCCTACATCGGCAGTATTGCCGCCACCGCAGCGGCGATGTTGGCGGGATTTGTTCAATTCGGCAGTTTCGAGATGGCGCTGCTGATCGGCGGTGTCGCAACGATTATCAACTTCGGCGAAGCCTACATGCTGACACCCTGGCTGACCAGTCGCTCCACGCGCATGAATCCAGTCGCTGTATTTGTCGGCGTGCTGGCTTGGGGCTGGCTATGGGGCATCTGGGGTCTGTTCCTGGGTGTGCCCATTCTGGTGGTGATCAAAGCCGTATGCGACCGGGTTGACGAATTCAAGGCGGTTGGAGAGTTGCTGGGTGAATGAAGGTTCAGGAACAGGCGTTAGCGAGTTAATACCGTGGGCGACCGATTGAGTTTTGGAATACCCCGGCAGGGGTCGGAGGGGTCGGAGGGGTCGGACCTGCGTAGCTCTTTGTTATTTATGCAATATTGCTCCCATAATATGGTTCTATGAGGCTTAGCCCCGTCATTTCGTGCCTAAAATCATGATTCTAAGCTGCTGATATCCTGAATCTGAAACGTCTGTGACGCTCCACTCGTAACTGTTCGATACAGTGCCCGGGCTTTGAGTTGAGCTTTCACCTGACGAATGAAATTTTCGGACCCGACGGCAATTGAATCTGTCCAACGCGGTTGACGCACGGGTTTTTCATTGAGCAAACAGTGGGTCACCCAGTTTAAGTGGGCCGCTTGAAGCACCTCAAGATTACTCTGGTTTGTCAGCTCGAGCAGGGCCTGATGATTTATGATTTTGTACCGTTGCGGCGGTGATTGTATTTCGTGGAAACCGCTTACTTTCCATTGAGACGGGTGATTAACAACGCCTGCCCTGACCATGTTCAAGTCGAGGTAGACCAAACACTGAATCAGGTGTCGATCCGTGCTCACCGCTGTGGCGAAATAGCGGTCTTCCCAAAACGCACCCTTGCGCGATTTCCTCTGGTTATATTCCTGGGCAGTCCTTCCGGAAATCAGTTGCATGCTGCTGGCAATTTCAGCTCGCCCGGTATCCTTAACCAGCAAATGAACGTGATTGCTGGTGGCAATGTAATTGAGCACACACAGATCGTACCGCTGGGTGGCTTGGAATAACCAATGTTTCCAGCGCAAGCGGTCGCGCTCAAATTTAAGCAGAAACTGCCTGCCATGACACCGATGGGTGATATGCCAAACAGCACCAGGGATATGAAATCGATTCGCTCTG
>JAWXBM010000095.1:0-38931 GCA_034440115.1 Lysobacterales bacterium | reverse complement strand
GGATGAGTGCCTGCTCCACAAAGGTACAGCCCCTTGATGGGTGTCGCGTAATGCGACCAGCCGGGCAGGGGGCGCATAAAGAATAGTTGGTCGAGGCGGATATCGCCGTGGAATATATTGCCTTCGGTGATGCCGAAGCGGCTTTCCAGATCCAGCGGCGTGATGATGTCCATGCCGACGATGGCATCGGGTACATTGGGCGCATAACGGCCAATGATCTCGACCACGCGCTGGCCGAGGGTGTCGCGTTGTTCTTCCCAATCGGTGCCAGCCAGGTGATAGGGCACATACTGCACAAAGCTGGTCAGTACATGATGGCCTGGGGTAACCAGCTTCGGGTCGATGGCTGAGGCCAGAATGCAATCCACCCACAGGTCTTCGGCAAGCACGCCGTTCTGACAATCGTTGTAGCAGCGCTGCGCGGCTGCGAAGGTCGGGACCAGGGTGTAAATCATTTTCTGCAGGGTCGGCGCATCGATGGGCATACCCGTCACCCGTGGTTCTTCGTTCAGCACCAGATTGACCTTGGCGCTGGGACCGTTCATGGCAATGGCTTCTACTTGTTGTACAAAGCTTGAATCCAGCTGTTCCCTGCCCACCAGTTGCAGAAAAGTGCGTTTGGGATCGGCATTGGACACGACCAGGTCGGCTTTGATTACCAAACCGTTGTCCAGCACCACACCTTTGGCCACACGATTCACAATGTGCACCTGCTCAACCGGCATATTGGTATTGATTTCCACCCCTGCTTCAACGCAGGCTTTGGCCATGGCCTGAGTAATGGCACCCATACCGCCGAGCACATGGCCGGAAAAACCCTGCCGCGTTTTTTCATCGTCTCCTTCGCTACCGCTGAGCAAGTGGAACAACAAGCCCATGGCTGAACCCGCATCACGTGGGCCGCCGTGTTTGCCATACAGGTTATTGGCCAATATCAGCCGCTTGACCTGTTCTGATTTGAAGTACCGATCCAGCAGCTGTTCCAGGCTACCGGTGAGGAAGGCTATCAATTCGCTGATCTGCTTACCGTTCAGTCCGCGCATGCGTTTGCCCACGCGGATGATTTCCAGCAGTCCAGCCAGCCCGGTGGCTTCGGTATTAGGTGGCGGCTCCAGGAAAAACGGTTGCAGATAGCCAGCCAGTTCTTTCAGTTCTGCATCCAGCCGGAAAAAGGCATCAGCGTCCTTGCGGTTATAGCGGCTGAGCTCAGCATGGGTTTTTTGCTGATCCTGCCACCAGGGCAGCACGCTGCCGTCTTCAAAAGCGACCTGTACGGCAGGATTGGCGGCAATCATCTTCAGGCCATGACGGCCCAATTGCATATCGCGAATAACCTCGGGACGCAGCATGCTGGCCATATAGGAAGCGGTGGAAACACGGTTGCCGGGTGCGTTCAGCGGATCAATTTCTTCGGTAACCGCACAGCCGCCCACCACATAGCGCTTTTCAAATACGCGCACTTGATATCCGGCCTTGGCTAGGTAGAAAGCGCAGGTCAAACCGTTATGCCCAGCGCCAATGACCAGCGCTTTACGCGGCTGGCCTTTGCTCGAGCGGGCTGAATTCACAGCCGCGCTGACGGTAGTTGCGCCAATGGTCGCGCCAAATGCTGGGGTGGTTGCCATGTGTCTTAGAGAGAGCCGACGTGTGGACCCATGCGGTCCAACACGTACTTGCGGATATCGAGGTTAAAGTCTTCCATTGGCGAGTAAACGCCACGCTCATGCACGCGCGCTGACATACCCTGTTGCACGCGTTCGCAAATAGCCCAGTCCTGCTGGTTTACCAGGTGCCAGAAATCCACCGCGTCGGCTGGATCAAAATCGGGCTTCTCCATCTCATAAGTCTCAAACAGGAAATGGCAGTCGATAATGGTTTTGCCCGCAGCGGTAGCCTTGAGGATGTAGTAGGTCACATGCTCGCGCGCCAGGCTCATAAACAGGTTGGGGTAGACCAGCTCGCCCTTGTGACGCGTGAGTTCGTCTTTGTTCAAGCCGGGAAAGCTGCGACGGGTGGATTCGCCGGTGAAAGTAAAGGTCGTTGCCCCTTCCCGGTGCGGAATGCCTCGTTCCCAATCCAGGCCGGCACCACCGGCTTCGCGGAAGGCCGGAACAATGCGGCAGAGTTCCGGATGTACCGGGCCGCAGTGATAACACTCGTTGTAGTTCTCGCACAGCACTTTCCAGTTGGCATTCACTTCATAAGAAATGGTTTTGGCGATGCGCAAATCTTTTAACGGATAGTTTTTGAATTTCTCCTTGGCGATACTGATGGTGTTTTCAAAGGGCGGCGCTTCCTGCGGCGTGAGACAGAGAAAAACGAACCCAGCCCAGCGTTCCACGCCTACTGGGTGCAGTTGCACCTTGCTGGTATCAAAACCTGTGTCCTTGTTCATGAACGGCGCTTTCTGTAGCTGCCCATTCAGGTCGTAAGTCCAGGCATGGTAAGGGCAGATGATGCTGCGGCCAGCAACCACACCACCTTTTAACGCTAACACGGAATCGTCATCATCCTTGCCAAGACACAAGCGCGCGCCGCGATGGCGGCAGACGTTATAGAAGGCCTTTAGCGCCCCTTCACGGTTTCGAATTAACAGGATGCTTTCACCGTATAGATCCAGCACGCTGTGATCGCCCGGATTGGGCAGTTCTTCCTCGCGCCCCACACACACCCAATCACGGCAAAAAATATGCTCTTTTTCCAATTGATAGTACTTGTCTTGCAAATACCAGGAGGAGGGCAGGGTAGGCTCGAGGCCCTCCAAAGCATTTAAAGGATAAGCAATATGAGAAGTGGACATGGGGGACTACTCGTGGATGAAATTGATTACTCTATTCTGACGAGATTCCGCGAGCACTGCCACCCGGAAATTTCATTCAAGCCTGAGAAGGGCAACACCCCTCACACAGGAATGCCTGCGCGCTAGTCTGAATGGAGCGGGGCGCGACTTCGTGTTGGGCCAATTCAACCAACAACTCATCAATTTCCAGACGAGTGCTCGCTTTGCGTGCGTTTGATCCTGCTCTTTCTGGCCGCTCGCATGCGCCAATTCCTGGGAATGTAGGGCAAGGCAAACAGCCACAAGCCGGTCAAACACATTAAAAACAAGGCGGCAGCAGCCGGCAGAAACAAGCCGAGTTTGCTGATGTCGCCACCAAAAAACCATCCATCATGAATGGTTTTCCGTAGGCTGAACCCAGCTCACCTGCTTTTTAACCTGCAACAGCAGACCACTGCAAATGACCACCAGAACGGCAATGGCTATGAAAACAGTTGACCAATGATGGATCTTGCGGACCAGTAAGTTGAATCGCATGGGGCGTCCAGTCAGGGATTGAAAAACAGGCGCGTGGAACGGGTGCCCCATTATAGCGTGCAGTCACAGGGGCGCTATTGCCCCTGGACTGTTAGTAGGCTTGAGTTTAAAGCATCTCTGATTTATTCAAAGCCACATCAGAAGTAAGCCCGCAACCCCATTACAAAATTCCGCCCGATTTGTGGTGCCTGATCCTTGAGGAAAGACGTGCTGTTGCGGATATCTTCATCCAGCAGGTTGTGGCCTTTCAGGAACAGCTCCCACTCGATGCGTTGTTCGCTGGGAACGCGGAAGGAAATATCCGCATTGAGTAAATCATAGCCTGGAGTGGGTGTTTCGTATGCGGCGATGTCGGTATGGCTGTCCGCAGTGATCCAGGTGATATTGGCTGCCCAGCTGTTAAGGTCCCAATCCACACCCAAACCGAATCGTTGTGGCGGGATGCGCGGTACATTGGAATTGTCTGATAACTCGGCCTTCACGGTATCGAAGAAACCAAACAACTGCCAATGGCCACTGGCGTTGCGCCCGAAGTCATAGCGCAGTTCCAGTTCGGCACCCTGGAAGTCGGCATCCTGCTGCGACCAAAGCCTGACCGGGAAGCCATCTTCCTCCTGACCGGTATCCATCTGATAGATGTAATCATCAAACTTGTCCAGGTAAAAAGTCACCGAGCCGGTCAACTGGCCTTGATGCAAACGAAAACCGGTTTCAAGGTGCAGATTGCTTTCCGTGTCCAATTGGTCATCACCCAATTCAAAAGTCTGGGTGGCGATGTGCGGCCCGTCGGCGAACAGTTCCTGGTCGGTAGGGGCGCGTTCTGCGTGGGCAGCATTAAAAGTGAGATGGCCACTTTCGGTTACATGCCACACCGCACCCAGCGATGCGGTCAGCGGTGAAAAACTGCGCGAAACCCGCGGATCGCTGGAGAAGCCGTCGACTTTTATGCTCACATCGTCATAGCGCAGGCCAGTATCAAACTGCCAACTGCCAAATTCGGCGCTTTCCACCCAGAACAAGGCTGCGGTTGTGGTATTGGATGGTGGTACAAAAGCTTCCTCACCGATGGCCTCAAAATCGCGGTCGGTATACTGCAGGCCAAAGGCGCCGGTCCAGGCACCCAGTGGTACATGACGCAACTCCATGCGGCTATCGATGGTTTCATTGTTGAAGACGGTGCCAATCTCGCTGCCTTCAAATTCGGTGTGGGTGTATTCGGTATCGGCTACCAACAGCTTGAATTGCTCGAAACCGGCAAATGGATTGGTGCCGACCAGCAATCCGTCCAGACGATCGGATTCCAGGCCAATGGTCACAAATACTTCTTCTTCGGCGTGCTCTTCTTCGTGCTCTTCTTCGTGCTCTTCTTCGGCGTGCTCTTCTTCGCCTTCCTCTTCGTGATGGTGGCCTGCGCCGGGAATGCCGTAGTCAGAGGAATAGCTGGTATAGGAAGCACCAACCCGCCATTTCTCGCCAATCCAGCTGGCGCCTAAAGCGCCGCCCTCGTTATCGAGAAAACTGTTTTCCAGCACGCCGGTTGCTTGATCTTCATGTTCCTCTTCCTCATCGTGCCCTCCTTCTTCATGTTCTTCCTCGGGATACAGTTCAGCTGAACCCGGAATTTCATAATCGTCGGTGTCGCGATAAAACCCATTGGCATGGAATGCCCAGTTACCCTTGCCGAAGTCCAGGCGACCTGCCGTAAAGAATTGATCCGCTGCCGTATCGCCTTGCAGCATGGCACGGCCTTCGAAGCCGTTTTCAGGCACCGCTTCGGGAATCGTATTGGTCACCATGTTGACCACACCGCCAATTGAACCTGAGCCGTAGAGCAAGGTTGCCGGCCCGCGCAAAACTTCGATCTGATCGGCCAGGAAGGGCTCAACGGCCACAGCATGATCCTGGCTGACCGCGGAGGCGTCGGAGGAGGTCATATTGTTGGCAAGAATTCCAACGCGGGCACCTTCCATTCCCCGAATCACCGGGCGACCGACGTTTTGGCCGAAACTGGCATTGGACAAGCCCGGAACACGCGCCAGGGTATCACCGAGGTTATTGGCCACTTCGCGTTCCAGTCCAGCACCACTGAGTACGGTGGCGGATTGTGACATTTCCAGAACATCCCGCGACAGCGGGGTGGCAGTGACGATAATCTCCTCCAGCACCTCGTGGTCATGGTCGGCGCCGTGAATACGGTCGGTATCTTCAGTGCGGGCGGAATCCTGGCTAAAGCCAGGCATGGGTAAAGTGGCCAGCAGCATGGCCAGGCTCAAAAGCTGTGTATTTGCGTAACGCATGTGAACGAATCCTCTCTGAAAGCTGAATCACCGCCGCTTCGGGGCGATGAAAAATGTACTGAATCCAGTTTGCTTCAGAGAGAGGAGGGAGGAGCGCGGGCTTCCGGTGTTTGACGGATCGGTGTGGCGGTTGGGGCGAAACAGTCCGTTGCATCATGCAGACAGATGGCAATCTGAATCGGACATTCATGGTGGCTGGCAATGGCGCCATTGTGGCCGCTGCCAATGGAGCAGGTTGCACAGATACTGTTGTCGTGGGAAATGCCCTGATTCAGTTCGTGGGCCAGCACGAAGCTCTGCATGCTGAGCATCAGCAGCAGCAGTGCGACACGCAGTACATTGGACCAATGGCGGTGGTTCATAGCTGTCATTCTACGCATATAATGACATGGGTAGAAAGGGCTTTGTGTCATCAAGCGCACTTTTGCGAGTCCCTGAAGTTAAAAACGCCTGGTGTTGATAATCTGCGTTTGTAGCCGAATGGTGATTGCTGCATGATGTGCTGCAACAAAAACCACCGAGTCGCGCCATGACCGAAGCCTTTTTACGCCCCACCAACGTGCGCTGGCGCATCCTCGCCATCCTGATGTTTGTCAGCTTTGTGTCCTATTTGCTGCGTGGCAATATGTCGATTGCCGGCCCCGCCATAGTCGAAGATCTGCAGCTGACGGAAATCCAATGGGGCTGGATTATGGCCGCCTTTCCACTGGGTTATGCACTGTTCCAGTTCCCCGGCGGCTGTTGGGGAGATCGCAAGGGGCCACGGTTCACCATGGCGGCTATCACTATTGCCTGGGGTGTTTTAATCGCTGTTACCAGCCTCACTCCAGCGCGGGATGTGGCTCCGGTTTATCTGGTTATTGGTTTCCTGCTCACCATCCAGTTCCTGGTCGGTGTGTCGCATGCGCCGGTCTTTCCCATCATGGTCTCCGCCATTGAACGCTGGTTTCCGCCCGGTGGCTGGGCCTTGCCCAATGGTTTGACCAGCGCGGGCCTGACTGTTGGATTGGCGGCAACCGCATCTGCCCTGCCTTGGTTGATTGGGGAATACGGTTGGCGTATCGGATTCCTGATTCTGGCACCGTTTGCTTTTGTGGCCTCCGCGTTGTGGTGGTGGTATGCGCGTGACCGGCCGGACCAGCACCGTTCAGTAAATGCAGCCGAAGTCGCCTTGTTAACGACTCTGGTTTCACCGGTGGAAACTGATTCAGCCTGCGAGCCAGCCTGGCGGCGTGTGCTCAAAAATCGTGATGCGCTGTTTGTCACGCTCAGTTACTCGGCCATGAACTTTGTGTTTTACGTGGTATTCAGTTGGGGTTATTACTATTTGGTGACTGTACGCGGCATGGGCGCACAGGAAGCCGGTTTCATTACTTCGGCTCAATGGTTGGCCGGCGCAGCAGGCGCATTTGCCGGTGGTTGGGCAGGCGACTATTTGTGTAAACGGTTGGGTGTGCGCTGGGGTTGTCGTTGGCCGATCGTAATCGGTTGCAGTATCTCGGCCTTGTTATTGCTGGGAGTTGCCTATCATCCCAATGCCTATATGGCTGCTGCCATGCTGGGCGCTTGCTTCTTTTTTAACCAGTTTACCGAAGGTGCTTTTGCCGCCAACGGCGCTGCCATCGGTGGCCGCCATGCCGGTTCGGTTTACGGCATGTTCAATACGGGCGCCAATCTCATGGGGTTTTTCAACGCCATTTTATTATCCGGACTGGCAGCAAAATTCGGCTGGGAAACTGCCATTGCAGTAGGTGCGGGCTTTGCCATACTTTCCGTGCTGTTTATCCTGTTTTCGCACGCAGACAGGCAGATGGATCAGTCGGATTGAGCTGGATTTAGCGGCGGATAATCCGACCAGCCATCAAATTCCAAACGGGAGCGAGCGCAAGCGCTTGCCAGTAGCCGCGTAGATCGCATTGCCCACCGCCGGGAAAAGTGGCGGCGTGCCGGGCTCGCCGATGCCGCCCATGGCAGCACCACTGTTGATGATGGCCACGTCCACCTGTGGCGCTTGATCCATGCGCACCATGGGGTAGTCGTGGAAGTTGCTTTGTTTCGCTGCGCCTTTGTCGATGGTGATTTCGCCAAACAAGGCTGCCGTCAGCGCGAACACCACGGCACTTTCCATTTGTGCTGCAACGCCCAGTGGGTTCACGGCAAAGCCGCAATCCACAGCGCACCAGACCTTATGCACCTGGATACCCTTGGTTGTCACCTGCACTTCTGCGACTTCGGCAACGATGCTTCCAAACGATTCATGGATTGCCACGCCGAGGCCAGTGCCCGTCGGGAGCTTTCGGCCCCAGCCCGACATGTCGCGAACTTTGTCGAGCAATGCCTGCTGGCGCGGATGCGCACCCAACAGCGACTTACGGTACGCCAGCGGATCTTTGCCCGCAGCATTTGCCGCCTCATCGATCATGGTTTCTTTAACAAAGGCCGTATGGGTATTGCCCACCGAGCGCCACCACAAAGTGGTCACCGGCGAGTTCACCAGATGCGCTTCCAATTGAAAATTGGGCAGCTCATAGGGTATCTCGGATAGTCCTTCGGTCTGTCCGCCGTCGAACTTCGCATCGGGACCGACAAAGTTCTCCATACCAGTCATCATCTGGCCCACAACGCAGTTGTACCAGGCGAGTGGGTTTCCCTGCTCATCGAGACAGAGACGAGATCTGTGGGTATACATGGGACGGTAATAACCGCCCCGCATATCGTCTTCGCGGGTCCATACTGTTTGCACTGGCCAAGCTTCGCCCTTGGCCACATGCGCAGCTTCTGAAACCACATCTGAGCCAAAGGTGGCGCGTCGGCCGAAGCCCCCGCCAAGAAACATCTCATTAAACTCCACTGAATCTGGTGCGCAACCCAAAATGGTTGCAGCCGATGCGCGATCGCCTGTTTGCATCTGGCTTCCTGCCCATACCACGGCCTTTCCTGCCTGGTCGTGCACGGTGCAGTTCATGGGCTCCATGCAGGCATGAGCCAGAAAAGGGAACTCATAGACCACGTTGATCACCGGTGCCTTGGCAGCCGTCGCTGCCTGCAACTTTTCGAGCGCGTCGCCTTCCTGCTTGACGACATACCCTGCCGTGTCGGCAATCGCACGATATTCCGCCCGCAATGCAGCGGAACTCTTGCCCGCAAACTCGCCCTCGTTCCAAACGATCTTCAGCGCATCCCTGGCTTGTCTTGCGTGCCAGGTACTGGTGGCGATCACCGCAACGCCCGAAGGCACCGGCTTGATCTTGACCACGCCGGGCATGGCTCTTGCGGTTGCATCGTCGACCGATTTCACCGTTGCACCGAAAATCGACGCACGGGCGACCACCGCAAAGTGCAAATCGGCAGGACGCGCATCGATGGCGAACAAGGCTTTTCCGGTTGTTTTCAAGCCAGAGTCGAGACGTTTCTGGCCCTTGCCGATGTAGCGGAAGTCATCCGAAGACTTGAGCTGCACATCAGCAGGAACGGGTAATGTTGCTGCCAGCATAGCGAGACTGCTATAGCTTTTCTGTTCTCCCGATGTCGGGTGAATCACCGCGCCATTCGCAGTTTTCAGTTTTGCAGCATCCACACCCCACTCGATGGCAGCCGCGGAGATCAGCATGGCTCGCGCCGTGGCGCCGGCCTGACGCAATCGCTCGTAATTGCTGTTCACGCTGGATGAACCACCGGTCATCATGATAGGTAAGAATGTGCTGTTGTAAGCCTCGGCCACTCCGGACTGTTCGATCCGGATGGCGGTGGGATCTATGTCCAGCTCTTCCGCCACAATCATGGGCAGAGTTGTATAGACGTTCTGACCCATCTCGGCCTGGCCCACGATCACCGTAACACCGCCTTCCGTACCTATGCGTACAAACGCATTCGGCGTAAAGATCGCAGCACTCTGGGGTGTGGCTTTTGAGTTCGCGAATGATTTGCCTGGCAGCACAAAGCCCAAAGTCAATGCGCTGCCGGCGGCCAGGCCTAATGTTCCTTTGATCAGTTGACGTCGCTTGATCGCCATTTCAAACCTCCTGTGCCAATTTGGCTGCTTGTTTGATGGCTGTTCGAATGCGCTGGTAGGTTCCGCAACGGCAAATATTCCCCTTCATGGCCACGTCGATATCTGCGTCACTCGGATTGCTATTGGTGGCCAATAGCGCCGTCGCACTCATGATCTGCCCGGACTGGCAGTAACCACACTGCACCACGTCTTCCTCTATCCAGGCTTGTTGCACCACATGCAAACCCGGACTGGTCAGGCCTTCGATGGTGGTCACTGTCTTGCCCGCAGCTGCCGACACCGGCGTCACGCAAGAGCGTATGGCTTTACCGTCCAGATGTACGGTGCAGGCGCCACACTGCGCGATACCACAACCAAATTTGGTGCCTGTCAGATTCAACACATCCCGTAGCACCCACAGCAAAGGCATGTCCGGGGTCACGTCAAGCGAGTGCTCAACACCGTTTACATTTACGGCCACTGTCATACAGATCTCCTGCTCAATTTTGAAAAAGCGCTTCAGTTAACAGGCTCCTGGCCTGAATGGTTGGGCAGATGGAACATTGTCGTCCACGTCACCAGTGTTAAGCATTAACGTACCATGCAAATTGGCCCAATGAACATAGCGGATCTAATCTCTGGGGTTGACACGGTGGTTTTGACATCGGTCTCACTCATCAATGGGTGCAGAACTTCTGACTTTGTCCAAATACAGGTGCATAATCCAGCGACTTTTCTTCAATTCCGCCAGGCAGCTCGCGTATGAGTGACATTTTGACGAGTTTCTTATCCAACGAGTCGGCGCTCAAGCGCTATCTGTCGCGTTTTTTCAGCAGAGCTCAGGACATTGAAGATGTTGTTCAGGAAACTTTTCTGAAGGCCTTTGTAGCGGAAATCAAAACTGAGGTGCATTACCCAAAGGCCTTCCTGTTTAAGGTGGCAAAACATATCGCGCTGCATGAAATTGAAAAGAAGGTTAATGCGACAACCGATTATGTTGCCGATATCAATGACACCCGGTTTGTGAATGAAAGTCACGAAGTTGGCGCAGACGAAGCGTTAGAACTCAAAAGAAAATTGTTTGTGTTTTCCAAGGCACTTGCTGCGCTTCCGCCCAAGTGTCGTCAGGTATTTTATATGCGCAAGGTGGAGGGCTTACAGGTAAAGGAAATTGCCAGGGTGCTGCAAATGACCGTCAGTGGGGTGGAAAAGCACGTTGCAACGGGCCTGGTGAAGTGCAGTCTTTATTTCAGGGAGCAGGGTTATGCGCCGGAAGAACTGGGGCCAATAGCGGTGCGTCATGACCAACAGCGCGTTGCGCATATTGCAAAACAGAGGAAGGCTACCGATGGATAGGGCAGAAAGCATTGCTACCTTTCCGGACTTGAAGGCCATTGAGGAAGTAGCCGCCGAATGGGTTGCACGTCAGGATACACGTCCGCTGGGCCGAGAGGAGGCTGCGGCTTTTCAGGAATGGCTGGGTCAAAGGCAGCAGCATGCGGAGGCCTACAAACGCATGTCAGCCATTTGGCGAGGTTATGACAGCCTCGATGAACTAAATTATATTGATCATGAAATCGGTGATTCGGAGACAGGATTCGGTCGCAAGCAACGCTTTCATTGGGCTTTGGGCGGCATCGCTGCGGCGGCTGCGGTGGTTTGTATCGCGGTGTTTTTTCAACCGTTTCTGCCATTCACACAATCACAAGTAGCACACTTCAATACTTCGGTCGGTGGCCAGGAAGACATCGTGTTGGTGGATGGTTCGACCATCAAACTCAATACGGATAGTGAACTCACAATTGATATCAGCGCTGAAGCGCGCACCATACGCCTGCTCCACGGGGAAGCTCACTTCCAGGTGGCGCATGATCCTGACCGGCCCTTCAAGGTGTTGGCAGGTGACGGCGCAGTGTGGGCTGTAGGTACGGCTTTTACCATTTATTTGCGCGATGAAACAGCTGAGGTAATCGTGACGGAGGGCGCTGTGAAGCTGTTTCTGCAATCCGATTCCGACCAGCAAGATAGTTCGGCAATCGTTTCCTGGCCAGATCTAAAGCCCACTGCATCGCTGACGGCAGGCCAAAAAGCCGTGTTTACAGGCAAGATCGAGAGCCTGGAGCGCCTAAGCCAGGACGTGTTGGATAGACGTTTGCTTTGGCGTGATGGCTATGTTGCTTTTTCAGGGGAGCCATTGTCTCATGTGTTAACTGAGATTGGCCGATATAGCGACATTGTGATCGAAGTGGACGATCCCGAACTGGAGTCCACGCCTATCGGTGGCTACTTCAAAGTGGGCGATGTCGAGGGCGTATTGGAAGCCCTGGAAAATGGTTTCGGCGTTGAAGTGCAACGCATCAACGCGTCCTACGTGAAGCTGTCACAGGCGCAGTGATTAGATGCCATCTGCAATCTGATAGATTTTCCTTACTGCGGGTTTTCAATCGTTACCGGTCTTTATCCTGCAAGGCCGGTGAAGTATCCAACAACATGCTGATCGCCGAGCCAAGAAGTAGGGAAATTCGTTGTTTTTGGCAAGTGTGCATTTTGCTGTGCTTTTTTGCTGTGTCGCAGTTTGTGGGAGCTGACACGGCAAACGCTGATGCTTCTGAACAGCGGCGTCATTTTAATGTTTCGGATGAAACGTTTGGCACTGCGATGACAGAATTCGCTCGCCAGGCCAAAGTTCAATTATTGTTTCCCTACGATCTGGCAGCGAACATCAAGGTCCATCCAGTTATTGGGCAGTATTCAGTCACAGAGGCATTGAACATCATGCTCAGTGACACGGGTCTCTCCGGCCACCTCACTGAACGCGGGTTTGTAACTGTTTCCCGCATTCAAGTGGAATCCAAACCAGTTCCGGAGAGCCAGAAAATGAACGTGAATAAGAAAAGAACATTATTTTCCGCCGTGTTGGCCATGTTGTCTGCTACAAGCACAGGCAATGCGCAGGAAGCAGTGGGGGATTACGGTAGTGATTTGCTCATGGAGGAAATCGTTGTAACCGCACAGAAGCGTGAAGAGAGATTGCAGGATGTGCCCATCTCGGTGAGTGCGCTATCAGGCACCCAGTTGGACCGACTTGGGGCCTCGGACTTCAAGGACGTACTGCGCTACATTCCAGGCGTTTCCTATTCGGGCGAAGAACACGGCCAGAGCAAATACAATATTCGCGGCGTCAGCACGACTTCTACCAGCCCCACTGTGGGTGTGTATCTTGATGACATTTCTCTGGTGACCGTTGCTACCAATTTCAGTGGGGCCGCCGATCCGATATTTTTCGATACGGAAAGACTGGAGGTGCTCAAGGGTCCTCAGGGCACCCTGTATGGAGGTAACGCCATGGGTGGTGCCATCAAATTTGTGAGCCGAAAGCCAGTGTTGAATGAGACGGGAGTTGAGGCCGAAGCTGGACTGGCTACTACGGATGGTGGTGCTCCGTCCTATGAAGGCGAAGTGATTGCAAATTTCGGCGTGATAGAAGACACACTCGCCATTCGAACTGGGTTTCTGTTCCGCGAAATTGGTGGCTATATTGACCAGGTTCCCAATGGGCTTTTGCAGGACTGGCGCTACAGTGCAACCATGCCGCCGGATCCTTTCGTGCCGTCTTCTCGCACATCGCTCGCGACCCATAGCGCTCAGGATATTAACGACGTGACGATAACCGTAGGCCGCCTGTCGGCACTGTGGACACCCACCGACACTTTGACGATTGTCCCTTCCGCGTTTATCCAGAGTTACGAGTACGGCGGTGCGAATCTCTTCCGTGTAACCTTGCCGGAATTCCAAATCTCCAATCGCCTCGAAGAATCTGGCAAAGACGAACTGGATGTGTTCAGCCTCACCATCACACAGGAGTTTGCCAAGGCTGAATTTACTTCGCTCACTGGCTATGTCGATCGGGCGGTCAATTTTGATCGTGATTACACTTTCTTTATCGGTAGCTTGGTTCCGGATCTGTTTGAGTACGATTCGCCCAATATTTCAGACAGCTACTCGACTAATTTCAGTCAGGAATTCCGCCTGGCCTCCGACCTGGGTGACAGTCCGTGGCAATGGCTTTTCGGGCTGTTTTATACGCACCAAAAGGACCACTTGTTTCAACAGGTGACCACCCACGGTGCCAGTGATTTCTTTGGCACGGACACCGATGTCGTATACGTCGGCGATACCTACACGGCAACCGACGAGTACGCGGCTTTCGGCGAGGTGACTTACTCTGTGACGGACAAGTTTGATGCCGTGCTGGGCCTGCGTTACTTCAGCATTGAACAGAAAATTGATGCTGAATATGACGGTGTTTTCAACGGCGGCGCAACCTTTGTGAGCGGTGCCAAACAAAAGGAAGACGGTGTCAATCCCAAGCTTTCGCTGGTCTATCAGCTGGCTGAAAACAATATGCTCTTTCTGAGTGGATCAAAAGGCTTCCGTCAGGGTGGGCCCAACCGTTTTAATCCGGATCCCGATTTATGCCGTGAGGACCTTGACCGCCTGGGGCTTGATGCGGCGCCCGACGCTTTTGATTCCGATAATATCTGGAGCTACGAACTGGGCAGCAAGAACCAATTCGTCAACGGAACGGTAACGGTGAACGGTTCTTTGTTCTATACGGACTGGACGGATATTCAGCAGTCCGTTGAAATGTCCTGTGGTTTCAATTTTACCGGCAATGTGGGTGCCGCGGAGATCAAGGGCAGCGAACTGGAAGCGCAGCTGCGGCTGTCTGAAAACCTGACGTTGTTCGGCGGTTTGACCTATATGGATGCCACCATTACCGAAAGCGCCCCCGGCCTGTCGGCCCAAAAAGGTCAGAACGTTCTGGATGTTCCGGAATGGATGTACAGTTTCAGCGCAATTTATAACGCACCCTTGTCGGCGGAATGGGCGATGACCCTACAAGGGGACTACCAGTATCATGGGTCAAATTATCGTGCTTTCGACCCTTTGTTCACCACAAATCTGCCAGATGGCTCTTCCTTGCGACTCCCCAACCCGGCACAAATCCAGGAGTCATATGATATTGTCAATGCCTATTTTCTGGTCAGCAATGATGTCTGGGAATACCGACTGTACGTGAAAAATGCCTTCAACGCTTCACCCTATCTCTACTATGGTTTGTTTGATCCTGCCGGTGCGAACACGCTGCGCCCACGCACCATCGGTATCAGCGTGAGAACACGTTTCTAGGACAGCATGAAAACTCATCGGACATTCTGCTGGGTTGGTTTGTTGGCAATGCTACTCAGCGCCCCGCTGGGTGCACAGTCTGCAGCAGTTGCCCCGCCGAAGGCTGCCTGGATTGACGCCGAACGACTGCTCAACATTGCTGATGAACCTGGCTCCTGGCTCACTGGAGGCCGGGACTATCAGCAGAGTTATCATTCACCCTTAAAGCAGATTAATACGCAAAACGTCGAGCAACTGGGATTTGCCTGGCAGTCCAACACAGAAACTGAACACGGGTTTGAAGCCACGCCCATCGTGGTGGATGGGGTGATGTACTCCAGTGGGCCATTAGGAGCTGTCTTCGCGGTCGATGCAGCTTCCGGCACCGAGTTGTGGAAATTTGCTCCGCAGGTGGATCCCGACACGATGCGAAAAGTATGTTGTGGTGTGGTTAATCGCGGCGTGGCTGTTTGGCACGGCCAAGTGTATGTCGGTTCCCTCGATGGCCATTTGTACGCGCTCGATGCAAGCACGGGTGGCGTGGTCTGGCGCGCCGACACCATCATTGACCGTGAGCGGGGATACACGGTGACTGGGGCGCCCTATATCGCTGGAAATAAAGTGGTGATTGGCAATTCTGGCGCAGAACTGGATGCTCGCGGCTATGTCACCGCATATGACCTGACCAGTGGCGAACAATCCTGGCGCTTTTTTACTGTGCCGGGTGATCCCAAACTGGGGTTCGAGCACCCGGAATTGGCCATGGCTGCGGCCACCTGGGATACACAAAGTCTTTGGGAGGTTGGGCTCGGTGGTACGGTTTGGGACGCGATGGCTTATGACCCCCATTTGAACCTGCTCTATGTGGGTACCGGCAATGCTGCTCCGTATCCGCGCAAGCTGAGAAGCCCCTCAGGTGGCGACAATCTGTTCCTGGCCTCCATTTTGGCTATCAATCCCGACACAGGCCGATTGATTTGGCATTATCAAACAACGCCTGCGGATAACTGGGACTTTACGGCCACCATGAAAATGGTGCTGGCCGATCTCGAAATTGAGGGCAAGGTTCGTCAGGTATTGATGCAAGCTCCCAAAAATGGCTTTTTCTATGTGCTTGACCGCGCAAGCGGCGAGCTGCTTTCAGCAGAACCTTACGTCAAAGTCACCTGGGCTTCACATGTGGACAAGATTAGTGGCAGGCCGGTCGAGACTGGGCAGGGTGAATATTTTTCCGAGCCGAAATTGGTATTTCCGAGCCCCGCTGGCGGGCACAGTTGGCACCCCATGTCCTTCAGTCCCGATACCGGTTTGGTATACATACCGGTGATGGAGGCGGGCGCATTCTGGACCATGCCCACGAAGCCTTTCCAATATCAAAAAGGCGGGCTCAATACAGCTTCCGTTTACGTTTTTCCCACTCCAGGTGATTGGGGCCGGGACGGAGAGGCAGCCAAAGCGTTTCCATCCCTGGAAAGTCTGGAGGTCGGTCAACCGGATAGCACGCTTCGTGGCTATCTGCGTGCCTGGAATCCGGTTACCCAGAAGCTGGCTTGGGAAGTGGAAACCTCAGGTCCCTGGGTAGGCGAGATGTTCGCGCTTTGGAATGGTGGTGGTGTTATGAGCACGGCGGGCGGATTGGTATTTCAGGGCCGCGCAACAGGAGAGTTTGTAGCGCTTGATGCCAGCAACGGAGAGCAGGTGTTTGCTATTGAAACCGGCTCCAGCCTGATGGCAGGTCCGATGACTTATACCGTGAATGGAGAGCAGTATGTCGCCATCATGGCAGGCACGGGTGGCGCCGTAGGCCAAGTTCACCCGGAGGGTTCAGCGGCGTATCGATACGGCAATAAAGGCCGCATCATTGCTTTTAAACTGGGTGGCGGCGCGGTACCGATACCACCCGAAATCGATCGTGCAGCGCCAGGCTTTCCTCTGCCACCAGTTGAACGACGGGGTTCAGCTGCACAGTTGCAGCGCGGTGCCGAGCTGTATTCCCGAAATTGCGTAAAGTGCCACAACAACTCGGATGGGGGAGGGACTGGTATTCCCGACCTGAGGCGTATGAGTGTCTCCACCCACAAAGCCTTTAACGAGGTGGTGCTCGAAGGTACGCTGGCAGCCAAGGGAATGGGGAGCTTCAGTGGTCTGCTTACAGCGGAGGATGTAGAGGCCATCCACAACTACGTGATAGATCTGGCATGGCAAGCGCACGACAAGGCCCACGTAGAACTTCAATCCAAACCCCAGACGGCACCTCATACTCCTCAGCAATAAGGCAAACCAGGATGCGTCCCAAAGTAATTGGGAGTCGCTGTGATTTCCTCGCTTCGAGCTGCAGTAGGTGCGGGCTTTGCCATACTTTCCGTGCCGTTTATCCTGTTTTCGCATGCTGACAGGCAGATGGATCAGTCGGATTGATTTGTATCTAGCGGCGGATAATACGGCCCGGTAAGTTGCCGGTAACCGCGCCCTCGGCAAAGACCATGGCGCCATTCACCCACACCGTGCTGATGCCGCTATTGGCAGCCGCAGGATCGCTGGTAGTGGCATTGTCCAACACGGTATCCGGGTCAAACAACACCAGGTCCGCGGCCATGCCAGCTGCAATCAGGCCACGATCTTTGATGCCCATATGCGCGGCCGACAAGCCAGACATTTTATGCACGGCTTCTTCCAGGCTGAGCGCACCCATTTCTCGTACATAGCGCCCCAACACTCGGGGAAAAGAGCCCATGCCACGCGGGTGCAAGTCGTCCAGCGAGCCATCGGTGCAGACATTGGTATGCGGCCATTTCAGCAGCGCAATGATGTCATCTTGAACCATGCTGCTGGCAATGATCATATCGGCTTGCTCACCAGTTTCTGCTGTCATGGCCTGCGATTCGGCCAGTAAAGCGCTGAAAGTTTCTACCGGGCTTGCGCCCCGTGCGTCGGCCACGGCTGCCAGGGTTTGCCCTACCAGGCTGGGGTCGGGATCAAATTGACTAAAAATGATTCCTTCGGGCGGAGCGAGTTCCGATAAGGCAAAGTCAATTTCCTTTAGGTTATTGGGGTCGCGATCAGGGACCAGAACGTACAGAGTTGATTGCCAATATTCGTAAGGATAAATGTCGGCGGTGATATCTACGCCCTCGGCACGAGCCTGGTCCAGCCGGGCAAGGATTTCCGGTGCGCGGCCCCACAGGCTTTTCATGGCCAGTTTGATGTGTGATATCTGCACCGGTATGCCGGTTTCACGGCCAATGGCGATGATTTCTTCCAGCGCTTCGAGGAACCAGCGGTCTTCGCTGCGCACATGGCTGATGTAGCGCCCACCATGTTGGGCCGCCACGCGCGCCAGTTGCATCACTTCGGATTGTTCGGAATAGATGCCCGGATCGTATTCCAGCCCGGATGACAGACCCAGGGCCCCGGCTTGCAGATCGGCTTCCAGCAGGCTTTGCATGGCTTCGGATTCTGCCGCACTGGCGGGCCGCAGATAATCGCCGCCCATTACCGCATCACGCAGGGTGTTATGGCCAGAGTAGGCCGCTACGTTGAGAGCCGTGGGATGAGCTTCCAACTGCGCGTAGAAATCGCTGAGCGGCAAAGGCGAGCCGCCATCCTGGCCAAAAATTACCGTGGTGATCCCCTGGCCAACGGCGGCCAGCGCTTCGGGTTGTTCGGCCAGTTCGGAATCAGCATGGCTGTGGGTATCGATAAAGCCCGGTGCCAGTACCTGGCCGCCGCCATCGACTACGGCTTCACCATCCAGCGGCTGCAACTGTCCCAATTCCAGGATGCGCTCATTCTCGATGCGCACCGCTCCGGCAAAAGCTGGCGCACCGCTGCCATCGATGATTCGCACATTGCTGATCAGCCAGCTGTCGACTTGAGCAGGCTCAGCCACCGTTGGCTCAGGTTTTTTGGCATCGCACGCGCTGAGCAGCAGGCAGAGGGCGGTCAGAACGGATAATTTAATCAAGGTAGTCAGTTTTGTTTTCATATTGTGATTGTGCGCCAACATATTGCTCAATGGCAGTGGATCCCGGCTCCCCGGATCAAGTCCGGGGCAAGCGAAGGCCGGGGTGACGGGTGAAAGACTACAGCAAGTCCTTCAAACGGTAGTACAACATGCCCAGTGCCACCATCTGGTTACCGGCATAGTTACCGAACGGTACACGAATTTGCGGCATCTTGGCGAACAGATCGAATTTCTCCATGGTGCCACCTATGGCCTCAGCGATGACTTCACCCAGGATATGCGTGGCGTTTACCCCATGCCCTGAATAACCTTGCACGTAATAAATATTGTCATCGATGCGCCCCACCATGGGAATGCGGCGAATGACAATGCCGATGCTGCAGCCCCATTCATAATCGATGCGTACGTTTTTGAGCTGCGGATATATTTTCAACATCCTGGGTAGCATAGCTGCCTTGATGCTGGGTGGTATTCGCCCGGAATAATTGCAGCGTCCGCCATATAGCATGCGACCATCAGCCGACAGGCGGTAATAGTCGATGATGTTGTTCACCTCGCAAATCGCCACATCTTTGGGATTGATCTGCTGCCGAATTTCTGCCGACAAGGGCTCGGTGGCAATGACGAAACTGCCGGCCTGAAAGGTGGTGCCGGAAAGCCTGTGTTGTTCCAATTGATGCCAGATATGGCCAGCCATTACTACGGTTTTGCAAGCCACATAACCGTCAGCTGTTTCCACTCTTGGGCTTGCACCGTGCACGATATTGGTGACCGGCGACTGTTCGAAAATCTGTACGCCGAGATTGGCAGCAGCATGCGCCTCTCCGGCGCACAGATTCAGCGGATGCAGATGGCCATCACGATAATTCAGCAACGCACCCACATAGGCCTTGGTGCCAATGGTGTCGGCGGTTTCTGCAGCATCCAGCAGGCGGTACTCATAGGGAAAGCGGTACTTCTCCATCAGCGCCACTTCTTCCTCTAAGTCGGCCATCTGGTGCTGTTTGCTGGCCACATCCAGGTAACCGGACTTCAGGTCGCATTCAATGCCGTATTTCTCCACCCGTTGGTGAATGATCTCGTGGCCACGCCAGCGCATTTGCCATAAAAGGTCTGCATACTCTGAACCGAACTTCTTCAGTATCCTGGATTCGCCGCTGATGCCGCGGATCATCTGTCCGCCGTTGCGGCCCGATGCGCCCCAGGACACGCGGTTGGCTTCAACCACGGCCACCTTATAACCGCGCTCCGCCAGACTCAGCGCTGAGGCAATGCCGGTGAAGCCTGCGCCAACGATACAAATATCGGCCTGCTGTGCACCCTGCAGTTGGGGGTAGGTTTCGGGTCGATTGGCAGTTGCCGCATAGTAAGAGGCAACATGTTGCTGATTCTGGTGTTGCTTTTTCATGTGTTTACTCATTTACTCAGGTTACCATTTACCCTGCATGCGAAAATAGTCGGAATTGCATTGAAAATGCTAGGCTGATGCATTCGCCAGACCTTGATGAGTAAGTTTTGATCCGATTCAGAGACGCAATCGCCAAACATTCTTTTGCTGTCAGCGCCGACCTGGCTTTGGGGCGTGCAACAACTGCAGATCATTTGCGGCAACAGGCTCGCACGTTGGCACCTTATATTACGGTGCTGCAAGTGCCGGATGCCCATGATGGTCGCCTGCAGATGTCGGCCACGGCAGCCGCAGCCATATTGTTGTCTGAGGGAATTGACCCGTTGGTACATGTCACCGGGCGCGATCGCAATCGCATTGCTTTGGAGAATGATTTGTTGGGCCTGGCTGTGTTGGGCGTGGATAGTATCTTGTTGACCCGTGGCGAAGAACTACCGTCCACTTACCAGCCTGTAACTCGACAGGTGATGGAACTGAGTGGTGAAGACCTGGTCAACATGGCGCGACTGATGGGTGAGGACGAGTCCATCACCGGCGCCGGTGAATTTTTCATCGGTACAGCAGCCACCGTGTTTGTGCCGAAGAAGGGCTGGCAGCCCAAATCATTGCTGGCCCGTGTTGATGCCGGAGCCCACTTTATCCAAACCCAAATCTGCTTCAATATGAAATCCATGCGCCGTTATATGCAGCACCTGGTGGATGCACGTTTGACCTGGCGTTGTGCCGTGATGACCAGCCTGGCCGTCCTGCCCAGCGCGGCAGCAGCCCTGGAGTTGAAACGTTCGTTGCAGGGTGCGGTGATGTCAGACAAGCTGGTGCAGCGTATCAGCCAGGCGGCTGACCCTGAACTCGAAGGCATAAAAATCTGTGCGGAGAAAATCCAGCAACTGCGCGAGATACCTGGAGTGTCGGGCGTGAACCTGGTTTCAGCAGGCGATCCCGCGCTTATTCTTGCGGCCATGGAAGCTGCGGGTATTGAGAAGGCATCATGAGCACCTTATTGCAAACAATGACCCGATCATTGCATGAACCCCAAGGCATGCTGTATCACGGCGGTGCGCTGCTGTATGCCATCGTGGCTTATGTGCTGGGATTTGCTGGCCTGTTTTCAGCGCTGTGGTGGGTGAATTTATTGGCGGTATTGTTGCTGGCGCATGGCATGGTCATCGCGGCTTATTTGATTCACGAATGCGGCCATAACACCATCTTCAGGCGCAATGAACACAATGCCCGACTGGGGCGCTTCCTCAACTGGATGACGGGTACTTGTTACGGAACCTTTGAGGACATTCGATACAAGCATTTTCGTCATCATATGGATAACGACGATGCGGTGTGGTGGGAGTATGAGAAATTCTTTGTGGCGCATCCCGCTGTATACAAGCTGACCAAATTCCTCGAATGGTTTTACATTCCGGCGCATGAGCTGATTATGCACTCCATCACCGTGTTCACGTCTTTCATCATTCCGCAAAGATTTGATCAGCGGTGGCGTAATGTGCTGGTGATATTGCTCCGTGGCAGTGTGTTTTTTGCGCTGGCGTGGTTCTATCCCAAGGTGGCCATCGGCTATGTGCTGGCTTACTTGATCCTGCTGCATGTACTGCGCCTGATGGACAGCACGCATCATGATTACGGCCCCAATCCCAGCCTGTTCGAGGAAAAGCCGCCGTCACGCTTTGGTGGTCGTGCCACTGAGCAGGAGCATACTTTCAGCTGCCCTTTGTCATTACGCTTTATTCCGCTGAACTGGCTGGTGCTGAATTTTGGTTTTCACAATGCTCATCACGCACGTCCCACCGTGCCCTGGTACCGATTGCCTGAATTTGATCGCAAGACTTTTGGTGAGCCAGCGCAGCGTTTTATTCCCTTCAGTGCGCAGCTGGAGATGTATCACCGCTATCGGGTTTATCGGGTGATGCATGAAGGTGGTCCTTTTGATAATGATTTAGCTGTCATGGGTGCTGACTATCTGCGTGCTTGCCAGCAAGCCCGTAACTACGGTGGCAATGCTGTGTCCTTCCTTACCTCGTTCTGATTCGGATAAATT
Organism: Lysobacterales bacterium; assembly: GCA_034440115.1. Taxonomy (GTDB): domain Bacteria; phylum Pseudomonadota; class Gammaproteobacteria; order Xanthomonadales; family SZUA-36; genus JAWXBM01. The sequence goes on along the minus strand of JAWXBM010000095.1, from coordinate 16,733 downwards.
AGCATGCAGAAATTGGAGGTCTTTCAGTCGCTGTGGGCCATGGAGCAGCGGATTCCAGGCCAGGTTGAAGCATCGGTGGATGAACAATTCCAGCGCATAGCCGCAGCCGGATTTCATGGCGTTTGTATTGACCCTTCGCTGGACGAAATTGCCGACATGCGTAAGCTCAAGCCGCTGTTTGAGCAGCATGATCTGAACTGCATGGTTAATGTGTTTCCACATACGCTGGACGAAATGCGCCCGCTGCTGGAGTTCGCGCGAGAAATGAATGCCTGCCAGGTGAATGCCCTGGGCACGCTCATTCCTTTGCAGGTGGGCGAGGGCGCTACTATGGTTCGGCGTTGGCTGGATGAGGCGGCAGAGGTTGGCATACCGCTGCTGTTCGAAACCCATCGCGACAGCTTGCTGAATGATCTCGGTTACACCTTGATGCTGTTGGATGCGGTGCCGGAAATGCGCCTGTGTGCTGATCTGTCACATTTTGTGGTGGACCGGGAAATCCGTTTGCCACTCAACGCTCGTGACCACGAATACTTCCAGCGCCTGTTGCAGCGCGCCGACTGTTTTCAGGGCCGGGTGGCCAGTGCAGAGCAGGTGCAGGTTCAGCTCAGCTTTCCGCAGCATCAGAAGTGGGTGGATCAGTTCAGGGCGTGGTGGGCTGAAGGGATGAAACTTTGGAGGCAAAGCAATCCGGAAGATGCCACTTTGGTATTTCTTTGTGAACTGGGACCGCCACCTTATGCCATTACCGGCGCTGATGGTCGTGAATTATCCGACCGGTGGGAAGAAGCGCTGCAGATTCGCGCCTGGGTGGGGTCAGCCTGGGCTGAACTGGCATAGGCGATCTGTTTTCCTACAAAGCGCTTGGCTATTTACTCGTGTAGTCCTGACGAAACCACTTCAAACTGTATTCCTGAGGTTGCGGATTGTTTCCAGTAGAGAAGGGTGCCAAGATGGGAATCGTGAACACCAAGGTATTATTGATTAATCCGCGTGATGGTCAGGAACGCTCCATGGAAGTGGAGGCCTTGGCTGACACCGGCTCAGTGCATCTGGTCATTCCTGAGCATGTGCAACATCAGTTGGGCCTTGCAGTACTTGAGCTGCGTAAAGTCACACTGGCGGACGGATCCATCCGTTCAGTGCCTTACGTTGGCCCGATCCAGATTCGGTTCAAAAATCGCAGCGGCTTCGGTGGCGCCCTGGTGATGGGGCAGCAGGTTCTGTTCGGCGCCATTCCCATGGAAGATATGGACCTGGTTGTTTCACCGCGTGATCGAACTATTGACGTCAATCCCAACAGCCCAAATTTTGCTACATCGATTGCGATGTAGGAGTTGATCCTACATTGGCATGAGTGGCAAGATGCCGCCCCAACCACCACCACGCCAGCCCGGCCAGCAGCAGGTTGCAGATTGCACCGGCAGCAAATATTCCCTCCAGCCCGAACAGCCAGCGCCCCAGCAGAGCCAGCGGCAAAAACAACAGCAAAACCCGGCAGGAAGTAACCACCACGGCGGGCATTGGGCGACCCATGCCGTTAAATGCAGAGTTCATCGACATGCTGATGCCATGGCCGCCGTAGCCCAGTGACATCAACCAGAGATAGTGCATCGCCACCTGGCGAATATCGTCGGAATCACTGAACATTCCAGTCAAAGGCCGCGCCAGCAGGCCGAGTAAAAGCACCAGAGTCAGTCCATAGGCAATGCAGAATCGCGTCATCAAGCGCCGCGCCTCAAACAGCCGATCGAAATGTGCCGCACCGAAATTCTGCCCGAAAAACGGACTGACAACGGCCGACATGGAATAGAAAATCAACAGCGCGAAAGGCTCTAGACGGGCAGCCACACCAAAGCCTGCCACAGCATCCACTCCGTAGCTCGCAATCATGGCAACCACGATAGCGGCAGAGAGGGGAATGACGGCATTGGTGAACACGGCTGGCAGGCCTATGCTCAGCATGTGCTTCCATGATTTGACCATAACCGCCAAGAGTACTTTTAAACTGGCAAATAGCTTCAAGTGCACAGCGAGGAACCACAGGGTAAAAACAGTGATGATGCCATTGGCTACCAGCGTGGCCAGAGCCGCACCCATCACTTCCAGCATGGGAAAGCCGAACAAGCCGAAAATAAATATTGGATCCAGCACCAGGTTGATGAGCGCTGCTGCGGTAATGATTTTGGCTTCGAGATCGGCTCGACCACGGGCGCGCAGCGAGGCCAGGCAAGTCCAGAGACAGGCATCCATAGGTGCCACCCAGTACCAGACGCTCATGTATTCCCGAATCATGGGCATCAATTCTGGCGTAGCTCCCAGCAGGTCAAACACCGGGTCAATGGTTAACAGGCCGATAATACCCATGACACCCAGAACTCCGGTTGCCAGAATGACACTGTCGGTAGTCAGGCGCTTGGCCATTGCAGCATCACGCCGCCCTATGGCGCGCGAAATTACTGAAGCCGCACCGGCTTCAAAGCCGATGCCAATTCCATAGATCAGCCAGGTGATCGGGAAGGTAAAACTCACGGCCGCAAGCGGTGCATCACCCAGACGTGAGATAAAAAACAGGTCTACCGCCTCGAATGAAAAAATAGCCACCAGCCCCAGCGCAAACGCCTGAGTTTGACGGCGCAGGTGCGAGCCTACGGGGCCTATGGTCAGATCACTCATGCAAAGAAAACACCAGCGCAAACTTGCTTCAAACCGAAGGCGCACAGTCTAGAGCCTGTCGGTGGTATTTGCATCCTCGCCCTGTCAGCGTTTGCGCTCTGCTTGCCGAAAGGTATGATGACCCACGCGCGCAGTGGCATTTGCCCGCAATGTTTTTCTCTACTTGCCAACACGGAGTCTGTTTATGCGAGTTGTCCTAACCACCCTGTTTGTGTTTCTTGCTTTGATCCTGTCCGCTTGCGGCCAACAAAGTGACTCCGCTGTTGCCGAGGCTGAGGCCGCTGATCGGGTACTGCTGGGAGGCTATATCTATACGGTAGATTCAGGCCAAAACGTGATTCAGGCCGTGGCCATCAAGGATGGCTTGATCCAGGCTGCAGGCAGTGATGAGGAAATGTCTGCCTATATCGGTCCGGAAACCGAAATCTATGAACTGGACGGCCGCATGGTACTGCCCGGTTTGCACGACAGTCACATGCACATCTTTGGCATTGTTGAGCCAGATTCCTGTTCCTTCCGCAGCCAGGCGATGACATTGGAGGCGATGGTGCCTTATCTGCAGGAATGCATTCAACGCTATGAATTAGCGCCGGGTGAATGGTTGCCGGTGGATATGTGGAGTTTTGCTGAAGGCAACCAGGTGTCTGCAGCCTTACCCGATTTACGTACTGCACTGGATGCCGTTTCGAGCGAACACCCCATTATTCTGTGGGGCAACGATGGCCATCACGGCGCTGCCAACAGCCTGGCTTTGGCCTCGGCCAGAGATGCTCAGAGCAATGAAGTGGGCTTAAGTGCCGCAACCTTGGCTACGGTTTTCAAGGCAGACCGTGACCTTGTAGGTGTGCGAGATAACGGCGAGCCTAATGGCGAACTGAACGAGCATATTCGGCGAGCGCTAGCTGCGCCGCCGCGGCGCGATCCTGAAAAACTCGGCAAGCTACTGCCCGATATGGGTCATGTGCTGGCAATAAACGGTATCACTTCCGCCCAGGATGCAGCCATGAGCCCCGCTTATCTGCCTTACTTGAAGACTTTCGAAGAGTCGGGAGATATGCGTTTTCGGCTGCAGATCGCCAATCGGCTGGAACCAGCGGACTACACTGACTCCCTGTCGGGCCAGATACGGGTAGATCAGATGATGGAAGACCTGCAACAGGCCAGGTCTGTGTTTGATGGCAGCACGCTGATTCATGGCACTGCTGTGAAGATTTTTTCAGACGGCGTGCTGGAAGGAAATCCCTACGCAGCACCGCCAACCTTACCCAATTCCGCAGTCATCGAGCCTTACCGTCAACCCCGTTTTAATTTCGATGTGAATACCGGCTCGTTGGATGTGGTCGGTTACGTGGATACCGCCAGTGCATTGTGTGAAGAAACCCGAGCCAATCAAGAGCGCTTCGATGATCCGGCCGCGCGGGCGGCCTTTCGGGCGGAACATGGCTTTCATCCCGGCCAATGCACGATTTCCTATGGGGTGCTGGCCGATCCCGCAGACTTTATGCATGTCTATGTGCGCAAGCTGGCTGAGGCCGGATTTACCATCCACATCCACGCGATTGGCGACCGCGCAGTGCGCGTTGCCGTTGACGCTCTTGAGCAGGTTACTCCGGCTGACGGCAGCAACCCGGCGCGCCATTCCCTGGCGCATACACAGTTGGTTCATCCCGATGATCAGAAACGCATTGGCCAGTTGGGCCTGTACATGGCCTGGACTTACGCGTGGATGCTGATCAACCCCGAATACGACTTGACCGTGATGCCATTTCTTTCCGATGTGACCACCGAGGCGGGAATTTACGACCCGAACTCCTACCACATGAAAAACAGCTACCCGGTGCGCAGCATTCTTGAGGCTGGGGGCGTGACGGCTGCAGGCAGCGACGCACCGGTAGAGGATCGTTCACCGCGACCCTTTATCAACATGGCCATTGGTGTGACCCGGCAGGGGTCGGACGGCAACGTGCTGAATGTGTCGGAGGCCATCGATATTTACCAGATGATCGCGGCCTATACGATCAATGGTGCGCGTGCTTTAAAGCAGGAAGATATCACTGGCTCTATTGAGGTTGGGAAAAAGGCTGATCTGGCGGTTTTGGACCGCAACATCATCGAGCTTTATGAAGCGGGTAACGGCATGGGCATTGCCGAGACTCAGGTGGATGCTACTTTTTTTGATGGTGAGTTGATTTACCAGCGGGAGTAGCCGGCGGCACGTAGTCAAAGATGAACGTGATGCGGTCATCCGCGCCCTTGTTCATTACGCTGTGATTTTTTTGATTGTTGATCTCATACGCCTGGCCCACCTGCAATTGGTGCGGCCGACCGTCAATCATGAAGCGCACCCGCGGGTTGGTGGTAATCGGCACATGAATGCGATGACCGCGGTGGAACGAAGGATGTGTGTCGGTGTGTGGCGTAATGCGCCCGCCCGATAATAACTTGGCCGCCATCGCGCGAATGATGGTGCCACCCGGTGGGTAGTGGTGCTTGATGATTTCATGCATCACCGGAACAGCGACTTCAGACAGTCGCTCCCAGCCTGGCTCTTTGTGTATTTCCACCGTCGGCCAGGATTCCAGGTTCACAAATACCATCACGATGGATTCGGTTTGTTTGTGAACCTCGTATTCCTGCTGGCGATATTTGTGTTCGTCCCAGGCCGATTGTTCCTGAGCGAGTATGGCCGCGCTCAGGGTAGTGATATCAACCGGGCCTAACTCGCGCAGCAGTATTCCGATATCCATGAAGCCTTACTGCTATCACCAATCAAAATTCTTGCGGAAGGTGATGCCATACGTACGCGGCGGCAGCACGGTTGCACGTGGCTGGGTATAGCGCTCACTGAAGAAAATGGGCGCAAATTCGTTGAACAGGTTGTCGACGAAAATTGCCGCGCTCCAACTATCGTTATCCAGGCCAAAGCGCAGATTGAAGATGTTGTAGGCGTCGGTTTTACGCACTTGAGCCTGGTTGATACTGGCCTGCACGCCACCCAATGAATTCAGACTATCACCGTTGTAAGTCCAGGTACCCAGCAGGAAAGGATTGGAACTCCACAACGTGTTGTTGAAGTCATAACGACCGGTGACGCTGAATTTCCACTCCGGCATCAAGGGCAAACGCGTGCCTTTTGGTAATGTGCTTTCGTTATCCGTATCCGGGAACAAGGTAGCTTCTTGAGAAATTTCAGCCTTGTTGTAGCCAACCGCGCCATTCAAAGTGAACTGGTCAGTGACCGCAAAATTGAAGTCGGCCTCGACACCATCAATGGCTGCTTCGGGGAAGTTCACAATGCCTACGGCAAAAAATGCGGGTTGTGGATCTTCGGTCTGAATCTGAATGTCCTGCCAAGTCATGTGGTAGTAGGTCACATTCAAAGTGGCACGGCCGCCCATCAGGGTATTCTTGCTGCCGATTTCGAAGTTCTTCAGTGTGTCTGATTGGTAACTGCCGAACGGACCGTCAGCGGCGAAGATGGAACCGCGCCGGCCGCCATTACCACCACCACGGCGGAAGCCCTCGGAGTAGGTGGCATAGAGCATGTTGTCGTCAGACCAGAACCAGGTGGCATTCAGTTTGGGTACAAATCCGGATTCTGAGGAACTGGCTGCGATATCGGTCAAACACAGATCAAACCCTTCCTGAGGAATACCTTCTTCCTGCCAAAGCCGACGGTTTTCAGCGGTGCCGCAATTGGGCGCAACATTATCAAGCGGGTCAATCAGTGCGCCTTGCACCAACGTGCGGCTGGTGTCGACTTCGTACCAGCGCCCACCCACCAGCACCGAGAAATTTTCCGTGATATTGAACTGCACTTCACCGAACAGCGCTGTGGATTTCAGTTCATTTTCATAAATGCCTGTCCACCAATTGTCTGAAGGCGCGCTGAAGGTACCGAAATAGGCATAGTGCAGATAACTCAAGTAGGTAAATGCGTTGCTGCAGCCCGGCGCCGCCGCATATTCAGCGCTGCAATTATCGCCCATGCCATAAACCGTAGACTTGAACGGTGATTTGGGTGATTCATTCTTGTTATAGAACGCACCCACCAGCATCGACCAGCGACTGGAAAATTCATCCGTGGTAGCAAGGCGCATTTCCAGGGTCGTTCTTTCATCTTGCCCGGTGCTGTAAATGTTGGTACGCGGATCACCGCCGAAATCATAGACCGTGGAGTAGGGGTTGGATTCCTGGAAGTAATCGCTGAGTTCCTGGATGCCTTGCAGATACGTGGTGCCATCTGTTGTAGTGGTCGAATCACGATCGAAGAATGAGCCGGTTGCGGTAAAAACGCCCCAGCCGAGATCGGCTTCGGCAGTCAATGCGATTTGCGACCACTCATCATCGAAGGTTTCGGGGGTGTAGCGAATTTGTTCCCATTTATTGAGTCCCTTGCCTTCAAAGTACTTTTCATTAATATCGGCATCACCGAAACCATTCTGTTCCGAAGACTGGAAAATACCTTGCAGATCAATCGTCCATATATCTCCGGGAGCCCAGCGCAAAGCGGCACGGGCGCCGTACACGTCTAGGCCGTTGATATCGCTTTCGGCCAGACCGGCATTATTGAATGTACCGCGCGGGCTGTCACTGAGGATGTTGTCTACATAGCCTGCGTCATGGGCGGAGAAACCCACCAGTCGAAAAGCCATATTGTCGCCGATGGCTGTATTGAGCATGGCGCTGACATCGTAGCCCAACTCACCACCATCAACCGCACTGCCGGTCAAATCGACCCAGGCTGAATTTTCGCCTACTACCGGCTTGTTGGTGATGATGCGCAGAGTGCCGCACTGTGACGCGTCACCAAAAGTGGTTCCTTGAGGGCCGGCCAGAGCTTCTACCCGCTCGATATCCACCAGTCGTGGGTCAGGGTTGAAGCCTGCAGCGGTAATGGGTTGTTCATCGAGATAAACGCCGGTGGTTGGATTATCACCAAATGCAAAGCCAGAGATGGCACAACCGCGCATGATCACATTGGTGCCACCAGGCTCTACACGACCAAAGGTCAGGCTGGGGATTTGTCCGAAGTAATCATCCAGTGATTTGAAACCCTGCGTCTGAATGGTTTCTCCAGTCAGCGCGACGATGGAAATAGGCACATCCTGCAAACTGAGTGCGCCACGCTTGGTGCCTGTGACGATGACTTCTTCCAGCACCAGATTGGCTTTTCCCGCGTCCTGGGCGTGGACCTGCGCCATTGGGACACCGGCGCAAACCGCTGAAATTGCAGCGCTGAGCGCCTTGCGGGAATGGCTGTGCGCTGGCTGATTGATCGCTACCATAATATTATCTCCCCGGGTTTTCTAAGCTTAAAATTGTTGTTTATGCTCGTATAATGCCACAAAACTTCCAATAGCCAAGGCGCAGAGCTGAATTCATTGACATTTTTAGCAAGCTGGCATGCAGTTGTAAACCATTGGCTTTTTGATTTCCTGAATTACGGAATTGAACCTGTGCCCGACAAATACTTCACTGATAACGCATGCCTGGGCCTGATCCAGTGAGTGCAATTGCCATAACTACTTGCGTTCGCGCTAGCCAAAAAGGCCAACAGCATGGAGCCGTGTACTTGTTGGATATCGAAGGGCAGGCAGGTGCCCAGGTTTTGTCCTGGAGCTATTCGGCAATTTCGTGGGATGGATCTGGCGGAGCGCGTGGCTTGCGTGGTATCGGTTTTGCAAAAGATCAGGTTTTCATTGCAGCCCATGATGAGCTAATGGTTTTCTCACCTGAGTTTGAACTGGTCGCAAAGCACCGGTCGCCCTATTTGGGTGGGGCTCAGGGCTTGACGGTGTTTGAAAACCGGGTCTATGTGATTTCTTCTGCTTTTGACGCCGTATTGGCATTTGATCTGGAGTTGGGTCAATTTGTCTGGGGTCTTCAGCTTTCCAACGATGACGCCGGCGTGCGGGCCACTCCTTTTGATCCGCTTGGTACCCTGGGCCCGTCGCCGCGTAATCGTTTGCAGTTGCAAAGTGTCTGTGCCAACGCAAAAGGTTTGTTCCTGTCGGGACCGGCAACGTTGGGGCTGTTGCATTTTGATGGTAAGCGCATCGCGCAACTGGTTAGCCTGCCGGAAGGGGCGCGCGATGCGCGGCCCTGGCGCGATGGCGTGCTGTTCAATGACACATCGGCTGATGCGGTGCGCTTTCTAACGCCGGAACACAACCGGGTGTTTGCGCTATTGCCTTATCCTGAAAAGGATCTGGAGCCTGCGGATTCTGCGGATCCAGCACAGGGCAGGGCGGGTTTTGCCCGCGGCTTGTGCGTGATCGATAATGAACGCTTCGTTTCCGGCTCATCACCTCTGACCGTGACCTTGCACAATATCGAAACCATGCAGACCGTCCAGCGCTTCAACCTGGATATGGATGTGCGGCATTGCGTGCACAGCCTGGCGTTGTGGCCCTACGCAAAATGACCCTGTGCAAATCTCTGATTGATTTATTCGGAGCTTTTTGACTCATTGATGGATTCGTATTTCGAGTAGCGCGGCAGAACGGGTTGTAAGACTTCAATCAGTTCACCCAGCTGCGCTTCATAACGGCGCCAGCGATGGATGGATTTGGTGTAGATGGGTTGGCGCACCTGTTCGGAACTGGCGGTGCGCACCGGACGGTTGGTCTCCCAGAAGCGCGCGCAGGATTCCTCAAAGGGCAGGCCACAATAATCCAGCAGACGAGCGAGTTGTGTATCAAAGTCTGTGACCATGTCTTCATATTGAACCGTTAACACGCGACCAGGCAAAACTTCGTGCCAATAATCCATCATGCGCTGGTATTGCAGGAAGTATTCGCCGATGTCGGTCTGGTCATAAACAAAACTCTGCCCACGGGCGAACAACTGCCGGTAACAACTCAGGGTTGAATCCAGCGGGTAGCGGCGGGCATCGATGATTTTCGCATTGGGAAACATCAGGTGCAGCAGCCCCACATGCGGGAAGTTATTTGGCATCTTGTCGATGAATCGAGGCCGGCCTTCGCCGCGGTGAATATGTGCCAGGTCGAGGTAGGTCTGGCCCATTGCTGACCACTTTTCCGCAGTAACATCACGCAAGGCGCGGGGATAAATCAAACCATCGGCGCGATTGCGGCCGGCGGTATTAGCGATGATCACCACATAAGGCAACTCTGACGTGCCTTCCACCTGGCTGTGGCTGGCCAATATCTGTTCCAGCAAAGTGGAGCCGGAACGGGGCAGGCCAATGATAAAGATCGGTTCGTTTGAGGAATGCCCGAGACCCGCGTTCTTTTCCAGGAACTCTGGATTGAACACCGAAATAATTTCGTCATTCACTACCTCAGTTCGCACCGGATCGTAATTCTCCTGCATACGCTGGATGAAATTGCCCTGTTCATAATATTGCCAGGCCAGTTGATCATCACCGCGATCTTCATAAGCCTTGGCCAGCGCAAACAGCATGTTCACCCGCGACTGCGTGCTAAAGCCTTCTTCGTCTTCGCCCTGGCCTTCCTGTTTGGCCAGTTGCTGTTGCATGGCCGCAATGTCTTCGTCGCTGAGCTGGTAGGTTTTGAGGTTGGCCATGCTCCACCAGGTCTCGCCGCTGCCGGGGCGCAGCCGCAGGCATTCGCGATAGGCCGCTATGGCATCTTCCTGAGCTCCGGCAGTTTTCAATGCATGGCCGAGGCCCAACCAGGCACCGGGATGGCGCGGCCGCAACTCCAGCACTTTACGATAGGCCGCGATTGCATCATCCGTTCGGGCTGCCGGTGACAGCACTGAAGCCAGCAGGAAATGCGTCATGAAGTTTCCCGGCTCCAGAGCGATGGCGCGCTCCAGCGCTGCAATCGCGTCCTGCAGTTTGTGCTGTTCCTTGAGCACCCGGCCCAGGTCCAGTTGCGCTTCAGCAAAATCCGGCGCCAGGTGCGTGGCTCGTCGCAACAGCCGTTCTGCTTCCTGCAAACGGCCAGCACTCAAGCTCATCACACCCAGCAAACGCAGGGCATCGACATTTTGGGGGTGTGAGCGCAGCAGTTCACGAAGCATGCGTTCAGCCTGTTCGCTGCGCCCCTGTTGCTGGTGCTCAGCAGCCAGCGCCAGGGCCTTGCGTTCCGGATTCAGCTCAAAGGATTTTTCGAAAGCTTGATCGGCGGCCGGGCCTTTGCCCATCAGGGCCAGCGCTTTACCCAAGTTGAACCAGGCTTCGCCATCGGTCGGATCACGTTCCACGCCCTGTTGCAATATCGCAGCAGCATTTTCTGCCCGATGGGTTTGCAGGAGTAGCAAGCCCAGATCTGAATAAGGCTTGGCAAAATTCGGGGCCAAAGCAATGCTGTGTCGCAGATATTTCTCCGCCTCGGGCAGCTTGCGGGCTTTAAGCAGTGTAGCGCCCAGCAAGGCCGTCATGTTCACATCATCACCATTGCGAGCCACCGCCGCACGGCACAACGCCTCGGCCTGATCGATGCGGCCGGAGTTGATCAGCTCAACGGCTTCAAACAGGGTGCTTTTGGTGGCTAAGGGTTTGTTCATCAAAAAAACGTCTAGCGCAAAGAGGCAAGCATTCTAGCCCTTGCCTGAGCTTTACCCCAAGCCTTTAACTGCCCTCTGAAGGCTCAGAACAGCGCGACTTTTCCGAGTTTGGTGATTGGGGGGTTACGGGCAAGCATGGGGAGAAGGTAGAATCTGTCTGCTGTCTATTAAATTTAACACATGCCCATTGTCTGTCGATAAAGAAGACTGCGGCCTCGGAGAAGTTCATGAGCACCAACCCCGCCATTGCCACCCGCGACTGGCAGTCCTCGGATTCCAGTCACTACCTGCATCCTTTTACCGATTTTGAAGACCTCAACAAAAAGGGCAGTCGCATCATCACTCGTGCGGAAGGCGTTTATATTTACGACTCAGAAGGCCGGAAAATTCTCGATGGTATGGCCGGATTGTGGTGCGTGAACCTGGGCTACGGTCGCAAAGATCTGGCGGATGTTGCAGCCATGCAGATGATGGAACTGACCTACTACAACAGCTTTTTCCAATGTGCTCATCCGCCGGCGATTGAACTGGCTGAAAAGCTCAGCGAGCTTAGCCCGGAAGGATTTGAGCATGTTTTTTATACCGGCTCCGGTTCGGAAGCCAATGACACCCAACTTAAACTGGTACGTCGTTACTGGACTTTGATGGACCAGCCCGAGCGCATGATTATTATTGCGCGCAAGAACGCCTACCACGGCAGCACGGTGGCCGGCGCCAGCCTGGGCGGCATGAGCGCCATGCATGAACAACTGGTATTGCAGGTGCCCGGTATCACGCATATTGAGCAGCCTTACCATTTTGGTCTGGGCGGTGATATGCCCGCTGATGAGTTTGGGTTGCAGCAGGCACGCTTGCTGGAGCAGAAACTCCTTGAGTTGGGGCCGGAGAAAGTAGCGGCTTTTTTTGCTGAACCCATCCAGGGTGCCGGCGGCGTGATAATCCCACCGGCCACTTATTGGCCGGAAATCCAGCGCATTTGTGATGAATACGGCATCCTGCTGGTGGCCGATGAAGTGATTACCGCGTTTGGCCGATTGGGCGAGTGGTTTGGCTCGGATTATTTCAATATCCGCCCCGACCTGATTTCCTTTGCCAAAGGCGTTACCTCCGGCTATCTGCCGCTGGGCGGCGCTTTGGTGGGTAAACGCGTGGCCGATGTGGTTACCAGCCAGGGTGGTGAATTTGCCCACGGTTTTACTTATTCCGGCCATCCGGTTTGTGCTGCAGTTGCATTGGAAGTGCTTAATATCATGCAGCGCGATGGCATAGTTGAACGAGTCAAAAATGATCTGGCACCTTATTTCCAGAAGAAATGGGCCAGCCTGAGCGAGCATCCCATCATTGGCGAAGCACGCAGCGCTGGTATGGTGGGTGCTTTGGAAATCGTTGCGGACAAAAGCAGCCGCGAACGCTTCCGTAAAGACCTGGGCGCGGGCACTGTCTGCCGCGATACCTGTGTCAGCAATGGCCTGGTGATGCGCGCTGTGGGTGATACCATGATCGTCTCACCGCCATTGGTGTCAGAGCATGCACATATTGATGAATTGGTGGAAAAAGCCTGGCGTAGCCTGGATCAGACGGCCGCAACGATCGCCGCAGCCAAGTAAGGAGTTGTAGAAATGCAGGGCAAACAACCACTGGTTGGCGTTATCTCGGATCGTCGTATGGTAGGCATACATCCGTTCCATATGGCGGGCGAGAAGTATTTGCGCGCGGTGGTGGATGGTGCTTCTGCCTACCCGGTCTTGTTGCCTTCTTTGGCTGAAGGTTTTGACGTAATTGACATCATCGAGCGGCTGGATGGCCTGTTGCTGACGGGTAGTCCTTCCAATGTAGAACCGCATCACTATCTGGGCGAACCCAGCAGGCCCGGTACCTGGCATGATCCGGAGCGCGATATCACTGCTTTGGCGCTGATCCCGGCAGCCATTCAAGCGGGCATGCCCTTGTTTGCCATCTGCCGCGGTTTTCAGGAAGTGAACGTGGCCTTCGGGGGCAAGCTGCATCAGTACGTGCACGAAGTTCCAGGCTTCCATATGCACAAAGAAAATCCGGACGACCCGCTGGATGTGCAGTATTCAGCAGTGCATCCGGTGAAGCTGGCTGAGCACGGTTTCTTGCATGACATTACTGGCCAACACAGCGTGCAGGTGAATTCCCTGCACTCGCAGGGGGTAGAAACCCTGGGCGAAGGCTTGCAGGCTGAGGCCTGGGCAGAAGACGGGTTGGTTGAGGCATTTCGGGTGAAAGATGCACCGGGTTTTACTCTGGCGGTGCAATGGCATCCCGAGTGGAAAGTAACCGAGAACCCGGTATCCATGGCCATCTTTGGAGCATTTGGCAAGGCTTGCAAAGCTTATCGTGATCGGGAGCCCAAGGGCGTTGCCGCTGGGCGGGCCATTGCATAAGCCGTCATTTTGAGCAAAGTCCACTCAGAACGGTTACGCACGCTACATCCACACACGCTGTTCCGGCTGTTCAAGTATGCAATTTATTGCTTGCTGGCGCTGAACATCTATTTATTTTTCAGTGAGGAATACCTCGCATCCATCGAGGTGTTCGGCGATTCTTTGAGCTTGGGCCATATCATCAAAGCTTTCTCGGCCACCATCGATACGGCCGCCTGGGTGGTGTTGCTGCTGATTTTCGAGCTGGAAACAGCCGTCATCCCTGATGAAAAGCTGGAAGGCGGGTTGAAGTGGCTGTTGTTTGCGCTCAAGGCGGTTGCCTATGCTTTTATCGTCTGGGCATTCTGGGGCTATGCCGCCAAGTGGAGCTATTTGGCTGAAACCCTGCCTTTCGCTGTCGACAATGTTTGCAGCCTGATCGGCCAGGGCTTCAGTTGGGTAGATGACCTGGACCAATACCCGGCGCTGGATGCGGCTTCCTGCGCTGCCTTACAGGGCCAGGCACTGTGGCAGATTACCGGCACCCAGATCATCGGTAGGGTAGATGCGGTAAAAGCCATACAGAATCTGGCCATGGTCGACATCATCAATGCGGCTGATTGGTTGATAATCGTGGTGTTGCTGGAAGTGGAAGTCTTTTTGCAACTGGGTGACCAACTGAATCAGCGTCGCCTGCTCATTGCCAAAATAACCAAAGGCTTACTCTACACCGTGTTGTTTTTCTGCGCCGTGTATTGGGGTTTGCTGGGCGATTTCCTGGATTTCTGGGATGCCTTCCTGTGGCTGGTGGCCTTTATCTTTATCGAGATGAACATATTCCAGTGGCATGAAGAAAATGCAGAAGAGAAACTGGAAGAGATAAATCATCCAACTGAAGATATCGGGGTAGTTAGTGTCTCGAGATAAAGAACTGGGCATGTTTCGCCCCATCAATCGTCGCCAGTTTTGCCAGGGAACTGCAGTAGCCCTCGGTGCCAGCCTGGCGCCCTGGGCCCAGGGCATTACCGTAACCGGTGAGTTTGTCGGTTCACCCGAAATCACTTCGGCCTACTACCCGCCCGCCATAGAAGGCTTGCGCGGGGCGCATGTGGGAGCCTTTGAGGTCGCTCATGGTGTGGTGCGTGAGGCTAAGCGTTGGAATTCAGGCACGGATACCGGCGAAGGTGAGTTTGATCTGGTCATCATCGGCGCGGGACTCAGCGGCCTGTCGGCGGCCTGGTTTTATCACCAGCAGAAACCTGCTGCGCGCATTCTGCTGCTTGACAACCACGATGATTTTGGCGGTCATGCCAAGCGCAACGAATATTCGCTGAAAGATGGCCAGACCATGATTGGCTATGGTGGCAGCCAGTCCATTGATACACCGTCTTCCTACAGCCCGGAAGCGATGGGCTTGTTACGCGGCATTGGTATCGACGTGCAGAAGTTTTACCAGGCTTACGATCGCGACCTTTACAACAACATGAATCTGCAAACTGCCTGGTGGCTGGATCAGCAGCATTTTGGCAGCGACCGGTTGGTAAAGGACATACCGCTGGGCTGGTCGGCAAGCAGTGAAGAAACACCAGAACAATTACGACATTTTGCCGAGCAGGTTTCCAGTAGCTCGGACGATGTGGCAGCCTGGATGCGCATACTTACCAGCGAGGAAGATTTCCTCGCCGGGAAAACGTCTGCCGGGAAAGTCGCTTATTTGCGCAGCCTGAGCTACACCGACTATCTGCAACAGTATTTTGCGGCGACTGAGTCCGTGTTGCAGTTGATGTACCCGCTAACCAGCGGCCTTTGGGGTTGTGGCCTGGATGCCTTGTCGGCGCGTGAAGCGATGGATATGGGGTTTCCTGGCTTCGATGGTCTGAAAGTGGATCTCGAAACGGATGACCCTTACTACAAGATCGAAGAAGAAGAGCCGTACATTTTCCACTTCCCCGATGGCAATGCGAGCATCGCCCGTATGCTGGTGCGTCAGCTGGTGCCAGCTACAGCGCCGGGGAACAGCATGGAAGATATCGTTACAGCGAAGTTTGATTACACGGCGCTGGATCGGCCGAGTCAGCCGGTTAAAATCCGTTTGAATTCAACCGCAGTGCAAGTGCAGCATTTGGGCGGCAACGATGGTGATTTGAAATCTGCCAAGGCAGTGGCAGTACGTTACGTCAAAGCGGGTGCGGCGCACGATGTCCGTGCTCGTGATGTGATCTTCGCTGGCTACAGTGCGATGATTCCGCATATCTGCCCGGAGTTTCCGGCTGCACAGACACAGGCCTTTGCCACTCAGGTCAAGATACCCTTGTTGTATGCCAACATGCTGGTGCGTAATTGGCAGCCGTTTGTAAAACTGGGCGTTAATGGTATCCGCTTTCCGGGTGGCTTGATGGATTCGGTGGTGCTGGACTTCCCGGTCAGCCTGGGCGATTACCATTTTCATGATTCACCCGATCAGCCGGCGATTTTGCACTGGACCTATGTGCCAATTTCTCCCGGACAGGGGCTGGACGCCCGCACCCAGAACAAACTCGGTCGGCACAAAATGCTGGAGCTGAGTTTTGCAGATTACGAACGCGCCATGCGCCAACAGGCCGCCGATGCGTTGGCCACCGGTGGTTTTGATCCGGCCCGCGATATTCTGGGAATCACAGTTAATCGCTGGCCGCATGGTTATGCCTACGAGTACAACGACCTGGTGGATCCACCCGACTGGAGTCGCTACAAAGGTCCGCATATCGAGGCGCGACAGCCCTTCGGGCGTGTCTCCATCGCCGGTTCGGACTCGGAAGCTTTTGCTTACGTTAACGGTGCCATCGACGCGGCCTGGCGGGCTGTGAACGAACGTCTGGGCTAAGCGGCTTGTTGAATTCGTCATCCCCGACAGCACGGAAGCGTGATCCAATCGTCATCCCCCCGCTTGCCCCGGACCCGATCCGGGGAGCCGGGATCCACTCCCACTGAAAAACTGGATGCCGGATCAAGTCCGGCATGACGGTGGCAAAGGTCAAATCCCGGAATGACGATCAAAAAGGGCCTAATTCGGCATATTGGCTAGCCACCAAGGTTGCCGACCTGCCACTGATGGAACAGTACCAACGCTGGCAAGAGAATCGAGATAGTTGCGGAAATCACCACGTGCCTCTTGGCCAAGCCACCTCAAGC
>JAWXBM010000094.1:0-57243 GCA_034440115.1 Lysobacterales bacterium | reverse complement strand
GTTGCTGGCGATCCTGGGGTTGAATCCAGGCCGCACGCCGCTGCTGCCCAGCGCGATGGCGTTGGCATAGAACACATTGGGATCACTGCCATCCTGGTTGAATCCGTGCAATTTCAGATTGCCGGAAAAGTTGTCTGAAAGCTGCCACAAAAACTGCAAGCGCCAGGCAAATTCTTCAAATCCGCCAAAATCATCGCCCGGGCCATTGACCGTGTTGTCGATCCATTTGCCACGCTCCTGGTATTTCAGCGAAGCGCGCATTGACAGGGTGTCTGACATTGTGAAGTTGCTGGCACCTTCAGCGGTGAAGGTCGAACGGGAACCGTAGGAAGTGGCGAAATAGCCTTTACGTTCGTCACTGGGTTTCACCGAATCGATTTTGATGGCGCCGGCATTGGTGTTGCGACCAAACAGCGAACCCTGTGGACCTTTCAACACCTCGACACGCTCTATGTCAAACAATGGAATACTGCGTAAGGTATTGTTTTCGTAAGCTATATCATCAAATATCATCGCCACCGGCTGGTTGGCGTTGACGTCAAAATCGATATTACCCATGCCACGCAGATAAAAACGCGGCTGGGTACGGCCATTCGAGGTTTCGATATTCAGGCCAGGCACGCGTGCTGCCAAAGCACGGATATCCTGGGCACCACTGAGGTATTCGCGTGCCAGTTCGCCGGAAATGGCGGACACAGCAGCAGGGACGTCGGTTAGCGTTTGCTCACGTTTTTGAGCGGTTACCAGGATTTCTTCAAGTACCAGCTCCTGAGCTACTACCAGCGGGCTTAACAAAGCGCCGGTGATAGCCAGTGTTAGTGCATTTTGATTAAAAGTGCCTTTCATTGTTATTCCCCACGGATGAAGTGGGGAAATTATATCTGGTATCACCAATGGCTAATAGCAACCGTTCAGGGGCTTATCCAACCGGCTTCCGCCAGAACGGTCAGCAGGCCGGCTTGCACGCTCAAACAGGTGTCCTTGTTTTGCCACCATTCGGCAGGCGAATGGGCGTCGCCCGAGACACCACCGCGGCTCATGGTCACCGCCGGGATGCCCAAGCGTGGCCCAGGACGGGATGCGGATTGGCACTACCAAAGGCGCTCCAGGAGTGTCCGCCCGGACCCTGGAACACGATGCGGTAGCGGTACGAACCCACCCCGCCATAGGCCAGCCTCTGGGTATCGCCACCGTCAACCGCAATCAAAATATTTGTCACCATCCTGGCGCAAGGTGACATCGGTTCCTTCGGCGAAAACGGTATCCAGGTGAGCGAGAATTCAGGCATGAGTGGTCTCAGTAGTTAAGCCGGAATATTTTTTCATATCACCAAGCTCCGCATAGCCGATGGCTTGCCTTTGTCTTGATTGTGCCCTGCCAAGCTGGATAACATGCCGAGCGCCGCTATCGGCGCGCTGTGAAATCCCTACGTGGCAAAATTCATGCAGATTCCGACCAGCCGTTTTAACAGCAGAAAATATTCTGCTTTGTTGCACTATTTGGCAACGGTTGTAGGGTTGCTGGCCAGCTCCATTTTCATGGGCTTGCTGCAAGCTGCAGATTCAACCCAAGCCGAAGTTCAGCGCAGTGTGCACAACGATGTTTGCATCATACTGTTGCATGGCCTGGGCCGCTCATCTATGTCCATGAAGGGGGTGCAATGGCGCTTGGAAGAAGCAGGTTACCCGGTGGTGAACAACAGCTATCCCTGGCTGGGTAGAAGCATAGAAGAGATTGCGCCGATCGCCATAAATGAAAGCCTGTCTCATTGTACTGAGATGGGCTTGTCCAAGATCGGCTTTGTGACTCATTCGCTGGGCGGTATCCTGCTGCGCCAGTACCTGGAAGAAAATACCATAGCAGGCTTGGGCAGGGTAGTGATGCTGGCACCACCTAACCAGGGGTCGACTATGGCTGATCAGCTGGTTGCCAATGGCATGCTTGAGCCTCTGTTGCCCCAGCCAGCTTATCAGTTGGGTACCGATGAAAACTCCGTTCCAAAGCGACTGGGGACGGTAAATTTTGAACTGGGTGTGATTGCAGGTAACAACACCCGTGTCTTGCTAGCTCCGGGGCTGGACGATTTAGCCAATGACGGCACGGTTGCTGTCGAAGAAACCCGTGTAGCAGGCATGCAGGACTTTATCGTGCTGCCGGTCGATCATTCCTTCCTGATGTGGCGCAGCGCGGTTTTGGACCAGATTGTGCTGTTTCTGGGCCAGGGTCGGTTTGATCACTCATCTGAGAGTAGCCCACAGCAGTAGGCCGCTGCTGTCAGCGGTCGCCCCAGCGGTCGTTCTATTGGTTGTGATGGGGCGTCCCGATACTTACTGATGCAACACAACCAGTTTAGGCAGGGGTAGCGAGTTGAACTCGCAGGAAGTGGCCAGGGTGTAGGCTCCCATCATGTTGCCGACCACCAGATCGCCGATCTGCAGATTCGGCAAATCACCTTCCTCAAGAATTACGTCAATGCTGTCGCAGGTTGGGCCGGTCAGAACACCGGTGCTGGTTGTTCCATCATCGCTGAATAAGGTCAGGGGGTAGTGAGTATGATCATAAATCTGCCCGCTGTATGATCCGTACAAGCCGTCATCCAGGTAGTACCAATTGGCTGCAATTCTTTCGGCGCGACCGACTACGGTACTGATGGCAGTGATGCAGGGCGCGCTCAGTACCCGGCCGGGTTCGGCGATGATGCGAACGCTTTCGGGGTAGTCCGCCAGGGCTTCCACGATGGGGCGACAGTATTCAACCAGGTCCAATCCGGTACCTGCATAGTCGGCCGGAAAACCACCGCCGATATCCAGCACACGCAGTTTGCCAGAGCCCTCCAGGCCGCCATCGTCAAAATATTGGCGGCATTCCTGAATGGCTTTTACGTGCGCATCGGTATCCAGACACTGTGAGCCGACATGGAAACTCAGGCCGATGACTTCTATGCCCAACCGCTTGGCTTCGGCCAGCATCATGGGAATATTGCGTGGCGCGCAGCCAAATTTGCGTGACAGGTCGCTGTTTACCTGCTTGGCGCGAAAAGAAACGCGCAACAACAACCGGGCGGTGCCAGCGTAAGCCTGAAACTTGGCCAGTTCGTCAGGGTTGTCCACCACGAAAGTGCTGCAACCGAATTCCAACGCATCGCGAATGTCCTGATCCCGTTTGATCGGGTGGGTGTGGATGGTCTGCTTCGGATCCGCGCTGATTTGTTGCATCAACTGGATTTCGCCGGTGGTGGCAATATCAAAGTTGGCTCCCTCGGCTTGCAATACCTTTAATACCGGCACGGCGGGCAATGATTTGATGGCGTAAAACAGTTCTACACCTGGCAATGCGGCCTGCAAAGTTCGATAGGTAGTTCGCAGCACGGCACAGTCCAGCACCACCAATGGTGAGCCATGTTCTTCAACCAGCTTGCGATAAGGGGCTTCCGCCTGCTTGTTCTTGATGGTTACGACATTCATAAAACCATACTCCAAAGTGGTACTGAAACCTGCTTGGAATTATGCAGGAAGCGAAAAAAGAGGCGGCATTTTAGTCAAACTGCGCCGGGACGCAAGCGTTTTTTTCTTTGTTTTTTCTCAAGCGCCATAGCCTGATCATAACAAAGCAGTTGGCGGCTGCCGAACTGCCATCTATGATGTGCCGCTGAACCAACAGGAGTGCAGGGACATGTGTGCAAAGACCGCTTTTTCCAATTGTGCCAGTCGTTGTTTGAGTTTGACCGGGATGTTTGTATTCTGGGCCATTTTAAGCTCTGGTGCGTGGGCAGCCACTGCGGATGAGACTTTGATCGCTTTGCTGGACGAATTTCTGGCAGGCGCCTCGCGCAATGATATCGCAGCGCATGAACGATTCTGGTCTGATGATCTGGTTTATACCTCGGCAACGGGTGCGCGTTTCGGCAAGGCCGGGATTATCGGCCCCATGCAGGATGGAACTGAAACACCCGACGATGAAGAGGCCATGGTGTATGGTCGCGAAGCACTACTGGTGCGTGTTTATGGCGATACCGCAGTGATTACGTTTCGACTGGTGGGTACCCCGCAGTCACAACCGGCATCGGTAAGCAAATATTACAACACCGGAACATTCCTGTTGCGTGATGGTGAATGGCGGGCGATTGCCTGGCAAGCCACGCGGATACCAGACGAAGCCTGATGTCGCGGGCTATCAAGAAATTGTTTCCCAAATTGAAACATTGCTATAACACCGAAGACTTTCGTCAAAGAGCCAGACGTAAATTGCCAGCGCCGATTTTTCATTACATCGATGGTGGGGCAGATGATGAGGCTACTTTGCGGCGCAATACCGAGTGTTTTGAAGGCATAGACCTGGTGCCACGCGTGTTGGCAGGCGTGGACAAAGTGGATTTGTCAGCCAGGGTGTTGGGTCGCGAACTGCAGATGCCAATGTTTTTCTCACCAACCGCCATGCAGCGATTGTTTCATCACGAGGGTGAACGTGGCATCGCTGCAGCCGCAAAACAGTTCGGAACGATGTTTGGAGTTTCAACCATTGGTACGCGCAGTATTGAAGAGTTGGGCGGCTATACCGGCACCCCCAAGCTGTTCCAGATCTATGTTCATAAAGATCCTGCGCTCACCACCAATTTGATTCAGCGCTGCAAGCAAGCCAAGTTCGATGCCTTGGCATTGACTGTTGACACCATTGTGGCCGGTAATCGTGAGCGGGATTACCTCACCGGCATGACCACGCCGCCCAAACTGACTTTGCGCACCTTGCTGAGTTTTGCTGCCCACCCGGTTTGGACCTGCAATTATGTGTTTCGCGAACCTTTTGATCTGCCCAATATTTCTCAATTCGTAGCTGCGGGGTCCAGCGTTAAATCGTCCATCCCTGATTACCTCAACAGCCAGATGAAGCGTTCCATTGGTTGGGATGATGTGGCTGCCATGATCAGCGAGTGGGGCGGCCCGTTTGCCATCAAAGGTGTAATGTCGGTCGATGATGCCCGCCGCAGTGTTGCGGCTGGTGCCAGTGCCATCATGGTTTCGAATCACGGTGGCCGACAACTGGATGGCTCACGCGCTCCATTCGATCAGTTGGAGGCCATTGTCGAGGCCGTAGGTGGCCAGATTGAAATCATTCTGGATGGTGGCATACGCCGCGGCACGCATGTATTGAAGGCCTTGTCGCTGGGTGCAACGGCCTGTTCAGGCGGGCGCTGGTATCTGTATGCCATGGCGGCTGGAGGTGCTGCAGGTGTTGCGCGGGCTTGCCAGTTGATGCGTGACGAACTGGAGCGGGATATGTATTTAATGGGCTGTCGCTCACTCAAGGAGTTGAAGCCCGAGATGCTGGCACGACGTTCCTTCTGAGTTGTGCAGAAAAACGCTGGGAAATCTCCGATTTATTCAGAGCTTGATTAATTATCATCAACCTCAAGTTGTCCGCTGAGCCTGCGCCAGATATGTGACCAGCTCATGCCGATTGCCAGCAGGGTGGCCACGGCGAACAAAGACAACCAAACAATGGAATTGGTTGAGTCTGCGCGTACCAGGCCCATATCAGACAACAGCCAGAGACTACCAGCTATCAAGGCCGCGCCGAGTACCGTACCCATGGTGCCGAGACTTTTGCCGGTGGCGGCCAGGTAAGCTGCCCAACCTGCCAGCAGGATGACGCCCACCAGAAAGTGCATGGCGCCCAGGTCCTGATCGCCGAAACTCCCAAGTACCCAATGCACAAAGGAAAAGCCACTGGGGTTATAGGTGGCAAATACCAGCACGATAGCGGCCAGCCAGCGCCACAGGAAGTCCGTAAAACCGAAGGATTTGCGGGCTTTGACCAAGTTTGATGTTGCCATCCGGGTGCTCCCTAGCTTTCCGTTCATCACTGAGGATTATAAGCGTCCATTATTCAGGTGGGGGAAAGCGTGCGCAATGGTCCAGCAGCCATTGGCGGAAAATCTTCACCTTGGGCAGATTAAAGTAGTGCGCCGGTGAAACAAAATAATACGACCAGTCGGTTTTAACCACCGTACCTATGGGTCGCACCAATCGACCCGCTTCAATATCCCGCACTACCAATGACCAGCGGCTGAGGGCAATGCCCTGGCCTTGTTCAGCGGCCATCAGGATGCTCAAAGAATCGTTCAGCAGGGGCCAGCGGCTTTCGCGGCCGCTTTCGCCCAAGACCCGGAACCAGGAGTCCCAAACGGCGCTTTCGACGAATAACAAATCATGGCTCTGCAAGTCCTGAATGGTTTCAACCGGGCCGATCTCGCGCAGCAGTTCCGGGCTGCAAACCGGCAATATCCAGTCATCCATCAGTTTTTCAGCTTTCAGGCCAGGCCACTTACCTGGCCCAAACCGAATGCTGGCATGAAAATCGGTCTGCTGAAAGTTGACCAGGCCATTATCCGCATTAATTCGCAGGTCAATTTCCGGGTAGGTATCGTAGAAGTCAGCCAACCGAGGCAGCAACCATTTCTGCAGCAGGGTGGGCATGATGCTGATGTTCAGCACGCCTTCGCTGCGATCCATACCTACCTTTTGCACCGCCTGACGCAGCTCTGCCAGGCCACGCTGTACACCGGGCAATAATTTCCTGCCGGCTTCGGTCAGCGTGATTTGCCGACCTTTGCGGTGAAACAAGGGTTGCATAAGCCTTTCTTCCAGTAAGCGGATCTGTGAACTCACAGCGGCCGGGCTCACATGCAGGGCTTCTGCACCCTTGGCAAAGCTGAGATGGCTTGCCACGGCTTCAAAAGTACGCAGGGCATTGAGTGGAGTAGTGGTCATAAAAATGTAATATTTCAATTAAGAAAAAGTTAATTGAGGGTGAGTTTATCCCGTTGGACCTGTTTTGTACAGATGGATAGAATGCAAGCCTGAAAACAGCTAAATAGAGTCGTTTTCAGGTTTTTGATTAGCCTGTTCAATAATTGAACCTATACAAATCAGTGGCGCATTTAGGCGCCGAAAGGAGATAGTTTATGTTAACCAAGTCCATACTGGATACGATCCGGGATGCAGCCGGCCTTGCTGCTTTTGCACCTGCGGTTCCGGCGGCAGAAGTGATTTCCGGCAAAGCAGCCAATGCCAGTAGCTATGATCATCACGCAGCCCTGGTTCGCCGTAACCGTCGTATGCGTCGCGCCGAGCGTAACGCAGTTCGTTCAAGTAGTGGCTGGACGGTGCGGATGTGGTGATGAATACAACTCAAGCTGATTGTTGTCAGCCATTCAATTAAAGGGGCCCTAACCGGGCCCTTTTTCTTTTGGTGCCGATTAAACTGGCCTGCTAAACCGGCCTCATTGAACTGCCAGCACAGCTTTACTCAGGCAGAACCAATGCCTTTATTCCAAGCGTCTTCCTGAGCCTCCAGCCTGCAGAGTATTTCCACCTGGCAGCATTTATACTCATGCAGCGCCCAAAATGAAAAAAATTCAATGAGAACAATGCATGGATAACGTAATGGTAGCCTTTTTATTTGGCGGACTCAGCGCTTTGTCCCTGCCTCTAGGAGCAGCCCTGGGCTTGTGGTTACGGCCAGGACTCAGGTTCACCGCAGCAGTTATGGCCTTTGGAGCAGGCGCTTTGTTATGCGCACTGGCCATCGAAATCGTCGTGCCTTCGCTGGAACATTTTCCCGATCAACCCATCACGGGCTTTGTCTGGCTGGCCAGCGGTGCCCTGTTCGGCTGCCTGCTGTTTATCGGGCTGGATCAACTGCTGTCGCGGATGGGTGGTTATCTGCGCAAAGCATCGACCATAGCCGCCAAGCTGAAACGCAGTAAAAAGCAGCATTACCGTAAAATGCTGGAGCACCTGTCTGTGGTTGACCTGATGTTGGCTTTGCCACCAGAGCAGATTCGCCGCGTTTTGACGGACATTGAAAAGCGGGTGTTTCAGGCCGGTGAGATCATTTCCCATGAAGCAGACCCAATAGATGCACTTTACCTGGTGGAGTCTGGCCAGGTCATGGTTTATCAGAATGGCAAGGAAGGCAGCGCTGATTCCAACGGCACATTGCTCGGCGCCGGTGAGGCATTTGGTGAGACCGCATTGATGCAAAGCGGGCGGAGCATACGGCGGGCTGTGGCTGTTGCTGATACCGTTCTGTGGGAAGTGCATAAAGACGACTTTGAAGAAATCGCTGAGGCGTCACCGGAATTAAGTCAGCGCCTGCGATTGTTGGCGGCTGAACCGCATCGTCACCTTGCTGCAGCAGAGATCAGCACGCAGCAGACCGAACACTGGCTGCAAGCGGCCAAACGAAATATTGACGCGGCCGTTAGCAACCCGACTGAAACCGAAGTCATACAGGCAGCCAATGCGCAACGAAGAGGGGGCAGCAATGTGGCTCTGGCCATCTGGTTGGGCATCGCGCTGGATGGCATACCTGAATCGCTGATCATTGGCTCCACCATGGAAGGCGCTACGGTCAGCCTGGCCCTGATCGGCGGTCTGTTCCTGGCCAACGTTCCGGAAAGCATGTCCAGTGCCGTGGTGATGAAGGGGCAGGGTGGAAAAACCTGGAGCATCATGTTGATGTGGACCGCTTTGATGGTGATGACGGCGGTAGGTGCAGCGGTCGGGCATATGTTTATTGCCGAAGCGCCGCGTGAACTGCAAGCCTTGCTGGAAGGCATGGCGGCTGGGGCCATGTTGGCTATGGTGGCACAAACCATGTTGCCGGAAGCCTATGCGCACGGTGGCTGGTTAACTGGATTAATGACAGTTTGTGGTTTTCTGGCGGCGATTTTCATGGGCACGCTGGATCAAGAAAAACGCGAGCTCAGCCATACCCTTGGCGATCACCCGGTGGCCATAATAGAAATCCATCGCCGCTTACCGACAGGCTGATCATGGCGTTAGCGGTGGCGCAAAATTGGTATGCAATCAGCACTTGCCCGAACGGTATCAGCTTGCTGTACGAGCAGCATGTAGACCCGGGTTTACGGTGCAATATCTGGCATGTACAGGGCCGTGACGGTGACCTGTTGATCGATTCTGGCCTGGGTCTGATGCCTTTGCGTGATGTTGTCGCCAAACTGGGCGATCGGCCCCTGATGGCGGTGGCTTCGCATACGCATTTTGATCACATTGGCAATCACCACGAGTTTGCCATGCGTTGTTGCCATCCGGCTGAAGCGGAGGTTTTGAGTTCACCCGATGCCGAGAGTACGGTATGGACGCAGTACCAGGGCCTGATGGGTAAAGACAATCCACTCAAGGCTTTGCCATATGAAGGTTTTGACTTTACCCACTACCGGGTCAAACCAGCTCCGCCCACCCGTTTGATTGATGAAGGTGATGAGCTGGACCTGGGCGATCGGCTGTTCAAGGTGTTTCATATGCCCGGACATTCGCCGGGGTCGGTTTGCCTTTACGAAGCAGCCACCAAGACCCTGTTTACCGGCGATGTGCTTTACGATGGCGAATTGCTGGATGCGCTGTATCACTCTGATCGCGAACAATACCGGGAAACCCTGGCCCGGCTGCAGGAAATCCCGGCAGAAACTTTTCATTGTGGTCATTACGCCAGCTTCGGTCGGCACAAGGCGCTGCAGCTGATAGCCAACTATATCCCTTCCAGGCGGAATTGAGTCAGTCAGCAAGCGGCTGAACCGGGCTGATCGCAGTGAAGGTCGCCGCGGAATTTCATGACAAATTTGAACGACAACGTCAAGATCGCGGACAATGCCGCTCTGCCCACAGCCGCCTGGTTTGAATCGAATGCATACTCAAAATTCCGCTTATCCCGATTCTTACTACGCCGCCAGCGCCAACCGGCACCTCCAACTACTGCCGCTGCGAGGTGAAGAGAGTGCCGATGTGTGTATTATCGGCGGCGGTTATACCGGGCTTTCCTCTGCCATTCACCTGGCTGAGCGGGGCTACCAGGTGGTGTTGCTGGAAGCCGAACGCATTGGCTGGGGTGCATCGGGACGCAACGGGGGCCAGTGCACTGTAGGTCAACGCCAGCCGCAGGAATACCTGGAAGAAAAATTCGGCCTGGAGGAAGCGCATCGTTTGTGGGAACTTGGTGTTGAAGCGGTAGACCTGGTGCGCGAGCTGATCAGCCGTTTCGGTATTTCCTGTGATCTCAAGCGGGGCAATCTGCAAGCCGCTGCCAAGCAAGGCGACGCTGAGTGGTATCAGGCACATGCCGAACGCATGCATTCAAATTATGGCCTGGAATGCCAATTTGTAGCGGGCGAGGAGCTGCATCATCTGACTGGAACCGACGTATTTCGCGGTGGGCTGGTGGAGTACGCCTCGGCGCATCTGCATCCCTTGAACTATGTTTTGGGATTGGCTGACGCGGCCCGTTCGCTGGGAGTACACCTGTATGAGCAGAGTCGGGTCACGAGCTATGATCAGGCGTCGCCCACCACCGTGCGGACGGCGCAGGGCAGCGTAAAAGCGCGCTACGTTGTGCTGGCTTGCAATGGCTACCTTGGGCGTCTGGAACCGCGCGTGGCGGGACGCATCATGCCGATCAATAATTTTGTGCTGGCCACTGCAGTGCTCAGCGCCGCACAGCAACAGCAATTCAATCCACAAGATCTGTGCATGTATGACGCCAGGTTTGTGGTCAATTACTGGAAGCTGACCGGCGATGGGCGATTCCTCTTTGGCGGCGGCGAGAATTACACCAAGCGCTTCCCGACCAATATCAAGAATTTTGTGCGCAGGTATTTTTTGCAGCTCTATCCAAGTGCAAAGGACCTGCGGATAGATTACGGCTGGGGCGGTACGCTGGCGATAACGATGAACCGTATGCCCAGTTTTGGCCGGCTGGAACCGGATGTTTACTACGCCATGGGATTTTGCGGGCATGGTGTGCAAATGGCCACGCTGGCAGGCAAGCTGATTGCCGAAGCATTAGCAGGAACAGCAGAACGCTTCGATGTGATGGCGAGGATTCCTTCGCCCTCTTTCCCCGGTGGAACCCTGTTACGCTGGCCTGGCCTGGTGGCAGGCATGCTCTTTCACGCGGTGAAAGACAGGCTGGGCCATTGAGCAGGCCCTGGCATCGCTGCCTGAAATTCCTGCTGCTTTCTAACTGAGAAACAATTTATGTCTATGGAAATTGCCCTGCTGAAATTCGTACATATTCTGGCCTTTGTTTATTGGCTGGGTGCCGACCTGGGTGTCTGGTACACCGGCTTCTATGCGGCGAACCGCAAACTTTCCGCAGAAACCCGCGTGACTGTCATCCGCATCCTGTTTGCTCTGGATATGGCGCCGCGTATCTGCATGACCCTGATGCTGGCCATCGGCATACACCTCAGTTACCGGATTGGTTATTTGCCGGTAGCGCCGTGGGTGATTTATGCCAGTTACGTGGTTTGCCTGTCTTGGATGGGTATGTTGCTGTATTTACATTACGGCAAAAAGAGCCAATTCCAGTTAGCGTTGACCCAGTTTGATTTTGGTTTTCGCCTGGCCCTGATTGCTGGCCTTTCGACCTATGCAGCGGTGTCCCTGTCGGGACAAAGCGGTGCGAGTGCAGATTTCATTGCCTGGAAGCTGTTGATTTTCGCCACCATGATTGCCTGTGGGTTGATGGTGCGCATCAAGCTCAAACCTTTAGGCCCGGCTTTTGCCAAATTGGTTGCCGGCAATCCCTCGCAAGCCGATGAGGACGCCATAGATCACAGCATTGCCGCCACGCGCCCATGGATGCTGGTGATCTGGGCAGGTTTGCTGCTCAGCGCTGCTTTAGGTCTGCATCTGGTCGGTTGATGCAGTCTGCAACAAACAGGGCTTTTTAGCTAATCGGGAATTTTGAAAATGTCAGAGCCATGCAATGAAGTCAACTGAGCAAAGTCTGGATCAAAAAGGACCTTTGCACGGCATCAAGGTGCTGGAATTGGGCCAATTGCTGGCTGGCCCTTTTGCCGGCTGCATTCTGGCTTATTTCGGGGCAGAGGTTATCAAAGTGGAACCCCCTGGCAGTGGTGATCCATTGCGGCGTTGGCGCGAACTGGACGAAAACGGCACCTCATATTGGTGGCGCAGCCTGGCGCGCAACAAGCAGTGTATTACCGCCGATATGCGCACCGAACAGGGTCGTGACCTGGTGCGCCAATTGGCCGAAAAGTGTGATGTGCTGCTGGAGAATTTCCGTCCCGGGGTGATGGAAAAGTGGCAACTGGGCCCAAAGGATTTCAAGGCCAGTAACCCCGGCCTGATTTATGCGCGCATTTCCGGCTATGGTCAGGATGGCCCCTATGCCAGCAAACCGGGTTTTGCCTCAGTCTGCGAGGGCTTTGGTGGCCTGCGTTACGTTAATGGTTTTCCGGGCGAAGCCCCGGTACGGCCTAATCTGAGCCTGGGTGATTCGCTGGCAGGCTTGCATACTGCCCTCGGCATAGTCATGGCTTGCCTGCACCGCGCCAGGAATCCGCAAAGTTTGGGACAGGTAGTGGATACCGCACTATTTGAAGGCGTGTTCAACCTGCTGGAAGGAGTGGTGCCGGAATACGATGGTGCCGGAGTGATACGCGAACCATCGGGTTCTACCATTACCGGCATCGTGCCCACCAATACCTATCTTTGCAAGGACGGCAAGTACGTGATTATTGGCGCCAATGGCGATTCGATTTTCAAGCGTTTGTGCGAGGCCATGGGCAGGCCTGATATGGCAGCAGATCCGCTCACCGCAGATAACGCCGGCCGGGTGCGGCACGAAGCGGAAATTGATGCGGTGATATCCAACTGGTGTGGTGAGCAGGATTCAGCCAGCGTATTGGCAGCGCTGGAAACAGCCCAAGTTCCTTCCGGGCCGATCTACTCGGTGGCTGATATGCTGCAGGATCCCCATTACCAGGCGCGGGGTTTGTTTGAGGAAGTGGCGGTTCCGCAGGGAAAAC
The DNA here is from genome assembly GCA_034440115.1 of Lysobacterales bacterium. Taxonomy (GTDB): domain Bacteria; phylum Pseudomonadota; class Gammaproteobacteria; order Xanthomonadales; family SZUA-36; genus JAWXBM01. Next base: position 44,390 of record JAWXBM010000094.1, on the reverse strand, counting down.
TGAAAATTCCGGCCATGGTGCCCAAGCTCAGCGGCACGCCGGGTTATACCCGGTGGGCTGGCCCGGAAGTAGGTGCTTACAACCAGCAGGTCTACGGTGATTTGCTGGGTTTAGCCGCAACTGAAATCGAACAACTGCAAGAACAAGGCATCATTTAGTATTTGCGCTACAACTGATCGTAAGGCATGGCGAAAGTATCTCCCTGCGTCATGTCGCCGCTACGGAGGCCCTGGTTGAACCAACGCTGACGCTGTTCCGAAGTTCCATGAGTAAAGGCATGTGGCACCACCCGGCCTTGCGTGCGTTGCTGGATGGTATCGTCGCCGATGGCGTTGGCAGCCACCATGGCTTCTTCAATATCGCCGCGGTCGAGATAGTTGCTGTTGTGGTTGGCCCATACGCCTGCCAGGTAATCGGCCTGTAATTCCAGCCGCACCGACCACTCGTTGAAGTCGCGCTGACCGCGCCTGGCATTCACTCGGTCGGAAATACCCAACAGGTTTTGTACGTGATGGCCTACTTCATGGGCGATCACATAAGCCTGGGCAAAATCACCAGGAGCCTTGAAGTCGCGCGCCAGCTCGTCATAGAAACCCAGATCGATATAGATTTTCTTATCCCCAGGACAATAAAACGGTCCCATGGCAGCTTCACCCATGCCGCAGGCCGTGTTGACCCGGCCCTTGTATATGGTCAACTGTGGTTCCTGGTATTGCGCGCCCTGTTGTCGGAATGCGGCATTCCATACATCTTCGGTATCGGCCAAAACTACGGTGACAAAATCATAGCGTTCCTGTTCTTCGGCGCTGGGTTGGTAATCCACTTCCGTGACAGTCGGTTTACCACCAATGACTTGCGATGGATCAACCAGGCCAAACATCCACAGGAAAAAACCGATCACCAGCAGCACCAATATGCCCTTGATGCCAAAGGTCCGACCCACCAGGTTTAATAGCATGCCGGCGCCGGCGCCACCACCGGCTGAAGCCTGGCGGCCACGGGCATCTTCTACATTGCTACTGCTACGGCGACCTTTCCATTTCATCTTGCCTGCTCCACGATTCAGTTTTGTTTGTCGGTTCTGTTTTGTCCTTGCTTTCGAATGATACTATTCGTGCATGAATAATGTGACAAAGTTAATAGCCTGCCTGAGTTTTATTAATTTCTTGCTGCCCAACGCGCTGGCCGAAGACAACGCTGGATTGCCACACGCTTTTGATGCGGGCTGGAAAGGTATGCAAACCTGCCAATTGTTGTATGAAACAGCAACGGTACGAGTAGGGCAATGTATCTTTCCGCCCGGAGTAGGGCACGAAAAGCACTATCACAACGCCCATTTCGGTTACGTACTGGAAGGTTCCACCATGCTGATCCATGACTCATTCGGGGAGCGTACGGCAATAACTGAAGCCGGCACCACCTGGAGCACCGCCCAGCGTGCGGTTCATCAGGCCATCAATATCGGCAATACCACGGCATCTTACATCATCGTCGAGCCGCGTCTGAGCGGTCCGGAATTAGTCAGCCAGGCACCTTTTATTCCGGACCAGGGCAGTCTCATGGTTCGTTGCGGCCAACTGATCGACGGCATCACCGACCAGGCCGCCAGCAGCGTGGACCTGATTATCGAAAACGGCCGTATCGCCCGAGTGGGCACGGGTCTGGAAAATAGCAATAATCTTCCCGTTCTGGACTTGACTGGCTATACCTGCCTGCCGGGTTTGATCGATATGCATACCCACATGCTCGAGGTGCCGGAGAATACCGCCGATCTGAGTGAGATGCTGGACGACACCCTGGAGCAGACCCTGGCAACCGGCGTGGCCATGTCGGGCATCACTTTGCAGGCGGGCTTTACCACGGCACGCAACCTCGGAACCTATTACGGCTGGTCAGCCCGAGAACTTCGTGACCGAATCCGCCGCGGCGAGGTCATCGGGCCACGGCTGGAGATTGCTGGATACTATCTGACCATACCGGGCGGTGGTGGAGATCTGCTGATCCCCGATATTGATGAGTCGCTGATTCCGGCGCACATGCGGCTGGGCGTTTCCCGTGGTGCTGAAGATTTCGCTGCCAAAGCGCAGGCTGCAGTGGACGGCGGTGCTGACGTTTTGAAAATGATCGCCTCAGGTGCAGTTTTAGCCTATGGCGGCGTGCCGGGTGCGCCGGAAATGACTCCGGCCGAAATCGCCGCCGTGGTGCGAGTGGGAAAAGCCGCAGGCATCCCGGTTACGGCTCACGCGCATGGTGCGCAGTCCATCATTGAGGCGATTACGGCCGGGGTGGATACCATTGAACATGCTTCCCTGATCGATGATGCCGGCATCGCACTGGCCATTGAGCACGGTGTGGGTCTGTCGATGGATATTTATAACGGTGACTGGATCGCGGTTGAAGGCAGGAAAAGCAACTGGCCGGAAGAATTTTTGCGCAAGAATGACGAAACCACGCTGTTACAGCGGCAAAACTTCCGCAAGGCACATGCTGCGGGTGCGAGCATCGTGTTTGGCTCGGATTCGGCGGTTTATCCACACGGCCTGAATGCCCGCCAGTTTGAGTACCTGGTGCACTGGGGCATGACGCCCATGCAAGCCATACAGGCGGCCACCAGCGTGGCAGCGCGGTATTTGCGCTATGGCCAGGATGTAGGCGCTCTGACACCTGGTAAATGGGCTGACCTGATCGCCGTTCGTGGTGATCCTTTAAACAATATTGGTCTGCTGCAGGATGTAGCCATCGTGATCAAGGGTGGCCAGTTGTTCAAGAATAGCAGCTCCAGTGCTGCGGCCATCGTTACTGACCCTTAAAGCCGCTTTGAACAAAAACTCAAGGCCAACTGCAGAATTCCGCGCCACGGCCGTGCTGCTGGCCTTGACCTGTGCACTGGTGCTGCTGTTTCCCGAGTGGTTTACCAACACCATAGGCAGTGCTACATCCCAGGCCATGCTGTGGCTGGACAGCGCCATATTGTGGTTTGCCACGGCCATGCTGCTGTTATGCCTGGTATTGGGTGCCGGGCCCTGGGGCAGGCTGCGGCTGGGTGCTGAGCACGAAACGCCGGAATTCAGCACTGCGTCTTGGCTGGCCATGCTGTTTGCTGCCGGCATGGGCTCGGGACTGGTGTTCTGGGGCGTGGCCGAGCCGCTGACGCATTTTGCCAACCCGCCGCCCGGCACGAACGATGCAACAGCCCGTCAGTCCATGGCCTTTGCTGCCACTTTCTTTCACTGGGGCCTGCACGCCTGGGCCATTTATGCCATTGCTGGTCTGGCCATAGCCTGGTTCACTTACCGTCAGGGTGCTGCCGAATCACCTTCGGGTGTGTTGCAGCAAGGCCTGAGCGGGCTGCTTCCGGCTGGCCTGCTGAAAGCACTGGGTGGTTTAGCTGACACACTGGCCATTCTGGCGGTGGTATTTGGCGTTGCGGCGGCTCTGGCCAATGGCACAATATTGTTGCATGAAGGCCTGGGCCAGGCCAGCGGCAGAACCTTGCCGCAGGCAGCGGCTTACGTGATTATCCTTTTGTCCATGGGTTTGGTGTTCCTGCTCTCAGCCATGAGTGGTTTGCGCCGTGGAATACGCTGGCTCAGCAGTGGCAATCTGCTGCTGGCCTTGTTGTTGATGTGCCTAGTATTTGTCAGCTCTGATCAAAACGCTATCCTGCAGGACCTGTGGCAGGGCATTGGGCAATACCTGCGCATCCTGCCTGAGTGGTCGCTGCAGCCGCAGGAACTGGACGGCAGCCGCAGTTGGTCACACGGCTGGACCATCACCTATTTGTTGTGGTGGATCGCCTGGGCGCCTTTTGTAGGAGTTTTCATCGCCCGTATCAGTCGCGGCCGCAGCGTGCGGGCCTATTTACTTGGAGTGCTGGCTGTTCCCGTGCTGTTTTCCATTTGCTGGTTTGCCGTCCTGGGGGGCGCCGCTCTGGCCTGGAATGCGGAGCATCAGGGCAATTTGCTGGAGTTGGTCCAGGCTGATTACACCGCGCCCTTGTTTGCCTGGCTGGGCAAGCTGCCAGCGGAGTGGGCGCGGCTGGGCAGCGTGATGATCTGGATGGCCTGCCTGTTGCTGTTTGTTTTTCTGGTCACCAGTGCAGATTCAGCCGCCTATGTATTGGGCATGCTCAGTGAACAGGGCAACCCTTATCCCACACAGCGCAGCACTTTGCTTTGGGGCGGGCTGACCGTGGTTTTGGCCGCCGGTTTACTGGCGCGCGATTCTGCCGACGTTAACAAAACCGTTGCCATTGCCGGCGCCATTCCTTACGCATTTCTGTTGTTGCTGCAGGTTCTGGCTCTGATCCGCAGTTTGCTGGCTGAGCTGCGCAGAAAATAGAGAAAATTCCTGTTCACGAAATTTGGAGTATGCTCGCGGCTATGATTTTATTGGGTAAAAATTCACCAACGGCATTCTGCCGTGGTATTTTTGCCACATCGCCGAAGTTGCAATGACGATTTGTCCGGTAGCCATTGCCGTTGGGTGCAAAAAGTGCCCCATTTTTGTCATATGTCCTGCCAAAAGCATCATCGGTGACCAGTCTCCTGGCAAGCCCGAAAAGAGCACCGAGGCGGGTAAAGAAAAGCCGCATTGAGCCATGCTTTGGCTTCAGCCGCCATTGAAAATGGCCTTATTTTCGTGTAACATGCTGAATTATTTAATTAAATTTCGGTGATCAAAACCCACTCGTTCCATTCCCCTGGAGAAGGCATATTACTATTAATCAAGGAGATAGCGTTTACCACCCCCGCCACGGCATCGGTAAAGTCGAGTCTATCTGCAAAAGAAGTTTTAGTGGTGAAGAAGAGACAACGTTTGCCAATCTGTATTTCAAACGCGACAAGCTGACTTTAATGCTGCGTAAGCAAGATCTGGATGACACTGTGCGCAACCCGATTGATGCTAAAGAGGCCAAGCGCTTGCTGGAACACCTCGAGACCTGGAAAGGTCGCATGAGCAAACAGTGGAAGGCTCGGGCCAACAAGAACCAGGCAGTAATTGACGGTGGTGATCCTTTTGGTTACGCAGAAGTTTACAAAGGCCTGAGCCAATTGGAAGCTGAAGGCAGTTTACGTGCTTCTGACCGTGCGCACCTGAATCATTCGCTGGAATGCCTGGTGGATGAATTGGCTGCTGCACTGAAAAAAACCCCGGACCAGGCTCGCAGCCTGATCAATAAGCGCTGTGCTCGGGTGGGTCAGGCCGCAGCCTGACAGCAATGGAATCGGCTCCGGCCCAAACTCCGGTGGTCGATTGAACTACAGATGACCTCCCGGGCCTTTCTGGACCGGGAGTTTTCGTTTGGCTGGAAATGCTGGTAACAATGATACTAAAGCGACAACGACACTAAAGCGACACTGACAGGTGCTGGCCCTGTGCCCCACCTGTTGATACGATGTGAAACCCTGTTATCCATAGAAAGGGAATTCAACATGTTTGATAAACTCAAAAGTACCCATAACGCGGATCGGACCTCGGATCGAGCCATGGACGTCAAAACAGCGGAACCCGCAATGGCGGCCCCTGCAGGGTCAGCTTCTGCAGGATTGATGCAAACCGCAGGGAAAGCGGCCGTCATCGGCGCAGGAATCAAGATTAACGGTGAAATCAGTGGCAACGAAAATTTATTGATTGAAGGCCAGGTCGATGGCCGTATCAATCTTGCTGGCAATGACGTCACCATTGGTAAATCCGGACGGGTAGTGGCCGATGTATCAGCCAAGACCATCCGCGTTGCTGGAGAGGTCAATGGTGATCTGAAGGCTAAAGAGCGTGTGGTTATCAGTGGTTCCGGCAATGTCCGCGGCAATGTTGTTGCACCGCGTGTTGTGCTCGAAGATGGAGCCATCTTCAAAGGCAGCATAGACATGGATCCAGGTGATTCTGCAAATGCTGAGCAGGCGGCAGCAAAATCTGCCAGCAAACCCAATGGTGCGACCTTGAGTGCTTCAGTAAGCGCTTCGGCCGCACCCATCAGTTCAGGCTCTGCAGCTCAGACTGGAGCTGAAGCCGTGAAGAACACACCTGATTTAGCTCTGAAGGGTGGTTAGTACAAGGTCTATGTCTTGAGTCTTGCAGTTGACAGTTCAGCCGGGGCAACTTCTTCTGCTGCTACGGCGCGATCAGCTATTGCCAGTCGGCAAGCCAGCAAAGTATTGCCCCATTTGTTTGAAAAGCTGGACCAAAGTTGCCTGACAGTGCTTGAAATTGGCCGGGCTTTGCCTGAAACCGTACGTTTCTTTTCTTCCATACGGTGCCGCATTCATGTGGCCGATATGTTTGCCGAGTTGCGTGCTGGCAAACTCGACAGTCAGGCGCCCGGAAAAACCCTGGAACGCTCGTTCCTGAAACAACTGGCATTACCCCCGGGTACCCAGCTTGACGTTGTATTGCTGTGGGATTTTCCTCATTACCTGGATGAAAAACAACTGCGTGCATTCAGTCGCGCCCTTTGGCCGTGGTTGCATGCAGGTACCCGCGCTTATGTTTTTGGTGTCCACAGCGCCGCTACCATTCTGCTGAACCGTGAATACGGTATTTTTGATGCTCAAACCATTTCGATACGACCCCGCAGCGGCGAAGCTCTGGCCTGCAGCCCCCATCCACAATCTTTTCTGAACGAGTGGTTGACCTGCCTAAGCGTCAGCAAGGGCATATTGCTGTCGGATGGCAAGGTGGAATGTCTGATGCGGACGAGAAACTGAATCAAGGCCATGGAAACGCACATACTCGGTGAGCTGCCCTCTGTTTTCAGTCAATTAATGGCTGAGATCCGTGACCAGAATATCCAGCAGGATTCCATGCGTTTTCGCCGTAACCTTGAGCGTATGGGTGAAATGTTTGCCTATGAATTAAGTCGCAAGCTGGAATACATCAAGCAAGACGTCAGCACCTCGTTAGGCAAAGCGCCGGCATGGGTTCTCAGGGAGCAACCGGTGTTGGCGACTATCCTGCGGGCCGGGTTGCCATTGCACCAGGGTCTGCTGAATTATTTTGATCGCGCTGATAATGCCTTTATATCCGCCTACCGCAAGCACGAAGGTGATGCGGACAGTTTCGAAGTTAAAATCGAATATTTGTCCAGCCCCTCGCTGCAAGGTCGGGAGCTGATCCTGTGTGACCCGATGCTGGCCACCGGATCTTCCATGGTGTTGGCTTATCAGGCCCTGCAGAGTCGAGGTCAGCCCCGGCGCGTGCATGTGGTGTCAGTGATTGCCAGCACGGCTGGGGTGGATTATGTGCAGCAGAAGTTTCCTGCCAATACCACCCTTTGGCTGGGCGCAGTTGACCGCGAGCTTACTTCCCGCGGCTATATAGTGCCGGGGTTGGGCGATGCCGGTGATCTGGCTTTTGGCATCAAGGAGTAGTAGAGCGATGCAAAACTCCGCACCAAGCTCAGGCTTGCTGGCTGCTGCGCGTATTTATCACTGCATTTTATTCCTTTTGGTCTTGTTGCCAGCTTCTGGTTGGGCGCAACTGGATCTGCAGAAAGTGCAGCGTGAACAACTACCCAACGGTCTCACTTTGCTGCTGCTGGAGGAGCATTCCTTCCCTTCGGTCAGCGTGCAGATGCTGTATCGCGTGGGTGGACGCAATGAACCAGCGGGGCAGTCTGGTATTGCGCATTTTCTGGAGCATATGGCCTTTCGTGCCAGTGAGAATTTTCCCGACACCGAAGTCGTCAGCCGAATCTATGCCGCTGGCGGTGAATGGCATGGCTATACCTGGATAGACCAGACCACCTACTTTGCAACCGTACCGAGCGATCAGTTGGACTTGCTGCTGCGTATCGAAGCGGATCGCATGCAGCGCTTGTTGCTTGAGCCGCGCTGGATTGAGCCAGAGAAAGGTGCGGTTCTGGCTGAGATGCATGGTTATGAAAATGACCCGGCTGCTGTCCTGCACGATGCAGTGGTATTCGCTGCATTCCAGGCGCACCCGTATCGCAACAACGTGATTGGCTGGGAAACAGATATTCTGGCTTTGCAGCATCAGGATGTACTGGCTTTCTACCAGCAACACTACATGCCCGCCAACGCAGTGCTCGCGGTAGTGGGCGATTTCGATGCAGAAAAATTACACCTCAAGGTTGCACAGTTATTCGGTGAGTTTCCCGCCAAAGCCGCAAGCCCACTGCCACATACGCTGGAGCCGCCGCAGCTTGGTCAGCGGCACATTGAAATGCTCGGGGCCGGTGACTCAAGTTATTTTGAAATCGCCTATCCCGCGCCAGCCGCCAACGATCCTGACTTTGCGGCGATGCTGGTTATACAGCAATGGTTGAGTGGTGGCTCTGGAGTCAATTTCATGCAGGAATATGGCACCACTAATGCTGAGCCCGGCACTGCCTTATATGCAAAGCTGGACGGTTTGAGCACCTGGTTTCCACCTTCCGCACAGCGCTATCTGTTCAGCCTTCGCGGCACCGTGCCTGCTGACCTGCCCATTCGACAGACACAGCAGCAGACAGAGCAACTGATCGAAGCCGCTTTGCAACAACTGCGTGATGGGCAAATCAGCGAGGCCGATTTGCAGCACAGCAAACAACGTGTGCTGGAAGAGTTGGTCTATGATCTGGGAACGCATGAAGAAACAGCGCATCAACTGGCTTTTTACGACGGGTTGAACGCACTCGACGAGTGGTTAGCCTTGCCGCGGCAAGTGACTCAGGTCAGTAATGCGGACCTGGTTGAGTTGGCAAACCGCTATCTGCAGCCCTGGCAACAAACCGCTGGCTGGTTTCACGCTGGTGCGAAACCTTCAGTTGCAGCACCCCGGCAGCACGCTGCCCAGCTTCAAGCTGAGGCGCAGCAGGATTCGCAACCGGCACACGCCCCCCGTTCCGCCGTTGTACCCGCGCCGCAACTGTTGCAGTTGGAGCAGGGCTTGCCGTTGCTGGTACAAGAAAATCCGGCGGCTGCTGCTGCTTTTGTCAGTTTGGTTATAGCAGGCAACCAATGGCAGGGCAGTACCAATTTGCAAAGCAATGATCCACTGTGGGGCGTCAGCAGTCTCAGCAGCCACTGCCTGCCTGATCAACTGGAAGAGTGTGTGGACTTGTTGTTAGCCGAAACGGATAAATTGGTGCCTGAGCCGCAGAGTGCCCGGCAAAGCTCCGACCCTGCCACTCGCCTGCATGGGTTGTTTGAAGCCATGCTCGGCCTGGAAGTAAATACGGCCAAAGGGCCTGAGATTCGCCTGGCTGTGCTGACGGGTAAGTTGCAACAGCAGGAATCAGCTGCTGCGAAATTGCTTTTGAAGCATTTACCCGGTTCAAGGCAAGTGACACAGCAGCCCGTGCAAAAGCCACAAGGTGATGTCAGCCTGGACTGGCCTTATGAGCTGTCACAGGCCCAGCTTGGGTATGTGGTCAATGCGCCTTCGCCGACGGATGAAAACTATATCGCCTGGCGCGCTTTGCAATACATCCTGGCACATGATTATGAAGGTCGCCTGGGTAAGCAGGCCATCAGCAACAGCGGGCTTGCCTACTTCATCGACAGCCAGTACCACTCTGACGGACAAGGTGCATGGGTCAGCCTGAGCGCCGGTGTGGATCCGGGCAAGTTAGCTGCCCTGGAACTGATGTTTCGCGAGCAGATCTCGGGATTGGCATTACACCCACCCACAGAGGCAGAAGTTGCTGAAGCCAAACAGCATCTGATTGGACGACTGGCTAGTGCACGTCAAAGCAATGTTGAACTGGCTGCAGGCGTGGCGGAACAATGGTTATGGTATGGCCAACTGCTGAGTAAGGAAGCGCAGATTGCAAGTATCAATAGGCTCGACCGACAACAGGTTGTGGCCGCCATACCTGGCTTCAGTGAAGGCGCATACGCCATAATCAGGCCGGGCAAAGCCAGTGGGAATGTGACAGACTGAGCCGGCAATAAATAAATTCAGGAAACAGGATAAATACAGAATCTATGACTGCCTCAACGGACAATGCCAAGCTCGGACCATCCCATAATCGTGAACCCTCTTTATTCGATGCCCTGATCCCTATTCTGGCCCTGATCGTCATGCTCTCGACCTCGGTCTACCTTTATGGTTCTGATTCGAACGGTGGCGGCTCCCAGGTGGCTTTGTTGATGGCAGCCATGATTGCCGCTCTGGTGGCCATCAAGAATGGTTATCACTGGCCGGAGATACAGGAAGCGATTGTTGAAGGAATCTCTACGGCCATGGGCGCGATCCTGATCCTGTTGGCCGTTGGTGCCCTGATCGGTACCTGGATGCTGGCTGGCACGGTGCCGACCATGATCGATTATGGCGAAAAAATGCTGAGCCCCAGTTATTTCTATATTGCCACCTGCCTGATTTGCTCCATCGCCTCGGTTAGCATAGGCAGTTCCTGGACTGTCGCGGGTACCCTTGGCGTTGGCTTGATCGGTGTGTCACAGGCGCTGGGTCTGCCGGTTGAAATCACCGCTGGAGCCGTCGTATCGGGGGCTTATTTTGGCGACAAGATGTCACCCCTATCAGATACCACCAATCTGGCACCAGCGGTGGCGGGCTCGGAATTGTTTACCCATATACGCCACATGGCCTGGACTACGATTCCTTCCTACACATTGGCTCTGATCATCTTCCTGATTATCGGCCTGAATGCCGATATCAGCCCTGAGCAGACCGTCAGCCTCGGCGCACTGGAGCATTTGCAGGATAGCTTCAACATCAGCGTCTGGTCTTTGTTGCCCTTGATCCTGGTGTTTGCATTGGCAGCAAAAAAGTTTCCAGCCTTTCCCACCATCCTGATTGGCGCATTGTTTGGTGGCGTGATGGCCGTCATTCTGCAACCGACACAGGTGCTGGCATTTGCTGCCGCTCCTGAACTGTCAACTCCTTTGGCCATGCTCAAAGGGGTCTGGACAGCATTCTCCAGCGGCTATGTTTCGGAATCAGGTAATACGGCGATTGATTCGCTGCTCAGTCGTGGCGGCATGAGCAGCATGCTCTACACCATCTGGTTGATACTTTGTGCGCTGGCCTTTGGTGCAGTGATGGAACATGCCGGCTTATTGGTGCGTTTGATCAAGTCCATCCTCACCGCAGCAAAATCCACCGGCGCACTGATTGCCTCGGTGCTGGTGACCTGTGTGGGCATGAATATTGTGGCGGCTGACCAGTACCTGTCTATTGTGTTGCCAGGACGGATGTACCGGGCTGAATTCCGCCGGCGCGGACTCAAGGCCCGCAACCTGTCGCGGGCCCTCGAAGATGCGGGTACGTTAACCTCGCCGTTGGTGCCGTGGAATACCTGTGGCGCCTTTATGGCCAGCACCCTGGGCGTAGCCACCTTTGCCTACTTGCCTTTTGCCCTGTTTAATCTCATCAACCCACTGGTGTCCTTGTTGTACGGTTTTACTGGTTTTACGATTCTGAAAATCGAAGGGCACGAGCGGGCAGTGAGTGATGTCGAGTTGAGCGCTCCATCCGAATCAAGCAATGAAGCGCACATCTGAGAGTTATCTGTTCTACCAGACCAGCGCACCGCGGCCACGGCTGGACCGCGCCGAAGGAGTTTATCTGTGGGATGTGAACGGTAAGCGCTACCTGGATGCCTCCAGTGGCCCCATGGTTTCCAACATCGGCCATTCCAATCCGCGGGTGTTGGCTGCGATGAAACGGCAAATGGACAAGGCCACGTTTGGTTACCGTCTGCATTTTGAAAACGAACCGGCCGAAGAACTGGCGGCGCTGACGGCCTCGTTGATGCCGCCCGGAATGGACCGGATCTTTTTTGTCTCCGGCGGTTCCGAGGCGGTGGAAAGCTGTTTGAAACTGGCGCGCCAGTATGCGCTTACCCAGGGCCAACCCAAACGCTGGAAAGTCATTTCGCTGTTCCCTTCCTATCATGGGTCCACGCTGGGTGCTTCGTCTGTAACAGGCATGAAGCAATTCACCCAGCCGTTTGCTCCCATGATGGCCAGCATGCCCAAGATCCCGGCACCGACTTGCTATCTCGATCATGATGACCTGAGCCTGGAGCAACGGGGTGAACGCTACGCCGCCCTATTGCGTGACAAGATAATTGAAGAAGGCCCGGAAACTGTTCTGGCCTTTATCATGGAACCGATCGGTGGAGCTTCTACCGGCGCGCTGGTGGCGCCGAATAGCTGGCACCGTGACATTCAGGCTATTTGCCGCGAATTTGGCATCCTGCTGATTCTGGATGAAGTTATGACTGGCGCAGGCCGTACCGGTAAATTCATGGCCGCAGAACATTGGGATTACCAGCCCGACATCATGGCCATGGCCAAAGGCTTTGCTGCGGGATATGCACCTTTAGGTGCTATGGCCGCCCAGCGGCACATCGTTGATGCCGTTATGGCCGAAGGTGGTTTTGCCCACGGTTATACCTATGCCGGCAATCCGCTGGCCTGTGCTGCTGGCCTGGCGGTATTGCAGGAACTGCAGGAGCAAAACCTGGTGCGAGCCGCAGCAGTGCAGGGCAACACATTAAAAGCGGGCTTGCAGGAATTGATGTCACGCTATGAGTTTATCGGCGACGTACGCGGCAAAGGCTTGCTGCTGGCTTTTGAGCTGGTTTCTGATCGACACAGCATGGCGCCTCTTCCGGTCAGCCTGAACGCGCATGTTGAGTTGGTGGAAATTGCCTACCAGCGCGGCCTGATCATCTACTCAAGGCGTACCCGCGGCGGGCTGGAAGGGGATCATTTCATGATTTGCCCACCGTTGATTGTCAGTGATTCTGAAATTGTCGAAATCCTTGATGGCCTGGACGCCAGCCTGCAGGTCTTCGCGCAGCGTCACGGGCTGGGCACCCGCGCCGTTGCCTGAGCCCTTACCTCACCCGTTGCCGGACCCGGTACTTGAATGGTCGACATGAACCAAGCTGCTATTCATATTCGAGCTGCCAGCCCAAAGGACGCGTCCAGCATTCACCACATGCTGAAAGCATTGGCCGCAGGCATGGGCATGGGCGAGCAGATCCGCAGCACAGCAGATGACATTCTTCGATATGGCTTTGGTGATACGCGCTGTTTTGAGGTGCTGATCGCTGAAATTGATGGTTTGCCCATTGGTTTGTGCCTGTATTTTTTTACCTATTCCAGTTGGGCCGGTAAGCGCGGAGTTTATGTGCAGGATATCTATGTGGATGAGCGCGCGCGCGGTACCGGCCTGGGCCGCCGTTTACTGGCTGAAACCGCCAAACTGGCGGCTGAGCAGGGCGCTGCATTCATGCGCCTGGCAGTGGACAAGGATAATCAAGCTGCCAGAGATTTTTACGCCCATGCGGGCATGATTTATGCAGACCGGGATTGCATTTACAAAGCCTGGGATGAACGCTTCGAATCATTGCAACAGATTTAACAGGTGACAGTCAGCCATGAAAGTGATTTTCTCGGAATTGCAAAAAAACCATTACCCGCAACACTTCCTGTCATCAGGTGCGCAGCAGGATAACCCTGAAGTTCCTGAGCGGGCGGATCGCTTGTTACAGGCAGCATTGGCAGCGGGCCTGGAACTGCTGGAGCCCGAAGATGCTGGCCTGGAGCCCCTCGCCGCCGTGCACTCACCGGAGTATCTGCAGTTTCTGCAAAATATCTATCGACGCTGGTGCTATATCGATGGGGCATCTGCCGAAGTCGTGCCCAACATTCACCCCGATCGACGCGATGGTGCTTATCCGGCATCGGCCGTCGGCCAGGCAGGCTTTCATATGCTCGATACCGGTTGTCCGATATCGGCAGACACCTGGGGCAGTGCTTTGATCAGTGCTCATACCGCAGTGCAGGGTGCTGCCTTGCTGCTGGATGAAGAGGACCGCGGAGTGAGTTGGGCCTATGCGCTGTGCCGCCCGCCCGGACATCATGCCGGCAGGGACTTTGCCGCTGGTTTTTGCTATCTGAACAACAGCGCCATCGCGGCGCAGGAGTTGCTGGCCGGGTTTGGCCGGGTGGCGATATTGGATATCGACGTCCATCATGGCAATGGCACGCAGGATATTTTCTATCAACGATCTGATGTGCTCACCGTATCACTGCATGCTGATCCCGAACGCTTCTATCCGTTTTTCTGGGGCCATGCTGCGGAGCGCGGGCGCGGCGAAGGCCTGGGTTATAACCTGAACATACCGCTGCCACGTGGCAGCGGAGACAAGGACTATCTGTCACAGTTGGACAAGGCGCTGACCCGCATCGAAGCGTTTGCCCCGGGCGCACTGGTGGTGGCCCTGGGGCTGGATGCACATGAGCTCGATCCCTTCCAGGGCCTGGCCATCACCACCAAAGGTTTTGGCAAAATTGCCGAACGAATTGCTGCTTTGGAATTACCCACGTTGATGGTGCAGGAGGGTGGTTACCTCAGTGATGAGCTGGGCACCAACCTGGAATCTTTTCTGCAAGGTTTTCAGTCCTGAACACCCATGGCGCCACAAACTGGCGCTGGCCATTCCAGTGCCTGGTGGTGTTGTAATACCTTCTGCATGCCCTGGTACAGCTCATGCGGAAAAGCCATGGTCCGACGGCTTTGCAGGTCCACTCCGGCGGTGACGTACTCGATGGTGCAGGCCAGTTGATCACGGGTGTCATTAAGAATGAAGTACATGCCATGAAAGCGCTTCTGGTGCATGCGCAACAGGCGATTGTAAGTGCTGACCCGATCACCAACATGTAATTCCGCGCGAAAACAAAGATGGTGTTCAAGATCGAACAAACCGTATTGGTTCTGTTCGAAGTAATCAACAGCCAATTCGGCTTCCTGCATGATTTCGTAACCACCCAGTTCATATAGTTTCAGGTAGTACTGTACATTGACATGACCATTACGGTCTTCCCAGTCCGCAGGCACGACCATGCTCAGTTGCAGCGGCAGTTGCCGCACCTGTTCTACGCTGGGAAATTGTGGGCGATTCATAGGGCATCCTCTGTGGTTGCCTGATCTGCCAGCAGGGCTTCTTCGGCATCCTCTTCCTGCAATTCTTCGCGCCAGTCCTTAACGTTCATTTCAATGGCAAAGAAGCCCAGTATCCACAAAACCTGGTCCCAGCCATAAATCCAGTGATCGTTCCACACCCAGTAAGCAGCATGGAAAAACAGTAGCCCATAAAAAGCCTTGGCGGCATAGCTGGCGAGCATCACCGGGCCACCAGTAATATTCCGCTCCTGCAGCCAGATGGCGATCTCGATGGAGAACATCACCAGCAACCAGGTTAAGGCATCCTGCAGGTCGATCCAGACGCGGAATTCTTCTGACCGAAAATTCTGGCTGTCCGTCACCGAGCTGTTTTCCACCGCATAAAATTCAGAGTCCTGAGATATTTCAGCGCAATTGCTGCTGTCGATCAGGATGTAGTTCAGGTTGTGTGTATAGGAGATCTCCTGATCGGCCAGGTCACAGGCTGAACTGACAGCGGCCATGGGCTCCAGGTTGCTGATGGTGTTAAAGTCGATAGCCCGCGCTATAACGGTGTGGCTGAGAAAAACATAGCAAACCAAGCGCAACAGCAGCATGCTCCGTTTCATCCAGGGGCGGTGCCAGTCATAAGGTAACCAGTAGGTTTCCAGTTCCCACAAGAACAGCAGGCCAAACCAGGCAGCTTCATCAATCGTAGTTGAGAACGCCGTGCTCCAGTCCAGCAGTGAACCACCCTGACGCAGCGTGTACTGGGCCATTTCCCATTCGTCCCAACCATAGTAAACCCAGTTCACCAGCAGTAAGCTGTAAACCGTCCACTTGATCAGTTGCGCCGGGTGAAAGCGGCGCAGGAAATTCACCCAAGGGGAAGAATTAATGGTGGCAGTTGAATCAGGAATGGCTGTCAGCCTTTTGCGCCAGAGCTTTGCGCAGCAGGGTGCTCTTTGCGCTCAATGCTTGTTCGGTCAACAGCAACAAGCGCTGGCCGGTGATGTCGCCCGAATCCACCAGTTGCTGCACGATGTCGTCCAGGCTGCCGGCTTCATTCAGCTTGAGTTCTTGCTGCAGATTGGACAACAACAGAACCGCCCGTGCGGTATGGGCGCCGCTTGAGGGCGAACGCAATCGACCCTTTTCCTTCCTGGCCCAGTCGGCCAGTCCTTGCAAGGTCTGGTCATAACGTTTCTGGCTGATACCGCCGCTGCGACGCAGAATCTCCAGACTGTAGTATTCAGCCAGGCCTTCAACCAGCCAGTCGTCGCGGGCATGGGCGGATGAAGTTGCCACGTGCACCAATTCGTGCAACACGGCTGAGGTAGCATTTTCGCTGATCAGTGGCCGCTCGGTGTGCAAATAGAGCGAGGAGGGTCCGGACAGGCCGCCTCGCCACATGTCATCGCGGGCACCAACAATCAGCAAGCGCTCAGGAAAGCCATCAAATACCTTCAACAATCTGGGCATGGTCCAGCGCAGAAAAGCCAGCGTTTCCAGCCGACGCATGCCCTGGCCTGGTGGTCCCGCCAGAACCACTTTTCGGTTGCGGATCAGGTCGCGGCGTATACCCAGTTTGCCCGCGGCCAGCCAGCCGGTAGGGCGATCAAATTTCCGTCCTTGCGTACTGATTGTCAGGGGCTTGTCAACCGGCCCGTAACGACTCTCAAATACCCAGCCGGTGGGCCCATGCAAGCTCAGCGATGACTGCGAAACGACACCCTTGAGCGCTCTTACACGAGCCGGTGGGAACAGATCGTCCAGGCGCAAAATGGCCCAGCTCTCTGTCATGCGGGCATCGTAGGCATCGCCTTTGCGGTGATCGATTTTAACCTGGTATTGCAACTTGCCGCCGCTGGCTGGAACAGTCCAAATCAATCTGCCCTGTTGGTATTCGGTGTTTCCATCGCCGCTGAAATTGCTGAACCGTGCCGCTGACATAGCGAGGTCAATGACCCTGACCAATGATGATGATTGACTGATCTCTATACTGGCGGTGGCGATTCCAAGGGCGGGATCAAATCTGGCCTGGAAATGGCTGCTGTAGCGATCCGCGGCCTGTATGCTTGGGCAAAACAGCACGAAAGTGAGGATTGACAACAGTCCAAAAAGCGGCTTGTGGCGATAAATCAATGATTACTCCATGGCAAAAAATTGCTGTTTTTGGTGGGCGCAAACTTGTAAGCGCTGGATTTGGCCAAATATCTCTGTCTGGTCGGTCCGATAATGAATTTCATATACTGAGTGCTTATGAACACCGCTGCAAGCCAATCAAGTGATAGGGTAGCCTATCAGCCTGATCCGGAACAAATTGAGCTGGAAGCGCGCCGTTTGCTGACTTCCTTGATGCACGTTGAGTGCAGCAGCGGACGCAAGTGGAATCTCGCAACCTGCCGCGAAATCGCACCCCTCACACTTGAAATCAACCAGCTTAAAAAGCACAAGAACGCGGTGGTTCTGGCGCACTCTTACGTCGAGCCGGAAATCATTTACGGCGTCGGCGATTTCAAAGGTGATTCCTATTATCTGGCTGATCGGGCGCGTGAATCGCAGGCCGATGTGATCGTATTTGCCGGTGTGGTTTTTATGGCTGAAACGGCCAAAATACTCTGCCCGGATGCCCAGGTGCTGGTGCCTGATCGCGATTCCGGCTGTTCGTTGGCTGATTCCATTAGCGGCGAAGATGTGCGCAAGCTTAAGGCCATCTACCCTGACGCGGCGGTGGTTTGTTATATCAACAGCACGGCCGAGGTGAAAGCTGAGAGCGATGTCTGTGTCACTTCGGGCAATGTATACGATATCGTTGCGGCCTTGTCGCAGCAGCAAATCCTCTTTGTACCCGACCGCTTGATGGCGGATAACCTGCGTAACGAGTTGGCTAAACGAGGCAGCGATAAGGAAATCATCTCTTCCGACGGTACCTGCATGGTGCACGAGGAGTTCACGCCAGAGCAGATAAATGAGGCCCGTGCGCAGTTTCCCGGCCTTAAAGTAGTGGCCCATCCCGAATGCACCGAGGAGGTGGCCGGTATGGCGGATTATGTCGGTAGTACCAGTGGCATGATGCAATATGTGCGTAGTACTCAGGCAGCTTATTTTCTGATGCTCACTGAATGCGGCCTGGTGGGCCGGCTGGCAATTGAAGACCCGGAAAAAGCCTTTATCGGTGGTTGTCGCTTGTGCCCTTACATGAAGAAAAATTCCTTGCTGAAGATTCGCGACGCATTGCTGGACCCGCAACCCGAACAGATCATTGAGCTCGATGAAGAACTGCGCTTGCGCGCCGCCCGCTGCATCGACCGGATGTTTGAACTTGCAGCCGCAAACTGAACAACTGATCAGCCTGGCGCTGCAGGAAGACCTGGCTTTTGGTGACCTCACCAGCCAGGCAATTTTCCCTGCCACGCACCGTTCCAGCGCCAGATTACTGGCAAGGGAAGACCTGGTGCTGTGCGGTATAGCTGTGGCCAAGCGGGTTTTTGAGCGTGTCGATCCGGCTCTGAAAATCAATTGCCTGGCGCGCGATGGACAATCTTTGCAGGCTGGCGAAGCCATCATGCAACTGGAAGGCTCGACCATTGCATTGCTCAGTGCAGAACGCACGGCATTGAACTTCCTGCAGCGTTTAAGTGGTATCGCCACACAAGCCAAACGTTTTGCCGATGTTGCCAGAGCTGTTCAAAATGGGGCTTGTGAAGCCAGAACAAATAAATCCGGAGTGACTCAGGTTGGCGTGCGGATTGCCGATACGCGCAAAACCACACCGGGCTGGCGCGCGCTGGAAAAATACGCGGTGCGCTGTGGCGGCTGTTATAACCATCGCTTCTCTCTGGGTGAGCATGTGATGATCAAGGACAATCATGTGGCAGCGGCAGGTTCCATCAGCAAAGCTGTGGCCGCAGCGCGTCAGGCCGCACCGCATTTGAGCCGCATCGAAGTGGAAGCGGATACCCTGCGCCAGGTGGATGCCGCGGTGGCCGCTGGTGCAGATGTCATCCTGCTGGACAATATGCAACCTGCCCAAATACGCACCGCCGTGCAGCGCATCGCAGGCCGGGCACTGGTAGAGATTTCCGGAGGCGTTAACCTCAACAACCTGGCGGACTACGTATTGCCGGGTGTGGATGTGATCAGCATCGGTGCCTTGACCCATTCCGCTGTTGCTGCTGATCTGAGCATGGACATTGTTGTCCGCAAAGCACCCACAGCTGCACTTACCAAATCAGCGCGCAAACCTGCCCAGCGGTGAGCGATCAAATCATAGCAACAGATTGCCTGGTGATCGGCGCTGGCCTGGCTGGCTCAGCCTATGCCTTGCAGGCCGCACGGGCGGGATTGAAGGTACAACTCTTATCCATGGGCAGCCCGCAAGAGGCCAATAGCGATTGGGCCCAGGGTGGAATAATCTACGACACGGACGCGGAGCGAGGCAGCCTGGCCGAAGACATATTCGCTGCCAGCGATGGCACAGCCAACCCGGCCGCTGTTGAGCAACTGGTGCGCGATGGCCCTGCAGCCGTGCGTGACTTGCTGCTGGATGAATTGAAAGTCGGCTTTGATCGCAACCCCGAGGGCGAACTGGAATATACCCGCGAAGGTGGCCACAGTGAACGGCGCATCATCCATGCGCGGGATCTGACTGGCCGGGCGATACATTCTGCAGTTTCAGCCGGGGTGGATGCGACGGTCAATATCCAACGCCAAACGGGGGCAATTGCCATTGATTTGCTTACCCTGTCGCACAACACTGACGACATTGCCGCACGTTATGCGCCATTGACCTGCTTCGGCGCCTGGGTCTTGCCTCAAGGTGAGACTGAACCTGTGGCCATCGTCGCCAAAAAGACCATTCTGGCAACCGGTGGCTTGGGTCAGGTGTTCCAATACAGCACCAACCGGCCAGGTACCGTAGGGCACGGCGTGGCCATGGCTTATCGCGTAGGCGCGCGAGTCATCGATCTGGAGTACGTGCAATTTCATCCTACGGTATTTTTTGCCAGTAATGCGCCACGGTTCCTGGTCACCGAAGCCTTACGCGGCGAAGGCGCCGTGTTGGTCAATGCTGCCGGTGCGCGTTTTATGGATACACTGCATCCACTGGGCTCATTGGCACCGCGTGATGTGGTGGCACGCGCCATCCATCGTGAACTGGCGGTGAGCGGTGCCAGCTGCGTTTACCTCGATACCTCTGCAATGTCCGCTGAATTCCTGCGTGAACACTTTCCTGGTGTATTCCAGCGTTGCCTGGAATACGCTGTCGATATCAGCCAGCAGCCGATACCGGTGGTGCCGGCGGCGCATTATTCCTGCGGCGGCGTGCATACCGACCTGGATGGCCGCAGCAATGTGCGCAACCTCAACGCCATCGGCGAAACGGCTTGCACTGGCTTGCACGGGGCCAATCGCCTGGCTTCCACTTCTTTGCTGGAATGCCTGACCGGAGCCCATGCCACTGCCAACGCGGATATCCGTGATATTGCCATGGAGTCTTTTCAATTGCCCATACCGCGTGACTGGCACAGTCCGCGCGAAATACCGGATGCGACGCTGGTGCAGCAGGATTTGTCACTGGTGCAACAAACCATGTGGAACTACGCCGGAATCCTGCGCTCGCCACAACGCTTGGCGCGGGCCAGGCGGATCTTGCTGGGCTTGCGTGAGGAGATCCAGTCTTTCTACCGCGATTGCCGATTGACGCGTGAGTTGATTGAATTGCGCAATGCGGTGCAGACCGCTTTGTTGCTGGTGCATGCAGCGGGTTTGAATCCGGTCAGTAAGGGTTGTCACTTTGTTGCCGACCATGAGGGTGAATGATTAGCGCCTGGAGGCGCCCGGTTTCGGTGGCATCCGCGTATCGCTAACCGGTATCATTGCCGCCCATGATTCGAGCACTCGCACCCGTCGCCGCTTTGTTGCTGGGCGTAGCCATCCTGTTGGCAGGCCAGGGCCTGCAAAGCATCCTGGTACCTTTGCGCGCCAACCTGGAAGAATTCTCCACCATTGGTATCGGCCTGATGGGTGGTGCCTACTTTTTGGGCTTTACCTTTGGCTGCTTGCGCGGCGTCAAACTGGTGCAGAAACTGGGGCATGTGCGGGTGTTTGCCGCCATGGCTGCGATCGCATCGGCTACACCGTTGATACTGGCGCTGTTCGTCAACGTCTGGGCCTGGTGGTTGCTGCGACTGATATCCGGTTTCTGTTTTGCCATTCTCTACGTGGTGATCGAAAGCTGGTTGAACGAAAAGTCCAGCAATGAAAATCGCGGGCTGGTGTTTTCGGCTTATACCTTCATCAGCATGACCTTGATGGCGGTGGGGCAGCAGTTACTGCAGTTCCACGATCCTGCAGGTCTGACCCTGTTTGCCATCGCTTCAGTGCTGGTTTCGCTGGCGGCTGTACCAGTGGTTATGTCGACCTCCACCACGCCCAAGCACTCGGATTCGGTGCAGCTGAACATCAAACGTTTGTTCGCTATTTCCCACACCGGCGCCATGGTTTGTCTGGCTTCGGGATTGGCCAATGGCGCATTCTGGGCCCTGGCACCGGTATTTACCGCCGGGGTTTCAGCCAGTGTGTCCACTGCTGCAACATTTATGACCGCCGCCGTCATCGGCGGCGCGATCGGTCAATGGCCTTTGGGTTTCTGGTCTGATCGTACAGACAGACGTGTCGTCATAGCCGTGTTGGCGATACTTTCCGCCAGTACAGGCTTGACCATGGGCTTTGTTTATGACGGCCTGGGCGTCACAACTTTGATTTTGCTCAGTGCCGCCTGGGGTGCCACAGCCTTTCCGCTGTATGCCATCGCGGTGGCTCATTCCAATGATTATGCCGAATCAGGTGAATACGTCATGGTGTCCAGTGGATTGCTGTTGATGTATGGCATTGGCGCCATCGTCGGGCCCTTTCTGGCGGGTGCTGCCATGACCCTGTTCAGCAAGAGCAGCCTTTATCTCTACACCACGGTGATTCACCTGGTGATCTTTATTTACGTGCTGACGCGCATACCCAGGCGCGCTGCTTCACCGCTGGATCAACACGTGCCCTTCAGCGAGGCGCTGACTGCGGTGCAAACCGCCTCGCAAATTTATGAAGAGGAAGAGCAGAAAGCGGCCCGGCGTTGATTCAATTTCACCAGCGGCTTAGCGATGGCTCAGGCCCAGATGTATCAAGGCATAGCCCGAAAGCACGATCTGCGCCATGGCCATGCCGATCACTTCGCCATTTGAATTGGCTTCAACGCTGGTCTGACGATCGGTTAATGGGTCAACGATGGTTCCCAATCGATCACCCTTTTTCACTTGTTGACCGAGCTCGACAGTCGGAAAAAAATAGCCGCCCGAGCCTGCAGGCACGCGTATCCAACTGGTGCGCGTATAAATGCGGGATTCGGGTACTTCCATCTCTTCCGGGCCCTCTACCATGTCCAGATGGGCCATCACTGAATCGATACCTCTTACACCCTGGGCAATTTGCTCCAGGTCAAAGCGCGAGGGTTCACCGGCTTCATAAATAATTGACGGTATGCCCATATCGTTGGCTTCACGCCGAATGCTGCCCTTGGGGCCTTCGTTGATCACCACAATGCCCACGCCAAAATGCCGCGCCAGATCCAGCGCGCGCGGATCATCGCCGGTTACGCGAATCTGCGGGTGGTTGGTACGGCTGAAGGAACCTGTGTGCAGGTCAATCAGGTAATTGCAGTTCTGGGTGATCTCGGTATAAAGCATAAACGCAATGATGGCAGTTACGCTGCCGTTGGAGCGTCCGGGAAATTCCCGGTTGAGATCGCGCCTGTCCGCCATATAGCGGTTGCCGGTGCGCACACCAGCGGCATTCACCATGGGAAAAACCACTACGGTGCCGGCCAGACGTTGCGGGTCTATCCAACTGAAGGCACGACGGGCAATTTCAGTGCCATTGATTTCATCGCCGTGAATGCCGGCTGTAACGCACAGGGTGGGACCCTGGTTGGCGCCCCGGGCAACAAACACCGGTGAGTCCAGATAGGCAGACTCGAAGCTGGTTTCGCCGCCCCAGGGGAAACGTAATGTTTGTCCCGGCCAGATTTCCTGGCCGGCGATATTGATCGGCCCCCATTGAGCTGCAAAAGTGGGGGCCGGAATGGCTGAAGCGAGCACAAGGATGATCAATAATGCCGCTTTTAGGCGCTGGCTTGATGGTTGCATTGAGACCCTGGAACCTTCCCTGGTAGTTCGTATTGACACGCTTCTGACAGCGCCGTGGCCTTGCGGTTCTCCCAGGGCATTGACACCCTGAATTCTGCAGTGATTATAGCCCGAATTGATATGGCTGCTGGTGTGATCCGACAATTTGCATCCCCTGCTCGTGGCATCCTGCTGACAAGCCGGTATGATGTGGAGCCCATGCAAGCCAATACCAGCGCACAAACACTCACCTACCCGCACAGCGTTTTCGATGGCTGGCGATCCATTTCCCTTGCGCTTTATATGACCCTGGTCGGCTACGGTGTGCTGGTCGGCATTCCGGTCATCAGTACCGCCTGGGTGGAGTTGCTGGGTTTCAGCGAAGAGCAAGTGGGCCGGGTAGCAGGAGCTGACCTGGGTGGGCTGGCGCTGGGCGCGGTGCTGACCTCCATGGTGATCAGTCGTATGAACCGGCGCAGCCTGGTGCTGATCGGCGCCGGTCTGGCCATATTGGCCAATGCCCTGTGCACCATTTACACCGATTACGAAGTGGTGTTGTGGCTGCGCGTGCTGGCCGGAACCGGCAGTGGTAATTATACCGCGGTTGCTGTGGCTAACCTGGGTGGCTCGTCCAAGCCGGCGCGGGCATACAACATGATGTTGTTTGCTTTTGCTTTCTCGCAAGCGCTGGAGATGCAGGTGTTACCCATGTTGTCCATGAACGGCATCTATTACACATTCATCGGCGCTTTTGCCCTGGGCTTGCTGTTGCTGCACTGGATTCCCCGCTATCCGTCGCAGCCGCTGCTGGATATCGAGATTGATGTCGCAGAAGCTTCTGGTCGGCACCACCATGAGCATCGCAAAGTTCCACGTTTTGTGCCCTGGTTATGCCTGGCGGCGATATTTTTCACCTACGTCAATATCGGTGCTTACTGGACTTACATCGAACTGGCCAGTCTGGATGCGGGCATCGACAATGATTACACCGGCAAGCTGCTGGTTTGGGGTTCATTCAGTAGCCTGGTGGGCTGCCTGGTAGCAACCCTGATCAGCAACCGCTTTGGCCTGGCACGCCCCCTGATGCTGGCCCTGGTGGGCATGATTTCGGCGGTATTCCTGCTCAGCACGGGGATGAATGATTTGAGCATGTTGCTCAGTGTCCGGAGCTTTAACCTGTTGTGGATTTTTATCGACGTGTACCAGATGGCAACGGTGGCCAATGTCGATCACTCGGGTGCTTTTGCATCCTTGATGCCCGGGGCACAAGGCCTGGGCCAGATCGTCGGACCGAATATTGCCGCCAGCCTGCTGGGCGCCGGCCTGGGTTACAGTGCGGTTTTCAGCATGGGAGCGACGGCCGCCATTGTCGGGCTGTGCATTTATGCGGGCATGTATAGCTGGTTACGCAAGCGTATTCCTGCCTTGGCGGATGCCAGTTGAGGACTACAGAGGTTTCTTGCAATGCACATTCGAAGTACTACGGATACAAGCGATAATGACTGGCTGAACCTGCGTGCGCAGTTTTTTCCGGAAGATTTCCCCGGTGAACACCAGCAATTCCTGCAAAGCCTGCGCGTCAGTGGTAGCTTCACTGCATTTATCGCCAACGATGAGGATGGGATTCCCACGGGCTTTGCCGAAGTCGCCATCCGTCATGATTACGTGAATGGTTGCCAGCACCGGCCGGCCTTGTTCCTGGAAGGAATTTTTGTCCGTCCCGAGCATCGTGGTAAAGGCATAGCTCACGCTCTGTGTAAGGCTGCCGCTGAATTTGGTGCCGGGAAGGGCTGTAAAGAGTTTGCCTCGGATGTGGAAATCGGTGATGCCAACAGTCTGGCAGCCCATGCTGCTCTGGGCTTTGCAGAAACCGAACGCGTGGTTTATTTTCGTATGCCGCTGCAGCCTGCAACGGATGACCCAGCACTGAAAGGGAGTTGATTCAGATTGCCGCAAGCACGTAAGAAAAGCTCAATCCAAGGACGGGTATTGCTGGTAGTCAATACCGGCAATCGCAAGAAACGCTTTACCCTGAAGCGACTGCATGAACTGGGTTGCCGCCTGATCATCATGCACAAGCAAGTGAACTGGGCACGAAACTACGCTGAGCAGTGGATACTCACGGACACCGCTGATCACACCGCTTCCTTGCGGGCCATGACGGACTTCTTTCAGGCGCACCCGGAGCTGCAAGCCGATGGCGTGATCACTTTTTGGGAAGACGATGTGCTGCTGTGTTCGCGCATACGCGATCACTTGGGCCTGGTGGGTATCCCTTACGAAGTGGCGCGCATCGCTCGCGACAAACATTTGTTCCGCGAATTCTGCAGCAACAATGGTTTACCCACGCCGGGTCACACCATGATTGCGGCCGATGTGCCGCTGGAGCAGTCCATCGCCAGGCTGCGTTTTCCGCTGGTGGTCAAGCCGGTGTATGGCAGCAGCAGCGCTTACGTGGTGCGGGTCAACAACCTGCAGGAACTGCAGGAAACCGTCGACTATATCCGCAGTACCATCAATACCGAAGTTGAAAGCGCACTGGTGGCTGGCACGGCCATCATGGCCGAGGAGTACATAGACGGTAACGAAGTCGATATTGATATCCTGCTGCAAAACGGCAAGCTGAAGTTTTGGTCCATGAGTGATAACGACGCCACCCGCGAACCCTTCTTCGTGGAGACCGGCCAATGCATACCCAGCCGGCTGGCCGCTTCACAGCAAGCCGAGTTGGTAGAGCAGGCGGAGGAAATCCTCGAGCGACTGGGCGTGGAAGACGGTTGCGTGCATTTCGAAGCCAAGTTCAGCTCGCGCGGTCCTATGCCGATTGAGGTCAACCTGCGCATGGGCGGTGACGAAGTGTATTACTTTGTCAAAACCGCCTGGGGTGTGGACCTGATCGAAAATGCTGCACGCATCATGCTAGGGGAATACGTACAACCCATCGCCAAGCCGGAAACACCCAAAAAATACGTTTCCGGCAAATACTTTTTACCGCCGCATTCCGGTGTGCTGGCTGCGCTGGATATACCCGTATCGGTTGAGTCCGGTGAATTGCAGTTCTTCAAGAAAGTCGGTGATGCGGTATTGGCACCGCCTTTGGGCTATGAATACATGGGCTGGGCGTATGCCGTAGCCGACACCCTTGGGGAGGCCGAAGAGCGCATCGATCGTATCGTCAGTAGCGTGAAAATGGAGGTGGCGAAGTTCTCCCGTGGATCGTCCCTGGGCAAGACCGTTCGGCGCAGCGGCATGTCATCGGCCAGCATTGCCCGGCGCGCAGTGATCGGTGCGGCTCGCATCGAGCATATCCGCAACCTGCCGATGAACGAACAGCGCAGTCTGCACGTGGGCATTGCCAGCAATGGCTTTGCCGGCAGCGATAACCCCATTGAAGCTGAATTGACCTCGGATGCGCGCAGCATTGCGCAAGTGCTGGAACAGCGCGGCTATCGCACCACCTTCCTGGATTTCAACCAACCTTTCGATGCGGTGCAGCAGATCCAGCGCGACCAGATTGCCATCGTTTTCAATATGTGTGAGCGCATCAACCACACCGGTTTGCTGGAGCCGCATGCAGCGGCCTTGCTGGACATTTTGCAAGTACCGTATACCGGCTCCAACCCCTTCACTCTGGGGCTGTGCCTGGACAAGATCCGGGTTAAAAAACTGTTGACATTCCACCACATACCCACACCACGCTGGGATTATCTGTACGAAGCATCCGAACAGTTTGATGAGGATTTTCCTTTGCCCGCCATCGTCAAACCGGCCAACAGCGACAGCTCCATCGGCATCACCAACGATTCGGTGGTAACCACCCGCAGGGCTATGCTGGAGCGTATCGACTATGTGCTGCACGAGTTGAAACGACCAGCGCTGATCGAAGAATTCATCGGTGGTGATGAATACGATGTCTCCATCCTGGGTAACTGGGAAGACGAGCAACGCGTGCTGCCCTTGTCACGCTCCATATTCAGCCAATTGCCGGAAGGTTACTGGCCTATGTACCCTTATGAAGCCAAGTTTCTTGGCAGTGCAGTGCACAAAAAAAATATCGAAGTGCAGCGTCCGCCCAAGGGTGTACCCGGCAAGTTGACTGCATTGATATCAGAAATTGCGCTGGATGCTTTCAACGTGGTGGGCTGCAGTGATTATGGCCGGGCCGAGGTGCGCATTGATGCCAAGGGCAATCCCTACGTGCTTGAAATCAATCCTAACCCTTCCATAGGGCCTACCGATTGTGTGCCTTCAGTGGCTGCGTTGGCGGGCATGGAGTACGGTGATTTTCTGGAAGAAATCCTGCGGCTGGCGATACGGCGCTACAAAGACAAGCCGCCGTACTATCATTTGCAGATGAGTACGCTCTGAATATCAAGATGTACCGCAGGACTGCTGTATCCGGACAGGCAAGGCCTGCAGGATTTCATTCAGAGCGCTCTGGTGTGCAGCCACCAAGTCTGCAAGGCTGCCAGAAGTTACACTATTGCTGCTTTCCAGTTTGAAGCCATCAGCGGTCACTTCGTTGTTCGCTTCGGTTTTTTGCTCACAGCGGATAGTTCCTTCCAGTTGCATCAGCACCGAAGTGGTTGCACCGGCGCTATTCTGCACACCGTAAAAAGCTCGCAATTCCAACTCCAGCAGCCAGTCTCCTGGTCGCGCCATGTCGCCCAGATCGACGCTTTTAAACAGACCCGAGTCGACCAGCGTGCGGCGACTCAGGGAGCTGATGACTTCGGGAAGATTATCAGGCCAATGGGCATTGGCCACCGGAATCAAACGGGCGCTGGGCCCCAGCACCTGGATATCATCGGTATCCAACCCGGGAACAGTAATCAAGGACAGCACCAACCTGGCTGGATTTGTTACGGCGGTGCTACCTACGACAGGTGGTTGCAGCAAATAGACTTCCCGTGCAGGCTTGTTGCTATCCAGCACACCGGTGCAGCCGGTCAGCGCCAAGGCAATCAACAGCATCACCAGGCCAAATGCCGAGCCGCTTCTGGCTGACGGCCGCACGCTTTCAGTACCTGGCCGCATTGAGTTGGCCATCATGGATTCACCTCCAGGGCATCATTGGGTGGTCGGTGGATTAACTGCGAAGGATCTTCCTGTAGTTGGCGCAACAATTTTTGTAGTTGCCGCAGGGAACTGCGCAACTCGAAAACCAATTCCGGGGCCTGGCCCAGGCCACTGTCGATAAAGTGCTCAAACTCAGCCTCGTTGTTCGTGATCAGCAAGTCCAGGTTGGCGCTGAGCTGTTCGGCGTTGGCCGCGGTCTGGCGTGCATGTGCCAGCGTGGCATACAGATCCGGTTTGATCTCGGCCACTGCACCGTTCAATTCGGCCAGCAATTTTTTGGCATCGGCCATCAATCGCTGCAAATCACCCGGCAGGTTGCCCCAGGCTTCGCGGTCGGCTGCCAAAGTGGCCGTAAGGTTTTCGACATTGCCTAATGACTGGGCAATGGCTTCGCGATTCTCCGGACCCAGCAAAAGATTGGCCTGATCGAGCACGGCATTGAGTTTGGATATGGTATCCGGTGCTTGCGCCAGCATGGCCGACAGGCCGGTCTGCCGCACCGGTATCAAGGGATGATGATCATCCTGGGTTTGCACCAGCGGCGCATGCTGGCCTGGCTCAGCCGAAATATTGATCACGTTCACGCCGGTAATGCCCTGTGACATCAGGCTGGCAAAAGAGCCCTGGTCTATGGGGGTGGTGGCCAGTACCTGGATATCCACTCGAACCTTGACGGGATCGCCCGGGATCAATTCCATGCTGGAAACCTGCCCAACGCTCACACCCATGTAATAAACCGGCCCCCCCAGGGACAGGCCGCTGATGTCGCGTTCGAACAATACTGAATAATTCGCCATGGGCTCATTGCCCTTGGTGCCGGCCAGCCACATGGCGAAAGAAGCCAGGGCCAGCAGTGCCACACTGACGAAGATGCCTACCGCCAGGCTGGGGTTACCTTTGAACATGACGAGTCCCTGCCTGGCGCGCACGGACTGCGCGAGGATCGCCGAAATAGGACTGTATCCACGGGTGCGGATGTTCCACCAGTTGTTCCGGTGTATCTACCACTATGCCCTTGTCGATTAATACCGCAATGCGGTCGCAAATACTGAACAGGCTGTCTACGTCGTGCGTCACCATGACCACCGTCAGGTCGAGATTGTGTTGCAGGTACGATATCAGCTTATCGAATTCGGTGGCAGCAATTGGATCAAGTCCGGCGGTGGGTTCGTCAAGAAACAGGATTTTCGGGTCCAGCGCCATGGCCCGCGCCAGTGCGGCGCGCTTGCGCATACCGCCGGAAAGCTCGTTGGGATATTTGGCGGCGGCTTCCAGCGTCAGACCCACCATGAAGATCTTGAGGCAGGCCAGTTCGCGGCGCATATCCAGCGGTATGTCCGAGTGCAGGGCGATGGGCAGTTCAACATTTTCCTGCACGGTAAGGCCCGATAACAAAGCGCCGCCCTGAAACAGCACGCCCCACTTTTTGCACGGCCCTGGTTGCTGGTATTCGATGTTTTGTCCCAAAACTTCGATGCTGCCTGAATCAAAATTGTTTAATCCAAGGATGCTGCGCAATAACACCGATTTGCCGGTGCCGGAGCCGCCTACCACACCCAGAGTTTCATCGCGCCTGACGTTCAGGCTGAGGTTTTCATGCACGGTTTGACGCCCAAAGCTGTTAACCAGGTTACGAATCCGGATTACGTGTTCAAAGCCATCAGGGCTGATGTCGTTGAGTTGGGCAATCTGGGGTGCGTCGCTCATATCAGATTCCCAGTCGCGCAAACAGGATGGTGAAAAAGGCATCGGCGATGATGACCAGGAATATGGACTGGACCACCGCCGCAGTCGTCAGTCGTCCCAGTTCCTCAGCTGACCCTTGCACCTGCATGCCCCGTAAAGTGCCGGTGGCGGAGATCAGCAGGGCGAAAAAAGGTGCTTTGATCAGCCCTACCCACAAATCCATCATCACTACACTGGATGCTACCCGCTCATAGAACTGTATCAGGTTGATATCCAGCACCATGACACAGATAAAGGCGCCTCCGGCCAGGCCGGCCACGTTGGCAAACAGGGTGAGAAAGGGCATGGCAATCACCAGGCCCAACACGCGGGGAGCCACCAGTATCTGGTTGGGGTTCAGGCCCATGACTTGCAGGGCATCAATCTCTTCATTCAGCTTCATGGTGCCCAAGGCGGCAGCGAATGCCGAGCCTGATCGACCGGAAACCATAATGGCGGCGAGCAGTACGCCAATCTCCCGCAGTACTGAACTGGCCACTAAATCCACCACAAAGATGGTGACACCGAATTTGGCCAACTGCCCGGCACTTTGATAGGCCAGCACAATGCCCATCAGAAAAGAAACCACCATCACAATGGGTATGGCCTTGGCACCGGCTTCATTCACCTGCCGCAGCGTTTCTCCCACCATCAACATGGAAGGCTTACGTACGCCATTCAAAATGGCCTTTGAAATGTCACCGAAATGCTCAAAACCGCGCAGAGTAGCGCTGCCGATTTTTTCCAGTTGATGCTGCAGTAGCGGGCGTGGTACAGGTTTGAAAAAGTCCGGATCGTATTCATTCACCGCAGCCACGTCGATGATGTTCTGCAGAAATTTCAGATGCCCGGCTTTGAAATCGATAAACTCGGAATTAATTCCGTCTTCTTCGATGTCCAGCGATTTGTCGTATAAAGCCCAGGCACCCGCCAGATCGAACTCCTTTAAACCACCACAGCGAAATTCAACCTGCTGGCAGTCTTCAATGGGCAAGCTGTCCAGTTCACGTTGCAAATGGGAGAGATTGGAAAACAGCCAGTCGTTCTTCAAGCTGACGGACAGCAAGTTGCCGTTGCGCTCTGCCGTCAGGAACTGGCTCATTGGAACCCCCAAATGCTGGATATTCGGGGAAGTCTAGCAAATCAGGGCGGGTCTACGCTTGTTTCTGCCGGGATTAAAAAGTTTTGTCTCAGCGACCGATGCAATGCCGTTTTATTTTTTGCAGCAAGCTTGGAGAAATGTCTGACTGCAATTCATCGTTGGCTGCCTGAGCGGTATTGAGTTCAAACAACTTGTACAGCACGGCTGGAAGTTCACCCAAGAGTCCCAGTTCCGGACCTTTGTAGGTGGTAATGCGGTAGGGTGCAGACTGATGTTGCTGGCCAGCGTTGCTGCCTTTGACGCCATGCATTTTGTCGGCCTGGAAGTAGCTTATACGAAGGAGTAAAACTGACATGATTCTGGCCCTCCTGGCCGACGGTATTCCCTGCTGGGCTCGCTATAAACCGCGAGTTTCGAGAGTATTAATGCAGAATATATGCCAACCTGGCGGATTTTGCATAATTTCCCCCGGATGTAACGGTAAGCGATTGAATATTGTAAAGAATAAATCAAAGATTGGACCGGGCTTGAACACCGGTTCGTGCTCCTGGCTGACCATTTTGGAACAGAAACTGCCGTGATTTGTCAGTTCGCCGGCGTGCTGTGCGGTAAAGTCTGAAGAAGCCGCTCGCGCTGGTACAGTTTGGTGATAAAACCGCTGCTTAAGGGATATCGGGTATTCCAGTTGTCGACGTCAGACAGCATGGCAGCCGGAACATGCCCGGCGGGTAAGCGCACGGCATTCGCCTGTCCTCTGCCATAATGTTTCGGTGCCAGCCACAAGCCGTTGATGGCGGCGAAACTGAAATCGGTATAGTTCAGTTCATTACCTCCCAGCAGGGACTGACGCTGATCTGCCAGCAAGGCTTCTGTGTGCGCCAATAATTCATTTACATGTTGCAGCGCTTTTTGATAACGCGCGGTATTGATGCTGAAAGCTCGGCGTATCAACCAGCGCAGCACAGGAAACAACAATCGTAAGGCCCATCTTTGCCAGATGGCGACAGCCGGATTATTGGCTCCCCAGGCCTGCAAGGTCAGGGAACGGTACGGCAGCAAGTGGTAATAAACCCAGACCTGTAAATCGCGACCGACCCGATCAATTTGCTGCTCCAGCTCCAGCCGCTGCGGGTCTGCGCGCAGAAACTCAGCAGCCTGGTCCATTGGCACCTGATAACGTCCCCACAAATAGCGCAGGATTTCAGCCGAATTTCCGATCGAAGATTCAACCATTCCGGACCTGAATCGCAAACGCGGCACGGTTCGACCGAGAAAAAATGCACCCAGGGTGCCGCCACTTGGGCGCTCCTGATAATCCACGCCCAATCGATCCATACACCAGCGGACTTTTTCCACATAATGACTGGCTGAAATCGTGTCCAATATGAGCTCCGGGCCCGCAGGTGGCCTGGACATGCTGGCCAGGATCAAAAGCCAGCGCCATAACAACAGGAACGCAATCAGGCCGCAGGTCGCTGCCAGCGACAGCTTCACAAGCACCACAAGCAATGGTGCCGAAATAAGAAACAGGGAATTGAGGTTACGTGAAGTGCTCATGTTGGACTATCCACATTGACGGGGCGGAAAGCTAAACATACCACGCTGCGATAGCTTGCCGGGGTATCATCAGCACCGGCACTGTGCAGAATTCGCAGAATAAAAGATGCGCTCAAATAAAGACCTGGCTCGCGGAGATCGGGTTCGCGAAAAGCGGCACCGCGGTCTGTTCGGTGTGATTGTGGCCATGGCCATCGTCAATCTGGTCTATGGCATCACCTTTCCCTTGCTGGCGCTGGTATTGGATGGCCAGGGTGTCAGCAAAACGCTGATTGGCTTGAGTACCGTCAGTCAGGCAGTGGCCATACTGGCCATAGCGCCGTTTGCACCCACTTTACTGCAGCGTTTTGAACCCGCTCGAATCATGCAAACCGTAACCGTGGTGGTGGCGGTTTTGTTGTTGGTGGCCGGTAGTTTTCCCAACGTCTGGTTGTGGTTTCCATTGCGCTTCCTCATCGGCGCTTTCAACGCCATGTTGTGGATAGCCAGCGAGGCGCTGATCAACGACCTGGCCGAGGAACGCAGCCGGGGCAGGGTGATCGGCATTTACAGCTCGGCCGGAGCGGCAGGGTTTGCACTGGGACCGCTATTGCTCATCCTTACCGGCTCACAGGGCATGTTGCCCTTTATCGCTACCAGTGCCTGCATACTGGCAGCTTCGATACCGCTGTTTTTCGCCCACGGTCATCGCATGACGGCGGCAGAAAGCCAGACAGATGGATTGTGGAAGTTGTTCATGTTGGTGCCGGTCATCATGCTGGCCAATGTCACTTATGCCGCAGCGGCCGAATCCATGATTACCTTTTTCCCCTTGTTTGGCATTCACCTCGGCAGTACCGAAGCCTTTTCTTTGCTGTTGCTGACCGCGGTGGGGGTGGGCAGCATGGTGTTGATACTGCCGCTGGGCTGGTTGGCCGATCATGTGAATCGAATGGGTCTGCTGGTGGCTTGTGTGGCGCTGACCATGCTGGGGCTGTTGATCATGCCGCACGTGCTGCATAACGAGCTGTTGGCAACCGTGTTCTTTTTCGTGTTTGGCGGCGTTGAAGGAATGATCTACGCCCTTGGGGTAATCCTGGTAGGTGAGCGCTTCAAAGGATATCAACTGGCTGCAGCCAGCACGGCGTTTACTGCCTGCTGGGCGGTGGGCACCATCATTGGCCCGTTGGTCGCCGGTGCCGGTATGGACCATTGGGGGGCGGACAAACTGCCGCTGATCATTTTCGGCTTCTTTCTGCTGTATCTGCCTTTGCCTTTGCGCGAATGGCTGGCGCAACGGCGCCAGCCAGCCCGGACAGATTCAGGCCACTAGAGTCTTGAAGAAGTCAGTTCAATATCCGCCTGGCCCCAGGCATGGTTGAACATTTCCTGCTGGGCTGCTGCTTCCCCTGCTTTGCCCTGAGCCTGCAAGGCCTGCATCAGGCCAAAAATCGACCAGCCATTGTGGCGATAGATCTCCAGGTCGCGGCGGTAAACGGCTTCGGCCTCGGCTGCGCGACCAGCAGCCAGTAAGGCCTTACCCAGCGACTGGCGGTTGGGGTAATACCAAAAAGGCGGCTCGGTGTAAGGCAGAGCATCTTGCGCAGCCACGGCCGCTGAATAGTGTTCGATGGCACTATCCAATTTGTCGCTGGCCAGGGCCATGTCGCCCTGAATCAGCTCATCGGCAATCAACAGCAATTGACTGGCGGGGTACATCACGCCATCGAGATACAGCACCTGGTCTGATTCACGCAGCGGCTGCAGGGCGGAGTACTCAGCCTGGGCTGCTTCCAGCTCACCCTGGGCAGCAAAAGCTGTAGCGCGTACGTAGTGCCAGATGGCATTGGAGTAATCCAGTTCCACCGCCGGTTGCGGCTGCCGCAGGATTTCATCCCAGCGGGCGAACTGGGTTAAAGCCAGTAAAGGAATGGTGTGGAAAAATTCCACCATGGGAAATTGTTCGATGACCTCGATCTGCACATTGGCAGCGACACGATTTGCTGCCTCGATAGCCACCGCACTGCGGCCTTCCATGCTGGCTGCCGCCCACAGGAAGTGAATATTGTGTGGGTAATACATGGCCGGATAAAAGCCCTGCGCATTGCACTGGGCGATGTAACTTTCATCCACGGCTGCGGCCCGCTCATTGGCTGCAGAGGCGTCGTGATAGCGACCTACGCGCCAGAAAATGTGCGAGGGCATATGCACCAGGTGGCCAGCACCTGGTAACAGGTTGGACAGCCTGTCTGCTGCCGCCTCGGCCCGTTCCGGGGTCGAAGAAGCCTCTACCGCGTGCAGGTACAAATGCAAGGCCATGGGATGATCCGGTGAACGTGCCAGCACGGTTTCCAGTGCGGCCAGGACTTCTTCGGTATACGGCTTGGGATTCTCCGGGTCAACCCAGTAATCCCAAGGCATGGTGGTCATCAGCGCTTCAGCAAACAAGGCTGCCGCGTCGTCATCCTCGGGATATTTCTCATGCAGCGCGCGCATGGCATCAGCATAGGCCATGTCCTGGGGTTCGCGCGGCGCGGTGATATCAGCACTGTAGCGCGTGGCCAGGGCATCGATATAGTCCTGTTCCTGTTGCGTGGATTTTTCTTTGAGTAGCAGTGCTTGCTGAATGGCAGCATAGGCAGCCGTTTGTGAGGCCTCATCCATCACCGCCTTGCCATTGCTGGTGACATTGATGTTCGGCCCTAAGGCCAGCGCCTCACCCCAGAAGCACATGGCACATTCAGGATCCAGCGTTTGTGCTGCCTTGAATGAGCGAACGGACTCCGCGTGATTGAAGGCGAAATCGATGGTCAGACCCTGGTCGAAATACTTTTGCGCCCAGGGATCATCGGTGGAAATGGAGTGATGATGATTTCCCATGCCTGCAAACAAAGGGGCATTGGCACGCTGCACCACCCCGGCCTGTATTTTGGCCTGCGTTTCGGCTGGTTTATCAGTCGCCACTGCTACCGCTTCAGGTTGTTCTTTGGGTTCTTCCTTTTGGCATGAACCCAGGATCAGCAGAGACAGGATGAATGAATATGTCGTCAGTTTTTTGATGATGGACATGGTTTTCCTCCGATATTAGCCAGACTGTTTTCAGAAAAAGTATAGACGATGAAAGTACATTCGCCAATCAACGAGCCGGCCGCCGCAGTGCCAGTGAAACGGACTGAGGTCTAAATGGCCAGGCTGGCGCCCAGTTCAGCCAGTGGCCTGGCCATGCGTCCGGTGGCTACCGCATTGTCATTCGCAGCGTTGCCGTCGAGCGCGCGCTTCATCACGCCCTGGCAAATGGCGGCCAACCGAAACATGCTGAAGGCCAGGTAGAAATTCCATTGGCTGATGCCGGTTAGTCCGCGCAACTCACAATATCGATCTACCAGCGCCTGTTCGTCGGGAATGCCCAATTCGGCCAGGTTCATGCCCGCCAGACCCTTGATGCGCTCGGTGCGTGGCAAACGCAAGCACATGCAAAAGTAGGCCAAGTCAGCCAATGGGTGGCCAAGCGTAGATAATTCCCAATCCAGTACTGCCAAAACGCGGGTCTGTTGTGGGTGAAAAATCAAGTTGTCCAGCCGATAGTCGCCGTGGATCAGGCTGATCTGGCCATCATTGGCCGGCATATTGGCCGGCAGCCAGTCCATTAGATGTTCCATGGCAGCAATGCTTTCGGTTTCAGCTGCGCGGTATTGCTTGCTCCAGCGCCCCGTTTGCCTTTCAAAGTAATCGCCCGGGTGACCAAAATCTTCCAGCCCGGCAGCGCCCAGGTCAACGTCGTGTATGGCCGCCAGCACCCGCAACATCTCATAGAAAATCTCACCACGTTGCTGCTGGCTGCTGTCGGGCAATGCCGGGTCCCAGAGTATGCGGCCTGCAACGAAATCCATCAGGTAAAACATGCTTCCCGTCACGCTGTCATCAGTGCACAGCAGCAAGGGCCTGGCAACCGGGACAACACTATTTTCCAGTGCTTTTAAGACGCGGAATTCGCGGTCCACTGCGTGGGCAGAGGCCAACAATTGACCCGGTGGTTTGCGCCGCAGCACATACTGGCCACTGGGGCTGGTTAATAAATAGGTGGGGTTGGATTGACCGCCGGCGAACTTCTTCGACTGCAGTGGACCTTTGAAACCGGGCAATCTATCTGCCAGGTATTTCGTCAACGTGGCATCATCCAGATGCTGAATCGTGTTGTCCATAGATTTTCCTTTTGATCGCAGGCTCGATTCTGGACTGCCGGGCGGTATATGATCAAGCTTATGAACCCGGTTGCAAAAATCCTGAAATATGCAGAGTCCTTGCGTTTTCCCTGGCTGGTCCTGTTGACCGGCCTGTTGTTCGTGGCTGATGTCATTGTGCCCGATGTCATACCTTTTGTGGATGAACTGTTGCTGGGCTTGCTGCTGGCAGGCTTGAGCCGATTGCGCAAGAAACCCAAGCCAGCGCTGAATGCATCTGGGAAGCACTGATTTATTCAGAACAGGATGGCTTTATTCAGAGCTTTTTAATTGATCCCTCAGCCAGTTATCAAAAGCCAATACGTCATATTCCTGTGGCATCAGCACGCCGTGCTGATGCCGAATGGATTTCAGGCCCTGCTGGTTGAGTTCACAGGCGCGACCATCTTCTTTTACCACCTGACGGGCAAAGGCAAGCATTTGCTCAATCAGTTCCGGATCGGCGTTGAGGGAGGATTCTGGCAGTAACCAGTCTACGATCAGGCGAGTGCTTTCCGGCCCCATGGGCATCACCCGCACTGAACGCACATAATCCTGGTGTGCCACGACGAACACCGTGGGGAACAGGGTAGCAAAAGTCATACCCCGTGCTTGTTCCTCTGCGGTCAGGCCTGCTATCAGAGGCAAGCCGGAAATACCGTTTTTGGCCCAGGTTTGTGCCGCATGGCGCAGCATATGGTTTGCGGCAGAGGGTAGTTCGCGTCCCAGGGCTTGCAGGTCTTCCATGGACAAAAAGCCCTGGCCATAGACCGGAACCAGTTGGCACAGGTCCGGATGGATGCCGGGGCAGTGGTAGCATTCGAGAAAATTCTCCCAGAATACTTTCCAGTTACAGGCTAATTCCTGCTCTTCCCGGTGCACCAGTTTCAATTCACTGAGTGGCCAGTTAGCCAGTGCCTTGCCTTCATCAGCGAGGCTGTCTTGCAGGCTTTTGGGCGGTTCATCTGCCAGGCAGATAAACACGAAACCGCCCCAGCATTGCAAATTGACCCGATACAGGGAGTACTGGGAAGCATCGAAGTCAGCAGTTTCCACCCGCCGCGGTGTGCGTTGCAGCTTGCCGTCAAAGTCATAGGTCCAGGCGTGATAAGGGCAGACGATGCGCCCTTGCGGCAGTTTCCCGGAAGCCTGCTCACACAGGGTGGAGCCGCGGTGGCGGCAGGTATTGTGAAAGGCATTCAACAGGCTGTCGTTGGCCCGCACGATAACGATGTTCTGATCGCCTATGGACAAAACCTGGTAGCTACCGGTTTCCGGCCAGTCAGTTTCGCGCCCAACGCAGATCCACTGCTGATGCCAGATAGCAGATAGCTCCCGTTGAAAGTGTTGCGGGTCGTAATACCAGTTGGCTGGCAAGCCGGGATGTGTCTGTTGCAGCATAAAGGTCAGGTGCAGCGAATCAGTCGCTGTTGAGTTCGAAAGCTATCCGTAAACCCTGCAGCACCAGGTCGGGAATCGCCAGGTCGAACAAGCCGGTGCCTTCGAACAATGAGGCAAAACCCCCGGTTGCGACTACAGTTGGCCGTTCGCCGGCAAATTCTTCATCGACTACGCGCCTGATGATTTCATTCAAGGCCCCAAGATGGCCGAGAAACAAGCCCGATTGTATGCTGCTTGTGGTAGTACGTCCCAGCGCACGTTCGGTGCGGACAATTTCTACCGCACCCAGTTTGGACGTGCCGGAATACAGCGCCTCCATAGACATGCGTAGCCCGGGAACAATCACTCCGCCTTTGTAGTTTTTCCCTTTGCCAATGGCGCACAGCGTGGTGGCAGTACCCAGGTCTATGATCAACAAATCCTGGTCAGGATAAAGCTGCGTCCCGGCGACAGCGTTGGCAATACGATCGGCACCGACTTCCAGTGGGTTCTGGTAACCAATTTTCAGGCCGGTTTTGACGCCGGCCTGAAGTATGAACGGTGCCAGATCGAAGTATTTGCGGCAACTGGCGTTGATGGCGTAAACCACTTCAGGCACTACGCTGCACATGGCAATGGCTTTGATGCCGGCGGGGTCAATACCGTTTTCGCGCAATACGCTGCGAAAAAACAGCCCCAGCTCATCAGAGGATGCACCGGCTTTTGAAGCTTTGCGAAAAGTCAGTTGCAAGTCCTGACCTTCGAGTACTCCGCCAAAGATATGACTGTTGCCGATGTCGAGACACAACATCATGATGCCAGCTCCCTGATTTTCCGGTTGAGGCAGCTCCCCAATTGTTCTACGTCCGCGCAGCTTTCCGCCTGGCCTGAGGCGTAGTGCAAGGCAAAAGGATGGCTGTCCAGTCTTATTTGCTGCAGGTCATTATGCACTACCGCATCGACCCTGGCGCGTTCAAACAACTGCAGAATGGCTTGTGATCGCAGGGCAGGGTCAGCCGTATCGGTAAGCTTAAAGCCTATGATCCATACCTGTTGGTTCTTTGACCAGCCTCGCAGTTGATCCAATAATTTGGGATTGGGCTTGAGGTGCAGGCTGATTTCCTCATTCGAGCTCAACTTGGCATGACCCGCGGCAATGACGGTATCGCCCTGTTGTATGCGATCCACTGAGTAATCACTGACTGCGGCCGCGTGGATCACCGCATCGAAAGTCTGTCTGGAAAGCATTTCCTGCAGGCTGTTGTGCAAGTCAGTAAAGCTGACATAAGTGCGCTGCTCGCAGGGCAGGCTTGGCCGCTGGGCGCTTTCCGCACCTAGCCAGAGCACTTCGTGGCCAGCCCGGGTGAGGGCATCACACAAGCTGGCCGCGGTGCGCCCGCTGCTGAAATTGCCGATATAACGCACTGAGTCTATAGGCTCGCGCGTACCCCCGGCAGTAATCAGGATGTGCTTTCCACCAGTTTGAACGCCAGGAGATTGAACGTCATGAGATTGAACACCAGACTGCTGGTGCATGAAGTTATCGACTTGATCAAGTATGTCGTCCACCTCCAACATGCGACCGGAACCCTGCTCGCCACAAGCCAGCGCCCCATCAGCCGGTTGCAGGATATGCACACCCCAGGATTGCAGCTTCACCAGGTTGTCACGCGTGGCCGGGTACTGCCACATCTGCGTGTTCATGGCTGGCACGATAATCATGGGCATGCCGCGTCCCCAGGCTGCCTGCCACAGCGAGCTGACTGCATCATCAGCAATGCCGCTGGCGAGCTTGTTAATCAGGTTGGAAGTGGCCGGAGCAATCACCACAGTATCGGCCCATTGCGCCAGGCGGATATGATCCATCACCCGGCCGGACTCAAAGGCATCGCCCAGCACTGGGCGGCCGGAAAAACCTTCCAGCGTGGCATGACCAACAAATTTGGCCACCGAGCGGGTGCAAGCCACTTCCACTGCATGACCGGCTTTCACCCAGGCTGAAACCAGGCCGGTGGCCTTGGCGCAGGCGATGGAGCCGGACATCAATAACAGGATGTTTTTTTTCATCTCCGAGTTACTCTATCGAAACATTATCGATAAGCCGCACATCACCAAGGGTCACGGCTGCCAATCTTCTGCTTGCAAAGTCTGCAACATAATCTTCAACATAATCCACGATAAATCCTGCCTGCTCCAGCATGGCTGCAGCGCTTTTACTGTCCGCCGCCGTGCTGATGCAGCGATACAGTTCTGGCGCCAGTTGTCTGTGCTGTTTGCTTAACCGCGTATTGCGCGAAGACATGGCCAACCCATCATTTTCACGCACGATGGGGCAGCCAATGATTTCCACCGGTAGGTGAAATGCCGCAACCATGCCGCGCACCAGCAGTAACTGCTGGTAGTCCTTTTCACCGAAATAAGCCCGCTTGGGTGATACGAGGTTCAACAGCTTCATCACCACACTGAGCACACCATCAAAATGCCCCGGCCGGTGCGCGCCGCAAAATCGCTGGCTCAATTCACTTTCCGTTACTCGGCAGCGGAATGCGTCCGGGTACAGCTGCTCATAGCTGGGTATTAGCACAGCATCAACCCCGGCATCTTTGAGTAATGCAAGATCCTGTTCCGTGGTGCGCGGGTATTTGTTCAGATCATCGGCATTATTGAACTGCGTAGGATTGACGTAAATGCTGGCTACGGTAACGGGATTGTCCGCCAGGCTGTGTTGTATCAGCGACAAATGACCACGATGCAAGGCGGCCACGGTGGGGACAAAGCCGATCGGATAGTTGATATTGGCGCGCCAGGAACGCCAGTCTTGCAATGAATCAAAAACTTTCATGGCGCTGCCGCTATCCTGCGTAGCGTTCTTCGCTGGCTGGGAAGCTACCATCACGCACATCGCTGGCATAGCTGTTGAAAGCATCCAGCAGCAGCTTGTTGCCATCCAGGTAACGACGCACGAACTTAGGCTTGAAATCCAGATTCATACCCAGCAGATCCTGCATCACCAGCACCTGGCCATCGGTTTCGGCACCGGCACCTATACCGATGGTGGGAATGGCCAAGGACGCCGAAATTTCGGCGGCCAATGTTTCTGGTACACATTCCAGCACCAGTGCAAAACAGCCCGCCCGTTCACAAGCCAATGCTTCTTCTTTTAACCGTTTGCGATCGGCGTCCTGGCTGCCCTGCACACGAAAGCCGCCCAGAGTGTTGACTGATTGTGGTGTCAGGCCAATATGGCCCATCACCGGAACACCGGAGCGCACCAGATGTGTGATGCTGTCTTCGCTGCCCACTATGCCTTCCAGCTTTACCGCGCTGGCTCCGGCCTTCATCAGTTGACCCGCGGCTTCCACGGTTTCGGCTAAAGATCGGCGATAAGACAAAAAGGGCAGATCGCCGACGATGAATTTCTTCGGCGCTCCACGTTTTACCGCTGCCACATGCCAACTCATTTCTTCGATGGAAATCGGCAGCGTGCTGTCATGGCCGTGCATCACCATGGCGGCACTGTCGCCTACCAGCAGCATATCTACATCCGCCTGCGCCAGGATACGTGCCGAGGTATAGTCATAACAGGTAATCATGACGATTTTCTCACGACGGATTTTGCGTTCGGGTAATTGAAGGATATTCATACCAGTGCTCATGATTGGGCCTCCTGCAGTTCAACAGATTTTTGTTCAGCAGATTTTCGTTCGGCGGAATGAAACTCAACAAAGGACTGGTACAAAGGCTGCAGGGCATCACCCTGCAAGGACTGCAGATTGCGCGCAATGGTGCCCTGGTCGTCGCGGCTGAGCGGGCCAGTGAGTGCATTGCCCGGGTTGGCCAGGAAATTCTCCAGTACCTGGCGCAGATAAGGTTCCAGTACCCCGTCAGCCATGCCCAGCTCGCCGAAGCGTTGGGTAATGGACTGCCACAGGATCTGCGGGAAATTTCCAGCCATCACGCACAGGGCATGGTATTGCGCCTTATGTTCAACGGCGATGTTATTGGACGGATTGGGTAAGCCGGGTAGTAGTTCCGACATGACCAGGCCCTGGTCCAGCATGAATGGAATCCGCTGGTAGGTTTCCAGGTCGTACAAGTCTGGCCCAAAGGACATCAGCGGATGCGCACCGGCAATGCCCGGAATACCTAAAGCGCCGGAACAATGCAGCAGTGTTTTGCTGCGCAGAATCGGATAGCGTTTCGGCAGACTGGCAATGGCATCATCGCTGACCAGCAGTAAGACATGGCTGGCCTCTTGCACGG
This sequence comes from Lysobacterales bacterium, assembly GCA_034440115.1. GTDB lineage: Bacteria > Pseudomonadota > Gammaproteobacteria > Xanthomonadales > SZUA-36 > JAWXBM01. The sequence goes on along the minus strand of JAWXBM010000094.1, from coordinate 2,040 downwards.
TGGCATGCAAGCGTTCAGCGCAGTCGTTGGTGTTGCCGCTGATTGGGTGGCTGTTCAGAGCGGGATCGGGATTACGCGCCCAGACAGAGCAGGGCAAACCCAGCAGGGTGAAGTAGTGGCGCAGGTGCCGTGCCAGACGGCCGCCACCCAGAATGGCGTAACGCGGTATATCGGTTTTCATATCGGTACCTGTCCTTTGGGATCAAGTCCACTTTCAGATTAAACAATGGTGCTGCTGGTCATTGCATTGTGACCGCCCAGTCTGACAGTTAGCCTGACAGCTTTGCGGGGTCGATCCACTGAAATTCAAACACCAGCAGGCCAAGATTATACACCAGGTCGCCGGAAGGTTCATTCAAGCAAGTAAGGCAGCGTTCGTTATCTGCCCCGGGACCGATTGAACTCCATTTGCGGGGACCGACAAGAGCCAAATCGTCGATCACGCCGAACGGTTGATTGCAGCTGGAAAGTTCGTCGATTTCGTCGTCCCGGTAATCTATTCGTCATCCCGGGCCCCGCTCACCCCGGGCTCGATCCGGGGAGCCGGGGTTTGTTATGTGAGTTCAATGGGCGAGCTTTGCGCTTCCACAGCGTTACTTTCTCTGATTCATTTTTTCTCAATTCTCTCAGCTATTTCAGGAAGCGCAATGGCCTCAGCCAGGGCCATGGCTTCGGTTCTGGTGGAGCCATATGTCATGACCCCAGGCAACTCCACTACTTCCGCAATCCAGCGACCGGGGCGTCTGGTTTAACGGGGCGTCTGGTTTAACGATTGTTATGTTTCACTTGCCACAGCATTGTGTATAATATGGAAAAATATACACACAGGTGAATTATGAGAACCAACATCGTAATTGATGACCAGTTAATGGCGGACGCGCTTAAGGTTACTGGCTTAACCACAAAGAGGGAAGCGGTTGAGCGGGGCTTGCAGCTATTGGTAAGGCAAAACCAGCAGCAGGCCATACGTCAGCTACGCGGAAAGCTGAAGTGGGAAGGCGACCTGGATGAAATGCGTGGTGCCTGATGATACTGGTAGATACCAGTGTTTGGATTGATTATTTTAATGGCAACGCCAACAAATACACCGACGCATTGGACCAGGCATTAGAAAAAGGTGTTGTGGCCATTGGGGATTTAATATTCCTTGAGATTTTACAAGGTTTCAAAAGTGACAAAGAATACAAGCTAGCCAAAGAAAGGCTGAGCACCCTTGAGCAATATGAAATGTTTGGGCGTTCAATTGCCTTAAAAAGCGCCGAAAATTATAGGGTTCTGAGGAAGAAAGGAATCACGATTCGGCGCACATCGGATGTTATTATCGCGACGTTCTGTATTGAAAATGAGTTGCCACTTCTATTTTCCGATAAAGACTTCAAGCCGTTCGTTCAGCACTTGGGACTCCAACCTGCTTTCCGTGAAACATAACGTTTTAGTTAACCAGCCCGCAGTACGATCGTTCCCGCGGGAACGCGCGGGTGACGGTAATCGGGTCCGGTTGAATGATTTGTCAGGCGTCGTTCCGAGGCTCAGCCCAAGCATCGTAGCTTCCAAACGCCCAAACATAGCCTTCCGGGTCTTTGCACGCGTAGCCGCGGCCACCGTACGGCTTGCTCTCAATCGGTATTAGGATCTCGGCGCCCTCGGCCAACGAGCGCTTGAAGTGTTCGTCGGCATCAGCAACGAAGACAATGATTTCTGCGGTTCCTACGCCGCCCACCTGACGTGGTGACTTACACATTTCCGGGAAGACATAAACTTCGGCTGAACTCAGCATGATTCCGCCGTTCCCGAATGCAAGGTGAGCATGTGCAATGGTTCCGCTCTCTCCCGGCACAACGAGTCGTTTGGTGAACCCAAACACACGACAAAGCCATTCGATCGCATTGGCGGCATCGTGGTACAGGAGGCCTGGAGTGATCGTGGAGTTGGAGCCGCTGAGACTGGACATGATTTTTACCTCGCACGCTAAGGTGGGTGTATACGACGCCTAACGTTTGAGCTAATCGGCCCGCAGTACGAGCGTTCCCGCGGGAACGC